>JAEYPZ010000089.1:0-8464 GCA_023410275.1 Bacillota bacterium
AGTGCCACTGTTTGAGCTCGTTAACTGACACAGCCATATTTGTCACAGCGAGTTTGGCGCTGATTTACCTGCCAGTTACGTTTTCTGCCGCTTTAGTGGAATAAGGGTTCTCGCGTAACAAAACTCCAAAACAACCCCCTTGGTCATCGTCCGCTTCCATAAACTTTCTTGTGTTTACCGTGGTACCTGCTGCCTGTGTTTCCTGCATGCAAAAAACCGGTCCTTCGCTGAGATTGCGAAAGACCGGTTACAGTATCCAGCCTCAAAACCTATTCAAATCTGTTAACTACAGAACCAGGGAAGGTGCTGTGTATATCCTTGCCTTTAATTCATTGTCCAGCATATAGAGCCCCTTGGGGTCCCCGCCGAATAAATCATATTTCTTGATGTTATCATCGGCATTCTTTTCTTCCTCACCCTGCTCCTTGATAAACCAGTCAAGGAACTGCATGGTACGGAAATCCTTATTCTTATAGGCTGCTTCGTATATGGTATTAATAGAGGCAGTTACAAATTGCTCATGCTCCAAAGCCTGTGTTAATGGCTCCCTAAAGTTCTTATAGCTGGTATCAGGGGCTGCAATTTGTGTTAAGGTAACCTGTTCGCTGTTGTTTAATAAGTACTGGCGGAATAACAGAGCGTGATCTCTTTCCTCCTGCATCTGAACGATAAACCAGTTCTCAAACCCATTCAGGTTCTGGTCCGCATAATAATTTGCCATATCCATATAAAGATAAGCCGAGTAAAATTCCTTGTTCACCTGTTCGTTTAATAGCTTTGATACTTCCGGGTTCAACATATGCTTTCATCCTCTCTATTATATTCTTTTGGGATTATGCACAAACTAATCATATTCTATTCTATCTGTTGTACACAAATCAATTATACCATATCTTACCCGGTTTGGAAATGAAATACGGGAACTCTCTTGAAAATTATTTTTATTTTTATATGGAAGGACACCTGATGATGAGAATTCTTTCAAGAAGTCATATATTTTTAATAAAGCATAAAGCAGCATCAACTTTACTGAGGGGTAATATCGTTTATCCACCTTATGCTTTATTAAAAGTATACGGCTCAGGTTGTCCGGCTTCCTATATTTGTATTATAGCAGAGTTTTATGACTTTGTCAAATATTATTGGAATATTTCCAGTATTAATAGAACACCATTTTAATAATTTTTATTTATGTTAGTATTTGTTGGAGAGGTGAATTTATGGATATTGGTAATCAGATCAAAAAACTTCGTCTCGGGAAGTCCCTCACCCAGACAGGACTGGCAGAAATCCTTGGGGTCAGTAAATCCACTATGTCAAATTATGAAAGAAATATCAGCACTCCAGACCCTGACACTTTCAAAAAGATTGCTTCTTATTTTGATGTTTCGGTTGATTACCTTTTTAATGATAAGACAGATAGTCCAAGGGATATTATTAAAGAAGGAACTGCTTATCATCCCGACAAAGCCCTGAACAAAGATGAGTGGAATGCCATCAGTTACTACAGACGCCTAAGCGATGAACAAAAGGATTTTATAAAAGGTCAAATGATACAGTTATATCAAAAAAGTTCTTCCTCTAATAAGGGTTGAATCAGGTGCTTCCTGTTGAGAAAGCACCTGATTTTTTATTTATTTACTTACTTTGGTACAATTCCATGAACGCATTGTCAAATTCCCTCCCCAGCTCAAGTATCTCCGTATGATTTACCGAGCCTCCATAAAAATTCAGCATCCTGTGCAGCTCCTGCCGCTTCTTTTCAATGTAAAAGTACCTTAGTTTTGGACTATCACCTAAATTAACCGGATTACTATACTTACATTTGTAAAGCTTACTCTTAGCTTCCATTATTTATCCTCCTCCAACCGTATTTCATTTCCCCTTGTTTTCCCCATAGCCCTTGTAAATACTGTCGAACAACGATATTAAATTAGTAAAATCCGTTTACATAATTATTTGCTTCCCGAGCAAATAATATATAATCATAATATACATATTTTGCTTTTTTTTCAAGTGTTTTCACTAAATATCTACACAAATTTACAATAATCAAATTTAACCCTAAGTCTGTACAAATGTTTGTATTTGAGTTAGAATATGATTATTAATACGATATAATCAGGAGGTGTTTATGCTGATAACCTATATTCACCATAGCTGCTTTAGTGTGGAAACAGAGCAATCTGTGTTTCTCTTTGATTATTATAAAGGTAATATTCCCACTTTTCCAAAAGAAAAACACCTTTTTGTATTCTCCAGCCATTCCCATCAGGATCACTTTAACCATGATATTTTTAAATTATTAAATGACTACCCTCAGATAACATATGTCCTGTCAAAAGATATCCATGTAAGAAAATCTTTTTTTACGGAGCCTGACGGTTTTGAAAATGCAAAAAAGCATATCATAATGATTGGTAAGAATGAATCTCTCTCCCTGCCTTCCTTCACCCTTGAGACATTCCGCTCGACCGATAAGGGTGTAGCCTTCCTGATAACTGAAAAGGGACGTACTCTCTATCATGCCGGTGATTTAAACTGGTGGTTATGGAAAGAGGATACCGTGGAAGATCAGCAGAATATGACAAAGAATTTTAGAGATGAGATTCGAAAGCTTGGCGGAAGAAAGATTGATCTTGCCTTTCTTGTATTAGACCCAAGGCAGGAAGAGGAGTTTTATTCCCTCGGCTTTGACTTCTTTATGAGAAATACCGACACTGCCCATGCCTTTCCCATGCACTTTTGGAGGGACTACCGTGTAATAGGCAAGTTCAAAGCTTCAAAGGAAGCCATCCCCTACCGGGATAAGATTATGGAAATTACAGACGAAGGTCAAACCTTCCTTATTGATGATGAATCAGAAAGGATACTGCCATGAAATTCAAATTTGCACACAATAATATCAATGTACTGGACCTTGATAAATCCATCCGTTTTTATGAAGAGGCTCTTGGCTTAACCGAAACCAGGCGGAAGGAACCGGAGGACGGAAGCTTTATCATCGTTTATCTTGGAGATAAGGAAACCTCCCATTTATTAGAGCTTACCTGGCTCAGCGACTGGGACCATCCCTACGATCTTGGGGATAATGAATTCCACCTGGCTTTTGTTACCGATGATTATGATGCCGCTTATAAGAAGCATAAGGAAATGGGCTGTATCTGTTATGAAAACCCTGCCATGGGGATTTATTTTATCAATGACCCGGACGGTTACTGGCTGGAAATAATTCCGGCAAAATAGTTTTCAGGAGGTATTTCATGGATATCAATTATGAGCTGTATAAGGTATTTTATTATGTAGCAAAATCATTAAGCTTTTCCGAGGCTGCTGCATCCCTCTATATATCCCAGTCCGCCGTAAGCCAATCCATCAAAGTACTGGAGGGGAATTTAAACCAGACCCTGTTTCTTCGAAGTACCAAGAAGGTTTCCCTTACAAAGGAAGGCGAACTGCTCTTTAAGCATATAGAGCCGGCCATTAATCTCATCAGCCGGGGTGAGAACCAGCTATTGGAAGCTTCCGCTTTAGGAGAAAGCCAGCTTCGCCTGGGTGCCAGCGATACCATATGCCGCTATTATCTGGTTCCATTTTTAGAGGATTTTCACCGGAAATATCCCAAGATACACATTAAGGTAACCAACGGTACTTCCTTTCAATGTGCCAAGATGCTGGAAAATAATGAGGTGGATATCATTGTTACCAATTCACCCAATTCCTCTCTTATCAACAGCATGCATATTGAAACAGTTCTGGAATTCAATGATATCTTTATTGTAAATAAAGACTTTTTTGAGGTGAAGGATGAACCCCTGTCCCTGGAGGAGCTTCTCTTCTATCCCATCCTGATGCTGACCAAATATTCCACCACCAGTGAATTTCTTCACAACCTGTTCCTGCAGCATTCTCTGGACCTTGTACCGGCAGTGGAATTAAGCAGTAATGACCTGCTCATTGACCTGGCAAAGATTGGGCTTGGTATCGCTTTCATTCCGGATTTTTGTTACGGAAAGGATTCCTCCAGCCGGCTGACGCCCATTACCTTAAAGGAAACCCTTCCTTCCAGAAAGCTGGTAGCCGCCTATAATGAAAATATTCCCCTTTCCAATGCCGCCAGATACTTCATCGAGCAGCTGGCAAATTAAAAGAGATAAACGTATCCTGCCGGTTAACACCTTTTCTTTCGTGTCTGCCTGTCAGGGTACCGTCTATCTCTTTTTCTTAATTGCCTTTACTGCTTAGAGGATTGCTTCTCTCTTCAAAGAAGGCACCGTTATCCGGATTGCATTCGGACTGGGGCTCATAGGCTGCTTTGTGCACCATGGCAGAGCCTACGGTGATGTCTCTGGTCTGGCTGTATTTATCCTCCGGCTTTTTAGGCTCTTCCTCTGAAGTTACCTTATTATTATTGGTCTGTTTATTGTTTTTTTCCATCGGTTACATCCTTTCTGCCTGAAAATTCGATTACCTGCTGCAAGGATAGTATTCCCCGGAACATTGTGTGTATCCATTTTATTATATTCTCAAATATGATTCGAGTATCATAAATCAAAGTCAGGGGTATTGAGATTAGATTATGGCACCCAAATAATAAAATTTTAATAATAAATTTAAATTTTTTTTATAATTCTTTTCGTAACCTTATCGTTTTCTGCTATGGTTCCCAGCAGTAAGCTTCCTTCTCTTTCATGCAATTTCCGGTTCTTTACAGCCGCCTGGATACTGGTATTGGCATAGCAGTATAAGCAGCCGTTGCTGCAGGTATCATAGGCGCCGATATCCACACTGTCCATGCAGTTGCAGCCGGGCCGCTGGCTGGCTGCCTTTGCCCTTTTAATCGGCCGCTTCAGAAGCTTTTCAATCAATTCTCCATCAATACAGCTTGCCTTTTTGATACCGGGAACGGAAAGAAGTGCTTCTTCACAGCAGCTTCTTACCTCCATTCCATACCTTCCTCCGATTTCTGCAAGGTCTGCTGCCAGCAGCACCATCTCTTCTTCTGTAATTTCCCGAATGAGAGTATTATTTCTTTGCCGTTTGATTTTCTGGTAAATATCCACAAAGCTGATGTTTACGACCTGGGTATATCCACATAACCTGGCACAGAATTCCCCAAAGGTCCTTCTGTGATAGGCGGCCGTATAGTTATCATTTAAGACTATCGGGTCATAACGCCATTCTATTCTCTCTGCACCAATAAGCTTTGACAGCTCAATAAAGGTATCTGCAATATCCGATTTTTCCCTGAGATTCACCTCCAGCTCCTTTCCGTAAGGAGTTAAGGTAAACTGAAAGTAAAAAGGATAGTCCTTTTCGAACAGGTAAGGTATCCGGGGCAGCATGGGCAAAGGGTCCTTTGTCCAAAAGCAAATACAGTCAACATCCTCTTCTGACAGGCTGACCTGGCTTACCTGCCTGGGATTCATGGGATTTCTGACATGGACAAAGCCCTCCCTTAACCTTTGAAAGAACCAGGGTGAATAAAACCTCGGTATGTCCGTTCTTCTGGAAGCACTAATTATCATAATGACCCTGCCTTCCCTCTATTTTGCTTTTAAAATGAACATCTTACTTCTGAAATCACCCCAGGTAAGCTCCGCCGGAACATTCAAGCCGTAATTCATAAGCTGGGAACCGCTGAGCACACTATCCGTTCCCTCCAGTTCGTATACAAGCTCCTCCGACAGTCCGGATAAGGAAAAGCGGTAAAGGGCATCATTGGGGGTATTCAGTACACGGTAGAAGAAAACAACCGCTTCCTTCTTATCCTCTGATACAAACATCCAGGCAGTATGATTTCCTTCAAAGGGACTTAACAAGCGGTAAAAGTCTCCGTACTGGATAAGCTTTCGCAGTCTCTTATAGGCTGTAATCTGTGCCTTGACCGTTTCCTTTTCTTCCCCTGACAGCTTTGCGGCATCCAGCTCATAGCCGAAATTTCCTGCCATGGCAACATCTCCCCTGAATTCCAGAGAAGTGACCCTTCCGGTCTGATGATTAGGAACGGCGGATACATGGGCGGTCATAGCGCTGACAGGATAGACCAGGCTTGTTCCGTACTGAATCTTCAAACGCTCTACGGCATCCGTATCATCACTTGTCCAGTTCTGGGGCATGTAGTATAAAATACCCGGGTCAAAGCGTCCGCCGCCGCCGGAGCAGCTTTCAAAGAGCACCTGGGGAAATTTTGCCGTGATTTCTTCCATCACACGGTAAACTCCCAGGATATAACGATGGGCTGTTTCCATCTGCCTGTCTGCCGGCAGCAGCTCAGAGCCGATATCTGTGATATTGCGGTTCATATCCCATTTTACATAAGAAATGTCCGCACTGCCCAATATATCGGACAGCATGGTAATAATGGCTTCCTGAACATCCTCTCTGGAGAAATCCAGTATCAGCTGGTTCCTTCCAAGATTCCGGAATCTGTCAGGCACATGGAGGCACCAGTCCGGATGGGCCTCATAAAGTCTGGAATCAGGTGATACCATCTCCGGCTCAAACCACAATCCAAACTTCATTCCCTCTTCCTTCACGGCATTGGCAAGACCCTTTAAACCTCCGGGAAGCTTTTCTTCATTAACAAACCAGTCTCCAAGGCTGGATGTATCGGAATTTCTCTTTCCAAACCATCCGTCATCCAGCACTAACAGCTCGATTCCAAGAGCAGCGGCTTCCTTTGCCAGTTCCCTTAATTTATCTTCCGTAAAATCAAAATACATAGCTTCCCAGTTATTGATAACCACGGGCCTTTCGGCATTTTTGTATTTTCCTCTTGCCAGACGGCTGCGGTACAGCCTGTGGTAGGTTCTGGACATTTCACCTATACCTGCATTGGAGTAGACCATTACCGCTTCCGGCGTATAAAACTCTTCTCCCGGTTCCAGGGTCCAGGAAAAATCAAAGGGATTGATTCCCATTGCCACTCTGGCCGTCTTATACTGGTCCACCTCAGCACTTGCCAAAAAGTTGCCGCTGTATATCAGGCTGAAACCATAAGCCTCACCTCTGTCCTCACCGGCATTCTTTGATACCAGGGCCATAAAGGGATTTTCAGAATGTCCGCTGGCACCCCTGCGGCTTTCAATGGACTGGGTTCCGTTTACCAGCGCCCTTCTGACCTCATGGCGCTCTCTGCCCCAGCTTCCGGACAGGGTAATCATATCAAAATCATAGCTGTCAAAATCCATGCTCATACTGAGAGCACGAAGGAGCTTAAGGGATTCCTTTCCTTCATTCACAAAATGTGCGGAGCGAAGAACGGCATCAAACCCTTTCATTACCGTGTAGCTTAAAATCAGCTTAAGACCTGTCAGTGCATCCTTTAAAGTGATGAGCAAGGTCACCGCTTCCTCTGCACTCTCTGCATAAACACTGGGAAGGCCCTTTAAGGCCGGCTTACCCTTCACAATTTCATAGGCTTCATATGCAAAATCGGTAATTCTGCTGCCATTATCCAGCTGCACCTGATATGCCGGCATACGAAGGTCCGAATTTCCATAAGCCGGATATTCATTTGGCATCGTATCCAGTGAAAACTGGCTGTCCCCATCGGTGGTAGCACTAAAGGAAGCCCTTCCTGCCGCCTTCACCATAGCTTCTACATTGGGATTTAGAATCTTACCGCCCCAGTATACATGGGATAAAAATTTCTGCTTTTGTATTTGCATAATATAAGTGGACTTTTCTGTCTGCAAAATAAAGCTGCCGGTCTTTTCTTCAAATTGTATGCTCATATTGCCCTCTTTTCTGCTTTTTAACCTGTCTTCGGGTTACTGCTTCTCTCATTTAATATCTCTAAATATTTCCGAAAGATATCATTATCTTTCACATTTTACCGAAATACTTCCACAAGTTCAATGTATTATTTTCTACTAAATAGCCGGAATTTCAGTTTTTTCTCTTTCAGATATAAAAAGGCCGGAATATATGGCATTTTTATACCTGGAAAAGGTCAGACAGCATAATTCAACTAATAACACGGCAAACGAAAGGAAGTTTTTGGAACCGGACGATGACCAAGGGGATTGTTTTGGAGTTTTGTTACGCGAGAACCCTTATTCCACTAAAGCGGCAGAAAACGTAACTGGCAGGTAAATCAGCGCCAAACTCGCTGTGACAACTATGGCTGTGTCAGTTAACGAGCTCAAACAGTGGCAATGTTTTACCTAGTCACGTTTCCTGCCGCTTAAGTGTCATAAGGAACCTCTTGAGACAAAACTCCAAAACAATCCCCTTGGTCATCTGTGTATATCCATTATTTGATCTTACACGTTTGCTGTGCCTAAAACCTTATAAGACCAATACAATACAACAAATGTCCATGGGTTTATTGCCAATCCCCAGATGATTTTGGCTTACCTTTCGTAATTTTCTATTGAGGAGTTCCCTAATGACACTTAAATGGCGGCAGCTGTTCCTAGGTAAAATTATACCACTGTCTGAGCTCACAACTCCACAC
>JAEYPZ010000166.1:0-21454 GCA_023410275.1 Bacillota bacterium
ATGAAGGACTTATCAGGAGAATACTTACCCACGAAGCAGAGCCTGGGGTACTTATTTTAAATAATGTATTTTACAAGGATGGCACCAATGCCCAGGAGATGCACAATGAAGTCGGGGCTTTCTACGGACTTCCGATGGTAAGCATAAAGGACAGCCTGTACAGGCTGGTAGAAGCAGGGGAAATCTTAAAAGCGGATATTACTCCCGACGACCTTCATCCAAATGATGCAGGACATAAGCTGGTAGCCGATATAGTAACCCATATGCTTGACAGGATTTATGAGAAGGTCATAAAAGAAGAAACGGATCAGGAATATATTCTTCCGAAGGAAACCTTAACAGCTAACCGTTTTGAGGATTCCCTCCGCTTGAATAACAGGAATTCACAGCCGGCTGCAAAAGGCTTTGAAATAGATAACACTGCACAAGAAAAGATAACGGACATTTTCCGTAACGGATGGAGTGCAGGAAGGATTGGGGATACAATTTCCTTTGAGGTCGAGGCGGGAAATATAGCGGTGCAATATAAGAAGACTGTCAAAAGGCAGGCACCTGTGGCAACGGTAATAGTGGATAAGGATATGGATAATCAGATTGTTCTGGATGCTAACTTTGAAGAAGACTGGGGAGACTGCCTGTATCTTCAAAATCTTTTAACCGGCGGGGAGAAGAAAAAGCATACTCTGGACATTACCATTACCCAGGCAGATGAGAAGAGCAATCTTGATTTCTACCTTGTATCCATTATTATTTCAGATAGATAGTTTAGGAGAAACGGAATTTTTGTTAACAGGGAGGTAACAAATTGAAAAAGATAACAATACAGGATGTGGCGAAGGAACTGAACCTGTCCCGCAATACTGTGGCAAAGGCACTAAATAACAGTGACACGGTAGCGTATGAAACAAGGTATGTGGTAATAAAAAAAGCATATGAAATGGGTTATTCCAAGCTGTCCCCCCTTGTACTGAATGAATACAAAATAAAGGATAAGCTGGAAAAGGCAAGAACGGTGGTGGTATTTGCAAGAAGAGAGCTGTCCACCTTTTGGAACCGCATTATCATGGGAATATCCGATGAGCTGAATAAAAACAACTGCAAATTGCAGCTTAATTTTATCAGTGAAGAAGATGAAGCCAGGCATATTGCACCCCTTGATGTGGATTCGGATATGAGCGGCATTATTATCCTGAATGTATTTCATAAGGAATTTCTTGAGTTGATATTAAGAAAGGACGTCCCGGTGGTATTCCTGGATGGACCCAGTGATGTTTATGAAATCTCTTCCATGGGAGACATTGTTGTATTTGAAGGCTACCATTCCACAAGAATGATAACCGAACACCTGTTAAGCCAGGGAAATAAAAAAATCGCCTTTATCGGGGATATCAGCTATTGCAGGACCATTAGGGACCGTTACGAGGGTTACAGGGCGGCGCTTTCCGGTTATGGAATTGAGCCGGAGGAGCAATTTCTTATTACCCGTCATGTAGAGCATAAATACTACAAGCAGGAAGAAATAAATGCGGAACTTGAAAAGCTGAAGGAACTGCCGGAAGCAATTGTATGCGCCAATGATGATATTGCCAAGGATGCTATGCTTTGGCTTAAGAGAAGGGGTGTAAAGGTTCCCGAGGAGGTTGCTATAACCGGCTTTGATGATAAGGAAGAGGTAGAGCTCCTGTCTCCGGCCCTGACAACGGTACACATCGGTAATCAGAGAATGGGCCGCAGGCTTGTCCAGCAGCTTATCTGGAGAATTGAAAATATGGACCTTCCCAAAGAGATCATAACCATAAACACAGAGACGATACTCAGAGAGTCTTCTGTGCGCCAGGGGAAGTCTTGATAATTACTTAAAATAAGAATCAAATAAATTATATTTTAAATGATACTGATTAAACAGGATTGAGAGATTCCAGGATAGTCAGCTGTGACGGGAAAGCCCCGGCAGTGAACTATTCTGGAATTTTTGTTATGGGAAAATATAAGTGCCGGCATGAAAATAAGTGCTATTTCGATTTATTCCGACAGTACTGCAGGCAGCCAGCCGGCAGGTATCGTATTGATATGTAAAGTTTTTAGCATTTTAGCAATATTCATATGTAAATTACTTGAAAAAAGACTGGAATTATAGTAGATTTGTAGTATTGCAGAATAAAAGAATAGTTATCATTCTGAATATAAAGAAAGTGTGTATGCAGTATTGCACTGAAAAAGAAAGAGAGAAAGATATGTGGCTTGCGGATAGTTGGAAGGATTATGAGGTAATAGATACTTCGAATGGAGAAAAATTAGAGCGGTGGGGAGATTATATTCTGGTCAGGCCGGACCCTCAGGTGCTTTGGGATACAGAGAAAGCGGATAAAAGATGGAAGAAGCCAAACGGACATTATCACCGAAGCAATAAAGGCGGAGGGGAATGGGAGTTCTTTGATTTGCCCAAGGAATGGAATATTACCTATAAGGATATGGTATTTCATTTGCAGCCCTTTAATTTTAAGCATACGGGGCTGTTTCCGGAGCAGGCGGCTAACTGGGACTGGTTTGGTGATATTATCAGAAGAGAGAAGGAGAAAAATCCGGGGAAAGAAATTAAGGTATTGAACCTCTTTGCCTACACGGGCGGAGCCACGATTGCTGCCGCAAAAGCAGGCGCAAATGTGACCCATGTGGATGCCTCCAAGGGAATGGTGACCTGGGCGAAGGAAAATGCTGTCCTGTCAGGTTTATCGGAAGCACCGATACGCTATATCGTGGATGACTGTGTAAAATTTGTAGAAAGAGAGATACGCAGGGGAAATCTGTATGATGCGGTCATAATGGACCCGCCTTCCTATGGAAGAGGACCCAAAGGTGAGACTTGGAAAATTGAAGAAAACATCCATCCCTTTGTAAAATTAAGTACGGGAGTATTGAAAGAAAACCCCTTGTTTTTCCTGATAAATTCCTATACCACCGGATTGCAGCCGGCAGTGCTCTCCTACATGCTGGGACTTGAAGTACAGAGTAAGCATGGAGGGATTGTCAAGGCGGAGGAGATAGGGATTCCTGTAACATCAAATAAGCTGATTCTTCCCTGCGGAGCATCGGGACGCTGGTCTTCCCAGCTGTAAGGATGATGCCAGGAGGTGAAGAACGGTAATAAAAAATGGAGTGGGAGGACAGGATGAAAATAAGAAAAAAATCTTCAATTATTATCTGTATAGTAATCCTGGCAGCTAATATACTGGGCCTGGTTCTCCTGAATAATCCACATTATAAAAATCTTGCAACCGCCAGTAACGGGGTGCTATCCCTGGCAGACTGGGATTTTGCCAGGCGGGGGCTGGCCAAAATCGGAGGTACCTGGGAATTCTACCCCGGAAAACTGATTACCCCAAAGCAGGGCGAAGATGTCTTTCAGGAATACGAACAATACCGAAAGTATGTAAAGGTGCCGGACGATTGGAGAAACTATGGGGCTTATAAGTCAAAGCCCTTTGATTCCGGTACCTTTCGGCTGCTGTTGGAGCTGCCGGAGGATGGGAGCTACGGAATCAAAACCGATGGTATACAGTATGCAGCGGCTATCTATATGAACGGTACAAAAGTGTGCGAAAGCGGCCGGGTCTCGGAAGAGTCCGAAGGCTTTATGCCGGATGCAAGGAGACTTGCAGGATTTGCCGGCTCATCTGCAAAAAGGATGGAGCTGGTAATCCAGGTAAGTACATATGCCTCTTACAAGGGAGGGATATTACAGGGCTTTGATTTTGGAAAATCGGAAGTGATACTGAAGAGCAGAGACCTGGACAGGAGTGTGGATTTCTTTGTGATTTCCTGCTGTATGGTTGCGGGCATTTGCCTGGCAGGTTCATTTTTAATAAAAAAGGGCTCAAAGTATTCCTTTTACTTTGGAATTTTCCTTATTTTGCAGGGCATCTATATTTCAACAATTGGTGACAGGCTGATAAATGACCTTCTCCCCATGCCTGAAAATATGGCAACGTTTTTTGGATTCCAGATTCAGATTACATTTATTTCTCATTTTTGCCTCCTGCTTTTAATCAGTTCGTATTTTAAAAAGTATGCGGAGAGAAAATTTGTTGTTATCTTGGGGGTTCTACTGAATATTGTGGGACCGGTCCTGATTTGGGTACCGTACACTTCCGCTCCGTCTATGGGAATCTCCTTCTATTTTTATAAGCTTACCCTTGCCGCCGTAATTGCCTTACCCCTGGCCTATATCCTGTTTATTATATACAGGGCATCGCGGAAGGAAATAGAGTATGCGGAATACATCATAATATTTATCACAGCCTTTGTATGTTATCTTCTATCCCTGCTGCTTGACTTTTTAACAGATATTAATGTGGGAAAAATGCCGACAGTTATGATGCTGGCTCTGATACTGACACAAATTGTGCTTATGTATTACCGCAGTAAAACTGCATTTCAGAAGGTTGACCAGCTATCCTCCCAGTTACTGGTGTATGACCAGTTAAAGGACAGGTTCCTGGCAAAGACCTCCCTGGAGCTGCAAAAGCCTTCAAATGGCATCATCAGTTTATCAGAAGAGCTGTTAAAAGGAGAAAAAGGTTCTTTAAGTTTCTATCAGCAGCAGAATATTATGCAGATTAACAGGGAAGGAAAGCATATTTACAGTATACTGGATGAAATGCTGGAAGCCTCAGGAGAAAATCAGAATATAAAAATCGTTCCGGAGGATATAGACAGGGACAGCCTTGAGGCTATGATAGCGGAGCTTGAATATCTGGCTTATGAAAGAAAAGATTTAAAGGTTGTCCGGAAAATACCGAAAGATTTTCCGAAAATCAGGAGTGATAGGGTAAAGCTGAGACAGATTTTTTATCATCTGATTCATAATGCGGTTAAGTTTACGGAAACAGGGGAGATAGAGATATCGGCTGCTATATATGGCAATGAAGCCTTTCTGTCGGTAAAGGATACAGGAATAGGAATTCCCTATGCCCAAAAAGAGATTATCTTTATCCCCTTTTATCAGGGGAAAAAACAGGGCGAAGGGGAAGGCCTTGGACTGGGCCTTGGGATTACAAAAAATCTGGTAGAAATCCTCGGAGGAAAGATATGGGTGGTTTCGGAAGCCGGGAAGGGTTCCAGGTTTACCTTTAGTATGCCCTTGGGTGAGAAAAAGACAGAAATCGGACATACGGAAAAGCCTCTCTATGAAAGGGAGGCTGGCAGTGAAGTGTCAGAAGCTTCGGCAGAGAAAAACCTCTGCCAGGGCAATCAGGAGGGATATACAAGGCTTGAAGGGGCCAGGGAAGAAACACTGCTGATAGTAATGAAGGATGAGCAGCTGATAAGGGAAGTCAGGCAATTAAACAGGGAAGAAAACTACAACCTCATCCTTTGCGGTATTTATGACAAGGCGCTGGACCTGGCAATAAAGGAAGAGTGTGATTTGATTATCCTGGATTTTGGCATGGATTATGCGGCAGGCTATGAAACCTGCCTGAAAATAAGGGAGCGTTATACTATGACGGAGCTTCCTGTTATTATCCTGACGGAAACCGGGCAGGCGAAGGAATTGCAAAAATCGGTCCGTTCAGGAGTAAATGATTTTATGCAAAAGCCTTTTTCCTGGGAGGAATTAAGGATTCGTGTGGAAACCCTGCTATTGGTCAGAAAATCTGCCAGGGAAGCCATAAACCAGGAATACAAAAAGCTTCATGCGCAGATCATGCCGCATTTTTTGTATAATACCTTAAATACGATTATTGGATTAAGCTATAAGGATGCAGAGCAGGCCTGTGAGGCATTGCAGTATCTTTCTACCTATTTCCGGGCCAAGCTGGATTTTGACAGCTATAATTCATTTGTTTCCGCAGAGAGGGAAGTAGAGCTGATGAAGGCGTACCTGGCCATTGAAAAGATGCGCTATAAAGAACGCCTGGAAATTATTTATGACCTGGATGAAAGTCTTGATTTTGAATTACCGGCACTGACCCTTCAGCCCCTGGTAGAGAACTCCGTACAGCACGGTGTCCTGGACAATAACAGAAGGCTTACGGTGGAAATAACCATAAAAGAGTCAGCGGAAAACGAAATCATAATACAGATAAAAGATAACGGAATGGGAATTCCAAAAGTGAAGCAGGAAGAACTTCTGGCGGTGAAAAATAACCGGATTGGGTTTTCGAATGTTTTAAGAAAAATAAGGCTGATGAAGAACTCGAACCTGACCCTGGAAAGTGAAGAGGGGAAGGGAACCTGTATCACAATCAATTTAAGGAATATGCCAACTCAAAGAAAGCAGAATCGGACAAAGAATATTGAGCAGGAAACGGCTAAGGTGAAACTATGAAGGTACTGTTGGTGGATGATGAAGAAATAGCATTGGAAGTTCTTGAAAGAATGCTGCGCCAAATAGATAATGTTGAAATTCTGGGCAAATATACGGAGCCGGAAAAGGCATTGGTCAGGCTTAAGACAGAAGGAGCAGATGCCGTATTTTTAGATTTTGAGATGGGAGGCCGGCATGGCTTACAATTTGCCCAGGAATTGCTGAATATGGATTCCTCTCCGGAGGTTATATTTGTTACTGCCTATTCCCAGTATGCGGTAGATGCCTTTGAGGTGGATGCCCTGGATTACCTGGTCAAGCCGGTAACAATGACCAGGCTTATGAAGGCGGTTCAAAAGATAGAGGAAAGGCAGAGCCTGAAAAGAATTCGAAAATCCCATTCAACTGTAAATGAGGTCAATATCCGTGTTCATTCTCTGGGAGCATTTCAGGTGTTTGCAGGAGATGAGGAAGCAATGCCCATGCGGTGGCGTACAAAAAAAGTAAAGGAAATGTTCTGCTACCTTTGGATGAACAGGGAACAGCCTGTAAATAAGTACCGCATACTGGAAGAGCTGTGGCCGGAGGCGGCTCTGGATAAGGGCACTGCTTTGTTGCATACGACGGTCTATCAGCTGAGAAAGGTCATTAAGGAACTGCATTTTGAGGATGGATTGCAGTATATCAATGACCAATATGTCTTAGCCCTGCCAATCAAGAGTGATCTGGAAGAATTGGAAGGCTTATTAAAGGAGCCCGCACCCAGTCCTGAGCAGATGAAAAGAATACTGCAGCTTTATGAGGGAGATTTATTGGAGCTGGATGAGTATAACTGGTGTATTTATGAGAGGCAGAGCTTAAAAAATACCTATTTAAAATGTCTGCAAAGATATGCTGAAAAGAATGGGGATAAATTACATAATGAAATCGTTGAAAAATGCCTGCAAAAACTGTTTGAAATGGATACCTATAATGAAAGATATGCAGTTATGCTGATAAGCAATTATGCTGACACAGGAAAAATCAAGGAGATGGTGGAAGTTTATAACTATTATTGCAAGGTTTTATGGGAAGACTTAGGGATTGCACCCTCGAGGAAGGTTATAGAATTATACCGGAAAAATATCAAAAATTGATTCGTAAGCCCTGGTAATTGGGCTTGTCTATTATTTCGTATATACTCGTTTAACAGAGTTTCTCAATGCTTAATCATTGTTCATAGAATCCATGAAAAGCTGTCAAGGCAAGGGTTTCAGCCTTTATAGTGATTCATGGATTTTATAAAATCAGCAGGATTCCCCAATATCTAAAAAACAGAATTTAAAATGATCTTATCTATTTAGCTGTTGTGGCAATATGAAATCTGGATATAGTAATAGGTACTAATACTAATGTTCAGAATATGTTCAGAGCTAAAAATTATAATGAGCAATGAAAGTCTTTCGTTATTGTGTTGTATTATTTTGTAAAAGAATGATACCGGCTTAATTTAAAATATAGAAAAAAGGAGAGAATGCGTTTATGAAAAAAAGGTATCGAATGCTAATCAGCAAATTACTGGTAATCCTTTTACTGTTTTCTGCACTGGGTGATTCCGGAATGGGCCTGCAGAAAGTTTATGCTGAAGGAAATCAGTTAAGTAGTGAAGATTTTTGGTTTAACAACGTAGAATTAAAGTATAACGGACAGGAGGTTGATCCGGATACCCCAATTGAACCTAGTGATACCTCGGTAGTTTCCTTGTTTTATAATTGGGAAATATCCGATTCGGCAACCATAAATGCCGGTGATTATGCCCAAATAACGGTTCCTGCCGGTTTTACCGGCAATAGCCTTACGGGAAGGCCCCTGGTAGACGCAGGTGGAGAAACAGTTGGTCATTTTGATTTTGACAAGAATACCCGTACTTTAAAACTGACCTTTGAAGGTACGGACTTATTGGGCATTAAAGGAACGGTACAGCTGGATACTTTTTTTAATTTTTCCAGTATAGGAAACAATAATCCTGCTGGGATTGATTTTGCAGTCACAGGATCTGCCATTAAATATATTAAGTTCCAGCCCAAAGGGGTAACCAGCTATATTGAAAAGAAGGGCAGTCCAAATAAGGCTGTTAATGCGGATAAAATAACCTGGTCTATTGATGTCAACAAGAAGCTGGAACATCTCTATGATACGAAAATTACGGATGCTATACCGGAAGGTCTTATCTTTGATGCAAGCTCCGTAGCTGTATATGATTTGCCGGTAAATATTGATGGTACAACCGGTTCACCTGTAGCTACCGGTTCAGCAATTGGGGTTACCGAGCCTTCCGCCTCCAACGGTAATACCTTAACAGTTGCTCTGGGTGAGATAACAAGCGCCTATCGTATCGAATTCACCACTTCTTTATCGGATACGGCTAAGAAATCCCTTGACGGACAGTCTTTTGAAAATAAAGCATTGCTTAATGCAAAGGATATAAACAACGCAACAATCGACACTCAGGCAACAAGTTCAGTTCCTGTTAATAGAGGAAAATTGCTGGAGAAATCGGGAATGACGGATACTGCATATAATCCTTCTTCCATAACGTGGACCATTTATGCAAATAAAGCTGAAAGCGAACTGACAAATGCGACAGTTGAGGATATCATTCCTGCAGGTTTAAGCTATGACGCCAGTGCAATAAAATTCTACAGCATAACCCTGGATAGCAACGGAAATGAAGTGAGTTCTTCGGAAGTTAGTGGTTGGACGGGGGCATATGATGATACAACAAGGAAGCTTACGCTGACCGCACCGGGTACTATTAATCAGGCTTATAAGATTATATATAAGACAAATATCGAGGACAGGTCGGAATTATTAACTGCCGGAGGAGCAGATAAAACATATACCAACAATGCTAAAATTTCGGCAGATGAAATCAACTCCGGTACTCCGGGAACGACGGCTGTTGCTAAAGTAACGGTTAAAAGAGGAGACCTGTTAACGAAAAACAATGGGGTATATTCAATCGGCTATGGTACAGAAAAGTATATAACATGGACCATTGATGTAAACACAGCCAAGGAAACGATTGAAGGAGCTAAACTAAAAGATACCTTCGGAACTATCCTTAAGCTTATGAATATGAATGGCTCAGAAATATCAACAGGAGGTCTGCCAGGTGCCATTGAAGTATATGATCTTAATGTGGCTGATGATGGAACATTAACCCAAGGAAGTAAGCTGACAGTAGATGAAAGTAAACTCACCTACGAAAAATCTGGCTCTAATAATATCGGTTATAGTTATACAATGGGTAATATCAGCTCACCCTACCGTATTATATATAAAACTAAAATCATAGATGTTACCAAATCAGAATTTCCCAATGAGGCGGCTCTGACTGGACATATACCGGGAGGAATAGGACCTGGACCTGGTACGAATGAAGATATTTCGATACCACTGACTAAAAAGGCAACCCCTCCTATTTCGACTACCTTTTCAAAGACAGCTGATATTGATTATTCCGATAATGCAATAGATTGGACAATTAATATTAAGCCATTGAATGATGGTATGAAGAATTTAAAGATAGTAGATACCTTTTCTAACGGAGGGTTGAAATTAAAAAATTCAACCATAAAAGTTGAGGTTAAGACCGGAAGTATTTATACAGAGGTTGATCCTTCTAATTACAGTATATCGAAAACCTCGGAAGAAACTGAAACTGGAACTACCGACTGGCTTAAAGGCTTTGTGCTTGAATTTAATACAGCGACTCATTACGTGTTGGATAATGCAGAGTACCGGATTACTTATACTACAGGCTTTGAAAGAGCACTTCATACTGAGCCGAGTGATTCCAATAATTACAAGAATACCGCCAAGCTGACCTGGAACGGTGTGATTGATACCGCACCTAAAACCAAGGATGTCCCAAGGGATTGCACAATAGATTCCAAGGCACATAACAACGGTTATAAAGAGGGATTTTTGGATAATGATTACAGGAAAATTAGATGGGAGATTAATGTTAACCATTTATCTGAGAAATATTCTGTACTGACTGTTGAGGATCCTATCCTTGGAGAACAGGATTTAGACCTAAGTTCCGTTCAGGTGTATACCTATGAGATAAACAAGGCCGGAAATATCACAACTAAGACTTTAGCAGCCGATTCGGTGTATACAGATGCATCATCAGCAAATAACATTAAGATTAAGTTTTTAAATATTAACGAGCCTTATAAGATAGTATTTGAGACAAAATTAAGGGACCGTACACAGCTACAGTATGATAATACTGCCAAGGTATCAGGCATTAGGGATGGTAAAGCGGTCCAGGATACCTTAAATGCAAATGTAGCTTTTGCCAAGGCCGATACGTTCCTGGTAAAAACGGGTGCGATTAATCCAAGCGATGGTACAAAGATAGATTGGAAGATCGATTTGAATTCCAGTTTATCCACAATTTCAAAGGCTACCCTGAAGGATGTTCTCAGTACAGGCCACGAATATGTGGAAGGAAGCTTAAAGGTTTATAAATTATCGGCAAACGGAAATGAAACAGAGGTACCATCAACAGAGTATACCTCCAATATCGATGTTATCGATTTATTTACAAACAGACAGTCTCTTACCGTAAAGTTCAATAACCCTATTAATTCCGAATATCTGGTAAAATATCAGACGGTGGTTACTATTACAACAAGCGGCCAATATGATTTATCCAATACTGTTAACCTTACCGGTGATAATTCCTATGTTGCCAATCAAAACGATGATTACAAGGTAAAAGTTATGGTCACATCCGGCTCAGGTACAGCAACAGGAACAAAGGGCAAGCTAAAAATAACGAAGATAAACGGAACAACCGGGGAAAAGCTTTCCGGAGTGGAATTTCAATTATTGCAAGGCGGTATTGTCAAAGGTACGGCGCAGACAAATGCCCAGGGTGAAATTCTTATAAACAGGTTGAATTTCGGAGACTATGTATTAAGAGAAGCCACGCCATCGGCAGGCTATATCGTACCGGATGTTACAGATATTCCTATAAAGATTGACTCAGTTGACTTGAAAGCAATTACAGTTAAGAATTACAAGACCAGAAAGCTTATTATTAATAAGAAAAATGCGTCAGGAGCCCTTCTTAACGGAGCGGAATTTACGGTTACAGGGCCTAAAGGCTACAATAAGGACGTAACAGCAGAAAACGGAACTGTTACGTTGAAAGATTTGGATTTCGGTACTTATGTAATTATAGAAACAAAAGCTCCGCAGGGTTATCAGATTAATGGAAACGGTCAGATAACCTTGACAATAGATGATAAAACGGATGAAGTAATAACAAAGAATATAATTAATGCAGCAGTCACTCCTACACCTACAGGAACTGCAACACCGACACCGACAGGAACTACAACACCGACACCGGTAAGTCCTACACCAACGGAGCCCACTGGTACACCGGTCAGCCCTACACCAACAGAGCCCACTGGTACACCGGTCAGCCCCACACCAACAGTGCCTACCAATACACCAACCGGTCCCACACCAACGGGTTCTGCCAATACAACCTCTACTCCTACGCCTACACCGACGGCAGCTGTCAGTACTACGCCTGTCCCAACGAAAACGCCTAGTGCTACGCCTAAACCGACAGCAACTGTCAGTACTACACCAGCTCCGACAAAGACGCCCAGCAGTACACCAACTCCGGCTCCCAGCAGTAAGCCAACGCTGACACCCACCCCTACCCCGAAGCCGATTATTGAAATCACTCCGGAGAATACACCGAAGGGCGGAAAGGTGCCTGTACCGGAAGGCTCAACAGCCTCACCCGGACAGAAGCCTGATAACGGTAAAATAACGGTGGATAAGAATGGAAAATGGACCTATACGCCGGAGCCTGGATTCACAGGTAAAGATGAATTTACCATAACGGTAACTCATCCTGACGGTAAAAAGGAAGAAGTAGTTGTTCACATTGATGTGAATAAGGTTCCCTTTGGTAATCCGGATAATGGTAAGAAGGGATCTGGCGATAACGGCTCTGACGATAACGGAAAAGGAGTCCACATACCTAAGACAGGAGAGAAAATTCCGATGGCTGTTCTTCCGGTAGCAATAACCGGTATAGTTGCAGGTATAATTGCATTTGCCGGCAGAAAGAAAAAGCTGGGAAACAGCAAATAGTTAGATATAAGGACTAGAAATTATATAATCAAGATATAACTGGAAAGCTGCAGAACATCTGCTTTCTTGCAAGAGCAAGTTCTCTGGCATGAAAGCAGGAGGTTCCAGCTTTTTTCAGAAAGAAAGAGAAATAGGATAAATAACAAGGCGTAATATATATTAAATAAGGATGACATTATATATATTTGTTTAAATATACTATTCACAAAATTTAAAATATATAGTATGTTATATGTATTAAAGGAAGCTAGTACATTATATCGATAATGGTAATTAATATCATATTCTATCAAATTTGAAATTATATTCATTTAATGCTTAATGCTTAGTGGTTAACGAATATAAAGAATAGCTTTCTAAAGTATGTTAATTTCGGTGCTTTCCACCGATAAAGGCAAAACCAGTGAAAACTGGTGACGCAAAGCTATAGGGTCTTCCCCATGTAGTAAATGGGTTGACAGCCAGCTACCGAAAGGAGGGTATTTTTATGTACAATTTTATAAAAAGAACTATAATCATAGCCTTAGCAGCCTTGCTGCTCATAAGTGTCCCTGGCACCTCCGTATCAGCAGAGGGATCGGGAACGGATGATTATATGGATAAAAGTGACTTAGCCAATGGAATTATAACAGTTAAATATCCTGCAAAGGAATCGGATTCCTATGTAGTAAGGACTGAAAAAGGGAATTCCGTCTATACATATGATTACACCTACGGAATCAGAGTTCCGCTGCAGGGTGGAGAAGGAACCTATACCATTCAGGTACTTGCACCTCTTGGCGGTCAGAATTATACGCCGGTCGCAGAACAAACCGTTGAGTATAAAACCAAAGACGTTAAAAATTTATATTTGCAGAGCAGCGTAATCGTAAATTTCGATTCTGCCAAGAAGGCTGTTAAGAAAGCAGCAGAGCTGACGGCAGACAGTACCACGGATAGTGAGAAAGTCCTTGCGATTTACAATTACATAGTAAAAAATATTAAATATGACTTTAAAAAGGCAGCTAAAGTACAAAGCTTCTATTTATCCAATCCGGATGACACCTTAAAGCAGAAGACAGGAATTTGCTATGACTATTCAATACTGTTTGCATCCATGCTAAGAAGTGTTGGAATACCTGCAAAGGTTCTGATGGGAACCTCCAAGGACATCGTGGGATACCATGCCTGGAATCAGGTATACATCAAAGAAACAGATAAGTGGATAACGGTTGATACCACCATTGATGCAGCACAAAGCAAAAGCTCAGGTTCCATAAGCGCTATATCAAAGAAAGTCAACCGGTATACAACTGAAAAATTATACTAAGCAATTATTCAATTAAACTTATTAAGAAAGTAAAAGTATTAGCGGATAAGGTTCCCATTTAACGCTAATACTTTTTTTATATGGAATTTTATGTGAGTCATATGCATTATTACTAAATGCATATTGCCAAAGAACCGGTTATTATACAAGTTCATTCATCCTTTTTATATTAAAAGTCTGCCTGCTATACTGTTCAGGTTAGTTTAAAAATTCACTGCATCTATCAAACTATAATATCTAAAAAATTTAATAGATATAACTTGAATTCATAAAAATAATATGTATTACAGTTCAGCCTTGCACATCTACTCACATAAATTTTAAGGTAAAGCACAGATGGTTTCTGGTTCCGTTCGTTCATTTTCTATTGAGGGGTTCCTTATGACACTTAAATGGCAGCCGTTATGACTAGGTTAAATTACACCACTGTTTGAGCTCACAGTGATAATATACCCAGTAAATGTGAAGCGAGTTTGGTGCAATTTAACCTTCCAGGAATAACGGCTGGCATTTTAGTGGAATTGGAACCGTGAACGAGAAAATGAACGAACGGAACCAGAAACCATCGTCCGTTCCCAAAGACTTAAATGCAAGAAACTCCAAACTGAAACTAATATCTAAAAAATATAAAATATTTCTTGCATTATTGATTTCCCTATAGTATAATAGTGCTGTTGTGACATTGATAGCGTAGAAGCGTGAGGTTGCTACATATAATGTAGGTTTTCCGTGGAGCGAATGTCAAGTTATGAAACTGGCGACAAGTCACTGTACAAATTAAAATTCTGCAAAAGAGTATCAAGCAGATGAGTGTGAGTACCCAAGGTCTTTGGGCTTACCAGCTATGGCAAGCCTTAGAAGAATCTTATGAACGGGACACACACGGCCCAGTGTACAGTCACCGCTTGTCGTACTGCTATTAAGTGCGAAAAGGAGGCGACTTTTTTTATGGCAAGTCAAGTAATGAGGATTACATTGAAGGCGTATGATCATCAGTTAATCGATCAGTCAGCTGCGAAAATCATCGAGACTGTAAAAAAGACAGGATCAAAGGTGAGCGGACCTGTACCCCTGCCCACTAAGAAGGAAGTAGTTACAATTCTTAGAGCGGTACACAAATATAAGGATTCCAGAGAGCAGTTTGAGCAGAGAACCCACAAGAGATTAATCGATATCATCACACCTACTCAAAAAACTGTGGATTCATTATCCAGATTAGAAATGCCTGCCGGTGTATACATCGACATCAAGATGAAGGCAAAATAATCATCAAAAGCAAGTGAAGACAAAATCCTTTAGGGTTTATATATAGGGTAAGGTTCATTCGAGAACCCGCACCAAGGTAGACCATCTAGGATGATTACACGTAGTGTGCAGTATTGAAAGTACCATGGTACGAAGTGCTGCTGAGCACATGGTGTAATCCGCTGTAGATTAAACAGGAGGTGCAAGTAATGAAGAAAGCGATTTTAACGACAAAAGTCGGAATGACTCAGATTTTCAATGAAAACGGAAGCTTGATTCCGGTAACTGTATTACAGGCAGGACCTTGCGTTGTAACACAGATTAAGACAGTTGAAAATGACGGATATACCGCCGTTCAGGTAGGTTACGGAGATATCCGCGAAGTATTGGTTAATAAACCGAGAAAAGGACACTTTGCAAAAGCAGGTGTTGCAAACAAAAAACATCTTAAAGAGTTCAAGTTTGAGAATGCTGCTGATTACGCAGTAGGACAAGAAATCAAAGCTGACATCTTTGCAGAAGGTGACAGAGTTGACGCTACTGCCAAATCAAAAGGTAAGGGATTCCAGGGTGCAATCAAGAGATACGGACAGTCCAGAGGACCTATGGCTCACGGCTCCAAATTCCACAGACATGCAGGTTCCAACGGTGCTGCTACAACACCCGGACGTGTATTCAAGGGAAAACACATGCCTGGTCACATGGGTCATGTAAAGGTAACGGTTCAGAATCTGGAAGTTGTAAGAGTTGATGCAGAAAAGAACATTATTTTAGTTAAGGGTGCCGTTCCCGGACCTAAGAAATCTTTAGTAATGTTAAAGAATACCGTAAAGGCAAACTAGAAGCTTTGAGAAAGGAGGACGACACAGATGGCAAACGTATCTGTTTATAATATGGAAGGCAAAGAAGTTGGTTCTATCGAACTTAACGATTCTGTCTTCGGAGTAGAAGTTAACGATCATTTAGTTCATATGGCAGTTGTTCAGCAGCTGGCAAATAAACGTCAGGGTACACAGAGCGCCAAGACCCGTGCGGAAGTAAGCGGCGGCGGAAGAAAACCCTGGAGACAGAAGGGAACCGGTCATGCAAGACAGGGTTCAACAAGATCTCCTCAGTGGAAAGGCGGCGGAATTGTATTTGCTCCCAAGCCCAGAGATTATTCATTTAAGATGAACAAGAAAGAAAAGCAGCTTGCTCTTAAGTCTGCCTTGACTTCCAGAGTGGAAGAGAAGAAGATTTTCGTATTAGATGAATTAAAGTTAAGCGATGTGAAAACAAAGAATTTTGTAAAGATTCTTGATAATTTAAAGTTAAGCAAGGCACTTGTGGTTACTGGAGAAAAGGATGAAAATGTAGTTCTTTCCGCAAGAAATATCCCCACTGTGCTTACAGCAATCCCCGGAACTATCAATGTATTCGATATCTTAAAATACGATACACTGGTACTTACCAAGGATGCGGTGGCGAAAATCGAGGAGGTGTACGCATAATGGCTGATTTAAAATATTATGATGTAATTTTAAAACCAATCGTAACAGAAAAAAGCATGAATTCCATGGCTGATAAGAAGTACACATTCTCTGTTCATCCCGATGCTACAAAGAATCAGATAAAAGAAGCTGTTGAAAAGATGTTTGCAGGAACTAAGGTTGTAAGTGTTAACACCATGAACCTTGACGGAAAGAACCGCAGACGTGGAAATACAACAGGTAAGACTTCCAAAGTGAAGAAAGCAATTGTTCAGTTGACTGCTGAAAGTCCTGAAATTGAAATTTTCTCCGGATTATAAGAGGAAAACAAAAAGTCCGGACTGCTGATTTGTTAGCAGGCTGTAAAGCCGGCAGCGGGACAGTAATAAATTATGGTGTTTATTCGCCGATAACAGAATAAAATAATTGCTCGAAAGGAGTGCAAAAGATGGGAATCAAAAAGTTTAACCCATATACACCTTCCAGAAGAAATATGACCTCATCCGATTTTTCAGAGATTACAGCAACTACCCCTGAGAAATCCTTAGTTGTTTCCTTAAACAAGAATGCAGGCCGTAACAATCAGGGAAAGATTACAGTAAGACATCAGGGCGGCGGCTCTAGAAAAAAATATAGATTAATCGATTTCAAGAGAAGAAAAGACGGAGTACCTGCAAAGGTCCTGACAATCGAATATGACCCCAACAGAACAGCAAACATCGCATTAATCTGCTATGCAGACGGCGAGAAGGCATATATCCTTGCTCCTAACGGATTACAGGTAGGTGCTACACTGATGAACGGTGAGACTGCAGAAGTTAGAGTAGGAAACTGCTTACCTCTTCAGAATATCCCTGTTGGTACACAGATCCACAACATTGAATTATATCCCGGAAAAGGCGGCCAGTTAGTACGTTCCGCCGGTAACTCAGCACAGTTAATGGCAAAGGAAGGAAAGTATGCAACACTTCGTCTTCCCTCCGGTGAAATGAGATTAGTTCCTATCATCTGCCGTGCTACCATTGGACAGGTGGGCAACATTGACCACGAATTAATAAACCTCGGTAAAGCCGGTCGTAAACGTCACATGGGTATCAGACCTACAGTCCGCGGTTCCGTTATGAATCCTAACGACCATCCTCATGGTGGTGGTGAAGGTAAGACCGGTATTGGTCGTCCGGGTCCTGTAACGCCTTGGGGTAAACCTGCTCTTGGCTTAAAGACCAGAAAAACCAACAAAGCGTCTAACAAGATGATTGTAAGAAGAAGAGACGGTAAAACTGTTAAATAATTAAGGAGGTTAAACCTATGGCTCGTTCATTAAAAAAAGGACCGTTCGCGGATGAGCATCTGCTTAGAAAAATTGATGCTATGAATAAAGCAGGTGATAAGTCTGTAATTAAGACATGGTCACGTCGTTCTACGATTTTCCCCCAGATGGTTGGACACACCATTGCTGTACATGATGGCAGAAGACATGTGCCTGTATATGTTACAGAAGACATGGTTGGCCACAAGTTAGGTGAATTTGTTGCAACCAGAACCTACAGAGGACATGGAAAAGACGAAAAGAAGACAAAGAGATAAAGTAACTTGGAATTGAAAGGAGGTTTCATCCATGGCGAAAGGACATAGATCCCAGATAAAGAGAGAAAGAAATGAGAATAAGGATACAAGACCCAGCGCAAAGGTTTCCTATGCAAGAGTATCCGTACAGAAAGCTTGTTTCGTTTTAGACGCCATTCGAGGTAAAGATGTTGAAACAGCTCTTGGTATTTTAGCTTATAATCCCAGATATGCTTCAACTGTAATAGAGAAAGTGTTAAAGTCAGCAATTGCAAATGCTGATAACAATAACCACATGGACGTGAGCAAGTTATATATTCAGGAGTGCTACGCAAACCAGGCTCCTACAATGAAAAGAATCAGACCTAGGGCACAGGGAAGGGCTTATCATATCTTTAAGAGAATGAGCCATATCACTGTTGTACTAAATGAAAGATAAGGAGGGCAATAATGGGACAGAAAGTTAATCCTCATGGTTTAAGAGTCGGAGTTATTAATGACTGGGATTCAAGATGGTATGCAGAAGCTGATTTTGCAGACAACTTAGTAGAAGACTACAATATCAGAACATACCTGAAAAAGAAATTATACAGTGCAGGTATTGCAAAAATCGAAATTGAACGTGCTTCTGACCGTTTAAAGGTTATTATCTTTACTGCAAAACCCGGTGTGGTTATCGGTAAGGGCGGACAGGAAATTGAGAAATTAAAGATTGAAATCCAGAAGTTTACTGCAAAGAAATTAATGGTAGACATCAAGGAAATCAAGAAACCGGACTTAAATGCCCAGTTAGTAGCAGAAAATATTGCCGCTCAGCTTGAGAACCGTATATCTTTCAGAAGAGCTATGAAATCCACTATGTCAAGAACCATGAAATCAGGAGCAAAGGGTATCAAAGCTGCTGTTGCAGGACGTCTTGGCGGTGCAGATATGGCCCGTACTGAGTTCTACAGTGAAGGAACTATTCCGTTACAGACATTACGTGCGGATATTGACTATGGATTTGCAGAAGCAGACACCACCTATGGTAAATTAGGCGTTAAAGTTTGGATTTATCAAGGTGAAGTACTTCCCACAAAGGCAAAAAAGGAAGGGAGCGATAAATAATGTTAATGCCAAAAAGAGTAAAGCGCCGTAAACAGTTCCGTGGCTCCATGGCAGGAAAGGCAACCAGAGGTAATACTATCTCTAACGGCGAATTTGGTCTGGTATCATTAGAACCAGCTTGGATTAAATCAAACCAAATCGAAGCAGCCCGTGTTGCGATGACTCGTTACATCAAGCGTGGCGGTAAAGTTTGGATTAAAATATTCCCCGATAAACCAGTAACAACCAAACCGGCTGAAACTCGAATGGGTTCAGGAAAAGGCTCCTTGGAGTACTGGGTAGCTGTTGTAAAGCCGGGACGCGTTATGTTTGAAATCGCAGGTGTTCCGGAAGAAACTGCAAGAGAGGCCTTAAGACTTGCGATGCATAAGCTTCCTGTTAAGTGCAAAATTGTTTCTCGCGCAGATTTAGAAGGAGGTGCGGGCAGTGAAAACTAGTAAGTATTTGGAAGATTTAAAAGTAAAATCAGTTGGTGAACTGAACGACGAATTAGTAGCTGCTAAAAAGGAACTTTTCAACTTAAGGTTCCAGAACGCAACAAATCAGCTGGATAACACCAGCCGTATCAAAGAAGTCAGAAAGAACATTGCCAGAATCCAGACGGTTATTTCTGAAAAAGCAAAAGCTTCTAACTAATTGAGAAAGGAGAATTGTTGTGGAAAGAAATCTGAGAAAAGTTCGTACCGGTAAGGTAGTAAGCGATAAAATGGATAAAACAATTACGGTTGCAGTTATTGACCACGTTAAGCATCCTTTATATAATAAAATCGTAAAGAGAACTTATAAATTGAAGGCTCACGATGAAAACAATGAATGCGGTATCGGTGACAGAGTAAAAGTTATGGAAACAAGACCTTTATCCAAGGATAAGAGATGGAGACTTGTTGAAATTATCGAGAAAGCGAAATAATGAGATTCTGAAAGGAGTAAGGTCATGATACAACAGGAATCAAGACTTAGAGTTGCTGATAATACCGGTGCAAAAGAATTACTCTGCATCAGGGTACTTGGCGGATCTACAAGAAGATATGCTAATATCGGCGATGTTATTGTTGCCAGCGTTAAAGATGCAACACCAGGCGGTGTTGTAAAAAAAGGTGACGTTGTAAAAGCTGTTGTTGTTCGTACTGTAAAAGGTGCACGTCGTAAGGACGGCTCCTATATCAAATTCGATGAGAATGCAGCTGTTATTATAAAAGAAGACAAAAATCCCAAAGGAACACGTATCTTCGGACCTGTTGCCAGGGAATTAAGAGAGAAGCAGTTCATGAAAATTGTTTCTTTAGCACCAGAAGTACTATAAGGAGGTGGAAACCTGTGTCAATGTTAAAAATTAAAAAGGGTGATAACGTGAAAGTTATCGCTGGTAAAGATAAAGGCAAAGAAGGTAAAGTAATCAGTGCTGTAGACGGTAAAGTACTGGTTGAAGGCGTTAACCTGGTTACAAAACATGCAAAAGCCAGCCAGTCCAATCCTAAGGGCGGCATCATGCATCAGGAAGCACCTATCGATGCATCCAATGTTATGTATGTTCACAAGGGAAAGACTACAAGAGTCGGTTTCACTACGGTAGATGGTAAAAAAGGTTCCAAAAAAGTACGTATCGCTAAATCAACCGGCGACGTAATTGACTAATTCTAAGAGAGGAGGACCCACAAGTTGACTAGATTAAAAGAACTTTATTTGAATGAAATTGTAGCCGGCATGGAAAAGAAATTTGGTTACAAAAACACACTGGAAGTACCCAAATTGAATAAGATTGTTATTAATATGGGTGTTGGTGAAGCAAAGGAAAACTCCAAGCTTTTAGATGCAGCCATTAAGGATATGGAAACCATAGCCGGACAGAAGGCTGTTGTTACCAAAGCTAAGAAATCCGTAGCTAACTTTAAAATCAGGGAAGGCATGCCCATCGGATGCAAAGTTACCTTAAGAGGAGATAAGATGTATGAGTTCGCTGACCGTCTGATTAACCTTGCACTCCCTCGAGTACGTGACTTTAGAGGTGTAAGCACAAATGCATTTGACGGAAGAGGAAACTATGCTCTTGGAATTAAGGAACAGGTTATTTTCCCCGAAATCGAATATGATAAAATTGACAAGGTCAGAGGTATGGACGTAATTTTCGTTACGACAGCCAAGACTGATGAAGAAGCTCGTGAATTATTGACATTATTCGGTATGCCATTCAAAAAATAGTTAGGAGGGAATTTCATGGCTAAAACGTCTATGAAAATAAAGCAGCAACGTCCCCAGAAGTTTTCCACCAGGGAGTACAAC
>JAEYPZ010000017.1:0-56383 GCA_023410275.1 Bacillota bacterium
CTACTGATGATACTGACTCAATAACTTTCGACATTGAATATTCTTCTGGTCAAAAAAATTATAATGAGACTATTCTGTTAAACTTAGGTACAGTAAAAAATAACATCATTACACGGGCATCAACTACCGGAAAAGAATTAACTATTATTTCGTATACACTGCAAGATTTAGTAGAAAAGCAGTTATAGTTTTAATCCAATACTTGGTAGCGAATTAATGCATTGATCAAGTATGTATTTTGTAATTTCAAGCGTATGGGCTTCCTCAGGAAGTCCATTTTTTAATGCATTAAATATACTTTCCTGAACTTCTTTACTTTTACTTGGAATCAAAACATACCCATTTAAAAACTGAATATTCAACAATTCACTCATAACCTCCTTTCCTCCTTTCTCTCAATAATCAAATATGTAACGGTCGCAAGGACCAGGTACACCGATGTAATCCCACCTCTTACCAGGGCTTGTCCTAATGTGATACTGTCCACTTCCAGGGAACCGCATATGCCCCAAAGGTAAAAAATGGCCGCGAAGATAGATATGGGTAAGAGGGGTTTAAGCTTGTGCTTCATGGGCGGATACCCTTAGGCCTTGGAAAGAGTCTTTCAAAGTTCCTTCTCTCCTGCCTGCCGGATGGCACCTTATCCTGAAGTCTGTCATAATGCCTTCCTGCTTTCTGGTAGTTACTGTTTACCCATTCGCCTTTATGATATGTCATTGGCTTGTCCCTCCTTCCCAGGGGTTTCAGTACAACAATTAAGTTGGTCAGCTACTACCTGCGCAGCCTCTCTATTGGTAGTCCAACCACCTGCATACTCCCGGTTACCAGAGTGATCTACTTCATTAACATCCCTGAGACGGTAGACAGCGTACATCTTCTCGCCGCCAATCGAATTTGATGTAACTTTCCATTTACTACAATTCATAATCAGGCTTCCTCCTTTTTAAATTCAAGCTCCTTGATTTTTAATGGATTTGTTACGTCTTTGCCCTCATATTTCGCAAGGAAATCAAGCAATGCCGACTTTCTAATCTTATAGTTTCCAAGCTTTAACACCGGCAGTAATCCTGTACTGATGAGTTGATAGACATAGGCTGGACTACTTTTAATTAGCTTGGATACTTCACTCACTGTGTAAAGAACTTCCTCCACCTTCTTCACCTCCTATCCTATTTTGACTTCTTCTCTGATAAGCTCTTCAATTGATACTCCAAGATAATCTGCTACTTTTTTTACTTTTATCACACCAGGTTCAATCTTTCCCCATTGAAAGATATAACCGCGCGGAAATTCGAGGTCTCTTTCCATTTTAGATATGGGTATTTTCTTCTCTCTACATAGCACCTTGATTCTTGTATATAACATTTTTGCCTCCTTTACGCATTATTTTACGAAAACATATTGACCAATTACGCAAGATATTGTATAATTAATATCGCCAAACATTAATAAACAGACACGCATATTTTATATATATGCGTAATATCTTGCGCATGTCATACTTTTATTATACACAATATAATACGTATGTCAATACTTTATTGCGCAAAATTTTACGGAGGTATTAGACATGGATTTAGATTTATACGAAAAGGTTAAAAATGCTGCTAAATCAAAAAAGGTTTCAATTAATAAAATGGAACAAGAATTAGGATTTGCAAGAAGCTATATTTCAAAATTCAGGAATATTACTCCCAGTGGAGATGTTTTGAATAAAATTGCGGATTATTTAGATATCCCTATTGAGTACTTGGTAGAAGATAAAGGCCTTGTGAGATGTAAAGAATGTGGAATGGAATATTACTCTCCTGACATTGATGAATGCCGGCTACATGAAATGAATCATAAGGCATGGCAGAAAGCCGTTTTAGTATTTGGTTTCTGCTGGCCATACAGCTTACGCGAAAAAAATAAGGCAGAAGCGCGCAATAAACTTGCCAGTGGAAGCTTGATGTTAGAAGAAAAAATTGAAGCCAATATAGAAATTTTTAAGGCATTGTTTTCACGTAGCTTGGAAGCTAATAATTACGATTTGCGTCACGTTTATTTCAGGGAATATGTATCTATGCTGCTTTATCAGGAACAATTTAAAAAAAACATCGACATTGAAACTTATAGGGAATTGGTAGCTGAATATGGTGCCAAGGAAGGAATGGAAGAAGGAACAACATACTATATTGTTCCGGAAACTTCAAGTATTCAGACTGTAGCAGCTCATAAAGAAAATAATGAAAACTGGACTTCTGATGAATTGCAGAAAATAGAGGAATACAAAAAACTTTTATTACGGGCCAGAAATTCACAGGATTAATTACAATAAAAAACCGCCCCAGTGTTACAAGCACCGGAACGGATTTTATAGATACTATTCGGTACAGGACCGATATAATACCTCACGACAGGAATATTATATCATTTCAAAACCTGCACCGCAATAGGTGTATTTTTTATACAAAAAATTAAGGAGGATATCATATGGCAGAAATCAGCACAAGAAAAAGAGGTAAGGTCTGGGAATACCGTTTTGAAGGAGCAAAGATTGAAGGAAAACGGAATCAAATATCTAAAGGAGGATTTAAGACAAAGAAAGATGCTTTGGAATCTGGCACAAAGGCCCTTGCTGAATACAATAATAGCGGAATGCATTTTGTTGCCTCTGAGATAAGCTTCTTTGATTATCTCGACTACTGGATGAATGAATACTGTAAGAATAATGTTAAGCCCACTACTTATGCGCATTATGAAAAGAAAATCAAGAATCACATTAAGCCCAGCTTGGGGATTTATAAGCTTAAGGCTTTGCAACCGGCTACTTTGCAAGAATTTATCAATATTAAATTTAATGCTGGATATAGCAGAAATACCCTTTCTGTGTTGAAAGGTATTTTATCCGGATGTTTAGATTACGCTGTTGAGCCACTAAGGTTTATACAGAATAATCCCATGAACCAGGTCAAGGTTCCCTCAAAAAGAGCAACCCCTACAACTCCTTCACGTAAGAAGGAAAAAAGAATAGTTACACAGGAACAGATGCAGGTCATATTTGATAGGTTTCCGGAAGGTCACAGCTGTCACATTCCTTTACAGCTTGCATATAGGTGTGGAATGCGACTTGGTGAGGTGTTTGCGCTTACATGGGATGATGTAAATATGGATGATAATACAATAGACATAAATAAACAGATACAGATGGATGAGACTTCCAAGCAGTGGATGTTTACTAATCCCAAATATGATTCATTCAGGATTATAAAAGCAGATTCCGCTATAATGGCTTTGCTGATTCGGGAAAAAGCAAATCAAGTAAGAGCTAAGGAATACTACGCTGAACACTATACAAAACTTTATGTTAATGATAATAAGCAACTTAATATTTCTAAAGGTGAACCCATTTCAATGGTTAATTCCAGACCAGACGGAACCTATATACAACCCAGAGTTACACAGCACCTAGGAAGGGTAGTTCATTACCAATTGGGATTTAAGGATTTTGATTACCATTCCTTGCGCCATACGCACGCAACAATACTATTAGAAGCTGGCGCAAACCCGATAGACGTGCAACACAGGCTTGGGCACAAAAACATTGAAGAAACCCTTCAGATATATGCCCATGTAACATCTAAAATGCAGGATGATACGATAAAGATTTTGGAAACATTAAATAGTTTGCCCACCAGTGAAAACTCCGGTGGGCAAATGGTGGACAAATTCAATGACAAATAATTTTACACTACTATTCAAAGCATTAAAAACTTAGAACTTTCCAGCGTCTGCTGCTTCCTGAATGGCAACTGCTACAGCGACTGTAGCGCCGACCATGGGATTATTTCCCATTCCGATCAAGCCCATCATCTCAACGTGAGCGGGAACGGAAGAAGAGCCTGCGAACTGAGCGTCGGAGTGCATTCTTCCCATCGTATCTGTCATACCGTAGGAAGCAGGACCTGCTGCCATGTTATCAGGATGAAGAGTTCTTCCTGTACCGCCGCCGGAAGCTACGGAGAAGTATTTCTTGCCCTGCTCAACACATTCCTTCTTGTAGGTACCTGCAACGGGATGCTGGAATCTGGTAGGATTGGTAGAGTTACCGGTAATGGAAACATCTACGCCTTCTTTGTGCATGATAGCAACACCTTCTGTTACGTCGTTGGCACCATAGCAGTTAACCTTTGCTCTGTCTCCTGTGGAGTAGGATTTACGGAATACTTCCTTTACTTCACCTGTGTAGTAATCCATCTGGGTTTCTACGAAGGTAAAGCCGTTGATTCTGGAAATAACCTGAGCGGCATCTTTTCCAAGACCGTTTAAGATTACTCTTAAGGGCTCTTTTCTTACCTTGTTAGCGGAAAGAGCAATACCGATAGCACCTTCTGCTGCTGCAAAGGATTCATGTCCTGCAAGGAAAGCAAAGCACTTAGTCTCTTCTTCCAATAACATCTTTCCTAAATTACCGTGTCCTAAACCAACCTTTCTCTGGTCAGCAACAGAACCGGGGATACAGAAAGCCTGAAGTCCTTCACCGATTGCAGCTGCTGCATCTGCTGCTCTTCTGCAATCCTTCTTGATGGCAATGGCAGCGCCTACAAGGTATGACCAACAGGCATTCTCAAAGCAGATAGGCTGGATGCCTTTTACCTGGTTGTATACATCAAGACCGGCTGCTTTTGTAATCTTTTCTGCTTCTTCAATAGAAGCTATTCCATAGCTGTTTAATACAGCATTGATTTTATCTATTCTTCTTTCATATGATTCAAATAAAGCCATTTTATGTATCCTCCTTCGGTTATTATTCTTTTCTGGGGTCGATAATCTTCACTGCATCCGCAACACGTCCATACTGTCCCTTGGACTTCTCGTAAGCGGTAGTAGGGTCATCACCCTTTTTAATGAAGTCAGTCATTTTGCCCAGATTTACGAACTGATAACCGATGATCTGGTCTTCGTCGTCAAGAGCAATACCGGTAACATAGCCTTCTGCCATTTCAAGGTAACGGGGACCTTTCTTTAAGGTTCCGTACATCGTACCAACCTGGCTTCTTAAGCCTTTACCTAAATCTTCAAGACCTGCTCCGATAGGAAGTCCGTCTTCAGAGAAAGCACTCTGCGTTCTACCGTAAGCAATCTGTAAGAAAAGCTCTCTCATAGCAGTATTGATAGCATCACATACAAGGTCTGTGTTCAGTGCTTCCAGAACAGTTCTTCCGGGAAGAATTTCTGCTGCCATAGCTGCGGAATGTGTCATACCGGAACATCCGATAGTCTCAATCAAAGCCTCCTGGATAATACCATCCTTTACGTTTAAGGTCAATTTACAGGCTCCCTGCTGAGGTGCACACCAGCCAACACCATGTGTTAAACCGGAGATATCCTTCACTTCCTTGGCTTGTACCCATTTTGCTTCTTCCGGGATAGGTGCTGCCCCGTGGTTAACGCCTTGCGCAACCGGACACATCATTTCTACTTCATGTGAATAAATCATGTCAAGACTCCTTTCAATGTACATCAATAATTGCAATTTAAATCGTTATTATTTTAACACCGCACTTATTTTCTCATAAAATATCAAATTAGTCCATAGTTTTTGATAAAAAATTATTAACTGGGTGTCTTCATTTTCACCGATACATAAGGATTGTCTTTTATTGTAAACCTCCAAAGATAATCCCTGGCTTCTCCCGCATAATCAATGTTTATCCGCTTGGAGACTTCTATTTCAAAATCTGTTGTTTCCGCTATATCTTCCACGTACAGTTTGTCCTTACACAAGTCTGTACCATAACTGTCTTTTCCAATTCCCATAGCCTGACAAAGCTTACCGGGACCGCTAAGAAGAGCCTTTCGTTTAGAGGTCTTTCTCCTTTGCTCCATTAAGGAAAGTCCCTCCAGAGGTTCAAGAGCCCGTAGCAGAACCACTTCCGGCACATCTTTTTCATTTGCCACAATATTCATGCAGTAATACATCCCATAAATCATATAGATATAGGCAAAGCCGCCTTCGTTGTACTGGATATTGCATCTGCCGTCCTTCTTTCCCTTATAGGAATGGGCAGCAGCATCTTTCACTCCCATGTAGCTTTCCGTTTCCACAATAATTCCCTTTGTAATACCCTCTGCCGTATGATGGACCAGCACCTTCCCAAGAAGTGCCTTTGCCAGGGAAATTCCGTCCTGTCTGTAGAATTCTCTTGGTAATTTCATATTGCTTCTATCTCCTTTGATATCCCTTTAAGAACCAGCTTCCATTGCCGTTTCTGCCGTATATATTTATTCTTAAAAGCAGTATGCCCCCAAGTGTGCATGCGCTGCCACAGAGACCAGGCCTTGGGAAATATTAATTTAAATATAGTATACTATACAAAAAACAACAAATAAACAATGGAATATAAAAAGCTGCACCTCCATAAGCTTTCTTCACAACAATTAGGATGAAGAAACAACTTATGGAACTGCAGCTACTCTTAGCATAACCGAAAGCTCTCTTAATTATTATCGGTCTCTTGACCTATCTTGCGTTCATATACATCGCCTTTAAATTTCCTTGACCGATATCCTGAAACAGTAAACGGCTTAGGATAATCAATCGTGTTTAGGACCATTCACAGTTGCACACATGGGCTTTCCAGAAGAGCATTAACTAATTCGTTTAAGGAATCAATGATACCTTCTGAATCGGTCCTGTCGCAGATGCAATCGCAATTTCCGATTTCTTACAAAATTTCAAGAATTATATTGACGTACCATAAACCTGGATGGTAGGATAAAAAGGGTTAAAATTTGAGGAAAGGAGATGATGTTTATGCTTATAAAAATAATTGAGGTGATTGAAGATTAAAGGTTTATATGCCGATTAACCTAAGGTTGATAATATCTTCTCTTTATAGCCTCTGACATGAGGTGAAAATTATGAAGTTATCAGAACCATTCAAAACGGAACGAATGAAATTCCGCTTGTTAAACCTAGAGGACATTGAGGTTATTTACAGGCAATTTTCCGACGCAGATATGTGTAAATTCTTTAGTGAGCCCCCCTGCGATATGGAGGAAGCAAAAGATATTATTGAGCATTATCAAAATCCAGAAGGTAAAGGCTACCTTCGTTATGGAATGTTCGATAAAAATACGGATGCCTTTATTGGTACATGTGGTTATCATTATTGGGATAATGAACTTAAACAAGTTGAAATCGGTTATGATATTTGGAAAGATTATTGGAGACAGGGATATATTTCGGAAGCACTGCCAATACTTATCAATATTTGTTTTGTGTATCTTGGTGTCGATTGTATTTATATCCTTGCACATCCACAAAACAAAGCATCCATAGCAAGTGTCAGCAAGTTTGGTTTTAAAGAATGCGCGCCTTGCAGAAGGGCTGATACAGAACCACAAATATGTATGAATTTACTTCGAACCGAATGGTATAAAAGAGTATAACGATAAGTCACTTATCTCTCCGAAAGGGATAAGTGACTTTTTTGATTTTTTAAGAAATTTTTAAGTTTCAAACAGCCGCTCTAATTCTTCTAACCGATAAACCGGTTTTAAACACATTTTATTTTCACACAAATAGTAAGCAGTTCTTTCCTCTATGGGATAATCCTTTGTAAAAGGAATAAGCTTACTTAACTCCTCCTGATTTTCCGTGTTTTTCAGGATAACGGTCAGATTTGGAAGAAAATGCTCTTTCAAAAGCTTTTCCAACCCCCGGTCCTCTTTACCTGCTGTGACACATACCAGTTCTTTTGCCGAATTTATATCAGACAGCATGACAGACAGGGTAAAGCAGTGGGACATGGGATAGCGGATAACCTCCGATAAATATTGAAGCTGCAGGGCGGAGGCTTCCATAAGCTTCGTATCTCCGGTAAGTGCGGAAAGCCGTTTGAGCACATAGGCTGCCGCCGAATTGCCGGAGGGCAGGGCATTGTCCTCCGCTTCCTTGGGGCGGTAAATCAGGCTTTCCCCGTCCTTTGCATACAGATAGAAGCCTCCCTCCTCCTTATCAAAGAAGAAATCCAGCATGGTCTGTGTGATTTTCAGTGCCCTGCTTAAATACACCGTTTCAAAGCTGCAGTCATACAGAGCCAAAAGGGCCATGGCATAAAAAGCATAATCCTCAAGGTGTCCTTCCCCTTTGCTGACTCCCTCCCTGAAATGAACCTTCAGCCTGTCCTTCTCCATCAGGCGGCTTTCAATAAAATCCGCTCCCCTGACTGCCCTTTGCAGGTACTTATCCTTTCCCATTATACGAAAGGCCCTGGCATATGCCATAATCATAAGGCTGTTCCAGGAGGTGAGCATTTTATCGTCTTTATGAAGCTTTGCCCTGTGAAGGCGGTATTCCCGCATTTTTCCGCAAAGCCTGTCAATCCTTTCATTGCCGGTTTCCAAAAGGTTTCCCAGTTCAACAGCCTTTATCCGGTTGGGTATACTCTTACCCTCAAAATTTCCCTTTTCTGAAATATCAAAGTATCCGTTAAAATAATTTCCCTCTTCCGCTCCCAGCACCTCCAGCACTTCCTCAGGGGTAAAAACATAGTATTTTCCTTCTTCTCCCTGGCTGTCCGCGTCCTGGGCACAGAAAAAGCCTCCTTCCCCGGCGGTAAGCTCTCTGTCGACGTACTCCATAATCCTTTCCGCCACTTCCAGATAGGGTGCCTTTCCGGTAATCTGGCCGCATTCCAGATAAGCGGTTACCAGCATGGCATTATCATAAAGCATCTTCTCAAAATGAGGAACCAGATAGACAGGATCCGTGGAATATCTGGAAAACCCATATCCGATATGGTCAAAGATTCCTCCCCGGTACAGGGCAGTAAGGGTATATTCTGCCATTTGCAGGGCCTCCCGGTCTTTATAATAAGAATAATACTCCAAGAGGAACATAAGATTATGAGGTGTGGGGAACTTCGGCGCTCTGCCAAACCCTCCGTTAACCTTATCAAAATATTTCTTTAAATAATCCATTCCTCTTTCCGTCAATTCCTTTAAGGATACCTTATTATTTCTCTTTTCCTCTGCCAATGCTTTTATCATATCTTCACCGGTCTGTAAAAGCTCATCCCTGGAATCCTCCCAGGCTTTCTTTACAGCCCGTATCAAGTCCAAAAAGCCAGTCATCTGGTAATTGGAGTGCTTCGGGAAATAGGTCCCTGCATAAAAGGGCTTCTGGTCAGGCGACATAAAAATACTTAAAGGCCAGCCTCCCTCACCTGTGAAGCTTATACAGGCGGACATATATATACTGTCGATATCGGGACGTTCTTCCCTGTCAACCTTAATGGAAATAAAGTTGGCATTCAGATACTCCGCTATCTCTTTATCTTCAAAGGATTCGTGTGCCATAACATGGCACCAATGGCAAACAGCTTACTGCACCCACGTCAGGAGTACCCAATAGATAAGAAAATCGGCTTATTCTCAGCCTTTGCTTTCGCAAACGCTCCGTCACACCACGGAAACCAATCAACTGGATTATAGGCGTGCTGTAGGAGATAAGGAGACTTTTCGTGTATTAATCTATTGGGTACTTTATTCTTAACAGTAGTATTCATTTGGCATCAACTCCTTTCTTTATTTGAGGTAGGATTAGTATATCCACGAATTAATAAAGGATACTATTTGCTCAACAGTATTCAATAATTTTTAAAGTATGGATTACAAAAGCTAGAAAGTGTCCGCTCTACAATAATAATTCTAAGATTCTGAAAAGAATATTAAGAGAGATTTGCTTTCTTGAATACCCTAAAAAAGTCTGTCTTACCAATTGTTCTTCTTTATTTAAATGGTTTTCACTTATATAGCTAATAAGATCCTTCACAAATATTTCTTCATTTGTAAATTGAAATTTATTATTGCTTAAAAATCCATCCAATGATTGGATTGTTTTTTCGATAATAGAAATCTTCCATTTTTTACTTGAATCTTTTTTAAAACTAATATAAATTTCATTTTTTAATGGTTCATATACTATTGAACACCGAGTATCCTCCCGACTAGTTTTACTTAAAACTTCAAAGGCTTCATTTATTCCAATCTGGGAATAATGGATTTCTAGGATACGAGATTACTCTTTTATTAAGAATTTCAAAAAATTCAGATGTTTTTCTTGTTTTCTTTAGCGCCTCATCAAAAATTTCAAAAGCAAACCAATCATTTTCGTCACAACTTGATTTAAAACCTGGACTATATTCTACTGCTTGAGTACAGATAAAAAGACCCCACTATTAAAACCAGCGATATCCCTGTATTTGTTATCTAATAAGCCTGAAAAGTAAAATAAGTTCATATCATTATAACTATTGACTTTTAGTTTTAAATCAATATCATCAGCATCGAAATTCATTCCATAAATAGCTTTTTCTTGACTGTATACAGCAAAACTTGTACACATTTTGGATTGAGTGAGGTTTAGGATTCAGAATTTATTTACTTTCAATATGTAGAAAATGCTTATTTTGTAATCCAAGGAATTGGATTACCTTGCTCCAATATTCCGGGTCCGAAAGGTGTTGTTTCTCCTGTTTCCGGATTGGTTGGTTGGTCAATTTGATACAAAAAACCGCTCTTTCCGTATCTGCCGAGTTTGCTTTGGTCGTAGCGTTCGCTATCCATGCAAATGTTGACGGCTTTCAATGCAACCGCCACTTCTTGGCTTCCCTCGAAAAGCTCATGTTCCCATAAAAATTCACATTCGATATTCAAAAAACACTCTTTGATCCGCGGCGCGTTGACCTTTGAGGCTTTCTCTGCAGTTAAGCCGGAGGCGGTGATTTCATCTGTTTCAAACTGATTATTACCAATCGTTTTAATACAGCGGTCATAAATGTCGTTTGAAGGGAAATTTAACACACACACCTTCGTTTCTTTCAATGATTGATACATATGCCCGCCTTTATCGACTTTTCCCATGATACAGATGAAGTTGTCAGCTCCGCTTCCCGCAAAGGTAGACCAAGATTGTAGACAAGCGTTTTCCTTACCGTTCGATTTCCAACCTGTGACGACGAATACCAACGACGGCATGGCTGTCACAAAATCATACCATGACATATTGCCGCAGGCTGCCAAGTATTGCTCCGTAAATCTCTCTGGCCTTTCAATAATAGAAATTTCCTTTTTCATAATGAATCTCCCTTTTATTTCAATCATAACACAGCAAACACGACAACAGTGTGTCCTGTTTCATGAGCACGTTTTTATAATGGTTTTCTACAATGGCTTGGAAGTTTTTCTGGCCAAGGGAGCAGATTCTCACAGAAACTGTTGTCCTTTTCATCCAGATGCTGTATATTTCTCGATCATTTTTTCGTAATCTTTATTACCTTTTAATAAATATATCATTTGTATTCTCCTAAGCATCAGGGTTCAAACCCTCATTTTTCACTGGTAAATCCTAAGAATTTTGCAAGTATCAACAGAAACACATTGAGCAAGGAAAAGGTTATACATCTGCTTTGTAAGGAAGCACGCAGAATGTCTTTTGGCATCTGTTTACAGTTCTGGATATTTACCATCTCTTCTTTGATTCCTTTATAGGTTTCTGTATAGAAATCAAAGTCAGACCACTTTGTCGGGATGAACTCGGCAGGTATATGAATCTGAAAATTAACCAGTTTTAAAACAATTACGGATAGAATAAAGGTTACCATACCATATGTCACAAGCAGGGTGATGGAACCACGCATGCGGTATGTATATTTTACCAATACAAGAATCAGGGCAAATGCAAGAATCCACATTGGCAGATGATAAAGGAGCGAAAGGAGCCAGGATACCCGGTTCCCGTCTATAATAGTTTTGGGTTCCGGCATTCCGTTTGTAACAAGCATGTCTTTAAGGAGTTGACCCTGATTATCAGCAATCATCTTACTTCCTTTTTTCTTAAAATCTGCTTCTATGTTGTTGTATAAGTGGTCTTCATCTGCTACTTCTATTGCCATCATGGTATCTTTTTCCTTTGCAACGCCTCTTACCACGTATTGTTTTGATTTCCATACTACAATATTATTTACTGCGTTCACAGTACCGAATAAATCATAAGCGGTCTTTGTATCCAGTACGCAGCCTTCTTCATCGTCCACATAGGCATAATTACCATCCACAAATGTCATAGGTAACACCTGCGACATATCTCCATATGTTTCTATCACATTGGTTTCAACCGGTAATTCTGTTATTCCGCTGCTTACCGTTTCTTTCTCCAGTCTGTTCCATAGCGTTATTGAAGGCTCATTCATCCCAGTACTGTACTGAAAATTCTCTAATGCACTGCTCATCATGCGGGGCGACACTGAGGCCTGTTCATACCTTGCACTGGCAGTTGCCAGATTATCCTGTACCAGGCGGATATAATACATACCGAATCCAGAGAAAAGGAGAAAAAGAAGCGTACCTACAATATAATAATATTTTATTTTTTTATGCTTTGTCATAATATATACCTCTTCTTCTATATGACCTGTATCTGTACTTTTATTGCTTTAATCTGACACGGTTACCCTCGCTTACATTCTTATTGCTACTTATAATTACGTTATCTTCTTTTGATAATGCTCCATCAACAGCTGCTAGCGTTGCATCTTTTTCAATCACCTGAATTGGAACTTTTACGGCTAATAGTTCATCCCCTAATACGGTATTTCTCGTCTGCGTGATTAGACAATAACTGCCTGCACCATCGCTTCTTACAGCAGTAAGTGGAATACATACATCATAGAGATCCGAATTCTTCGTAATGGATGCAGTAAGCGTTGCACCGGGGATGTAATCACCTTTTGGCATAATTGCAGTAATTTCTGCAATTTCATTCTGCTGGCTATCGGTAGTAAAACGGATACCTTCTACATTTACTTTTATATCATCTTTTTTACCTTTAGCAGTAAGCTTTATTTCATCACCAATAGAGACGTATTCTCCTTGTTCATTTGGTACCGTCACTAGAATACCGAAGCTTCCTGTATTGATGATGATACTGGTATCCGCCGTCGTCTTCTTTCCTGCTTCTAGTGTTATACTGTCAACGGTTCCGGTTACTTCTGCTTTAATTTTTCCTTTATTTTGCTGTAACGCCTTCAGATCATCCACTTGTTCTAGCTTTGCCTGTAAATCAAGCAATGCGGAAGAAACCCGCAGATTCGAAGCTTCCACTTGTTTTGCTTCTGTTTCTTTACTTTTATTATCCTGCAAAATTGCCTGCTCATAATCAAATTTAGAGGAATTCATTCCACGCTTTGCTGTCTGGATTACTTTGTTCGCAGTCCGGATTGTCTGCTTTTGCGTTTCCATTTCTTGTTTAGCAGCCTGGGCTGTCTGCTTTTCTGCCTCTGCTGCACTATTACTCTCATAGGTTCCATCATCTATACTGGTAAGTACCTTCTGAATTTTATCAATTTTATCTTGTTCAACAGATAGGGCGATTGTATTCTTCTTTTGTAAGGCATCACGCTGTGAAGTGGCTTGGGATAATTTATCCTGAGCTGCTGCAAGATCATTCAGATGCTTTTTATAACCAGTAGTTCCGTAAATGCTTTGATATAACCCGGTAACCGCATTGTCCACATCCTGACTATTATTATTACTGATTGCAGTTGTATACTTTGTTACATACAGACGAATCAAATTCTCTTTTTTGCAATAGATAGCCAGTTCTTTTTTCGCATCCTGTTCCGCTCTCTTTGCTGCGGTCACTGCATTTTCATAATTTTCACTGCCCATATTCTGTGCCTGAATGTAATCATCATTTGCTCTGGATACCTTAGTCTCCAATGCTTCTTTATCATCCTTATATTTATCAAAGGCATCGCTGTCATCACCGAAGGCTGCAAGAATCAGGTGATTTATTGCTTCTTCTGCTATGTCCTTGTCGGAATTCTGATACGCGTTGTAAGTTTCAAGATTACTCCTGATATTCGTATCTTTCTCCTGCAGGGCATCCAACGTATTCTTTGCATCCCGGATAGCTTCTAATGCAGTATTTAGTGACTCTTCATTTGCTAAACTAACACTTTCATAGGATGCTTTCGCTTCTTTTAATTCATCGGTTTTATCTGAATATATCTGATTTATATTCTTTGACAGTGCATTTTTATAATCGGTTTCTGCTGTCTTCTTTTCAATTGCCTTTTCTTTATATGTTTTTTTAGCTTCTTTTAAATCTTCTTCTGCACTTTCTAAGTCTTGTTTCGCACTCTCATAAGCAAACTTAGCTTTATCCTTTGTTGGTAACTGACTTTCTGTGGTACTAAGTTCTTCCTGTTCCATCTGATTCTTTAATTTGTCTGCTTCTCTATTAGCCGTTTCAAGGGCATCTGCAATATCGGAAGGGTCAAGAATCACAAGAAGATCCCCTTTCTTAACTTCCTGACCTACTTTAACATTTATCTTGTCAACGCCAATCCCTTCCATTACTTTTACATATTTTTTTGCATCAGCTGTTATTGTACCGGTTCCATTTGCCACGAAAGTCAGCATGCTTCCCTTTGGCGGCTGTGTCGTAACCTGCGCTATGGTAATAGAATCCGCAGCCTTTGATAATACGGTAAGTGCAAACATAAGAACAAAAAATCCAATCAGCAGACGTTTTGCTTTTTGCTGCAGGGAGGTCTGGGGTTCATCCTTATTACTTTCTCTTTTTTGATTAACCTTACTTATATCCTTTCTTATCGTCTCTAAAATATTTGTGAATCGCATTCTATCTGCTCCTTTTCTAATTCTTTCTACCAAGTCAAACTGTTTTATTCCTTTAATCCCGAAGCCCGAATACCTTGTTCCAGATAACTCTGTCCAAACAGGAATATCAGCAGTGCAGGTGCCATCATGATAACCGATGCAGCCAGAGAAACACCAACTTTATCAGTTGATATATTTGGCAGATACAACGACAAAGGCCAGAGTGACTTATCGGAAAGAAAGGTTAGCGGAGGTTCAATTGCATTCCAGTTTTCTAAAAATCCAAGGACCAGTGCTGACATAATACCAGAAATCCCAAGTGGTATTCCAATCTTAGTAAATACCTGCCATTCATTGGCTCCATCAATTTCGGCTGCTTCTATGAGCGACTGTGGTATGGCAGAAAAGAATTTCACCATTATAAACACGGGAAAGGTTGCAAATACTACAGGCAGTATGATTGCCAGATGAGTATTCAGTAATTTCAATCGATCAAGTACCAAATATCCAGAAACCATTGTTACCTGAAACGGCATTATCATAAGTGTTATGTATATCGTAAACAGGATTCGTTTGAACCGGAATTCAAATTTGGCAAATGCCCATGCCGCCGGAACTGCAACCAATAGCTGCCCAAGTAAGATTGGAATGACCTGTTTGCAGGAATTCCAGAACATGGCGAAAAATGCGGGCGAATCCAGCAAAAGTTCCAGGTAAGGGCGAAATGTCGGATACAGCGGAATTACTGGCCAGAAAGCACTTCCTTTGTTATCGGACAACACAGGTGCTAAATTATCAGAAATCTCATTGCTTCCCATAAAAGAGCCACTGACTACCATCCATAAGGGGATTAGAATCAATAACGAAAACAGGATAAGAATAATGCGTGCAAGATTTCTTTTTATTAAATTAAAGATATGTGTCATATACATTCAAGCCTTCTTTCACCATTTTCGGTCGATTCTCTGTAATAGTATGATAAATAGCAGAATCAGGGCAGCCATCATAACAGCTGCTGCGCACATCTTCTGTATATCCAGAGCGATAAACCAGTTATTGAAGATATGCTGTAACATGTAAATACTCTCATGCGGGTAATCACCGGCAATCAGATAGGCTTCCCGGAACACTTTAAATGAATTAACCATGGAAAGCACGGCTGTTATGTAGACCGTTGGCAGAAGTTCCGGTAATGTTATGTAGCGAAGCCTTGCAAATGCACCTGCACCATCCATCTTAGCTGCTTCATAAAGAGAGGAAGGAATTCCAGATAATCCAGCCAGCCATAATACCATGTCGTAGCCGGTATTTTTCCATATATAACTGAATACCAGTACATAAAAAGCTTTGTCGGTATTCATAAAATCAATTGCTTTTCCGCTTAATGCAACAACTAGTACATTGATCAGCCCGCTTTTGTGAAAGAATACTTTCCACAATAAAACGACGGAGGCAATTGGTATTGCCATTGGAATTAAAAATGTAGTTTTAAAATATTCACTATTCTTTTTTAAACTACTTAGAATTACGGTAAAAAGTAACGATATCGTAAGTAACAACGGGATACAGATACCTAAAAATCTGGCTGTATTCTTTGCTGCCAGCAAGAAGGCTTCGTTATGAAGTACCAGATTGTAATTTGCAAGTCCCACAAATTTTCCGCCCATCGCTTCATAAAAGGAGCGCCTAAACACATCCATAAAGGGTATCAGGACAAATACTGATACACCAATTAAGCTTGGTGCAAGAAACAGGAAGGCTTTTCTTCCCTGCTTTTTTCTATAGTTCAAATTATACTCCTCCGTTCTGGTCCATTCATAACATATTGCCTTTTATTCCGATCGGGTTACTGTCTGTAAGGAATATTAACCATAAATACATTGTAGTAGAAAGCATTCTTTATTCTTCCAGGTATGCTTTTATTTTCTCAATTATCTGATCCGCTGTCGTATTTGCATCAGTCGAACCATCTAAATAAGCACTGGTTTCCTTCGATATCATATCCACAAGGACATTATCTGTATTAACAGGCGTTGTAACCTGTTTACATAATTCAAGGAATTTTTGCATTTTTTCTTTACTTGGCTGTTGTACAATAATTGATCCAAATTCGCCGTAAAAATCATCATATGCTAAAGCAAAGTTTGATAACGCTTTTGCATTTACCGGGAATCCATCTCCAATTTCTGCTTTTTGTGCCTTTTCTTCGAACAAGGTCTTTATAAAGTCTCCTGCTAAATCCTTTTGCGTACTAGCTTTATTAATACTTATAAGTGAACTTGGTACAAATTCATTATTAATGGTAGCATAGACCCCTTTTGTCTTATCCAACACGCCAATAGGAGCAAAGATACCATAATTAAAGGATATATTTGATAAACCGAGTAATGCCTCATGATCATTGACCAGTTGGGCAGATATTTCATTCAAAAACATCTGTTGTGTATCGTACATTGGATTTCCTACTTCTTCTTTTGTTGCTTTTGTTTGATCACTGATTATTTTCAACTGCTCTAAGAATTTAATTAATTCCTCTCGTTTGAACGTTTTATCCTTATAGAACTCGTTTGAGTAAAACTCAAAAAATATCTTGGTAATATCCGAATAGGATACCATTTTCTTTCCTAATAATGGTGTTTTTGCTGTCTTTGCGTAATTCGCAAGCGCTTGAAGGGATGTTGTAGCACCTACTGCGTCCTTGCTGCCATACGCAAAGGTTAGTGAACATCGTAACGGAGCCGTGTATATTTTCCCGTCTTTTATATAGTTATTCATAATATTTGGTAGTAACTTTCCACTTTTTACAAGAGGTTCAATAATGCCACTTAAGTCAGAAAGTACACCTTTTTCTATATAGGAATCCACAGGCATGCCATCTAATATAAGAATATCTGCACCTTTTCCCGCAAGTAGTTCCGTATTAATGGTCTTAATTTGATCTGCTTTGGTTGTTCCATCGGCGCCGCTCATCAATGCCCTGTACTCGACCATCACATCCTGATTTTTGTGTTGAAAATCTGCAATTGCGTTTCTTACAGTCATATTCTCATCTAATGAAACAATAGATAATGTTTTACTAGGCGTTGTGGGTACACTTTTATCATATACATAGCGTTTAATGATTCGGATTCCGTTACCAGACTGGTACATAACATAAAAATCATCTTTACTACCAACAATTATAGATTCTGGTCCTTGTGTTGGCATACTCATGGTAGCCAGTGCTCCATCCAAAACGGTTTCCCATGAGCTGCCATCCTTCACCATTCTATGTATACCGGAGGATGATACCATATACCAGTTACCTTTCTTATCCGCAGTAAACGCACCATGCGTTTTTTCCATCGGAATTTCTGAAACTGTCTTACCGGTGGTTACATCAACTACTAACCCTCCATCCATCTTTTCATTCATAGCTAATAACTTATTCCCACTAAGCGCGTAGTTATAGTCACCCATTGTAAAACTGCTGCTTTCCTTGCCATCCTTGTAAAGAGAACAGGAGCCATAAAAGGTTAACAGAATCGAATTGTCCTTTAATACCTCTATGTTCATTGGTGCTTTGCTGTAATCTACCGACTTATCATAGCCTTCCAATGTAAACTCTTCCCCATTCTCATTATCTGTACTCTTAAAGAAATGAACACTTGATTTACGATTCTTATTTTTACACATACTTGCATACTTCGTTCCATCTGATGCATAACTTATTGAAACATCTACATTTTTAAGCACATTTAACCATTTCGGAATTGTTCTTATCCACTTATTATCATCCCTTAATGTATATTGAATGACTTTCTCTCCATTTTTTGATTTCCATGAGCTGGCATATAGTTCAATCTTCCCTTCTGGGTTCTTTAACATCTCCCATGCATACTCCTCATTTGCCGCTACCTTTTCTGGCATCTCTATCGTTTTTTCCACATAACGGCCCATTGCAACTGCTTTTTCTTCCTTCTTTTTGTTCGTTTTACCACAACCGGCTGTCATTGTAAGAATGACCGCAAATACCAATACTATGGATATTACTTTCTTTATTTTCATACCAACCTCTTTCTGCATACCTTGTGATATGCCCTACAAACTACTCTTCTGTAATCTTGTAACGAATAAAAATATAACAGGAATTTCTCTAAAAAACTTTTAAGGTTTTTAAAGAATAGATTATTAGTCAGTCTCTAATTTGGGAAATGATATTTATTAACATAAGTAATTCCAACAAATTTATTAGCCTCTTAGATAAAAAAATATTGTATCTAGGGTGTTAAAAGCCTCTATAGTTTGTTTATAGAGGCTTTTAACACCCGTCCTTATTCAAAACATTTAAAGATATTTTAAAGGATTTTTCCCCCCATTTGTGCTAAACTAGATTTATCCAATATGCACCAAAGGAGGAAATACTATGAGAATACTAGTGATAGAAGATAATAAAGACTTATGTGATAGTATGTGTTTTCAACTACAGAATGAAGGCTATACCACGGATACCTGCTATACCGGAGAACATGCTCTGTATTATGCCATGCAGCAATCCTATGATGTCATTATTCTGGACCGAATGCTTCCGGTAATGGATGGCCTGTCTATATTAAAAGCAATCAGGCAGAAAAACATTAACGTTCCTGTCATAATGGTCACTGCAATGGACGGCATACACAATCGGATTGACGGACTTGATTCCGGAGCGGATGACTATCTGGTAAAGCCTTTTGCCATAGAAGAACTATTAGCAAGAATCCGAGCTCTCGTCAGACGTCCGCAGAAAATTGAACAGACAGAAGTAATAACATTCTCAAACTTATCATTGGACGTTAAACAGCAATACATAAAGGCCGGAGATAAAACCTGCTCCTTATCAAAGAGGGAAACAGAACTATTAGAATATTTTATACGTAATTCCAATCAGATTCTTACCAGGGAAATGATTCTAGCCCATGTCTGGGGCCCTGATAATTTTGTTGAAGAGGGTAATCTGGACAACTATATTCATTTCTTAAGAAGACGCTTAAAATCCGTTCTCAGCTCCGTTCAAATCAAGACAATCCATAGCGTTGGGTACCGTTTGGAAGAAAGTATATAAGAGGGAATACCATGCTTCATAAAACAAAAAACCGTTTGATTACTCTCTATACCATTATAACCAGCCTGATTCTTAGCATTGTAATCATTGGTGCCTATTATATAAACCTGACACAGCTAAAGACCCATAAACTGGAATTATTTAAAGATCTACAGGATTCTATTGTTTATAAACTTCAGAATGAGCAGATTATTAATAATCTTTGGCTTTCGAACCTGGAGATAAAAAGTAGGGCAATTATCCACATTGAAGACAATGGAATTCCTTTTTTCTTTAAGGGATCTTGGACACCCAGTACATCCCGCGAAATCATGATTAAAAAAGCAAAGAAAGCTGCTCTTTCGGAAGGAATTGATACAACTTCCTATACGGTGTCCTCTTATAAGAATAGTAGTTCTGCCGTTACCATTTACGGAAAAAATAAAGAACCTGCATTTTCCTCTGTATGTAACATACCAACTGAAAACGGTTATATGAGCTTAACCCTGGTACAATTCCGCCCGGAGGAAAGAACTCAGGTATTCCTGCAAATTTTTCTATATCTGGCAATTGACCTTATTGGCACCTTTTCCTTATTTCTGGTAAGTTGTTTTCTAGTAGGAAAAGCGTTAAAACCAGTGGAAGAGAATCAAAAAAGACAGAATGAATTTATTGCTGCAGCTTCTCATGACCTGCGTTCACCCCTTGCCGTAATCCAGACTAATGCTTCGGCATTACTCATTGAAGGTGCAGATCCGAAACGATTTATTCCTCAAATTATAAATGAATGCACCCGTATGTCCAGACTGATTGGCGATATGTTGATTCTGGCCTCCTCCGATGCGAAAACCTGGCATATTCAAAAAGAAGAAATCGATACCGAAACCTATCTGATTGATCTTTACGATTCCTTTGCCGCCTTTTGCCAGAAGAAGGAGCATGCATTATCACTTGACCTGCCGGAGGATTCTCTTCCTCAGATCATGGCAGATAAAGGCCGACTTACCCAGGTTCTTAGTATTCTTTTAGATAATGCAATCAGTTACTCACCGATTAAAAGTACAATTACGCTGCGACCATATACAAAGAAAACGACATTTTACATTGAAGTAGAAGACCATGGAAAAGGAATTTCAAAAGAAGAAAAGGAGCGGATTTTTACCCGTTTTTACCGTATTGATAAAGCCCGTAACGATTCGTCTCATTTTGGACTGGGGCTTAGTGTGGCAAAAGAATTAATGGAACTGCAAAGTGGTAAAATTAAGGTAAAGAATACTCCGAACGGAGGAGCAACTTTTGTAATTGAGCTACCCTTATAATATAGATGTTTATTTTTACCATCTCCTGTAATATAATCAATAACTATCACGAATAATGATTCAGGAGAACCTAATGAAAAAGAAAGATACAATTCCAATACTAATACCTGGTCAGCAATCATTGTATCCATTTGCAGAGCTTATTCAGGATATTCATTATGAAAATCCTGAACAAGCTCGAATTCATATGATTTGCTTCATTAACTTATAATCCATGCATTCCGCTTTTTATAGAAAGCTTTAACCTGGACTTAAAACTCTACAATCTCTCCGTTATGTGTCACTGTAAACATACGTGCTTCAAAATCCGCTTCCAAAACAGCGCTGTCCATTCCCTTTCTGCGTTCAATCACCAGTTTGTAGTTGTCAGAGTCCTTTAGCAAAAATTCTCCCGTAAAAGCTTCTGTCTCATTCCTGAATTTCATCATATTGAGCAGTTTACGAACGACCGGCCTCTCTACCTCTGAAGCAATTTCCTCCTTACTATAATAATGCCGGTTAATATTTCGTCCAACCTTTGTTTCTTCCAATAGCTTCAAATCATTTTTCCCTGCCAGCATCCCCACATAGTATACCTGAGGAATTCCAGGAGCAAAGAATTGTACTGCCCTTGCAAGGAGATAGCTGTCATCATCATCTCCAAGCGCAGAATAATAAGTACAATTCACTTGGTAAATATCCAGGTTGTTATATGTAGCTGTGTTATAAATTTTCTTCACATTCGCACCGAATTTGAAAATATCATCTTTCGTGCGATTGATTTCATCTTCGGGCAGCAAATCTGCTACATCCACCACACCAATACCATCATGCGTATCCAATGTCGTATATACATTCTGCGGACATATAGAAAACCAGTGTTTTACATATTGTGTCTGCCCGTAATAGATTGCGTTTAAAAGCAGCATTGGTAACGCAAAATCGTAAACTTTATAGCCTTGTACTGCAATTTTCTGCTGCATCGTATAATGTTCATGAATTTCTGGAAGCAGCTCTACTTCTGTTCCTTCTAAAACATTTTTACATTCTCCAAGAAAATTCCAAATATCAGGTTCTACAAAGAAGCAGCTGCTGCCCGCACGCTTTGTTGTATAGGCAAATGCATCCAGCCTAATTAATTTTGCACCATGCCTTGCCATCAGAATGAGGTTGTCTCGGATGAACTTTTTAGCAGTCTCGCTTTTACAGTTAATATCAATCTGCTCTTCATCAAAGGTACACCATACCTTTTCCTCTGTCCCATCTGCGAAATGTGCAATCGTATACGGAGCCCTGGGTTTACGTTTGTAGATAGCTTCAACCTGCTCATTTGTTGGTTCTCCGCCATCCCAAAAATCTTTATAGCGTATAAAAAGATCTTTGTACTCGGATTGATCTTTTTTCGCAAGGAAATCCTGGTAATACGGACTATGCGCCGATATGTGGTTAATCATGTAGTCAAACATCACGCAATAATCTTTTGAAATAGCGTCTATATTATCCCAATCCCCAAAGGGCGGATCAACCTTTGAATAAACCATCGGTGCAAAACCCCTGTCACCGGAAGAAGGAAAAAACGGTAAAATATGAACCCCACCTACGGCATTTTTAAAATATCGATCCAGTATTTCTTTTAAATCCTTCAAATCTTTTCCCAAGGAATCAGGATATGTAATAAGCATTATTTTATTATTGTTCAGCATTCTTGCTCCATTTCCTCCTATGCAATAATAGTTTTATTTGGCTATAATGTCTGCAGCAGATATATCCATCGTTGATTCAGCAATTGTAATTCTTACATAATCCCTATCGAAAGTAAAATCAATCGTACGTTCATTACAGGTTTCAACCCATCGAATAGTAATTTCAAATATATCTTCCGATAGCCATCTTCCACTGCACAATGCCTGGCTGATTAAACTATCTCCAATGACATTCCATCTACTGCTGCCATCTAAAGCAATGTTGAATTCCTGTTTCTCTTGTCCGTCAAAATAAGTCAGGACAACATTATCGCTGTTGAAGTGAAAGCTGATTTTCTCTATAGAAGGCTCCACAAGCCCAAATCCCAATACTCCAAATGCCTTACTGGAGTTTAAATCCAATGCACCTTTGTTTATTATAAATTCACGGTCATTTATTTTCTTAGCCAGACTACTGTAGGGTGCATACGGGAGTCTGGGAAGCGCAAGACAATCCATTCTTCTCTTTAGATGGCCGGATAACTCCCTGTCTTCTTTGAGAATATTATCCGAGGCGGAAATTTTATCGAGGAAGTCCCATATTACATCCAGGCTCTTCTGCGCCCAATGGGCTCCGGAAGCATTTTCGGTAATTGCAATAATCATATCCCTATCCGGAACAACAATGGTAAACTGTCCCATGGCTCCATCCGCACGGTAAACTCCCTTAGGGCGGCACATCCAGATTTGAAAACCATACCCGAGAAAATTATCCGTGGCTTCCGGATTATTGTTTGATTCGGTTGCTGATTCATTCTGCAGTGACGTTGCCATCTTAACATAATCCTCTGCAAGAATACGTTCGCCATTCCACACTCCGCCATCCGCATACAGCTTCATAAGACGAAGATTGTCCTCTGTGGTTGCAAAAAGGCCGTAGCCTCCGGCCTCCATACCGTCCGGCATCTTAATCCAGCGGTGATTTTCTCCGAATATCCCAATCTTTTCATAAAGACGCGGCTTAAGATATTCATGCAGTCCAATGCCGGTCATTTTTCTTACGATTGCTCCCAGTAATGAGGAGCCGGTACTGTTATACATATAAGTCGTACCTGGCTTATGTTTTACAGGAACTGAAAGAAATCCATGAATCCAATCTATTGTCGGCGCCGGCATTTCATCCATGCCACATCCCATACACAGCACATCGCGTATTGTTAAAAGCTTAAGATTTTCCGACGGATTCTTTGGTGCTTCTTCTGGAAAGATATCAATCAAGCGCTCATCAAGAGATAGAATTCCCTCTGTATAAGCAATACCCACTGCCGTAGCTGCATATGTCTTAGAATGCGATTGCTGTCCGTGACGAATGCCAGGCGCAAACGGGTTCCACCATCCTTCCGCACATATTTTCCCATGGCGCATAATCATCAAACCATGTGGTTCCGTAAAACCGCTTTCAAGTTGATCTAAGAGCCACTCTATTGCCTTTGATGAAATTCCAACGCTTTCCGGTGTGACCCGCTCAAATTCATTCCGTTTAAACATATAGTACTCCTCTCATACGTTATTATAAATACATAAAGTCCATTCCAGAGTTTCCGGCAATCAATTTGCCGCAGTTTATCCGTTTATTTAAAAAGATACTGTGCAAAGTCGTGTAAGCACATACGCCATACATTCCACTCGTGTTCCCCGTGATAGAACTTTTCAACATGCATAGGACAATTTTGCGGAGCCAGACCTTTATCCCGAAACAATTTGCTGTCCGCTGTGAACCTGTCTAATGCAACAAAGTCCTCGTCTCCGACTGCGCGGAAAAATATCTTGAAATCATTCTCAAATTTTTCTTTGTTATCCAATTCTTTCATATAAGAAAGCTCTTCCATTGCCAGCCCACTGATTGGTCCGACAAAACCGCTGAACACTCCGGCATAACCAAACAAATCCGGATGCTTTAAAGTAACCATGCTCGTTTGTAAGGAGCCCATAGATAATCCCGCCATCCCACGGTTCCATTTGTCTGTCTTTACCCGGTAACGCGATTCAATAAACGGAATACAGTCTTCAATCAATAATCCTTCTATACAAGATACCTTGAGCTCTTTTAAACCGTTAACATCTTTCTGCACCATTCCATTATTCATTACAACAATGCAGGGCTTCATCTTTTTTTCTGCAATTAGGTTATCAAAAATGAAATTGGCCTTTCCCTGATGAATCCAGCACTGTTCATTTTCCCCATGTCCATGTTGTAAATATAAAACAGGGTATTTCCCGGCAGTCTCATTCATATATCCTGCCGGTGTATATACCAGACAGCTCTTCATGCTGTTCGTTGTCCCGGAATAATAATATTCCTGTACAACTGAACCATGAGGTACCTCTTTACAAAGGTAGAAATCATTATCTTTTTCGGGAATATCAATGTAATTGATCGCCCGGGATGCTCCAAAGCCAATCGGAGCAAGGGGATTTAATACCTCGGCTCCATCTATATAAAACATTACCGGATTAAATCCGCTGCAGCCTATATGAATTTCCAGACTCCACAGCCCGTTTTCGTCTTTTTTCAGCGCATATTTTTTATTGTGAACCACAGCTTCTACTCTGGCAGCCTCTGCCGCCACGCAATTCAAGCGAAGCCCGCCATCTTCCAGAAGCATAATTCCCGGAGGAATAAGTTCTTTCGCATCCGTATGCAGCATTGTACCTGCTTCTTGTCCCAAGGGAAGCTGCGGATCAAAACTTACGGATGTTTCTGTATAGGCACAATTAATATCTGTACCAGGAAAATAATTGTTTTTTATCATAAAAATACCCATACCCTTTCCTGTACCTGCAAACATTGGACCACAGGTACAAAGTTATATTTAATTTTTGTCTGTTATTTCCTATTATCCTCCCACATACCGGCAAGTTTATGGACTTCAAAATCAACCCCTGTACCCGGGTCTAGATATACCGGTTTGACCGAAGTATTCTCCGGATCAAGCATCGTATTAATAGAGGTATTAAATCTACCCTCTGAAACATATATTTCCATTGAACAGCGGTCCGTAATTACACGGAGATTCAAAATATTCTCTTCCGTATTTACCGAAAATGCCCCCGTTGGTAAAATAAGCCTTCCTGTCACCGGATCATAAACAATTAATATCCCGCGGACAGATACGGCAACCAGTTTATCCGGTTTTATAGTAAATTTAAAGGTCATATCCATACTTTCGCTCAGATAGCTGCATGGGATTCTCTCCAATTCTTCTAATCCTTTTCCAATAAAGGAAAAACTCTCTCTATACATGTTCTTAATCTCTTCTATGGGAAATACTGTAAGTCTCAGTCCTGCTTTCGTCGTTATCAGTTTCAGTTCGTTCGGAATACTTGCACAGCTGACAAACGGTGCAGGATTTGTATTCATATGTAACCATGATATTTGAATAATCCGGCCATGGGGTAAGCCGGTAAATGTTTGTGCCGCATATCCCCCAGTCGTTCTTGCTAAAACGCTGTATGCCGAATATATCTGATGTGACGGTCCTTCAATTACATCTGTCTCCGGCACGAACTTTCTGCCTTCCATATGTCCGATTATATAATTATCGGTACAAAACCATAAAACCAGCTTTCTATCTTGAGTATCTCCATCCAGATTCATGAAAAATAAATCAGGGCATTCTGCACTGCCGCCTGCCTGCACTATTTGTCCCGGATTCCACTCTATTAGATTGCGGGAATAGAATAACTGATATCGATTACTTTCCAGGTAAATCATCATGATCCACTCTTCTTCCACAGGATTCCATATTACCTTTGGATCTCTGTTTAAAAAAGAAATGTGTGAAAAAAGCGGATTTTTATCATACTTTCGGAAAGTCCTTCCACCATCCACGCTGATGGCTGCCGCTATTTCAAAATACCTTCCGCTGCTCCGGCGGGATTTGCATCCGGCTGCCGTATAGAATAGGAAAACAGGGGGATGCCCGCCATACTGCATACCTGATGTATTCTCTGTATCCACAACACCGCTGCCTGAATACATACATCCGCTTTCATCCGGAAGGAGGGCATAGGGAAGTTCCTCCCAATGCAGCATATCCTGACTGACCGCATGCATCCAATGAGTATTTCCCATACCAAATCCATAAGGATTAAGCTGTGCAAAGTAGTGATATGTTCCGCAATAATAGAACAAGCCGTTGGGATCATTCATATAGCCGTGCATAGGTGTAAGATGTACAAACGGACGTTCCGTTTCCCGATACAAGGTATCACTATCCTTTCGCTCGTCCGAGACTTGAAGGAGATCAATTAAATCCTCTTCGCCTCCCTCCAAGCGGATTTCAAGACTTTTTCCTATATACCGTTCCAGATACAGACAGGACCAGCACCTTGGCGTAGATGAGAGAATAAGTTCATATTCTTCCATAAGTATATCATCTACATATATGCTCATATATTGTATTTTATCAGCCGGAAGGAACCATCCTCCCTCATTTGCAATCGGTAAAAGCAAATATTTCTTATTTGCTTCAAATGATAAAATTCTCATGTATAGCTTCCTCGTAATGTCGGATTTGAAATCCAAAATTGATACAAAACCTTTTATGAAACGTGTGAAGCAGTATATACAATCATAGCTTTCCCAACACATTTAATCTGTTTCTGGTCCGGACGGGAAAACTGATTAAGCTCTTCCATATATTTTTTCCATTGAGATATAATGTACCTCCCTTTCACGAAATCAGCCCTTGACGCCACCGATAATAATACCCTTAACAAAAGACTTCTGTATAAAAGGATATATGATCATAACCGGTATAATTGCTATAACTGCAATAGCCATTCGAATACCCACGCTCGGGATACTTCCTAATTCCAGATTAACTCCCTGTAACTGCGTTGCTGTCTTTAAAAACTGTATGTTATTCAGCATATTTGTCAATACGTTCTGAATATTGTACAAATCTGTCCGTCTTACGATGTAATACAATCCATTTGTCCAGTCGTTCCAGTATGCCAGTCCGGACATCAATGCAATGGTACCAATAATAGGCCTTGAAAGCGGCAGTGCTACATTGATAAGAACCTGTATTTCACTGGCACCGTCTACTTTAGCCGCTTCAATGATGGATTCAGGAATATTTGTCTTAAAATAATTGCGCATAAGAATAACGTTGAACGGACTCAACAGGAATGAAGGAACTAACAAGCTAAACATTGTATCACGAATATGGAATATCTGTGAATACATGATATAAGTTGGAACAAGCCCTCCATTGAACAGCATTGTAAAGAATACAATAAAAGCAATAAAATTACGGCCCTTCAATGTTGAACGTGACAGTGGGAACGCCAATCCGATTGTCATAAGAACATTCAGCAGTGTACCAACGCCCGTAACGAAAAACGTAATACCATATGCTCTGAATATTGTGTTGCTCGCTTTAAAAATATATTGATATGCAACAAGGCTTAATTTCTGTGGAAAAAAAGAATATCCGTTCAGCATCAAAACCTTCTCATCCGTAAATGAAGCCATGGTAAGAAGAATCAACGGAAGTATACACATTAGTGCAAGTATAGAAAGAACTACAACAGGCAGAATCTTATAAAACTTACGTTTAGTAATCATAGTATATTTATCTCCTTCCCGGCACAATCAGAACAATGCATTGTCCTTGTCCAGCTTTCTGACAATTGTATTTGTAGTCAATACCAAAGCAAATCCTAACAGAGACTGGAGGAAACCTGCTGCCGATGAACGTCCGACATCATTAAGCTGCAATAATCCACGATATGTATAGGTATCAATGGTGTTTGTTGCATTAAAGAGCATACCGTTATTCATAGGGATCTGATAGAATAAGCCGAAGTCGGAATAGAACATTCTGCCGATACTCAACGTTACCAGGACGATAATTGTGGGTTTCAGAAAGGGTAGTGTTATATATTTAATCTGCTGTCTTACGGAAGCACCGTCCAACACTGCCGCTTCATAATATGATTTATCAATACCTATCAGCGTTGCAAAATATAAGATTGAATTATATCCAAAAGACTTCCATAAATATATAAAGGTTAAAATAAACGGCCAATATTTAGGTGTCGAATACCAGTTAATTGGATTCTTCCCCAAGGAACCAAGTATAATATTATTAATAAAACCGTTATCTGTACTAAAAAATGCAAATACCAAATAAGCAATTACAGAGGTAGAAAGTAAAAAAGGAAGCAGTATACTCGTCTGAATCACTTTCAGTACCTTACTTGTCAACTGCTCCAGCATAATAGCAACAGCAATTGCAAGTAGTGTTCCCAAAACAATAAACACTAAATTATAAGAAATAGTGTTGCGGAAAATAATAAAGGCATCTTTTGTTTTGAAGAGATATGTAAAGTTTTTAAGACCAACCCATGGGCTTTTAAAAATGCCCAAATTATAATTGATTTTCTTAAAAGCAAAGCTTAGTCCGAACATCGGCAAATAGTTGTTGATTACCAGATAAACCAGACCGGGAATCATCATTAAGTAAAGAGTATAATTTTTTGCCAGATACCCCTTTTTCTTTATTTTATCTTTCGATTTTGACTTGGTTTTTTCCATTTGATTAACCTCCAATGTAACTGGTTGAACTCACCCTGGATATGGCGGATTTTTGAAATTTATGAGGCTGTCGCAAAATGAATTTATCATACAATATATTGGTAATGACTAAGTGTCCATGAACCATATCTTGTTGAAATTTTGTATTTTGCGACAGCCCCAAATTCAATAGATCAGTAAGTTAGTTCTGTGCCACAATATTAATTATTTATTCGCTAAGAAAGTATCCAACTGCTCCTGTTTTGCTGCAATAATCTTATCAATTCCAGCATCCTTTAAAGCCTGCTGGAACTGGTCCAGAGTAGAGGCATAATCATCTGCTGCTCCCGCTGCCAATGAATTCGCATACTGATTAACAACATTCGTGCAAGCGGAAACCTCATCCGATACCGATGTCAGATTGAACTGGCATCCAAACGCCTTGGACTGCTTCGCATTTTTATTTGCTGCCTTTAACTGATCAAAATAATCTGCCGGATAATTGAAGGGAAGAGACAGTGTGGAATTCATGTTTGCCCAAGAATAACCCATGCACCATCCTGTAGAGGATACATCTTTCCCTTTTACATAGGTAGCCGATCCGTCATCTGCACGCTGATAATCAACTCCTTCAATACCATTGATCAGAAGGTTCTCAACATCGGGATCCGTAGCAAGCAGATAAATAAGACCTGCACTCTGTTCCGGACTCTTAGTTGCAGGGTTAATACATTCATAAGCCCAAGGTGTTACTGCTACCGCATCATCGAACACCTGAAGAGATGCCATCTCTACACCAAAGTTCTGCGTAGACCAGAGACCATTCATCTTTGCGCTGAAGTGTCCTGCCCAGCATCCAAATGCCTTTCCTGCCGGAATATAATCTACAGGAGCATCTGTTACATTCAACAAATCAGGCATATAACATCCCATGTCTTTCCATTTCTTAAAGTAACCTGTCAGTTCCTCATACTGTTTGCTCTCATAGTAATCAATAACTTTGTCATCCTGACCATAATTTGCTAAAACACCTAAATTGTTGTCCAATTTGTCAACACGGCTATCGTTAAAGTTAATGCTGCCATTCATGGGGCCTATAATAGGAGTATCCGGATAATCCTTGCGAATCTTTGCGAACATATCTGTCAGCTGATCAAGAGTAATCTTATCGCCGTTTTTATAACCATATTTCGATGCGATATCAGCTCTTAAGTTGAAAAGGGTCGTAGAAGCCTGGTCAAGAAGATGACCAATTCCGTATAACTTTCCATTAATATAACCGGCATTGTATACGTTTTCACCTAATGCTGCCTTCATTTCATCTGCATACGGCTTCATAAGCTCTGCCATATCCAGTGCCTGGCCGTTGTTAACAACTGTACTGTAAGGGATTCCAATACCTGTCATATATACATCAAGTGAATCATCCCCACCGGAAAGGAGAAGATTTAATTGCGTCGTAAGGTTTCCGATTTCGATTGGTACCAGATCTACATTACAGCCGATTTTTTTACTTGTAATCTCACTGAGCTTCGCAGCAATCTCTTTTGTCTCTGTCGGAATAGAACCGCATACAACCATCATTTTAATCGTAGGAAGCTTGCCCGAATCCGTTCCTTTATCTGCAGCTTTCGTTGGTTCCTCATTTTTTGCCCCACTTGTACTTTTTGCTCCACCCGTATTTCCTGCTGAATTATTTCCACAGCCGGCTAACAAAGCAACCGCCATAACAGAACTTAGTAACAACGCCAAAAGTCTTTTTTTCATAACTACCTACCTCCATTAAGTTAATAATTATTTATAATTGCATTATAACTAACTGTGCGGATTCCTTTTTACCTCCTCTTTTCACATAATTTAGTTATATTTAGCAAAAACGAAGTTAGAAACAAATCCTTATTCACTCATCTCGTTGTCCCGCCTTCTACAAATTTTACAGGCAAAACAATTTTCGGTGTATAGGGTCGTTTTTCAATCTGCTTTATCAAATTATCAACACAAGTCACCGCCATTTCATCTACTGGCTGTGCAATGCTTGATACTGCATAATCACCAAAGTTAAGTATTTTTATTCCATCATACCCTATAATCTGTACATCCTTCGGAACCTCAATCCCCAGCTCTTGTAGTTTTCTTTTTACAACAATTCCATGGACATCTGAACTGGTAAATATACCATCGTATATGAATTTTCCATCTCGAATAGACTGCTCAAGAAAACTATTGATTTTATTGATTTTTCTGTTATCAAGTGTTGTTTCTTCTCCAAAGTCCTTTGTGGAAGCTTCTATTCCGGCTTCGCTGCAGGACTTTATAAAAGAGGCTCCACGTTTTAAGGTTTCCCCTTCCAGCTTAGAGCCGTTCCTTATATATACAACGCGATGGCAACCGGTTTTAATAAACTTTTCCGCTGCCAGCCTTCCTCCCATTGCATTATCACTAGAGACGCAGCAGCTATTGTCATCGAAAATTCGGTCAATCGAAACGATAGGTATGCCCGCTTTCCTATACATATCCGTATTACTATAAGTAACTGCAATAAGACCGTCTACCTTATTCTGCATAACCATTTTTATGTATGAATACTCTCTGTCAGCATGACAGTGAGAATTACAAACCAATAGACGATATCCGACCGCTGCAAGAACTTGTTCTACGTAATTCACTAAAAGAGCAAAAAACGGATTGATTAAGTCAGGGACAATTATTGCCACCGTAAATGTCTGAGAAGCACGCAGCCCCTGTGCATACGTATTAACATGATAATTCAACCGGCTAATTGCTTCTTCTACTTTTTTTCTGTTATCAGGTCTAACATACATATTGTGCAGAACCTTGGATACCGTTCCAACAGAAACTCCGGCTTCAACAGCAACATCCTTAATTGATACCATAATTCACCATCCTCAAATTATTTATTTTCTCCCCCGCAGTCATTATCTTTCGTATTCCGAAACCAGTGCTGCAACAAGAAAGTTCTTGTACCAAAAATGTACACATACTCATTTATTATTTTCCAATTCCCGTATTATCACATCTTGTGAGGTATCATTTTCGCATAAGGATCTGTACGGGGTATCCAATCAAGGAATTTAGGAAGCTCCAAATCCCAAAAAGCCCATTCATGCTCATATCCTTCGATATCATCGTAACGATGCTCAATGCCCTTCTCCAAAAGGAACTTATGGAACTCTGTTACTGACTTATAAAGGAAGTCATTATTACCGATGCATATAAATATATCTGGAAGTTTCTTACCCTCTTTTAAGTCATCTTCCAGCTGAACGTGTAAATCCATTGTCGACGGAAGGCTATGTCCGATAGATTTCGCACTTTGGTCACCAAAACCTACACCTGGCGAAAAGGCTCCAATCGCCCGGTAAGATTGCGGATGTCCGAGGCCATGAGCAAGTGTTCCGTATCCTCCCATTGAAAGGCCGGCGATATAGGTATCCTCCTGCCTATCGGAAACAGGGAAATTAGCCTTAATGAATTCTGGAAGCTCTTTCTCAACGAAGTCATAATATCTTTCACCATATTCTGCATTCATATAGCATTTATTTCCCACGGAACATGTAACTGCTATAATCCTTCTCTCCTCTACATAGCGTTGCATGGAAGTGAAGCGGCTCCAGCACATATAATCATTTCCATGTCCATGAAGAAGATACAGTACCGGATACTTCGTTTGTATCTTATGTGTAAGTTTAGTTGGGTTGTCCATATCGCATGGACTAACACTTGGAATAATGACCTGAATATCCACGGGATAGCCAAGAGAATAAGAAAAAAAGTTGCAAAGTAGCTCTGCCATATTTCACACTCCTTCTTTTTACCATTTATAATTGAACAAATAACAATATATTTTTAGTAATATATCATCACTTGAATCGATTCATAAATTAATGATATAATAATTTTTCGTCAATGTCAATAGTTGAACCGATTCATTTCTAAAAATTTAATATACATTGCACAATACGAGTAAGTTTCTATTCTCAAGACAGTTTTCACCTGCCTGCTAACAAAGTAATGGAGTTGGAATCAAAAAGTTTATCTCTGATAGCTTGGAATTATTTACAGATTTTGTAATGAATCAAGTGTAAATGCATATGATAGAATTAATAAAACGAATAAAGAGTATGCATGACTATTCATGTTGTCCAACCCGGTGAAACCATAAATTCAATATCCGCTTATTATAATATTCCTGCCGAAAGATTAATACTGGAAAATGGTATTATGAATCCTGACAATCTGGCAATTGGCCAAACTATCGTTATTGTCCAGCCTGAAACCGTCTATACCGTGCAGGCCGGAGATACTTTGATGAGCATCGCTGAACAACAGGGCATTTCTGTTATGGAATTATTACGAAATAATCCCTATCTTTCCGGCAGAGAATTTTTATATCCCGGCGAAACCCTAGTCATAACTTATCAAACAAATAAAACCGTAACACTCGCTACCAGCGGTTATATATTTCCCTATATAGACAGGAATGTTTTAATAAAAACACTTCCGTTTTTATCCTATCTGACTATCTTCAATTACAGAGCTACAAGTGAAGGAGATATCATTATGGGCGATGATGACACAGACCTTGTACAATTGGCCAAAATCTATGGAGTTGCACCCATGATGTTTGTGTCTACTTTTACGGGAGAGGGGATAAGCAGCAGTGAAGTGGCTTACAATATTTTAAGCAGCACGGCAGTACAGGATCATTTTATCGAAAATGCCCTTCAAATTGTGAAATCGAAAGGCTACTATGGTATAAACATATATGCCGAATATGTTACCTTTAATAACATAGACATACTTGCTGATTATCTGAAAAAAGCGGCGGATATCTTTCACGCGGAAGGTTACAGGATAGTGGTAACCGTAACACCAAATATGAATATTGAAAGCCGGGGAGTCAGCTTTGAAAGAATTGATTATTCAAAATTATCCGTACATGTAGATGCTATCATATTTGCTTCTTATAACTGGGGGAGGTCTTACAGCTTTCCAAGTCCGATTTCTCCTGTAAATGTATTAACAGAATTATTAAATTATGCGGTTAGTATCATACCTTCCGAAAAAATTTTTTTAGGTATCACCACCATAGGCTACGATTGGCAGATTCCCTATGTTCCCGGTGTCACCGGCGCAAATGCCATAACCTATGACAGTGCCATACAAATCGCGGCTGAAAATGGTATAGCAATACAATTTAACGAACCGGCCCAGGCGCCTTATTTCTATTATGCTGACAGCAATGGTGGTCTGCATATAGTATGGTTTATAGATGCAAGAGGTTTTGATGCGAGAGCCCAGCTGGCAGCAGAATATGAACTCCAGGGCTTATCTCTTTGGACAATTATGTATTTCAATACTCAAATGTGGTTTATTATTAATACACAATATAATATAGTAAAAGTCACGAACATTGTTCTTTAACACGGGCACCTGCTGCTGTGTGAAGGAATTTTCCAACCTTTTTGCTTGTATTTTTCCAGTTTTGAATTTATAATTGAACAGGGCAAAAGCCCTATAACAAATCCTTCCCACCCCCAACTAATTTAAGTGAACATACGGAGGCCGACAAATGAAAAAAAGTAGTAAGAAAAACATGATGTTAAAAGATAAACTCCTTAAAAATGTAAGAGCTATTCTGATCAGCACTATTATTGCTTTGTTCCTGTTAGCAGGAATTGCTCTGCAATTATCCTATGATACGGCAATCAGGGAGAAAAAACAAAGCTTTGATATCGAAATAAAAACGGCAACAGACAGTCTTATCAGTGCCCTTACGGCTAATTATCAGCGGTACGAAGCGGGAGATATCACAAAGGAAGAAGCCTTGTCCTCCTCTGAAAAAATAGTCCGTGACAGCCGTTATAATAACGGAAACGGATATTTCTGGGCCGATATGGCTGACGGCTTATGCGTTGTACATATGAATCCTGAATATGAAGGTACCAACCGTCTGGATGCTGTTGATAAGAAAGGGAATTATTATATCCGCAACCTTATGAAAGCTGCCGATAAAGGCACTAATTTTACGGAATTCTATTTTACCAAGCCTAATACCAGCGGTATTTTTCAAAAAAGAGCCTATACAGCTAAATTTGAACCTTATAACTGGTACATCAGTACCGGAAATTATTATGATGATATCAATAAATCAATTCTCACCTTACGTGCAAAACAGACCACATCCGATATTATCTTAATATTGGTCAGCTTAGTATGCTTATTAATCGGTACCCGTCAATTAAAAAAGGTAATTGATAAGATAACCCAGCCCCTTACTACTGTTACCAGCCGGCTGCATCTGCTGTCACAGGGTGACGTACATACGCCGGGTTCCGAAAATATTACAGAAACAGATGAAACAGGAATTCTGGCAGAGGCTGAAAACAGCCTGATAAAGCAGCTGCAAATGATTGTAGAGGATATCTCCGTTAACCTGCAAAAAATTTCCTCCGGTGATTTAAGAATCCAAACTGCCAAAGATTATTCCGGTGATTTTGTTCCCATTCAAAAATCCATAAAAGATATTACCGCCTACTTAAATACTGTACTCCTATCCATAAACCACGCCTCCAATCAAGTAAAAAGCGGTGCGGAGCAGGTATCCGACATGTCCAGAACCCTTGCCGAGGGAGCTACCGAGCAGGCAGGCGTTATAGAGGAGCTTTCCGCGTCCCTGGATGAAATCTCCTCCCATGTGGAGAAGAATACAACGAGTGTGGATAAAGCATCCGATTATACCCGCCTGATTATTGACAAAGCCAACGAAGGTAATGAAAAAATGCAGAACTTACTGACAGCAATGGAAAATATCGACCGTACTTCCCAGGAAATCAGCGGTATTAACAAAGCTATCGGAGCAATCGCCGCAAGGACAAACCTCCTGGCTTTAAATGCGGCAATCGAATCTGCCCGTTTAGGGAACGAAGGCAAGGGTTTTGCCGTAGTAGCCGAGGAAATGCGTGAGCTGGCAGCTCAATCCGCAAGTGCTGTAAGTGAGACCGAAAATCTGATCAATACCTCCCTTGAGGCCGTTGCAAATGGCTCCAAAAATACTGCCGAAACGGCAAATGAGCTGAAAGACATAACAGATATGATTAAGCGTTTTACAGATATCATGAAAGAAATCGACTCCGAAAGCAGGCAGCAGAATAATGAATTAAAGCAGATTACCCAGGGTATTGGCCAGATATCTGCCATTATTCAAAACAATGTTTCAGCTGCCGAAGAGTGCTCTGCTTTCAGTGAGGATTTAAATACACAGGCTGTATTGTTGTTTGAAAATGTTGATAAATTCAAGTTATCCGGCAGTAAATAATACTTACTACAGTAAATAATACTAATTGCCTTAGGAGACCATTTCAAATTCAGTGTTTTCTATTAGAGCTCAACTATTTTATAAAATCCATGAAGCATAGTAATGGTACCCCCTTGCCTTGACAGTGCTTCATGGATTTGTACATTAAGATACTGCAAAACGGAAGCTCTCGCCCATTTCTTCCTATTGTAAAAAGTCCTGTTACTTACTTTTATACTTCCTTTACCGCCCTTGTTGCCATAAATTGCGGTATGTATTCTCCAATGGTTCCCTCTTCCCTATCCCTGTCTTCATAAATATCCGTCAGCCTAAAGCCTGCTTTTAGCTGTCCGCCCAGCTGTTCCTCCATGCTGTGGCTAAATTGTATTGCTTCAAGATCATTCGCCATCTTCTCAAACCGCTCCTTTTCCATCTTAAGCGGGTTAAAAGGCAGTTTATTTACCACCGTAAAGGGTGCCCCTTCTTCAAAAAGGAAGTTGATACCGTTATCAAAGCCTGCCAGTAAAATGCCGCCTTTCTTTAAAATGCGCCAGCACTCTTTCCAGACATGACAAACATCTTCAATGTAGCAGTTGGAAACCGGATGAAATATCAGGTCAAAGCTTTCATCTGCAAAAGGAAGAGACTGTGTCATGTCTCCCTTGACGATAGTTATATCATAGCCCTCTCTTTGAGCTACTTCTCTTTCTGCCGCCAGCTGGCGGTCAGAATAGTCAAATATGGTACATTCTGCCCCAAGTGCTGTGAATATCGGCATCTGCTGGCCTCCGCCACTTGCAAGGCCCAAAAGCTTCTTATCTTTTAATTCACCAAACCATTCATGGGGAACAGTAATGCAGGGTGTAAGGTATACTCCCCATTCTCCTTCTCCGGCCTTGGCATATTCCTCTCCTGATATGGGAATAGACCATATGGAGCCATTTTCCGCCCAGATATCCCAGGTCTTAGCATTAATTTCCGTATACTTATCTCTCATAATAACCTCACCTTCCAATCACGCCGCAAGATTGAGCCAAGGATTTCCCAGGCACAATCCAGCTTATATTTACAGCCTAACATAATCTTAAACTATTTTCTTTGTAATAAACCATTTTAAAAATGTATTGCACAAAAAGGGAGCTGCTGCAAAATCCATGGTTTTACAGCAACTCCAGTATCAGCTTTTCTGATATATAATTCTTTTAATACTATCATAAGAAAGATGGAACTCTTCCATCAGCTCCTTTATCGTACAGCCTTCTGCTTTTCTCTGTCTGATTTTTTCATTCCTTTGCTGTAATTCTTCTCTGATGGCAGTCCTGCTGCCCCACTTACAGCGTTCATTCTTTGGCAGGGGAATATAAATCAAGCCTCCTCCAAAGTATTTTTGTATCTCTTCCAGGATATTATCCGGTAATATCTCTTTTCCATTTACATATGACATGCCTCTCGCTCCTTCTGATAAATTCCATCAGAGTGCAGCACATTTCATATTCATTGCGATTCGTTATCGCTCTATACAGGGAATCGCCAGTCTACATGTCCTGCGCTGCATAGAGCTTTTTGGGTGACTGGTTGGATTTTCTGATAAATAACAGATATTCTAGCATTTTGGCTCCTTTCATAAAAATCAAATCTATGCTTTGACTGTAGTATTAACACTGCCCGGGATTGTCTATGGAGCAGACATTGAGAGCATGAACAAAATCTCCCTTTGTCTTAGGCAATTCCACATATTCATCAATATCAAAGGTTTTCTCTCCGTTTTCCAGGATGAAAAAGGGAATTCCGATTCTTCCTTCCTGCTTCACTTCCAAAAACATCTCTTCCTTATCGCGGAAAGCAAGGAATTCTTTTAAAGTAGCAGTATCTCCTGTAATATTTTTATATTCCAGCTGAACATCCTTGCAGGCAGTCAGCTCCTTCTTGGCCTGCACACAATCGTGGCAGATTTCTGTTCCATACATGATTACCTTCATGTCTGTTCCTCCTTTCAAAACTTATCATGCTACTATTTTAACCTTATTCCCTCATCATGTCAATCTGCCCTTCTTCGGGTCCGGGGCAAAATCCAATGCTTTCATATAAATGGATGGCATGGACATTACATTCATCCGCCGCCAGAAAGGCTCTTGTGGCCCCATAGAATTTACAATAGCAAAGTGCCTTCCCTATAAGTCTTCTGGCAATTCCCCTGTTCTGATACTCAGGTCTTACCGCAACCTCTTTTATCCATGCTATAGGCCCTTTCTTGCTGTCACAGCCGTAAATACCGGTGCACACAATGCCTGTTATCTTCTTATCTTCCCTCTCAGCAAGAATTACTTTATGTACCGGCTCTTTGTTACTGGAATTGTCTAGCCATTCCCGTATCCATTCCACTGTCTGTCCCGTAAAGCCGCGGCTTTGTCCTTTGCAGGAAATGGTTACTTCTGAGGCTTCCCTGCTCTCACCTTCTTTTAGAAGGTCACCTTCCTTTAAAAGGTCACCTTCCTTTAAGAAGCCACCTTCCTTGATTTCCTCAGCTTTAATCACCGGGACATCTGCCAGGGAATCCTTAAAGTAATCCTTCCAATGGTCCCTGACTGTAAACCCCTCTTTTTCAAAAGCATCCACCCATTCTTTCGGTATGAATTCCATCAGACAGTTATCTGCCTTGCCGACAGCCGCCAGCAATACTACGGGTTCATTGGCTGCCCAGTGATAATGCCTGCACCCGGCTTCCCTATGAAAGCCCTCTATCAGAATGACACTGTCCGTTTCTTTTCGTATTTCATACCCTGCGATATCCTCATAATCCGTGTATTCCAAAGAGTTACAGGCATAAATCGTTATCTTTTCCTTTATTCTTATAAAATCAGCCTTTTTCATATTTCCCCCGTTGCGTCACAAATATCAAAGATTGAAAGAACCTGCATACGCATCCTTTCTTACTTAATCAGTTTCACTCATTCCAACATGATGCTGCTTCCAGGCATCACAAGCAATGCTGGAAGAAGTCTGGAATGAGCACCCTCTGTACTCAATTCAGACTTCTTCTGTGTGAATATCTCAGATCTATTATAGCAAGGAATTTTCCGAAAAATAAGCTCAAAATCAATTATAATCATTCTGGATTCTCAAGGTTCTTTCTTTAGCTTTTTTCCCTGTACTCCCCAGGCGTGCATCCGCATTGCATTTTAAAAAGCCTGTTAAAATGACAGATATTATTAAAACCGGAATCATAGGCAGCCTGGTTAATGGTCACAGCATCATTTTTCATAAGGTATTTTGCCTTTTGCAGCCTTGCCTGGACCAGTTCCTTCTTTGGGGTGCTGTGGAAGAAAAGCTCATAATACTTATACAGCTGGCTTTTCCCTATATTTAATATTTTGCACATTTTTTCCACGTTCCAGGGCTGCTCACAGCTTCCCAGTACCTGCTGCCTGAGGCTCAGTAATTCAGAATAGATGCCCTGCCTCTGTTCATCCGGGATTTCTTCCTGCAGCTGTCCCCTGTGAAGCAGTATAAGAAGCTGATGTATATAAAAAGCGGTCATTTCCTCCGACTTCGACAATCCATTGATGAACTCCTGATAAATCTTCTTAAGCAGCCAGTTAAGCTCCTCCGTATTGTCGGGATAAAATATCCTGTTCTTTTTAATCTCATAATCCTTTATATCTTCCTGACTGCAGAAAAAATGCACATAACTGTTAAAAAACTCATGATCGGCCTGATAATGCTGGTACTTGCCGGGCGTATACAGGATACAGGCTCCCGATTTTGCCTTAACCGCATTATGGTTCGAAAAATAAAAGGTCATGGGCGACAGAACAAGCAGGAACAGATAGCTGTCTGTGCCGGAGGGACGCAGAATAACATCCCTGTCAGGATTATGGGTATGGTATCCGCAGTAATCAATTGTTATCACTTTTTCCGCCTCCTTCTAACTGGATAAATTATCGGATTGCTTTTAATCAGCATATCTATTATCGGAAGAAAAGTCAATACTATAAGAAATAATGTAATTTTTATTTTTAATGGAAATGTTATAATTTAAGCATATTAAAGACAATAGCATTTAAATGTAAGGAGAAGGTTGAAGGAAAATATAAAAAGCGAAAGGATGCCATACTGTGATTCTTTCAACCGGTTTTTTATGGCACATTGGGTGTAAGCATGAAAAAGTCAACAATAAGTATTGATAAGCATTTTGTGGTAGGAGAGGTCGATAAACGTATTTACGGTTCCTTCATTGAGCATCTGGGACGTGCCGTATATGAAGGTATCTATCAGCCCGGAAGTCCTTTTGCCGATGAGCAGGGTCTTCGGAAGGATGTAATGGAACTGATACAGAAATTAAATGTTCCCATTGTCCGGTATCCCGGCGGAAATTTTGTATCAGGCTACCACTGGGAAGACGGTGTCGGTCCTAAAAATGAACGTCCTGAGAAAATAGACCTTGCCTGGAATGTCATTGAAACAAATCAATTTGGTTTGAATGAGTTCATGGACTGGTCCAAAAAAGCCGATACTTCTGCCATGATGGCTGTCAATCTGGGAACCCGCGGTGTGGAGGATGCAAAGAATATCGTGGAATACTGCAACTTAAAGGGCGGCAGTTATTACAGTAATTTAAGAAGGAAGCACGGCTATGAAAATCCCCATGATATAAAGCTGTGGTGCCTTGGCAACGAGATGGACGGACCCTGGCAGATGGGACACAAGACAGCCGGGGAATACGGCAGACTGGCCGCAGAGGCCGGACGTATCATGAAGATGGTGGACCCTTCCATTGAGCTTGTAGCCTGCGGCAGCTCCTCCCTTTACATGGATACCTTTGGCAGCTGGGAAGACACGGTGCTCTCCGAATGCTATGACCAGGTGGATTATCTTTCCCTGCATCAGTATTATGGAAATGCGGAAAATAACACCCCTGAATTTCTTGCCAGCACAGTAGCCATGGATAAGTTCATCAGCTCGGTAATCTCCATTTGTGACTCTGTGAAAGCAAAGAAACGCAAAAATAAGTCCATCCATTTATCCTTTGACGAATGGAATGTGTGGTATCATTCCAATGAACAGGACCAGAAGCTGGAGCGTTGGTGCAAGGCTCCCCATCAGCTGGAGGATATTTATAATTTTGAAGATGCCCTTTTAGTGGCAGGTATGATGATTACCATGCTGCGCCATGCAGACCGCGTGAAGGTAGCGTGTCTGGCACAGCTTGTCAATGTTATTGCCCCCATTATGACATCCGATACCGGCGCATGGATGCAGACAATCTTCTATCCCTTTGCACTTATCAGCAATCATGGCAGAGGAACCGTATTAAATACGATTGTAGATACTCCTGTCTATGAAACCAAGCATGGAGATGCTCCTTATCTGGACTGTGTCTGCATGATGAACGAAGAAGAGGATACTCTGACCGTCTTTGCCGTGAATAAAGACCTTGACTCCTCCATGGAAGTGACCTGTGATTTAAGGCAATTTGCTGACTACCGTGTAAAAGAGCATATCGTATTGACCCATTCCGATTTAAAGGCAATCAATACCGAAGAGCTGCCTGAGAACGTTGCTCCTGTCAAAGTGGATAATGCCAGAATGGACAACGGAATTCTATCAGCTGTATTATGCGATAAGAGTTTCCATGTAATTACTCTTGGTAAATAAATAATAGAACAGGCATTCATATTGGAATGACAGCATAAAAGGAAGAAGCTCCCGGGAGCTTCTTCCTTTTATAATGTGCACCCGGCGGGCGCACGTTCCAACGGGTGTAAGTCCCGAATCCGTCCGGTAGCGGGAAGGATACATAAACAACAGAGTATCCATTAATCTCCAAGCACTTCCACAAATACTTTTCTGGTCTGAGGCCCGTCGAATTCTACAATATAGATATCCTGGGCACCACCGCAGATAATCTTTCCATCTACTACCGGAAATACGCAATGATTTCCACAGATAAGACTTTTTATATGTCCTGTGGAGTTATTTCCTGTGGCACCATAGCTGGGAAGGAAATGGGCATGGGCATAATCTGCCTCCAAAGGAACAATACGGGTCAGGGTATCTGAAATATCTGTCTCTACACAGGGAAGTCCCTCATTTACCATGATCCCTGTGGTGGTATGAGCAGTTACAACCAATACCAATCCGTTTTTTACCGGGCTTTTTTCAACGATATCATGTACTTCTTTGGTAATCATATGAAACTGCTCCGGTTTTCTGCTCATCCAGCTAATTGTCTGCAGGTCTACCATTCTACCGCCTCCTCTCCTAAAAATCTCAAAGCATTCTTATAATAGATACCCTCTCTTGCATATTCCCTCATAGGTACTTTATCCAAGGCCCGAAGTAATTTAAACTGCCGGAACCGGGGTCCGTTTGAACCGAACATGATCTGGCTGTGAAGTGCCCTTTCCGCCCATAAAGGTCCCATATCTACCGTAAACAGCCGCATCATGGATTCTTCCGGTGAATCCATATATAATACGGAAGTATCGGTATAAACATTAGGATATTTAATCATCAACATAACCATCTCCCGTACAAAGGGCCAGGCGAAATGGGCCAGACAGATACGGAGGTTCGGATACTTGACAGCAACCCCTTCAAATTTTAAGGGATGGGCATATTCCGTTATGCAGTCAGGCTCCCAGCTAAGCCCTGCATGGAAGATTACAGGCTTATTATATTCCAGACATTTTTCATATATTGACTGCATACAATCATCCATTGGGTAAAAATGCTGTTTTGCCGGATTTAGTTTCAAACCCTTCAGCTTAAGAGTGCCAAATGCATAATCCAGCACTTCAAGTGCGTCTTTTCTGTGCGGATCAACGCTTGCAAAGCCGATAAACCGCTCCGGATGCTCTGATACCAGTTGTGCTATCTGGTCATTGGTTACGATGCAGCCTCCTTCGGTTGTGGTTAAGTCTAAGGGCAGCAGGGCAGCTTTGTCTACCCTGCCGTATTCCATTTCAACAAACATCTCTTCATAATCATAAGGAGACTGTTTGAATACACCAAATGCTTTGGAACGGAACTCCAATTCCTCCGGATCATTACAGATAGATTTGTAATATATTGGGTGTATGTGCATATCGATAATCATAGGTTTCCTTCCTTTCTGAACACGGAATACCAGAACCATGGCGGATATATCTGTTCTGGTATTCCTAATGCTTTACAGGTTCAGGGCGGCAGCCCCTTTCCCGTAATTAATATGGTTCAAATTTTGTTACAACCTCTGCACTGATCTTTGCACCAAATTCCATACATACAGGAATATCCCATCCCATCATGATGCCGTATGTAAAACCGGCTATATAGGAATCTCCTGCACCAACGGTATTTACTACTTTTACCGGCACGATACCCTGGCGGTAAAATTTTTCACCATCATAACTAATACTTCCGTTTTCACCCAGAGTGGCTGTAACAATCTTTGCTCCGAAGGAACTAATCTTCTTTAGGAGGTTCTTAATATGTTCATCTTCTTTGTCATAGGATAAAAATGCATAATCCACATTTTTGTAATTTTCTTCTCTGTTATATTGAGTATCCTCACAAAAAGTAGAAAAATCCATAACTACTTTTACGCCTGCAGCCCTAATCTCCGCAAGGTCATTCAATACATTACCAAAAAGGTCCGTATGCATAAACTGAAATTTCTTGATATATTCCTTATCTTCCTCTGTAAGCTTAAAATCCAGCATAACGCCGTCAATTGCTTCTAAATGAACCCGGTCTATGCCATTGATCAGGTCCATCATCATTTTACAGGTTTCTCCTTCCGCTGTATGCAGGTGGGAAATATCAATACCTTCTTTTCCTAATGCTTCCCGCATCTTTTCTCCATAAATATCCGTTCCTACAACACTTAATATACTTACGGGAACTCCCAGACGTTTTAGGTGAATCCCCCAATCCACACCGTTTCCGGTAGGATAGAATTTATTTAGTTTTTCATAAACATCAACACAGGAGAAACCTACACCAATTGCTTTTATATCCTGAATTCTTTCCTTAATCATATTTTTTTCCATAACCAAACGCTCCATCGATACAACATATTTTTGCTGCAAACCTGGCAGCTTCTGATATACTTTCCCTGATTGCCGAATCACCGTTACAGCCTTTTTTCAGGCGGTCAAGGTATCCAACCAGGAATGAAGTGATTAAGGAATCACCTGCACCCATGGTATCTACTACCTTTTCGATAGGTTCCGCCGGCTGTAGATAGAACTGCTTCCCATCAAATAACATACAACCCTCAGCACCTCTGGAAGCACAGGCAAGCTTGGGTCCAAGAGAAAGGATCCATTTTAAACGTTCCCGGGTTTCCTCTTCGGTTCCGTCAAAGGAGCAAAAAGCAAAATCTATATCAGGTGCAACCTCCTTATAATACTCATCCGTAGAATCATCGGAAAAATCATAAGAAATAAAAATACCTGCTTCCTTAATTTTATACAGCTCTTTTTCCATAAAACAATAATTACCGGAATGTACCAGGTCGAATTGTCTGATATACTCTAAATCAAACTGATCCAGAATAAAAGGTGTCTCTCCGCGGATACCGCCTTCATTGGACCCTAAGAATACCCTGTCCCCATCAATTAAAGTTGCTCTCGCACATCCGTTTTCTCCATCCAGCTGCTGACATTTTATCATTTCGATGCCAATCTCCTGAAGGGTATTCATTACATGTTCTGCTTCCTTATCATTTCCAAAGTACCCCATATAAGCGCTTCTGGCTGCTCCGAACATATTTGCATAGACAGCAAAATTCACACAATTTCCGCCCGGATACATGGTTTTTATATGTTCATATTTATCTACGACATTATCACCGAAACCTAATACATTTACATTATATTTACCCATATTCATACCTCTTTCTATTAATATTCCACTACACCCATATAGCGTCTCATATCCAAGGGATGGCGGCGTTTATCCTGCAGGCCGGTACGGTAAGCAACACTCATCGCATAAAAGAGGATAGGGTTAAAATATTCCACGCAGGAAGCATCTATTGCGCCGATACCCAATTCTTCCGCATCTATCACTTCATATTTCTTAGCATATTTCTTTAAGAAGGTAAGTGCTCTTTCATCCATGACGCGGTTCGGACCTTTACTCATCAGAAGGATATATAAATGCTCTTCATCTGTTACTTCAAAGGGTCCATGGAAGTATTCTCCGGAATGCAGGTAACAGCAATCCATCCACTGCATTTCCTGGAGGGAGCAGATAGAAAATCCGTAAGCCTGGGAATAAGAAGCACCGGAACCCATAATATAAAGGAAAGATTCGTCCGCATATTTTTCCGCGAATACCCAGGTGCGGTTCTTTACCTTATTTACTGCCGCACGTACAATTCCGTCAATTTTTTCAATGCCGTCCGCAATCCCATCATATAATTTATAATTCGATTCCTGTACTTTCATGATTTCATTCAGGACGCGAAGTACGATACCCTGGGGTTTATCCTTTTCATTCACCGTATCTGCCCAATCATAGACTACAGGTATCATGGAATCATCATTGCAGGCTGAATCCGGATTGTGTGTCATGGTAATGACAGCTGCCCCCCTGTTTTTTCCCAGATGAGCTGCCTCCACAGTTTCTTTTGTATTACCGCCGTGGGAACAGATAAATACAAGACTGTTTTTACCCAGATGTTTCGGCGGAGCAATCACAAACTCTTTACTGGTATACCAAGCTCCATGCATGGTTTCTGATTCTGCTTGTATAAAATAGAAACCCGGATATAAATCGACCAAAGAGCCGCCGCAGGCAACAAAGTAAATATCCTTGATTTCCCCATGTTCCTTTAAAATTTGTTGTACTAATTCTCTTGCATTCATTTTTTATCCTCCATAAAATTTAATTCTATTGTTTATGTTAAAGCTGTGCGGAAATTGCACAGAATACCATAGCTAAAATTGTGATAACGATAAAGAATTTCCAGATTGTTTTCCACCATTGTCCAAAGGTAATCTTGCAAACTGCAAGTCCGGCTACGGTCATACCTGCGGTGGGGCTGATCATATTCGTCAGCTGATTTGCAAATTGCATAACAGTAACACTCGCTTCCGGGTTAACTCCCTGTAAGTCACATAACGGGGCCATAATTGGCATGGTAAGGGAAGCTAAGGCGGAGGAAGAAGGCACCAGAATGGAAAGCAGGGACTGTACCAGATACATAACCGTTGTAAATGCTACGCTGCCGATATTGGCAAGGCTGTTGGATAAACTGTTTAATATGGTATCAATAATCATCCCGCCTTCTGCAACGACTAAGATACCGCGGCAGACACCAACTACTACTGCTGCAAATGCCAGATCCTTAACTCCGGTCACAAATTCTTCTGCTATTTCTTTTTCTTTCAGACCGCCGGCGATACCCATTAAGATACCCATAACGAGAAATATGGCAGATATTTCATCCATATACCAGTGATATTTTAAGATGCCGAATACAATTGTACCCATACCAAGAGCAAAAATGCCAAGTACTAATTTATGGCGGAGGGAAAATTCTGTGTTCTCTTCATCCATTGCAAATTCCTGTTTCTTAAGCTGATCATCTTTGTAGGTAATGGAACTGGCCGGATTCTTATGGACCTTTGATGCATAACGCATAACAAAGAAAATAGAGATGGTCATCATGATAATCCACCAGATAAAGCGGTAGATTAACTGAGGATTTCCCTGAATTCCTGCAACTCCCTGTGCAATAAGTACGTTAAAGGGATTGGTGGTGGAAGCTGCATAACCAATCTGGGGTCCTAAAAATACGACCATAAAGGTGGTCATGGAATCATACCCCATTGCAAAGAATATGGGAATGAGCATAATGTAGAATGGAATGACTTCTTCCGACATGCCAAATGTAGTTCCGCCGATACCAAACAGTAGCATCAATATCGGGATGAGCAATACTTCTTTTCCCTGAAGTTTTCTGATTACTCTGCGGATTCCCATATTCATGGCATTGGTCTTTGTCAGAATCTGAAATGTTCCGCCAATCAAAAGAATAAAGGCTACCACATCGGCAGCTGCCTGAATTCCCCTGGTAGGTGCCATCAGAATTTCTAACAATCCCTGACGCAGATCAGCTCCGTCGTTACTCACTTTTTCAATTACTTTATAGGTTCCGGAAATTGCTACTTCCCTTTCTCCGGCCGGCGTATCGATTAATTGTCTTTGAAACTGTCCGCTTGGTAAAATCCAAGTCATTACAGCAAATACAATGATTAATACAAATGCTAATGTATAAACATGGGGCAAAGCGAATTTAAACTTTTTCTTTTCAGTCATAATCGTACCTCTCTCCAATACAGTATTTATCTAATAAATGGTTCATAAGCTGCCATATTTCGCATATCATGGGAATCCGGCTTTTCAAAATAGCTAAAATCCGTGATTTCCTGCCCTAAGTAACCTTTATACCCTCTCTGATCAAGTATTTTTAACCAGCTCTCTAAATCATGATTTCCGTCTCCCCAGATAAGATGTCCATATGGATTTCCATCAATAAAATGCATATGTATGATGTCTTCTCCAAAAACATCAAACCATTCCTCCAAGGTTTCTCCTGCAACCCCCATTGCTGTGGTATCAATCATTACTTTTAAATGAGGATGATTAATTTCATCGAACATCCTTTTTGTATTACCAAGAGTCGTCACCAGTTGAGACTCCTGTGGTCTTAAGGATTCCATTGCAAGGCAGAGGCCTTCTTTTTTAGCTTCTTCCGCCAGCCTTGCAAGCATATCGGCAGAACGTTTCCAGGCTTCCTCCCTGTCTTCGTTCCAATACCCCCAACCAGAATTGATTGCCATGACCTTGCAGCCAAGCTCTGCTCCTGCTTTTATTCCATTGGTAAAATACTGAAAGCTTTTCTCATAGATTTCAGGTACCGGAGCTGCAAACTGATACTGATAGGTACAGTTTTCCGGTGTGATGATTTTTGCCGTAAGCCCGCGGGATTCAATTTTATGCCTTATTTCCCTGCAGTCAGAATAGGTCATGGAATCCAGAAAGAAGTGGGGAGCCCCGGGCCATAATTCTATGGTCTTTACCCCTAATGCCGCCTGGGTATCTAAAAAATATTCCAAAGAATAATAGAGATAATGAATATTCATGGCTGCTATCTGCTCTCTGTCAATTAGTTTCATTTCTTTTCCTCCTTTATTTTTAATTAGCAGACTCTTTCTTATATACAATACGTCCATCAACGATTGTCATAGATACCTTGACATCGCGCACTTGTTCCACAGGAACCTGAAATACATTATGATCCAGTACGGTAATATCTGCGATCTTTCCTTCTTCCAGGGTTCCATATTTTCCTTCCATTCCAAGATTTTTCTGACCGCCTAAAGTCCAGGCTTTCAATATTTCAGCAATGGTTATGGTATTATGTTTGTTAAATGGTTCCCCTCCCTCCGGAAAATATCCGCCGCATCCATGATAGATGGATTCCGGAATATCTGTTATCATAAGGGGAAGGTCCGTGGCTCCGGAAAGTACGACTCCGCTGTCTATCATTTTTCTCCGGTTCCAGTAATACTGTCCTCGTTCCTTACCGATGGTTTCCAGGATTGCCGCCTTGACCTCGTCGCCAGGATCTAATGACATAATCTGAAAATAGATTTCTCCTATTACCCCCAGCTCTCCCATACGTTCTAAATCTTCCGGAGCCGTAAACTCCATGTCTGTAATCGCATGCCTGTTTATTACTTTATTATTTCCCTTTTTACACTTATCAAAAATATCCAGTACCTTATGAACCGCACCATCCCCCTGGGCATGGAGTGAATAGCGGAAGCCATTTTGATCTGCCAGTAGAACTTCCTTCTCAATTCCTTCATAATCAATATGGATTGAGCAGCAGGAATCAGTTCCTTCATAGGGTTTTAACAGGTCTCCCTTTTTACTTGCTACGGTTCCGTCCGTCATCCGGTTATAGCCTGAAAATCGAACAAAGTCGCCGGTAAACTTTTCTCTCATTCGTTTTCCGTGTTCAATATTAATTCCTTCCCCAACGGGCTGGGACATAAAAAATATTCGTAGGGTTAATTCTCTGTTTTCTTCTTTTTCCTTTAAGAACCCATCAAAACCATAGAAATCATCAAATCCCATTTCCTTTACAGCGGTAACACCTCTGCTGTTTAATAATTTCATATAATCCCTGAACTCTTTTTCAATAAAAGTTCTGTCATTTAAATACTCCCGCATGATTTTGTAATATGCCTCCGGATAACAAGTAGAAGGTGTAAAACCGTAAGCATCCTTTGCGGCTTGGTTCATGATACAGGTGCTTCTGTCAGCCGAAAATAATAGAACGGATCTCTCCGGATATTTCTGATTTAATAGCTCCTCCATGCCTTTTGCAGGAAACCGGTTTACATCCCATCCATGGCCATATATAGTCTGCCCTTCCTTAAGTGTACTTGCATATTCCTTAATCTTTCCAAGGCACATCTCTTCTGAATCAATCTCTGAAAGATTCATTCCAATATGGTAGATAGCATATCCGGTAAAAAAGGTATGTACATCTACAAAACCCGGTGTAATAAGCTGGTCTTTCAAATCCAAAACCTTCGTATTTTCTCCAATTAATTCTTTATAAGAATCATCCATTCCTACTTTGATGATTGTGTTACCGGAAACAGCGATATAGCCTTTTTCTGGTTTTTCATTTAAACCTGTGAAAATATAATTGGAGCGCAAGATTAAATCAGTATTAATTTTGCACATTTTTCAATACCCTCCCATTTCGTTTTTGCGTATTTTTACTATATCATAATATAACGTTATATACAATAATAAATTTTAAATTTCTTATCCTTTGTCATTTGTTATAATTATTGGTTGTGTTTTTGTGCACAATGTATATTTTCCAACCAAATTTATACAATTTATAGGTCTTTATCAGAATAAGCTTGTTATTCCACGTCAACTATAGTATAGTGAACTTAGATAAATCTTTACAAAGGAGTTACAATTATGAAATTAAATCCTGATAATGCGATTCCTTTATACCTGCAGCTAAAGGAAGAAATTAAAAATGCTATTAAAACAGGTGAATTGCATTATGGAGAAAAAATTCCTACCGAGACAGAAATCAGCGAACAATATAACGTAAGCCGTATTACTGTGCGCCGTGCTATAGAAGAACTTTCAAGAGAAGGATTTTTATCAAAGAAACAGGGTAAAGGTACTTTTGTGCAGGAACACAAAATACAGCGCAAAATTGAACATTTGCTTAGCTTTAGTGAAGCTTGTGAAGCAAACGGTATGAACCCTACCAGTATGGTTACAAAAAAAGAAATCATCCATTTGACACAGGAAGATGCTAGAGCTATGAATGAAGAACCTGGCAGCTCTGCCATCTTTCTACAACGTATCCGTCTGGCAGATGGTTCTCCTATCATGTGTGAGAATAATCTTTTTCCATATTCGCGTTTTTCATTTCTTTTAAACGAACCCTTAGACGGTTCCCTATACCGCTTATTGGAAGAAAAACACGGAATACGTGTCTCCATTTCCACCAATTCTTATATCGATGTGGTCAGAGCAAATGGAGATATTGCTAAAAAATTGCAGGTATCCGGAGGAGAGCCTCTTTTTTATCTGTACTGCCAGATGTATGATTCCAGAAAGGAACTTGTACATATCGGCAAGCAATATATTATCAGCGAGCGTTACCGGTTCTATCTGGAAGATTATACGAAAACATGATTACCTTCTGACCGCTTAGTTGAAAATTGAAACTAAAAAGGAATAAAGAAAGCTTATGTAACGTTGCTTTCTTTATTCCTCAAACTTTTGATTCAGTTCTGACATCATATGTATTTATAGTTCAGAGGTTTAATGATTATGCCAGTCATAAAACGAATTATCCGGCAGAATTTCTGCATAAGCACTACAAATGATTCCATTATCACATACTCTGCTGTTGCATTGAAACGATATATTTACTCCATCAAAATTTAAATACTCTGCCTCTATCTCTGAAACAAATTTTTTCATATCTATCATAGGAAAATACATTTTAATCAGTTCTTCCATATTTATTTTTTCTTTTACTCCATTATTGGCACTTTCCCTATATACATACAATGCCTGACTGATTGCCAGATTTGCTTCCTTTGTATAAACAGCCTTCTCTAAATCGGAGTCTGTTGGCATATTTTCTTCAATGATAAACGAAGCCAGATCATTTCCATCTTCCCAAAAGGGATAGCCGCATCCACACAAATCATCAAAAATCTCAACAAGAAAATTATGATTTATTTCCGTTTGATGCTCTTTTATATTCTGCAGACGTTGGTTATAGTATTCTTCAATACCTTCCGCAACCTGTTCATGGCTCATATCCCGGCTTAAATAGTTTCTTATTGGTTCATATTTGGCATACCAGCTATCCTCTTTGTCCCAGAATTCCTCCTTGTAATATTCCCAATCAAAATCAATACCCATTTGATCATAGGTATAAACTCCTAAGTAACCTAAATCAACACATCCGTCCACAACTTTAAATTCCTGCTCTTCTTTTGAATACACGAATTTTACACGCTTTTCTTCAGCCTTTTTACGTTCTCTCTTCTTATGCTCTTTTTCTGCTTCTAACTCACATTCTTTTAAAAGGTCCAAACTGCTTTCATGCTCACTATCCAGATTTAGTCCCTCTTTTAATAGGGTAATGGCCTGTTCATAATTATTTTCCACATAATATGTATACGCATATAAATAATACCATTTCACACTTTTATTTAGCTGCGCTTTGTATTCTTCTAACAGTTTTCGTGAGAAATCAAATTCTTTTTTGTTATTATATGCGCATATCAATTCAACTAAAAGTTTATCACTCCACATGCTTTTCGGTATTTTTTGAACAAATTCTATCGTACAGTCAAATTTATCCTTTTCCCACCATTCATCCAGCTTCTTATAAAAATCTGATGTATCTGGGATTGCATTTTCATCACTAAAATCTATTGTTTCTAATAATTCTTTGACTTCTTGATTTACTGCTATTCCGCAATCTTCCTCTTTCCTATCATATTCTTCCTGATACTTTCCACAAAAATACCATTCTAAGATATCCTTAAAACCAGGTGCTGCCGGTATTGCCAAATCATCAATTTCATTACCGTCAAACCATTCCTCATGGTCAAACCATACAATGGACCATGTGCTTTCATCTTCTTCGTTTTCACTATTTGCCTTACTATTTGTATTAAAACATACCGGCCCCCATGCCGCTCCCCAGTCTCCAAAGGGTATGTACCCTTTCGAAAGGAATGTCTCTTTATTTCCAAATAATTCCTCGCCTACACCTCGAATACCATCCAAATAATTTTTTAACCCGGACATTGGAGCCTTTTCAGGAATATTTAAAATTTCGATCCATTGTTCATTCAGTTCACCATAGTTACACAAAACTACTCCAAGAAGCCTTGTAAATTCATAACTATATGTCATCAAATAGGTTCTAAACAATGATGGAAGTTTTATTTGATACTCTTCTTCTAATTCCTCTATCTCTTTTTCAGTAACTGTAGATTTTTTTAAATCACTTGCCTTAATAGTTCCTTTATCAATTAACTTTTGAAAACATTGCTTTACAAATACCTGTTCTTGTTCCTGCGTCATATTTAAACCTGTGCCTTTCCCTGTTGGTTACTTACAGTAGCATTTTTTTCTGTACTTGCTTGCGTTGTTACAGGTATACCGGATACTTCTTTCATAGTTTCCAATTATATCACTGATAGAATCTGAATTCTACTAATAAACTGGTAAAAACTGAATCATGTATGGTAAATGTGGCAGATGGATGGAGAGAAGGAACGTGTGAGTACCCAGGGAGGTCTGTATGGAAAGCCTTGAAAGAGGTAACTATTATCGCAAGGTAATACTGAACATATAGAAGTCAGCAGAGGTCATATTAGCCGAGAGGTGAAGGAGCGAATCAATAGGAGTCCCAATGCAGATGATATCGTTCTGCTGGCAAAGAGCGAAAGAGCCGCTAAGAGACTTCTGGAAACAAGCACAAACATTTCCCTTACTTCCAATTTCCATGCATATCGTAAGCTTGCCTGCGATGCTGCCACAGCAAACCCATGAGACCCAATATTGGCTGTGCACAGATGACCAAGGAGGTTGTTTTGGAGTTTTGTCTCAAGAGGTTCCTTATGACACTTAAGCGGCAGGAAACGTGACTAGGTAAACCAGCGCCACTGTTTGAGCTTGATACCTAACACAGCTAAATTTGTCACAGCGAGTTTGGCGCTGATTTACCTGCCAGTCACGTTTTCTGCCGCTTTAGTGGAATAAGGGTTCTCGCGTAACAAAACTCCAAAACAACCTCCTTGGTCATCGTACGTCCCCATAAACCTCATACATTTACCGTTGCAACCCTGTCCTTACCCCTTGACGGCACCTGCCGCTATCCCATTAATAAACTGCTTCTGCAGGAACGTAAACATGACAATCAAAGGCAATGCACACAGCACACAGGCTGCAAACAAAACATTCCACTGGGCCGGATTCTCACGGTCCCCCAGGAACTGTATCATCCCCACGGGCAGGGAGTACTGGGAAGACTTGGAGATAAATACCATAGGAAAGAAATAGTCATTCCAGATCCACAGGGACTGGGTTATGATTACGGATACCGTTGCCGGCTTTAAAAGGGGAAATACTATCTGCCGGTACCTCTGCCAGAGATTGGCCCCATCCAGAAAGGCGGATTCCTCCACCTCCGCCGGAACACCTTTTAAAAAGCCTGTAAACAGGAAGGTGGAAAAAGGAAGGCTGCAGGTTATAAACATAATCATAGGTGTAAACCTTGTATTGGGTATATTCAGGCCGCCGAATATCTGAGCAATGGGTACAATGACCATCTGTGCCGGAATTACCAGCCCTGCGATAAAGAAATAATAAAGGCCCTTGCTGAGCCCTTTCTTAATCCTTGCAACAGGATAGGAAGCCATGGAAGAAATCAGGACTATCACCATTACGGAGCCTCCGGTGGTCATAATACTGTTTAACAGCTGCATGGGATAGTTCATTTTGGAATAGGCTGTACGGTAGCTGTTAAGTGAGAATTGGACAAAGAGGTTTAAGGGTGACTGCATATTGCCGGGCTCCCTTAAAGAACTGGAAAATACAATAAGCAGCGGCGATATTACAATAAGGCAGAACAATATCAGCAGTATGTATATTACCAGCACGGAAAGCGAAAATTTTTCTGACTTTTCAACCTCCTTCAAGGCTTTTCCTTTCACCATTATAATTCCACCTCTCTTTTATTCAGAATAATAAGCATACAGATTGTGATCAATATGATAACCAGGAAGGATACCACCGAAAAAGCACTGGCTTTTCCCATCATCTGGTCCGTAAATGCAATCTTATATATGGTAAACATTAACGTATTGGTAGATTTGCCCGGTCCGCCGTTTGTCATAATAAAGGAGTAATCAAATGCTTTCAGTCCGGCAATTACATTTAATATCACGTTAATTGTTATGGTCGCTGAAATAAGAGGTATTTTTATTTTTCGGATAAGCTGCCACTCCGTACCTCCGTCTATCTTTCCTGCCTCAATCAAACTGTCATCTACGGTCTGCAGACCTGCCAGGTATATAATCATGGTGGTACCGAAGCCTTTCCAGATATCCACGATGGATATTCCAAAAAGTGCCGTTTTATAATTTCCCAATATATTAAAGGACGAACCGTCCATTCCGATTAAATTCATAAAAGCTGGAATCATGCCCGCATCCGGCATATATACATAGGACCAGATAAATCCGACTACGATGGCACTGAATAAAGCGGGAATATATGCTGCCGTACGGAAAAATCCCTTGCCTTTTAACTTAAGATTTAAAAGCAGAGCCATAATCAGTCCCAGAATATTACTGCCTATAACAATAGTAACTGCATAAATCAAAGTGTTCTTTATGGAGTTTACAAGTGTACATTCTTTCAATAAAGTTAAATAATTCTTAAATCCCACAAAATCATAATTATAATTGACTCCGTTAAAATTAGTTACGCTGTAATAAAACAACTGGAAAACGGGTATTACCCAAAAAACCAAAAACAGTACCAGTGCAGGCAAAACAAACAGATACATCCTCCTTGGAAAAACTAACGAAAGAATACCACGTAATTTTTTTTTATTTTTCATAGCTCCTCCTTATGGAAAGGGAGGCTGCAAAATATCTTTATAACTGTCAGCGATTCTTACGAATCCCGGGCATTTCAGTTATTTTGCAGCACGCCCTGTTTATTCTTCGGTATTCAGTTCTTCAAATTTTGTCTGCATACCTTTTACTATATCCTCTACCGTTGTACCCTGTCCTCCGATACTTTCACTGAATAAGGCTTCCATTTCTGTTTCCGTACCGGCGGGCCAGCCCTGGTTGCACCAGTAGAAGGATTTCCCTTCATTATATAGATCCAGAAAGTTTTGGAATAGCGGATTGACTTTATCAGAACCGTATCCATACGTAACAATTACCTTGCCGGAATCTGCATAAGCTTTGTAAATATCTGATTCCCCATCAAACCATAATTCCAGAATTGCTTTGCATTCCTCTTTATATTTTGAACCGGAATAGATTGCCGGGCCGGCTCCCATAGCCATTGAAGCATAGAGCTGTTCTCCCTCCGCATTACCCGGTAACGGAAAATATCCTCTTTCAAAATTAACTGCACCTTTTGCCTGGATCGCTGTCGCGTTAAAGG
>JAEYPZ010000067.1:0-3741 GCA_023410275.1 Bacillota bacterium
ATGCAGTTGTAGCCGGAATTAACGCATTGGGAAGCATAAGCCTGAGCATTCCAATGAGAAACAGGGTTAAATCCATGCTGCCAGCTGAAAATCCTTAAACGGAGTTTCTTTATGTGGGATAAAAGGACCGATTCCAACCATCTGAGGAGACAGTTCTTTAATAAATGCAAGATCCTCTGCCAGACACTCAGGGGTCTGGTAAGGAGATCCCACCATAAATCCGGTTCCTACCTGATACCCGATTTTCTTTAAATTTCTTAAACATTCCTTCCTGTTTTCAAGAGACAGGGACTCTGGGTGAAGCTTTTTATAATGTTCTTCATTGGCAGTCTCATGGCGCAAAAGAAATCGGTTTGCACCAGCTTCGTAATACGCCTGATACTGATCGTAGCTTTTTTCCCCAATGGAAAGGGTAATGGCACAATCCGGATATCCTTCTCTCATGGCTTTTATAATATCAATCATAATTTCATCGGTAAATGCCGGATCTTCTCCGCCCTGAAGAACAAAGGTCCGAAAACCCAACTCATATCCGTTCTGACAGCAGGAAAGAATCTCCTCTTTACTCAGGCGGTAACGGCTGACGTTTTTATTACTCCTTCTGATTCCGCAGTAATAACAGTCATTTTTTCAGTAGTTTGTAAATTCGATCAGTCCTCGGATGTAAACTTCCTTTTGAAAATGTTCCTGGCTGGTTATCTGTGCCAGGGAAAAAAGATATTCACTGGTATCTTTATCAAAATTTTCTATTAAATATATAAACTCTTCCTTTTCCAGGTTATGATTCTTATATAATTTATCAATCAGTTCTCTCATATGCCTCTGCTCCTTCTCCTGAAACGGCTACGCATATCCGTGCCTTATGTGTTTATTTTAACATGTTTCCCCTTACCTGCAAAAATGAATTTTCTGGCAGTGCCATGTGCATTCATAGTATATTGGTATGTTTATACTATCATTTTCCTGTGCATTGGGGAAGTGGGTTTTATCTTCTTGACGAAAAACCATACATTCGCTGCAATTATACCATAAATGGACGTGTTTTTCTGTAGGTTTTCACAAAAAAATCTAAGGTGTAATTGCACTGCTTGCCAACCGCAGCTGGACGAATTCCTGCAAAATGCTCCCATCTCTTAAACAAACAGGGCGTTCCTTTTGGACCGCCCTGTTTTCAATCATTGTCTTTTCTAATTAGATACTGATATACTGCATCAACGCCTTCCATGATAATTCTGGATTCATTAACCGGGTTATTCTGAAAAACTATCTGATCGACTAAAGAGCTCATTATATTAACCACCACAATGGAAGCCGCCTCTAAATCCTTTACTCTCAGCATATCATAAAAGGCTTTTAAATAGTCCATTGTCATTTGACGGACTGTCTCCTGCTGCTTTTCCATAACTGCACTCACCTCTGGCATGGAATGACTGAGGATTTTTAATTCTTTGTTGAACTCTTTTGAAGCTCTATGACTTTTTATCATTTCTTCCATAAATCCCATAATCCAGAGCCGGGGGTCTTCCCGGTATGATTCTAACTGAACATTCATAGATTCATGTACTTTTAAAAATGATCCATTATAACGATCCAATATTTCTACCAGTATCATATCTTTATCCCGATAGTAAAAATAAAGGCTTCCGATAGAGACTTCCGCCACTTTGGCAATTTCGTTGGTCGTGGTCTTAAAATAACCTTTCTCACAAAAAAGCTGATAAGCCACATTTCTAATTTTTTCTTTTGTCTTAATGCTGCGCGTCTGTTTTGGCTGCCGCGTTGCCTGATTCGATTCCATATTAACGCCTCCCTATGTTGAATATATAGAACCATAATCTGTTTGTCAATAAATATTGAGCAATTATTCAAATTTCATTGACATATCTTAATCGAGGAGTATAATTTGAGTAAATGCTCAAATTATTATCAGGAGGTAGTATTATGATTTTTTTATTTATCTGGATTCTGGGACTATTCGTTGGATTTATCACAGCAGTTATTAACCCGGCAATGCACACATTTTCTTCATTCAGCCAGAATCTGTTGTTTTACCAGCTTACAATTACGCTTACACTTTCCGGTGCCGTCAGCTTTATGGGCCATGTATTTCGGTCTGACATGGTAGCTGAGTCAATTGGCTGGGGCAAGAGAAGCCCCTTTCAGAAGGAACTGGGATTTGCAGAAGCAGGATTTGCTCTGGCTGGACTATTCTGTATTTTTTATCACCGGGAATTCTGGTTGGCTGCAATCGTGCTGGCATCTCCTTTATATCTGTTAGCTGGGATCAACCACATCTGGGAAGTTATTAAAAAAAAGAACTATGCGCCGCACAATACATGGACTATTCTGCCGGATCTGCTGATGCCAATTTCATGGATACTTTTGTTTGTACTTTCAGCTCCTAAAATGTAATAGACACTAAAATAAAGAAGATATCTTTCGCTACTAATCTGCCAAAGATATCTCCTTTATTTTTATATACGATTCATAACTTCAATTCAGCAGCTACATCTTCCCAATACGTTTCAGGAAGCATGATAATTACTGTGAATATGGGAAAATACCCCTAATTTCATCTGCCTCCTCCAACTTTTACCCCAGCAAGACCCTGGCTTTCTCCATTCTTTCAACAATTGGCACCTCAAATGGGCAACGGGTTTCACATGCCTTGCAGGCGATACAGTCAGAGGCATTGGATGAAAGATTTTCATAATGGGCACGTACTGTCCCAGGAACTTCCTCCTGCATGGCAGCCAGATCATAAAGCTTATTTACCATGGCAATATCGATGTGGGCAGGGCAGGGGGCGCAATGACCACAATAAGTACACTGACCGGAATAGGCATGATGGGGGGCACTTGCCAGTACACTGGCATAATCCTTTTCCTGTTCTGTGGCAGTCTCGTAGGCAAGAGCCGCTTTTACTTCATCTGGTGTGCTTAACCCCACCATTATGGAAGCGACTGCAGGGCGGGTGAGGGCATAATGAATACACTGCGCCGGAGTTAACGCCACACCAAAAGGAGAATTTTCTGCAGAAAAAAGCCTGCCTCCCCCATATCCTTTCATTACAGTAATACCAACGCCTTCTCTGTCACAAAGCTTGTAAAGTTCAGCCCGCTCAGGAGCTATTCCATTTAAATCTTCCTGATAATCCTTCTGGAACAATTCATTCATATCCTCTGTCGGTGGAAGCAGATCGAATGCCGGGTTTAAACTAAAAAGAATCATCTCAATCTCTCCGCTTAAAGCAGCCAGTTTTGCAACAGCGGGATTATGAGTACTCATACCGATATGGCGAATCGCTCCTTTTTCTTTCAGCTCCCTGACGTACTCAATAAACTCCCCGTTCATGATTCTGTAAAACTCAGCTGACTCATCTACAAAATGTATCATTCCAAGATCCATGTAATCCGTCTGGAAACGGGTCAGCAGATCCTCAAAGGCTTCCTTTACCTTTTCCATATCACGGGTTCTCACATACTGTCCATTCTGCCAGGTGGCGCCTAAATGTCCCTGTATGATCCATTGATCTCTGCAATCTTTTATCGCTTCCCCCAGATTGGTTCTAACATTTGGCTCTGACATCCAGCAGTCCAGAATATTGACTCCCTGATCTTTGCAAAGCCTTACCACCTCTTTCACTTCATCATAATTTTTACGTTCCAGCCATTCGCCCCCCAGGCCGATTTCGCTGACCATTAACCCCGTTTTACCCAGTTTTCGATACCTCATTATACC
>JAEYPZ010000074.1:0-6147 GCA_023410275.1 Bacillota bacterium
TAGCTCTTTTGGCGGCGGCAATGATCAGTATGTATTTTTTTATCGGTCAGATTGTTCGAAGGGATACGCCACTGATTCCTTATTCTGTAACAGGCTACTTCAGTAGTGTTGTATTTTTAGGATTCTATGCCTTCATTCTAAAAAGTCCTTTTACTCATTATCCTATATCAACATGGGGAGCATTCCTGGGACTGGCTTTTATTCCAACAATTTGTGGTCAGCTCATTTTTAATCTGTTATTAAAATGGCTGCCGGCTTCAACCATATCAATGACTATCTTAGGAGAACCAGTTGGAACCTGCATTTTGGCCTATTTCATTTTAAACGAGGCCATTAATGTTCAGCAGGGGGCTGGTATCGCCGCTGTAATTGCAGGTTTACTGGTGTTTTTTTTACCAGCAAAAGAAGCGGCGGAAAGCGGAAAAACTACGAATATTTCTGCAAATGAATAAAATAAAAGGAGAAATAAAAATGGATAAGATTAATTTAGAAGAAAAATTTCAGCTCTTTCACGAATATTGGAGTCCAAGAATTATCGGAGAATTAAACGAATCATACGTTAAAATTGCTAAGTTTAAGGGGGAATTCACCTGGCACACCCATGACAACGAAGATGAGATGTTTTATGTGGTAAAAGGTGTGCTGACAGTAAAATTCAGAGATAAAGATATATGCCTGAAGGCTGGAGAAACAATTATTATCCCCAAAGGTGTTGAGCATATGCCTGTTGCAGAAAATGAGGTTCACGTGCTTTTAATTGAACCTAAAAGTACATTAAACACTGGCAACGTCAGAAACAGTAAGACTGTTGCAGCTTTAGAGAGAATTTAATAAATAAGGCAGATTCTGCAGAATCTGCCTTTTAAAATTATCGAATTATTACTGCGAACTTATTGTATCTGCAATGGACATATGGCAAATGCGTTTTACTGGACCTCGTACAGCCAGAATAACGGATAATAAGACAATTGTTATGATAATGGCCATTTGTATGAATGGGACATTCCACTGTTCGCCCCAGTGAGAAGTTACCAGTTTTGCGTACAGGAACTTATTCAGCAACAACCCGATAACACAGCCGAAGATACATCCTGTAATCGCATAGGCGGAGGCTTCGGCAACAATCATATTTATCAGCTGGCGGTTACTCAGGCCAATGGCACGAAATGCTCCATACTGCTTCATACGGGAGGAGACACTCATGGCAATGCTATTTACAATATTGAATATGGTAATTAAAGCAATCAAAGCCATAAAGCCATAGATAAACAATCCAAAAGAGTAATACGAACCTATTACGCTGCGATTACCGGAGCGTTCATCAGAAAAGGTGACATTCATACCAACTGTTCTATGAATTTCATCAACATCAGCTTCTGCTGCGTTCTTAGATAGCTTTAAATCAATAATTGTATAATCCGTTTCACCGGTCAGCTGACGGAAGGTGTTTTCAGAACAGATCATTGTTCCAACGTCAGGGGCATTGTTAAAGGGGCTGGAAGAAAGAGAGCCGACGATTTTTATATCCGCCATTTGCTCCCCTATGTGCAGAGTAACCGTATCTCCAGTTTTTATGGTATTTTGCGGTTCAAAAACTATGAGTCCAGTATTGTTCTCCTGTTGGACGGCATTCAAAGATCCATCCAGCAAAAAATTCTTAGCCCATCCAAATTGGTTTTCCTCGTAAGAAATCAGATCCACTTTTTTTTCCTGGCCATTTACCGTAATCGGTACGTTATAGGCAAACATTCTCCCGTATACCTGCTTAACCGCCGGATTTTTCTTGAGTTTTTCCAATGTGCTACTAGGAACCGAACAGGTATTATCCGGGCTGACAATTGATAAATCGGGAGTCCATGGCTTCAATGGAGTAAGGGAATGCTGCATAAAATCTATTGTGACCGAAAACCCCAAAAAAAGAATAATACTTAGTGAAAAAGAACCTGCCATCAAAATAAAATTTTTTCTACTTGCTTTCGCATGATGAAAACCAAGAGCAGTATCAATTTTAAATAATGTTGTATTTGCAGCTTTGCGCACAGGCTGCAAAGAATTCGCATTTCCGGATACGGCTGCCAGTGGCGAAACACTGGCAGCTCTTTTTGCCGGAGAACGAGCTGCCAGCAGAACCGTCAGGATACCAACACAGATACCGGCCATGATACTGGGCAGGCTTATTCCAAATATTGGCATTTCAGCAAAATATTCCGGACTGAGAAAACGCAGTAAGGCGCACAAGATCCAAATAATAACGGCTCCCGAAGAAATGCCTGACGGGATAGCAAACTTACACCAACCAAGGGCTTCCTTCCGGACGAATCTCATCAGCTGCTTTGGTGTGGCACCGATACAGCGCATCATTCCAAAAAATTCCGTGCGCTGTGCCACATTGCTGTTTAGACTGCTGGCAATCATCATAATGCCTGCCAGCAAAACTAATAGAAATAAGACAGCAGCTGAACTATAGATCTGCATCATAAAAGAATTTGAGCTTTGACCAAGTAAACCCAGCAGCTTCGTATTTTCCGAAACCTGTTCGTCCGAAACTCCCAGTTGAGACTTCACGTCAGCAATTGTACTTCGTATATTACTATGAGCAGAAAACTGTACAAAAAAGATGCTGTTATACTGGGCAGGCTGACCATTTGAGACTCCAGGATATAAGGAGCGAAACGCCTGGGTAGTCAGGCAAACGGCGTAGGAGTCCTCTTTCATTGTTTTAGCAGCATTTTTAGTGAAGCCAGAGATGGTAAATTCATAGCTGGTTCCGTCAGGTCCATGGACTGAAATAGAATCTCCGATTTGCAAGCCAAGCATTGTCTTTGCGTTTTCGGTGACCATAGCCTCATGGTCATTCTGTGGAAACGCTCCGTCCCGAATATTCTGCGTTTGCATTTTCATAATCCAGTCTTTATCACTTCCCATAACAATCACATTTTTCCCCAATACAGTATAGCCTTGATCTCCTTTGTAATTTAGGACACCATACCAGGAAGATGCAGTTACCTCAGCTCGAGCAGAAATCAGGGCGGCTTGTTCTTCATTTATGTTTCGGATCATCACATGCCAATTACCGTCCTCCATACGGGCCTGCATGATCTGGCTGCGTATAAACATATCGGCCATACCAAAAATAGTTGTGACCAGAAACACCGCTAAGACAATGCAGAATACAGACATTGTGTTCTGCCTTTTATGGACTTTGGCTGAAATGGGGACAAGGTCAAGATAACTTTTCATTCTCTTTGCCTCCCAAATCCGTCAGAACACCATCCGAAACCCGCAGCACTCGGTCTACTGAGGTGGTCAGATGATTGTTATGTGTAATCATTAAAATCGTTTGCTGATAAAGGCGGGATGCCCTGACCAGTAAATCAATTACATCCTGACTGTTTTTGCTGTCCAGATTTCCGGTGGGTTCATCCGCCAGGATCAGTTTGGGTCTTGTGATCAGTGCCCGTCCAATGGCAACACGCTGCTGCTGGCCGCCGGATAATTGGCCAGGCAAGTGATGGCGGCGTTCTGAAAGCCCTAAGACTTCTAAAATTTCATTCACAGCCGATTGATCGGGTTTTCTGTAATCCAGAAGAATGGGAAACATAATATTTTGCTCCACAGTCAATTCTGCAACAAGCTGGAAAGACTGAAATACAAAGCCGATATTACGCCGCCTGAAAATGGTACGCTGTTCTTCTTTCATTGAAAATAAATCATTTCCGTCCATATAGATATTCCCGGCAGTAGGGGTATCCAGGGCGCCAATACAATTAAGCAGCGTACTTTTACCGGAACCTGATTCTCCAACTACTGCAGCAAATTCTCCCTGTTCTAATGTAAAAGAGACATCTTTTAAGGCATTTACCTGATTTTCACCTTTTCCGTAGGTTTTTGATAAATGCCGTACTTCTAAAATCTCCATATTATTAGTACCTCCTTTCAAAAGAGAATAACAGGTACATCTTACAATCGGGTGAATAACAGCTTACAGTTACGTAAGGAAGGAAAACGTAAAAACGGTTCCTTCTTCCAGTGCGCTTTGAACGGAGATGATGCCTCCCTGACCCTCAACAATGGCTTTTGCCAGTGACAGGCCAAGACCGATTCCCTGGGTATCCAGAGATTTTTTGCTGCGGTAAAAACGTTTGAATATGTGATGTAAATCTTCCGGTGCAATACCGGAGCCATTATCTGAAATCATGATGCGCAGCATGGCAGGAGTCCGCTTCCAGAAAATGCGGATTTTTCCTCCGGAATCGGTATGATCCAAAGCGTTTTTAACTATATTTCCAATCGCTTCGCTGGTCCACTGCTTATCGCAAATAAGGTTTTCTTCCGGTACTTCATCTACAATAATTTCTTTTCCCTCTCGGGCTGCCCTTGTTGTCAGTTCACTGACAGACTGGGCAATTAATTCCGATAAATAACAGCTTTCTTTTTCAAAGGCAATACTGCCGGCGTCTAATCGGGTTATTTTCAACATGACCTGAATCAGTTGTTCCATACGTTTTAGTGCTAATTCTGTTTTTTGGGAGTATTCTATTACGGTTTGAACATGATCCGGCTCCTCAGAAATGATTTCATGATACATAGTAAGAGCCGCAAGTGGTGTTTTCAACTGGTGCGATATGTCTGAAATAGTACTTTTTAAAAAATCTTTTGCTTTCTTCTCAGCTTCGTTTTTTGACTGCAGGATCATAGCAAGCTGATCCACACAGGCAAAGAGGCGATATATGGTTCCTTCTTTCATTTGCGGCATGTGGTAAGAAAAATCGCCTTCTGTAAAATTGGTAATTACCTTTGCTGCCTGCAGATAGAGCTGCTCTCTTTTCCATAAAAAAACCAATGATCCAACCAAAAGCAAACAGGATAGAATCACGCAAAAAAGCAGCATACAGTATATGGAAATCTTATGAAACTCATTAATAAAGGGAAGAAATCTGATTGCGGTATTCTCTGTTACACCAACATTAGCAAGCAGAGTCGCCCCCTCCTGACTGCTTGCTGTACTGGTTATGGATTTGGCAATTACATCTTTTGAAACACCTTGTTGGAAAAGAGAAGTCACAACGGCATTGTCGTGAGATAGAAACAGACCATGCATGGCTTTTACCAGAACAGCATTCAAACCAATGACAGAAAGAAAAATCAGCAAAACAAGAGTTAAAATAAACATGGTATAGTGTTTGATTTGCTTATCTTGAAAAAGGTTCATACAGACACCTCATTCCACTGATAGCCAAAACCCCGGATGGTGATTAAATGCTCCGGATGGGAAGGATCAGCTTCAATTTTTTCACGGAGCCGGCGAACATACACGGAGAGAGTATTATCATCCACAAAGTCGCCTGTATTGTCCCACAGCTCATTTAAAATTTGATTGCGGGTAATGACCCGGTTAGAATTTCTTACTAATAAGCAGATAAGACGGTATTCTGCGCTTGTTAAATCCAGAATTTTTTCATTTAACAGCACCCGGCTTCCTAAAAGATCAATCCAAATATCACCACATTCTATTACAGTAAGGTTATTTTGCCTGGATTTTCCCACCCGGCGCAGTAAGGCACGAATCCGGGAACAAAGCTCACCCAGTTTAAAAGGTTTTGTTACATAGTCATCGCCGCCACTGTCCAGCCCACGAATGACATTTACCTCTTCATCAGAAGCTGTTAAAAATAGAATCGGAATCTGATATCCCTGTTTTCTCACTTTTTCACATACTTCAAAACCCGTTCCATCCGGTAATGTCACATCAAGGATTAATAAGTCATATTGATCGATTTTAGGTAAACAGCCTATGGCGCCTTCTACTGTACGGACAAGTTCAACATCAAAGCCGTTGCGGTTTAATGAATATTTCAATCCATCTACTAAACTGATGTCATCTTCTAATAGTAAAATCCGATCGCTCATCATACTCCCTCCTTTTCGTTTATTTATTTATATCAACATAATTGGATTCCATATCTTTGATTTTTTTATAAAGCATATTATTTATGGGAACAGGAAGACCATGTTTAGCTGCAAGTCTGCGTACTGTGCCTGAAAACATCTCTACTTCCGATGGTCTGTGGGCGATCCCATCCTGACGCATGGATGGAACTCCCTCAGGTGAAAGGGTTTTTAAGAGTTCTATGTAAGCTTCCAGGT
>JAEYPZ010000165.1:0-3286 GCA_023410275.1 Bacillota bacterium
CTATTAAATGTAGTAACTGCTCTTATTTTTACTGCCATGACAGGTGCAGGCCCGGTAATTGCAATCGCTGTTATCGTACTTCCGATTCTAATGTCTCTTGGTATTCCAAAATCTCTGGCTCTTTTTACATTTATGGGATCCGTTGCAGCAGGTATTTACATCAATCCGGTTAACTTCACACAGTATCGTGCGTTTTTCTTAAAACCCGACGAGATGCCTGATTTTACACTGGGCTGGTATGCTGCTCACTGGGGCTATGCCGCTCTTATTATCATGCTGGTTATTACTACTGTTCTGGCTGCTTTCTATTTAAAGCGTGCAAAAACAGTTCATGCATGGGCTGCTCAGACAAGAGGGGCTGCTTCCGAACAGAAAAATGCACCATTTTATACCTTAATTCTTCCGGTAGTGCCAGTTGTATTAAAAATCTGGCTGGACTTCTCTGTAATCGGAGGTTTCGTAATTGCTGGTTTCCTTGCACTTTTCCTTTGCGGAAGAATGAAAGGAAGCTTCAAAGAGAACTGTCAGCTTGTAAACAAGCTTTATTATGACGGTGTGGTTGATACTGCTCCGCTGGTAGGATTTCTTCTTACCCTTCCTATGTTTAACTCCGTTGCAGCGCTTGCTTCTCCTTACTTCAAAGTAATTCTTGGAAATGTAATGCCAAGAAGCGAGATTGTTGTTTGTATTGTATTTGCTGTACTACTTTGCATGGGTCTGTTCCGTGGACCGATGACCTTGGTAGGCTGTGGCGCAGCAACACTTGGTGTGCTTTCCAACGTTGCATCTTTCTCAGTTCCATTCCTCTATGCGGTATTTGCAATTCCGACTATTACCGTTAATATCGGAAGCTGTATTACTCAGTCATGGGTTGCATGGGGACTTGCTTATTCGAAGGTTGAATCCCGTGACTTCTTAAAGCTCTCCATACCCAATGCATATTTTGCCGGAATACTGCAGTATGTGGCTACATTCATCATGTTAGGTGGACTTGGCGCTGCTTGGTTCCTGTCTTAATAAAAGTCTCGGACAAGGAGACAAACTCTCAAAACCCCAAAAGATAACCCCTGTCCGGGCGCGTCCCCTGCGCACCCGGACGCTTTTCAACAAAATGTAATTGAGGAGCAGTACATGAAAATCTTGTTAGTAAAATTTGATTTATATATCTGGAAAGGAATGGAATACAATGGCAGAGCGTGAACACAGAGCAGTCCGAATGGGCATTGACGTAGGCGGAACTTATACCAAATGCGTAGCCATGGACAATGAAACCCATGAGATTATTGGGAAAAATGAAGTGAAGACCACACATGATGATAAAGATGGCGTTGCTGCCGGTGTTGTACAGAGCTTTCGGAACTGTATGCGGGAAAGTAATATTTCGCCGGAAGATGTAGTTTTCGTAGCCCATTCAACTACTCAGGCGACCAATGCTTTTATCGAAGGCGACGTTGCTTCGGTGGGCGTGGTAGGCGTTGCCGGAGGCGGTCTGGAAGGTTTTCTGGCCAAGCGTCAGCTGGCACTGAAAGATATTGTGCTGGATGAAAAAGTAGGACGTATGATCAAGGTTTACAATACGTTTATTAAGAAAAAGATGCTGACTGAGGATGTCATTAATCAGAATATCAGCGAACTCCTGGATCAGGGAGCCAAGGTAGTAGTGGCTTCCATGGCATTCGGTGTAGACAGCATGGATGAGGAGCTTCGCATCCACGATTGTGCAAAGAAGAAAAATGTGCCGGTAACAATGGCTTCTGATATTACAAAACTGTATGGTCTGACCCGCCGTACCCGTACGGCTGCAATTAATGCATCCATACTTCCCAAGATGATGTCTACTGCAAATGCCACAGAAAGTTCGGTTCGCGCGGCAGGAATTACAGTTCCGTTAATGATCATGAGAGGTGACGGAGGCGTTATGGAAATCAATGAGATGCGGAAACGTCCCATTCTTACCGCTCTTTCCGGCCCGGCCGCTTCTGTTATGGGATCTTTGATGTATCTTCGTGCTTCCAATGCCATCTACTTCGAAGTAGGGGGAACCACCACCAATATCGGTGTGATTAAAAACGGCCGGCCTGGTGTGGATTATGCCAAAATTGGTGGTCATGATACTTACATTAACTCTCTGGACGTAAGAATCTTAGGCTGTGCAGGCGGATCCATGGTGCGTATCGGTGACAAGGCTGTTGTGGACGTAGGACCTCGTTCTGCTCATATTGCAGGCTGTGAGTATGCATGCTTTTTACCAGAAGAAGAAATTGAGGATCCCCAGATTGAACTGGTAAGTCCAAAACCGGGAGATCCAGCTGACTATGTAACCCTGCGTTTAAAGAACGGTAAGAAAATCTGTTTTACAAACACTGATGCAGCCAATGTTCTTGGACTGATTGACGAGAAGTATTTTGCACACGGCAATGCGGCATCTGCCCGCAAGGCGATGAAACCGGTGGCAGACAAACTTGGCATCACAGTGGAAGAACTTGCTACTCAGATTCTGGATAAGGATTACGAAAAGGTTAGCGCCTGTATCAACGCTCTGGCAGATAAATATAAGCTGGAACATGACAGCATGAGACTGGTTGGCTGCGGAGGCGGAGCTGCTTCCTTAGTACCTTACTGCGCAGAAAAGATGGGACTTCAGTACAGTATTCCGGAGAATGCAGAAGTAATTTCCTCCATTGGTGTGGCTTTGTCCATGGTCCGTGATGTGGTAGAACGTGTGATTCCAAACCCAAGTCAGGAAGACATCAGGGATTTGAAGAAAGAAGCGGCAGACCTTGCAGTCAGTTCCGGTGCTTCTCCTGATTCAATAGAAATTCATATTGAGATTGACAATCAGACTGGTAAGGTAACTGCGATTGCTACCGGTTCTACAGAAGTTAAAACAACCGATCTCTTAAAAGAGTGCGATGAATCGGAAGCACGCAAGCTGGCAGAAGAAGATTTCGGACCAAAAGTCTCTGATATCAGGCTGGAGGATAAGACCGATAAGTTCTTTGTATATCAGGGCAGCAGAGAAGGAAAATCACCGCTTAGAATTGTGGATAAGAAAGGTTTCATTAAGGTTCAGTGCTCCGATGGTGTGGTTGAAAAATGCCATATTAAGAATTATGAGGAGACAGTTGAGAAGATCTGGAATGATAATGCAGTATTTAAGACAGATACCGTACTGCGCCCGGACTTTTATGTCTGCGTAGGACCAAGAGTCAGTGATTACAGCGCTGTGGATTTAGAACAGGTTATGCTGTTAATGAGTCTGGATCTGGGTGATCGGGAGCCGGAA
>JAEYPZ010000014.1:0-126188 GCA_023410275.1 Bacillota bacterium
TGGTATAGCAACACTCAGCAATTTCATAATTACCTCTCATTCTGCCGCCAATTGCGGCATGCCCGACATCGGCATAAATTCTGATGAAAGGACCGTTAACAGGTTCCTTTCCAGTGAAAGACTTTTCTTTTATATAAAATTCTCAAAATCCTGCACTACTATTCTTATTATATAGAGTTTGTTAAAAACATCAATCTGGCAAGGCAATGTTAATAAAAATTAATATTTTACCGCCTTACTACTCCGGCAGGTAGGTAAAGAACATATCTCCCGCATTATCAAACATCTTTCCCGCATCATTCAGACCTATCTTCATAGTTCTTCCAAGTTCCGGATCTATGACAGTGATATTATACATATCATATCCGACGATTAAAACGGCCTGGTTTTTACTCTTCATGCCTATTACAGGCTGGTTTCTGTTCAGGTAATAGAGAGCCTGGTCCAGCGTGACACCGGAAATATTAAGATAAGAGCCGCCAAGCTTTTCCTTCAGCATGGCCGATAGCGTATCTTCCTTTGGATTGGTATCCTCATATCCTTTTTTGTAGCTGCTCAGCATGGCCGCACATGCCCTCAGGCTGTCACCATGGCCATAAATCGGGCTGATACCGGATAAGCTTAACTGGGAGCTTCGTATCCCCCTTTCCCAAACAATCTGCTGGCTGTCACTTACAACAACTCCTGCAAGATCATAGGCTTCCTTCACTGCCTCTCCCGCACTGTCATAAGAGCCTGTGACCTCTCCCCTGGCATAGACGATATACGGCGGCAATGTCAGTATGGAGTCCTTCAGTCTTAAAGTGGTATCCTCGGTTATGATAGTGTTTCTCGTCTTTGACAAGGCCGGCAGCTTATCCATGGTAAAACCGCCTGGAAGAGAAACATAGTATTCTGTTAAGGTCTTTTCCGTTACCCTCTCGGTGACGCGGAATACCTGATAGTTTTCCGTTACACGGTTCAGGATATAATCATCTGCTGCACTTTCGTAATCACCGTCAGCACCCTTTTTCTCTCTCTTTAAGGTAATGATATTGCCCTGGGTCGATGCTCCGGTTACATAATATCCGTTCTTTTTATATTCCTTTAATACCTTTTTATCTTTATCCGATATTTGAATTTTATACAAAAGAGTCAGGGGAGTTCCGTCAGGTGTGGTGGTATAGGCATTACTTTTTCCAAATCCGTAGATGAGATTATCATCGATTTTCCCCAAAAGGTTGATAACCCCGCCATCCGGTGCCTTAAGACTGTCCTTCCTGCCGGTCTCTAAATCCAATATGGTAATTTCCGTAACATCCTTTTTCTCCTGGGCATTTTCCCAGGCAATGTAATGCTTGCTGACATCAACGATATAATTCTCTTTCTTTACATTTTCTGCAATAACGGCCATATTATCCGTAATCAGGTTATAGGAATATATTTTATCGTTCAGGATAAAGTAAAATATCTGCTGGTTATTTACGTAGCTGAAGCCATCCAGCTCTTCCTTGAGCAGCTGGTAGGTTATATTCATGGGAATGTATAAAAGCTCTTCTATGCGGTTTTCTCCGCTGTAATAGCGGTAAAATATCATGCCCACGGAGCCTTCATAAGCACCTCTGTTCATATAGCCGTAGACCATGAAGTCAATATTGCCGTCATCATCCATCTTAAGTATCTGAACATCATGCTCCCCGTAAATATCCCTTATATAATCCGTATCATCCTGCCGGAAGGAAAATACTCTTGCCATTTTATTCTCTGTCAGATTGTAGTACCATAATTCGCCCATTCTGGCAAAGGCAAGCTTGCTGTTCTTGCTGTCCGTTATATAAGCAATATCCGGGTCCGTTGTAATTCCCAGCTTAAACTGACTTTTTGCAAGGCTGGTTAGCTTTAAATCAAAATAGGATTCCATGGTTCTGTCATAATTTAACAGATACATTCTGGTATTGGTATACCTGACCCGGTAAAATTCCTTCACCTGATATAATTCCTCACCGGATTCCGTTTTGGCCTTTATGCTGTAGTTTAGTGTTACGGAGGCTGTATCGGAATTGATTTCATCTATCGTTGGTATAACCGGCCCCACCACCTCAGGCTTCAGGCTGCCCCAGGTTATAAGCTCGAAGCTGGAGCGGATATCCACATGTGCCAGGGAAGTACTGTCCGCACTGCTGTCAGGCTCCAGATAGGCAATAATGCCTGATGCCTTCTTCTTGTCCATGATAGAATCATGAAAGTTCATGATAAAGTCAAGCTTTTCTGACAGATAGGAATTATCCACTTTCTTGACTCTGGTATAAAAATTCATCTTCTTACTTTTACTGGTAACAAGTGTAATCTTAACAGCATATTCTTTTCCTGCCGTAAGCTCTGTTTTCAGCTTAATGTGGGCAGTCTTATAATCTCCTTCCTTCTCCAGGGCATTAATGGTATCCGTACTGAGAAGGCTGTTATTCGCTGTGTCCCTTAATTCATATATAACACGTTTTACTTCGTTTTCTTTTCCGTCAATCAGCAGATCAAAGCTTTGATTGGAATCCAGGGGTGTGACCGCCTCTCTTACAAGACTGGCATCCAGGTTGCCGCTGTATCCATGGAGGAGATTGCACTCCTTGCCATCCTGTCTTATCATTATTACCGGAAAGGAGGTTTTCCCCATGGCAACTGTCCCCTGAGCCTGATTTACTTCCTCTTCTATATCCTTTGAAAAATAGTAAAGAGCTCCCATAAAAATAAATAAAAGAATAATACTACGGTAAATGTGCTTTAACATATATCCACTTCCTTACTACCCTGCCAGGACAGATGGTTTAAAAGCAATTCATACAGCTTTGGTTTAACCTGTAGGAATTCTGTCAGTCGTTCAAAATCTTCCAGCTTTTTAGCTGCCTGTATACTTGCTGGCTGCATATTTGCTGGCTTCATATTTGCTGGCTGCACATTTGCAGGCTGCATATATGCAGCTAACCTGCCGGCTGCCCGTTCACTTGCATCGGAATCCTTTCTTTTTACCCCTCGGAGCAATATATTCTTTGGCGTATGCTCCATGTCAATGAACTCCAGAACCTGAGTCTTATAGCCTGCGGCTTCTAAAAGCTGGGCTCTTAACCCATCCGTTGCCAGGGCTGCTATTCTTTCCTTAATAAGCCCATATTGCAGGATTGGATTTAATATATCATTTTTAATCTGCTTATTTAGCTCATGCTGGCAGCAAGGCACTGACAGGATTACCTCAGCCCCCCACTTTACAGCCTTATATAAAGCGTAGTCCGTTGCCGTGTCACAGGCATGAAGGGTGACTACCATATCCACCTTGTCAATGCCCTCGTAATCTGCTATATCTCCTACTAAAAAGTTCAGCCTGTCATATCCGTATTTCTCTGCCAATGCGTTACAGTTGGCTATTACTTCTTTTTTCAAGTCCAGACCTATAATACGTACGGAGTATCCCCTGACTGTCTTCAGATAATAATACATGGCAAAGGTCAGATAAGACTTTCCGCAGCCAAAATCAAGGACAGTAAGCTCCCTGTCCTTTCTAAGGGCAGGCAGTATATCTTCAATAAACTCGAGAAAGCGGTTTATCTGCCTGAATTTATCGTATTTCTCCTTTACGACCTTCCCTTCCTTTGTAATAACGCCAAGGTCATATAAAAAGGGGACAAAGGTTCCTTCCTGTATAATGTAAGCCTTATCACGGTTATGGGAAGTATTTTTTACAACCGGCCTGTTGGCCTCTCCCTCTCTTACCGTTTTTGCTTTCAGCGTTTCCTTTCCCTTGCTGCTGATCAGCAGTGTAATCTCCTTCTTCCGGTTTCTTAGCAGGAGCTGCTTCATTACCGGACCCATCCACCGGTCCACAAGACCTGTCAGGGTGTCCTTATCCACATTCTTATGAAACACCTGATTATTTCTATATTCGCATACCTGGTACAATTCTTTTTCCTTTATCGTAACAGGCCGTACCGTTATCTTATTTATGTCACTGCCCTTTATCGGATTACTGATTATCATGTCCGTAAAATCTATATCCAGATTTTCCTCTATAATGGATAAATTATAGTTTTCCATCTTATACCTTAACCTCTTTCAACTGCTTTCTGACCATATTTCCTTATCATATTGGTGCTGCAACCATTGTATCATAATGGATAAAATATTCCTACTATTTTTATTTTTTTAAGGTGAACCGCCGGAACATAGCTGCATATATTAGTTACAAAATGATATTGCATCTTAAAGGAGGATCTAATGAAATATTCTCGTCCAGAATATTCGCCTTCCAATAATCCTTATGGTAAGTCCGGTATTCCCAACTATACTACTCAGCCGGTAAATGATTCCGCCAATAGTAACCCCGCTTTTATTGATTCCATTTATTCGGATCTTTTGGGAACCAAATCATTCATGAATTTAAGCTATACCGGAATCACCCCATCGGATTTTGATAGAAAGGTAAATTCTTTACAGGATACCTTCACGACTTCCACCATTCCTGCCGGCGGTACAGTTCCGGGAACTCCTGTACCTTCTCAGCCTGGGACTACCTCCCCATTTTTACCCACATCACCAATAACCTTACCAGGAACTATGCCCTCACCTACGGGAACAACTAATATTATTCCTCCCGGAACCATTCCGGTTATACCATCCAGGCCCATTACACCAAGGCCGACCCCTCCTGCTGCCTCGCCGAACACATTCGGGCCAACCCTTCCAAGGACCACTGCTCCGGGGACCAGACCAGGACTTCTTACTCAGCCCACACTGCCTATATCACCTACCAGGCCCACTATGCCGACCATGCCGCTTACGCCAGGGCTGAGCACGATGCCGGGTATGAGCACCATGCCTGCAAGGCCCAATACGCCGACGATGCCCGGCATGAGCACCATGCCCACAAGGCCTACCATGCCCACAAGGCCTGCCACACCTACTATTCCCGGCATGAGCACCATGCCCACAAGGCCTGCCACACCTACTATGCCCGGCATGAGTACCATGCCCACAAGGCCTGCCACGCCTACTATTCCCGGCATGAGCACCATGCCCACAAGGCCTGCCACGCCTACTTTGCCCGGCATGAGTACCATGCCCGCAAGGCCTGTCATGCCTACTTTGCCCGGTATGAGCACCATGCCTGCAAGGCCCACGATGCCTACCATGCCGGCTGCGCCAGGAATGAGTACGATGCCTGGAAGGCCTACCATGCCCGGAATTCCCACAGCACCGGTAAGACCGGTTATGCCAGCAACTCCTGGCAGCACCTCACCGACAGCACCGAATATTCCAGGGTTTACAACCCCCACCATGCCGACTGTTCCATTTGGCAACCTGATTCCCACCTTGCCTTCTGCACCAATGACAGCTCCAGCAAGGCCCGCTTATACCCTTCCTGTGCTGCCGGCTATTCCCTCCATCCCAGATATTCCTTCTGCCCCTGGAGGTAACACTATGCCTGGTAATATAGGAAATACCATTTCGACCCTTCCCAATCCTACCGTCTCCTTCCCGGGAACCATACTTCCAACGAATCCTCCGACGCCCGGTTTTATCCCCAGAGCGCAGGATTATTCCCACAGTGAAGCAAACCATAGGGACGAATATGATTATGACTACATGCAAGGTTATACAGCAAACAATATCTATATGACCGATATATCTCCTTATCACGTTCCCCTTGCTGTTCCCATGATGCCTTTATACGGCTACGATAACTGCGAGGACGCTGCAAAGGATTTTGACTACATGAAGCAGCTGTATCCGAAGAAAGCAAAGCTGATTCTCTCCTTAATAGAGGAAGAATGCGATAAGCTGGAATATGACGGCAGCTGTATGTTTGACGAATATCCGGATAGGGTTTATTTAGGAAGGCTCGTCGATAAAATCTATAATAGCCTGGATACCGTAAAAGAATCCAGTATTTCTGACGGCATTACAGCCTCTGACAGCACCGGATGGATGAGAGACATGACAGAAATACTCCTGTATAATGAAATGCTTGAACGCCGGAAACGCTACAGAGGCAGAAAACGCTGGTTTTAAGAAAACGCTGATTCCAACTTCTTAAAAACAGAAAAACCGTTGTTTCACCTCTTAACTCCCTGACAGGCAGCTAAGAAGTGAACAGCGGTTTAATATCCTCCATTTATTACCGGTGTTCCAAGATAAACAATGGTGGTATCCGTATCTTTATCATATTGTATTGCAATATGAATATTGATTTTTGTGCCCATGGAGGTTACATATTCCTTTAAAAGACCGCTGTAAGCATAAACAGTAAAAAGTTCTTCTTCTCTGTTTGCATATGCTATTTTCCCTCCCAGGCTTTCAATCATACCATTTGCAATCTTATTCATGCTATCCAGATTTAAATGCCCTTTATAGGTACTGGAAAGCTGCATGGTTGTCTGTATATTTTCCGCCTTTAATTCCTTCAGCGCTTTTTCCAGCAGATTACGGTAATCCATTAAGCTCTCTGTATTTTCATAAAGCTTTAGCCGGATCAGGATATAATGATGGAAGTTAGCCACTCCCTCCTCCTGCTGGCTTAGGGTAGCGACCTTGATTGATGTATCTGCATTTTTTCCGTTTTTTTCTACAGTAACTTCTGTTTCCTGCCCATTATCTGAAATAACCGGCGTGCCCTCCACCTTAAGGCCTATGCTGTCCGCCAGGTAACGGACAAGGTTCTCCTTCTCCTTATCACTTAAAAAACCTTTTCCATAGCTTGCGCACATTTCCAGTTCAAAAGCGGAAACATTAGTATTGGTGCTTACGAAAGCCTGTAAAAGACTTGTCTTTGGAAGCAGCAGATGATTTACTCCCACCTGTACAGCTACCGCTATCCACAATATTCCCAGAACATACAGCCAGACCTTCTGCTTTCGTTTGAATAACACCTCTCCCAACTGCTTGTAAATACTATGCTTTGCAACCATAAAACACCTCCGCCTAATGTAAAAATACCATTGTTCTTATATGGTATTTTTGCCCATTAATCGGAGGTTATTCATTCATATTCCAACACATGGATAGGGAATTGGAAAACTACAATGTTTTCCCCTTTTCCTGCTAGTCTTCGATGAGATTGATTCTTCTTACATGCCTTTCATCCTTTGAAAAAGGAGTATTCAGGAAAGTGTCCACAATCTTGAGCGCGTGTCCGGGGCCGATTACTCTGCCTCCCATTGCAAGGATATTCGCATCATTATGCAATCTGGTAGCCTCCGCACTAAAGCAGTCATGGCAAAGTGCCGCACGAATGCCTTTCATCCTGTTGGCAGCAATAGAAATTCCGATTCCTGTTCCGCAGATCAGTATGCCGAATTCACATTCTTTACTTAATACTGCTTCGGCAACCTTCTTTGCATATACAGGGTAGTCACAGGAATCCTCCGTATAGGTTCCATAATCCTTATAGGGTACACCCTTATCCTTAAGGTGCTTTATTATTTCCTGCTTTAATTCAAATCCTCCGTGGTCACAGCCTAATGCTATCATGCATTTTCCTCCTCATTGAGTTTATAAACAGTCTTTTTCACAAGCCTTGCCAGCTCCACATAGCAATCCTCATAATCAATGAGAGTGCCCCCGTAAGGGTCTGTCACATCACCGCTTTCACCGACAAATTCCTTGATTGTATAAATATTTCCAGTATCCTTAAAATCTTCTATAACACTCTGCTTTTGCTTTTCTGTCATGGTCAGTATCAGTGTATTTTCATCAATATCGGAATTCTTAAGAGGCTTTGAGAAATGTCCCTCCAATTCCAGATTATGATTTTTCAGTACCGTATCTGCCTTTGGATTAAAGGGCTCTGAAAAGAGAACCACTAGCCCTCTGGAAGTCACTGTAATGTCACTGTTGGTTTCCATACTCCTATATATGGTCTCTGCCATGGGACTTCTACAGGTATTTCCAGTGCAGACAAATATAATTTTTTCATATTTTATCATATATATACCCGTCACATACCACTTTTGCGGTATTGCCATAAATAAGCAGGTCGGAAGAATTCCTGCATGGCGTCCTTTCATTCAAAATATATTTGCTTTTCTCCTAGATCTTCTCTATATGATAACCGGCTGCTTTTAAAAGACGGTTCATGATAGCCTGTCCGAGGGGATTATCATAAAAGCTTTCAGAATAGATATAATCCGCCTGCTCTGTATCAAATTCCCTCAATAACCGGAACAGGCCGCTGGCTATGGTTTTTTCATCTTTTCTCGTGCCTATGGTTTTAATAATACCGTTCTCATAGGAAGACAGGGTTTCATCCGTTGCTATGATTCCAACCTTAAAGCCTTCCGACTGCTTTTTCGCCGCTTCTTTATTTATTGCCTGTATAACATTCCTGCTTTCACCTTCATAAATCGTAAGCTGGCCCTTGGGTGCATAGTGCCGGTATTTCATACCAGGAGCCTTGGGCCTGAAGTTTTCTGTTGACGGCTTTTGAAAGAGGCTTTTGTCATATTCCGCCTCTCCGGCAACCCTCTCAATATCTTCCAGTGTGATAAATCCCGGTCTAAGAATTACCGGAACCGCTCCGGTAACGTCCACAATGGTGGATTCCAGTCCGATATCCGCCTTGCCTCCGTCGATTATCATGTCTATTCTTCCATCCATGTCCTCCATTACATGTCCCGCTGTGGTAGGGCTGGGTCTTCCTGAGGTATTGGCACTGGGAGCGGCTATATAAACACCTGACTGCCTGATAAGCTCATAGGCAATCGGATGGGAAGGCATACGGATGGCTACCGTGTCAAGTCCTCCCGTCGTTGTTAAAGGCACTCTTTCACTTTTGCTAAATATAAGGGTAAGCGGTCCCGGCCAGAAGGCCTGTGCCAGCTTTCTTCCAAGGGAAGAATCTCCCTTTGTCAAATCATCAAGAGCCTTCATAGAGCTTATATGAAGAATCAAAGGATTATCAGAGGGTCTTCCCTTGGCAGCGTATATTTTCATGGAAGCATCCCTGTTCAATCCATCTGCTCCCAATCCATACACCGTTTCTGTGGGAAAAGCCACTAATCCTCCATTTTTTAATATATCAACAGCTTCCTTTAACTTTGTGCTGTCGATATGGTCGTTGTCTATTTTTATAATTTTTGTATCCATACGCCTACCCAAACCGGAAATATCCATTCTTACTGCCGGTCTTCTTATGCAAATAATTAATATTTATTCGTAACAGCTACATTATAACACCATATACCCTCAAATACCATGTTTAATTATTCTTGAGTGTGAAAGCACTTTTCTTTCACTCTTTACCCTCCATGGTATTAAGATAACGGAATATTCCAAGATGAATGGCCCAAGCCAGCTTTTCCTGAAAAGCATCCTCCAATAAAAGGTTTGCCTCCACACTGTTGGAGAGATAACCGCATTCTACGATTATAATGGGGCATTCTGTTTTTCTCAGCATATAATAGGAATCATTTGACTTCGCTTCTCTTCTGTTTCCGTCATTTAAGGTTGCCTTTAACTGGCTCTGCATTATCTTGGCAAATTCCTGGCCCGGTCCGGATTTCGTATAATAAAATACCTGGGCACCCTTGATTGCCTCACTGGTGTAACTGTTCTGGTGAACACTGACAGCCAATACAGCACTGCTGTTATTAATAATATCGACCCGTTTTCGCATATCAGCCGCTTTTTTATTATTGTCGCTGCTGCTATAAAGTCCGCTGTCATTATCCCTGGTCATAATTACCTTAATATCGTTCTGCTCCAGCAGCTTTTTTAATTTTAAGGCGATCGAAAGATTAATGTCCTTTTCCAGGGCTCCGTTAATCCCAACCTTTCCGGGATCAAACCCTCCATGACCGGGATCCAGAATAACAGTTATCTGCCCGTCAGTTTTACCAGATTTCGTTTCCCTCTGCATAACATCAACGGAAGGATCATTCAAGGTATAAACTGCCAGGCAGACAAAGCATAAAAACAGTATGTGGAAATAATTCCTGTAGAGCTTTCTGTGGTTTTTCACAATATAAATCCATTCAGGTTGTTTTACTATATTCTATGAGTAAAAGCCCTGCCCTATGAATCACATTGCGGTAGTTGCCGCTTAATTTATATATTTCGTAATGACATTCCAGATATTATGCTTTTCAAGTCCCAGTTTCCAGCCTGCAATTCCTGCAACATCCCCATTTGCCACTACCTTTAATTTTGCTTCAAAAGAGTCTTCTTCCTCTAACCAAATCTTAAACAGAGCACCCTCTTTTTTAAATTCGCCGTAGTACTGTCCGGTCTTATCATCCCATTTTGCAGTGACTCCGTTATCGGTAAGCAGGTTTTCGGCTGCTTTCATTCCATAGGCTTCCGAAGTGATTTTTACAGTACCGCTATCGTTCTTGGCTTCCTTCCATAACCTGGTATAGAAGGGCAGGCCAATGACTACCCTCTCCTTGGGCACGGACTTAACTATCTCATTCAGGGCATTCTCTACAAACCCCACAGAAGATACGGAGCCGCTTTCTTCAGAGCTGCTGTGGTGTTCATCATAGGCCATAATAATTACATAATCCGCCACTGCTCCCTGTTCCTCCCAGTCATAATGGGAGTTATAGCTGGCAGGGACATAATTATCAATAGAAAGAACTATGCCGTTGCTTCTGCATTTTACAGATAATTCACGGATGAACTGGATATAATCCTCTCCTGCTTCCTTGGGGATATTTTCAAAATCGATGTTAATACCGTCAATTCCATATTTGATAGTCTCTGCAATAAGCTCATTCACCAGCTTCTTTCTGGTAGAGGTGGAGGAAAGGACTTTTTTCTTATCCACGTCCCTGTTAAAGTCATCTACCAGTGCCCAGACCTGCACTCCAAGATTATGCGCCCGTTCCACATAGGTTTCACTTGCCAGGGAAGTAATTCCTCCCTTGTTATCCGAAAGCTTAAACCAGGTGGGTGAAACACAGGTTACTCCCTTGGTATCTTCCAATAAAGGAATCAAATTATTATTCGCATCTGCAACGGTAACCTGATGCCATACCAGATTAACCTTCCCGTTCTGTGTTATGTGGGAATAGGAGGGAGCCTTAAAACTGCTCTTTTTCTCCGTATAATATGGCTTTACTACACGGTTTGCCTTCACATATCCGATAACACCGTCCCCGGTCATGGCTTTATAAAATTTTCCGCTTGTTACTTCACTGGTATCAACTAAAGCAAGCTCTTCTCCTTCTTTTAAATTCTTCAGGATATCACTCTTGATGCTTGCTTTCACTCTTAGCTGGGTCTTCTTCTTTACCTTCGTTTCAAGAACATCTCCCCACTTGTACTGAATTACCACACGGGAAGGGTCTTTATATAAAGTATAATTCAAATCAGAGTACTGCTTCACGAAATCAAGAGCTACATATGCCGTCTGATCTTCTATTATAACCGGCTGGTAATCTGTCTTGACCTGGCTGTTATTCTCATTGTAATAGCTGTTGCCAATCTCTGCTCTTATAATTTCCGTCGGGGTTGTATAGCTTAGAATATTTTCATTGGAATCCCAATAGAATCTTTTATTAAAGACATCTGCTACTGTTTGATAATCAAGGTATACCTGGCCGTCCTTTAATATGCCTTGTTTTTCATATAACGTATCCTGAAGCACCACCTGGACGTTATTACCCTTTACATGATAGTAATCCTTCAATGCCATATGCTCATTGCTGGGAGTGAATTTTCTGACAACGGCAGATAGTATAATAATCAGTAATATTACCAGTGCAATTGATATTCCAGCCACCGTCATATTCCTTTGTTTTCTCATATTACCTCTTTCCTGAATTGGGACTGCGGCAATTGTCCTGTAAGCCAAATGGTATTTCATACCCCAAATACGGCATGAAAAGACTGTTAACCGGCTATTACGGCAGTTCCTTCCTGTAAGTGCGTTTAAACTGATACTATTATAGCATTGAATTCACCTAACGTCATTATGAAATTCGACTTTTTTATAAAAAGTCCTGCTTAATATACCATAAAAGGAACAGGGACTGCCATTCTTAGCCAGTCCCTTCCATTTGTCTGCTTATGTACTGAGGATACCCGATGCAGACCTTTATTCCCGTATCAGTTTTTATTGCCTTTTTGGATAAGCAGGTCATTTGTGATATGTTATACTTAACCCAAGGGCAGTACGTTTATATAATGTTCTTAGTAAAGTTCATGGCACCCGGTGACAGAAAAAACGGGTCCCTCTCATAAGGAACTGGAAGAAGCTTTCGGTTAAGGCTTCTTGCCGCCACAGCCACCTCCCTTTCAGCAGCGAAATTTATGGCATAAATCCAGTCGGAGCTTCCGGTTATCATTTCAGATTCTGCAATGAAATCCTCCAGGCAGTATCGTTTCCAGGGAGTAAGGCTTCCGACTACTATCTTTTTGTCACAGCACAGGAATTCCTCCCTATGCTCTTTGAAGGCATTTCCAAAGTCCATTACAATGCAGTCATAGTTTTTTGCCAGTATCTCTGCCATTCTTTCTTTTTCCACTCCCGGATAAAAGGAAGCCTTCGATACTGTAAACTCTTCTCTTTGTTCACTATTAAACAAGTGTTCACTTCTGAATATGCCCTCCTTCCCGGGAATGTTCTTATTCCCGGATATGTCTTCATCCTCAGAAAAGAAATGGTTTCTAAGCAGGCAGATGTCCCTGCTGTCCGGCCAGTGAAGAAATGCGGTGCTCAGCCCGATTCCCTCGCTGATGCAGGAGGTCAGCATAAGACCCAGATGGGTTACGCCCACTCCTTTCTGTGTGCCGGCTATGCCAATGACCAGCCTTCCAAGACTCCTGTATTCTTTTTTACTTTCTTTGAATATGTGCAATTTACCACCTCCCCGGGGCAGGCTGTTATTCTTTGTCCAGTAATTCCTCCAGAAAGTCCTTCATCTCCTGGGACAGATTATCCGGGAAAGGGTCCGGTTCATAGGGTATGCGGTAATACCTGCAATTATACTGCCGGTAATGGGGATTGTTCTGCTCTTCCCTGCAAAAATCCCTGAACTGCCTTCCGCTTAAGAAGTTAAGCAGTATCTTACTGCCGGCAGGCTTCAGGTTATCCTCTGCCTCCTTCCAGCTTTCTATTTCCCAGTCCTTTGTCCCTGCCACCAAAAGTCTGATATCCGCTTTGTTAAATTCATCCCTCCCTTCCTGAAAAGCTGTCCCAAAGTCATATAAGATAATCCGGAAGCCATCTGTCTCCGGTGTGGTGGATAATTGGGAAAAGGGAAGAAAGAAGCCTTCCTTCAGATGCCAGATACCATCCGCCCTCAATTCGCCCTTCCGGCTGTTTAAGATTGCCCTTAGATGTCCCGTCGGATTTTTCTCCATATACAGGCATTTTACTCCTTTGCTGTTAAGATACCCGGCAAGGAGCAGGGCCAGATGAGTAACCCCTATTCTGCTCTGTACTCCTGCGATTGCTACTTTTATGGATTCCCCTGATATTGCATAACCGCCCTTTATTTTCCGATTTTGTTCTAATAATTTCTTATTTAATTGAGCAACCGAAAGGTAGCGGATAGCAGAATGGTACCTTGACGCTCTTTGTATAATACGCAGGAGTCCGGCCGAATACAGCTTCCTGGTAACGGCATCCGGCTGAAAATATCCTGATTTAAAGGACACGCCTCCCATGATTATATAGTACAAAAGAGCTCCGATGGCATATACATCACTTCTCTCATCCGGTGAGCCGGACTTTAATTCAGGTGCAAAGAAGCCTTTGGTCCCCAGTGAAAATTTCCGTTCTTCCGCTTTTTCCTTGTAGACACAGGCACCAAAATCAATCAGTTTCACTTCCAGCTTATTAAGAATAATATTTCCGGGATTTAAGTCCAGATAGAGGACCGGATTGTCCAAAGAATATAAATAAAGAAACAGGCTGCAGATAGAAGTACCGATGGAAACTACCATGCTTTCTTTTAGCCGGCCTTCTTCTTTCAGGAAGTCTTTTAACAGAATACCTTCCATATATTGTTCTATAATATAGGAATATTCCTTATCTTCCTCAAAATCATAAATTACTGGAATACATGGATGTGACAGACTTTTTAAGATAACAGCTTCCCGCAGGAGCTGTTGGTGAAGGGGGTTCCCCTTGTGAATTCTTTTGATTGCGCAGAGAGAAGCCAGCTTTCTATGCTCTGCTAAAAACACTTCTGCGCTTCCGCCCTTTCCCAGGGCTTTTATAATACGATATTTATCAAACCAAACCGGCTTGTCCATTCTCTCCTTTCTTATCAGATTCATGACGGAAAAAAATACCAGGGACTCCTCTTTTATTATAACGGCATCCCCAGTTATTCACAATCTTTTTTTATTCATTGTAATTCACAAATTTTTCTATCTATCTTCGTCAATATGACTAAGATAAAAAAAAGTAAATGTTTGTTATCTTAAAGCATATATTATAATTAATAAAAAAGATATTCCTATAGCGTCTTCCGTGTATCAAAACCCGATTTTGGAGAAACTGTATATGTACGAAAATCCAAGAATTTGGCGGAAAAAATCACTTGACTAAGTAATATTAATAAATTATACTTTGAATACAACATCACTATAGCTATCTTTAATACCTAGTACTATATCAATGTTGCAGCACTCATAGTCTATTACAGCAATAGAATGCCTGCACGGCTGCCAAATCCTAATGCAGGACAGCACATAGAAAAGGATGTGATTCTATGAAGATAGAGAAAATTAGCGAACGTCAGATTCGCTGTACTTTGAGCAGAGATGATTTAGTGGATCGGGAATTACGTATCAGCGAGCTAGCCTATGGTAGTGAGAAAGCAAAAGCCTTGTTCCGTGATATGATGCAGCAGGCTAATTACGAGTTTGGATTTGAAGCAGAAGATATACCGTTGATGATAGAAGCAATACCTGTTTCTCCGGAATGTTTGATTCTGGTCATAACAAAGGTTGAAGACCCTGACGAACTGGATACAAGATTCTCTAAGTTCTCACCTGATGATCATGACAGTGACAATTTATATGAGGAAGATAATGAGGATTCTTATGCCGATGAGATTATCAGTTCCTTTGGACAAATAGATGACTTGCTCTCCGATGGCACATCGGAGGATAACGAGGACTTTATTCCTCTGGCAGAGGCCTTATCCATTAATAAGGAAGAACCTTCCGAACAGCTGGCAGAAACAAAATCCGTATCCTATCAGACCAATCTGATGAAAGTATATTCCTTTAAAACATTGGATGAGGTCGAAAAGCTTGCGGCAGTAATCAGGCATTGCTACAGCGGCTATAATACACTGTATAAAAATCCTCTGAATTCTGTTTATTACCTTGTGATTTCCAAATCCGAGCATACGCCGGAGGAATTTAATAAGATATGCAATATCGTATCAGAATACGGTAAGCTTGAACCTACCACTTATGCAAGTACCTACTACTACGACGAACACTTTGAGCAAATTATAAAAGGGAAGGCTGTGCAGGTCTTATCCCAGTTATAAGAAAACCCTCTGACACTATAAGCTTTGAAGTATCAAATAAACAAAAAAAGATTCTGTAACAAAAGCTGTTACAGAATCTTTTTTTATCTATTTATTATCCAAGTATTCATTAATTGTTTCCATTAATTCATCTGCATCCATTCCATGAACCATAGCTGCTTCTTCCAAAGACTCTCCCTGTGAAGAAGGACAGCCGATGCAGTGCATCCCTGACGCTAAAAGAATAGGAATAATACCCTGATCAACCGTAATGATTTCACCGATTGTCATATCCTTAGATACCTGTGCCATTTGAATTCCTCCTTGTTTATTAAAAGCTTACCTATTTTTCTGTATTGTTACATATTACATTATAATCGAAGAGCATGTTATCGTCAAGGCAGTATTTCTTTTCGAAGTTTATGTATATTTTACTTGTATTATAGGCCTGTTTATATTAGAATAATAGATGAAAAATTTAAAAAGGAGGTACATAATTATGGCATATAAAATTAGTGATGAATGTATTAGCTGCGGCGCTTGCGCAGGTGAATGTCCTGTTGGAGCAATTTCTGAGGGTGCTAGCCACTATGAAATCGATGCTGATGCTTGTCTTGATTGTGGTGCTTGTGCTGCTACATGCCCTACAGGTGCTATTGAGGCTTAATATATTCAAAGAAAAAGACTGCCTGCTTCATCAATCCGATAAGCTGCGGTCTTTTTTATTTTCAATATTTTTTAGGCTTGCCAAAGGCTTTTTTCCGTTTCTTCATAAGCCCTGCGGCCGCCTCGGATCTTCCCAGCTGCAGTTCCCTTAAGGTCCTGTCGAACTGCTTGTATCTTTCCTCCTCCCTTTCTTCCTTAATCCGAAGCAAATAATCCATTTCCTTAATCACATGGTCTGTTACATTTTCGCTTACCGTGTCTGCCATAAGCTCATTGTTATCCCTTAAGGCGTCTATAAAGAGTCCTTGCATAATGGCTTTAAACTGACCTAATTTCTGCTCCGTTTTAGTATATCCGTTTCCTTCTTCCCTTTTGGGTAAATTTTTCTCCGGTACTGAGACAGCTGCTTCTTCTTCCTCTTTTACAAGCTCGTCCACATATTTCTTATCCCATTCTTCCTTCATTTTTCCAATTTCATTTTCATCCAGGTTCTTACCTTTTTTCAGCTCCGGCAAGAGGATTTTAATAGCCCTCAGCTGATAACCCTTTTCCTTTAGTATCCTGACGGCTTTTAATATTTCTATGTCCTCTTCCCTATAATATCTGTGTCCCATTTCGTTTCGGGGTATATGTAAATCAAGCTCTTCTTCCCAATAACGCAGCGTATGCTGCTCCACATCCACTTTTTTTGAGGCCTCCGATATTATATACCGCACTTCCTGCATTCCTCATCCTCCTCTTGTATTTGTAATTTATTTACATTAATCCTATTATAGCATAGAGCCTGTCCAATGCAATAAAAAGCGGGTATTTTCTTTCAGTTCTTATCGACACCATAGAAGAAAAGACCTCACCTGAAAACAAAAAAGACTTTCAAAAGGAGTAATCTCCTTTCAAAAGCCTTCTTTTTACAGTATATTTTTACATATTGTCATATTTTAAAGGTATACAGCATCAGCCTCTTTCCAGATTGGCAAATTTCGTATACTGGGACTGCCATGCCAGCTTAACGGTACCGGTAGGGCCGTTTCTCTGCTTGCCGATGATGATCTCTGAAATTCCCGCTTCTTCGGAATCATGATTATAATAATCATCCCTGTATATGAACATAACAATATCGGCATCCTGCTCGATGGCACCGGATTCACGAAGGTCTGAGAGCATGGGCCGCTTATCGGGACGCTGCTCGACGGCACGGCTTAACTGGGAAAGTGCAATTACCGGAACATTGAGTTCCCTTGCAATCCCTTTTAAGGACCTTGATATTTCTGAAATTTCCTGTTGTCTGGAATCGTTTTTCTTGCTGCCCGTCATAAGCTGGAGGTAATCGATAATTATCAGCCCAAGGTTATATTCCAATTTGAATTTTCTGCATTTTGAACGCAGCTCGCCTATTGAGATACTGGAGGTATCGTCAATAATCAGATTGGAATTACCGATTGCTCTGGCACTTTCTACCAGCTTGATCCAGTCCTCATCGGATAATTCTCCCGTTCGGATGGATTGGGAGTTTACTTTTGAATGCATGGACATAATACGCTTTACCAGCTGGTCCTTTGACATTTCCAAGCTGAAAATGGCTGTAGTCGTATTACCCTTTAATACCACATGCTCTGCAATATTAAGTACAAAGGCTGTCTTTCCCATGGAGGGTCTGGCAGCTATCAAAATCAAATCAGAGGGCTGAAGCCCTGCTGTCTTATAATCCAAATCATAAAAGCCGGTGGCAATACCTGTGACACTTCCTTTGTTCCGTGCCGCAGCTTCGATGCTCTCCAGGGACTGGAAAACAATATCCCTGATGCCGACGAAATCACCGGTATTTCTCTTTTGAAGGATGTCGAACATCTTCTTCTCGGAATCCTCCATGATATTCTCCAGCTTTTCCTTATCAAGATAACATTCATTGGCAATGGATTCCGAAACCTTAATCAATTGCCGTAAGGTGGATTTCTCCTTTACAATGCCGGCATAATAGCGTACATTTGCCGAAGTGGGCACCGAGGCTATGATATCCCGGAAGAATTCCAGACTGCTCAGCTCTTCCGGCACTTCCAATTCCTTTAATTTATTTTGCAGAGTAATTAAATCTACCGGCTTCCCTTCATTGTACAACTCCAGAATGGCATCAAAGAGCACCCCGAAACGCTGCTCGTAAAAGTCCTCTCCGGTAACGAGTTCTGCCGCAGCCGCAATGGCATCCTTATCCATTATCATAGAGCCTATTACGGACTGTTCAGCCTCCCCATTATGAGGAAGAACTTTTTTTATAAATGCCTCATCCACGGTATTTCCTCCCTTAATTCCCGTAACCTGCTCTTACAGTTCGCTTACCTTTACTTTTAATTCTGCCGTCACCTGGGGATGCAGCTTAACAGGAACAGTATGAGTACCAAGAGTCTTGATGGGATCATTTATCTGAAGCTTCTTCTTATCAATGTCAAGTGCATACTGGCTCTTTAATTCCTGTGTGATTTCCTTGGAGGAAATGGAACCGAAGGTTCTTCCGCCTTCTCCTGTCTTTATCTTAACTTCCAGGGTCTTGCTCTCCAATTCTTTGCCAAGGGCCCTGGCTTCTTCTAAAATTTCCTTCTGTCTTTTTTCTTCTGCTGCTTTTTGTAATTTTAAATCATTCAGGTTCTTTGCATTAGCTTCCAGCCCTAATTTCTTAGGCAGGATGAAGTTTCTGGCGTAACCGTCACTTACATTCACCATTTCTCCCTTCTTACCCAATGCCTTTACGTCCTGTGTTAATATAATCTGCATCGTTTACACCACTACATACCGCAGGCTATCCAAAGGACCAGTCTGCAATACGGCCACTATCAATTTGTAAAACAAATCACCAAGTAAAAGAATCTGTATGTGGCATCCTTTCCTATTAAAATTTTCTTTCACTCTTGTTCTCATTTTGCGGTACTGCCATAAATAATGGAGTGTGAAAGCGTTTTTCTTTCACACTTGTTCTTATTACATATCTCAAGCTTTTCTGCGGTACAACCTTAAATAACAGAATGCTTCAACCTCCAAAAGCCCTTTTCCATAAACAGGCAGTTTGCACAAAAAAGAAAGATTCCTGCGCCTATGGAAATGTATTAGAAGTCCTTTTCTCTGAAGATTTTGTGCTATATCCTCAAACAGATTGTTTGAGCTTGCGAGTTACCTGTTTGAGGATATGTCCGGCACAAAATCTTCAGAGAATTAGGACTTCTTATACATTGGAATCGAAGCAGGAAGCTTTCTATTTTGTGCAAACTGCCGTCCCCTTGCGAAAAACTGACCTTTTGCCGGGCAGGCATAGAATGTGAAATTGCTTTTCTTATTACAACTCGCCTTCCTTTTTCATGGCAGAAAGCGTTGTTTTTAAATTATAAACGGCTTCTGACTGTGTACAGCCGGTAAATTGTGCACCGGCAACGCTCATATGCCCACCGCCGCCCAGCTTCTCCATGATGAGCTGAACATTTACTTCATCTATTGACCTTGCACTTAAATAAATCTTTTCGCTGAACTCCGTAAAAACAAAGGATGCCCTGATATTTGTGATATTTAACAGTTCGTTGGCAACCTGGGCCCCCAGTACGGTGGGGCTGTTGATACCGGCACTGGTACATACCGTTATGGCATAATGCTCCATATAGACTTCCGTGGCACTGATTGCTTCCGCCTTTGCCTTATATTCATCCATATCACTGCGAAGGGCTTTCCGGATGCGGGTAACATCCGCGCCGCTTCTTCTTAGGAAAGCTGCTGCTTCAAAGGTTCTTACGCCGGTCTTTGTAAGAAAATTATTGGTGTCAATCATAATGCCGGCATACATGGCATCTGCTTCCACCTGCTTTAATCTAAGTCCGTCACCGATATACTGTAATATTTCAGCAACCATCTCACAGGAAGAAGAGGCATAGGGCTCTATATAGGAAAGTACAGGGTTCTCGATTGCTTCCCCTGTCTGCCTGTGGTGGTCCAGTATCACAATGGTCCTGGTCAGGCCTAACAGCTCCTTGCATTCCGTATAGCTTGGCCTGTTTACATCTACAATGACCAAAAGCGTGTTGCTGTCAACAATTCCGATAGCCTGCTCACTCTTTAGGAACATATCGTCTTCATAATCGGGGTTATTAATAAATCTAGTCATTAACGGCCTTACGGAGGTAGTAACCTCATTAATGACAATATGGGCCTTTTTATTGAGGGTCTTTGCAATGCGGTAAATACCGATTCCGGCACCAAAGGAATCCACATCTCCAATGGCATGCCCCATGATTACGACCTTATCCTTAGCCTCCACAAATTCCTTCAGGGCATGGGCTTTTACACGGGCCTTTACACGGGTGCTCTTCTCCAGCTGGATACTCTTTCCCCCGTAATAGAAGATCTTGTCACCATCCTTTACCACCGCCTGGTCTCCGCCCCTTCCCAGGGCAAGATCTATGGCAGCCCGGGCATATTCATAACCGGCCTGGTAGGAATCCATATTTACACCAAGCCCGATACTAATGGTAACGGACATTTCATTTCCTATATTAATGGTTCTGACTTCCTCCAGCAGATTAAATTTATTGCTCTGCAGCTGGGCCAGATATTTCTGCTTGAATAAAAAGATGTACTTATCCTTTTCCACCTTCTTGACTATGGCATCAATGCTTTGCATGTATTTGTTGATTTTACGGTCTACCAGTGCGACCAGAAGGGACCTTCTTACTTCATCAATGCTCTCAAGGGCTTCCTCATAATTGTCGATATACAAAAGACCTGTTATCATCCTCTGTTCCTGGTTCAGCCTGGCAAGGGATTTAATTTCCGTTTCATCGTAGATGTACATGCCAATCAGACTGTTGGTATCATCCGTATGCCCTTCTTCCGCTATATCCCATGACTGGTCATCAAAAAAGCCCCTGGCTATGATTTTGCGAAGAAGTATTTTGTAAGAGCTGTTTTCCTTCGTCAGGTGTACGATCTGGTCCTGCATGTCGGTGGGAAGGACCGCCTCCGTAATTTCAGGAAATATCCGGCTTATGGATTTCTTCGCCAGCCTTTCATCTCCAACGACTTCCAGGAATTCGTTATTTCCCCATAAAAGCCGCCCCTGACAGTCAAGTACACCGTAAGGCAGAGCCATATCTTTTAAAAGCTGCTTCTGGACCTGTCCATAATCAGCAGCGTATCTCACAATGTCTCCCAGTATATTGGGTCTTTTAAAAAAATACAAGGCCATAGCTATGATGATATACACTACAACAAAGCCGTTCATCATCATGCCGGCTTTTCTGTCTGCCAGATTTATACCGATATCCATGGCTATTAACAGCAAGGACAAAAAGAGGGGCCATCTAAGATAGGACTGCAAGGCTCCTTTTACTTTTACTTTCTTTTTCATTTCCTTCATCCTCTTTATCATTGCACGAAAGTACTTTTAGTATTGCTTATTATACCATCTATGCCCGAAGAATAAAAGCCTTTTTTCAGTGTGTTTCTTTTTTGACAATAAAGTTGACAAATCAATTTTATAAGAGGTATAATTACCCGGACATCATAAAATAATAATACCAGAAAAAGGTACCATATGAATATTAATAATTCTTTAAGCAGACGAGTAGGACATATTTCCAAATGTACCCAGCAGCATATGGATATTGCTTTAAAGCCGCTGGAGCTAAGCAGCGGTTCCTATCCTTTTATTTTGACCTTAAGTGATGAGGAAGGCATTAATCTGGAAAAATTAAGCAGGCTGATCCATGTGGATAAAGCTATGTCTACACGTACCGTACAAAAACTGATAAAATTGGATTATATAAGGAAGCTCCCTGACAGCAAGGACCAAAGGGCCTGCAAGCTCTACCTGACCGACAAGGCAAAAGCAGCTGTTCCCATCATAAGAAAGGCTTTGAATGATTGGCTGGAGCAGATTACAGTAGATATTCCGAAAGATAAGCTAGAGGAATTATACAGCATATTGGACACTATTCTGGTACGTGCAGAAGAAAAGTAAAGGAAGCATACTATGGATATTGTAATGAATGAAAAGGAACATCAGCAGGCTGCTATGCCTAAGGGCGTGCGGTGGGGCATTTTGTTTGTTATTGTTTTGTCAGTCTTTATGTCCACTCTGGACAGCAGCATTGTAAATGTAGCTCTTCCGACCATGTCCAAGAGCCTCTCGGTATCGTCAGGAGCCATTGCCTGGGTCGTAAGTATTTACCTCATTGCCGTTTCGGCAACGATGCTGCTCTTTGGAAGACTGGGCGATATTTATGGAAAGACCACCGTCTTTCAAATAGGGCTGGCTGTTTTTACCCTGGGTTCCCTTCTATGCGGAATCTCAGACTCTCTGATCATACTGCTGACAGCAAGAGTAATACAGGCTGTGGGTGCTGCCGGCTTAATGTCCAACAGCCAGGGAATCATTACTCAGGTATTTCCCGATAATGAAAGAGGAAGGGCCTTGGGAATAAACGGTGCCTTTGTAGCCCTCGGTTCTCTGGTCGGCCCCTCTCTCGGAGGCTTTATTGTGGATTATACCAAATGGGAATATATCTTCTGGATTAACATTCCTATCGGTATTATCGTTATTATTCTCTCTCTGAAATTACTTCCCCGCTCGAAAAGCAAGCTGGATGAAAAGGTTGACCTTCCCGGTTCCCTTCTCTTTTTGGTCTTTATTGTACTGCTTTTCGGCGGCTTGGGACAGGTACAGCAATTAGGCTTCTCCTCCCCCACTGTTTTAATCAGCCTTTTTGTCTCTGTCATACTATTCTGCTTATTTATAAGACGGGAGAAACGAATAGAGATGCCTTTATTAGAGCTTTCGCTTTTTCACAGCAAATGGTTCAGCATCAGCTTAATCTGCAGCTTTATAACCTTTTTGGCTATTTTTTGCTCCAATATTGTCATGCCCTTTTATCTGCAGGACGCTTTAGGTTTATCTCCTAAAAATGCCGGGGCCTTTCTTTCAATCTACCCTCTAATTCTGGCCCTGGCAGCTCCGGTAAGCGGTTATATCTCCGATAAAATCGGGTCCGAAATTTTAACCTTGATAGGGCTCTGCCTTATCAGCGCCGGCCTGCTTTTAATGTCAACCTTGGATGCCAGCCCCAATTACTGGGCAATGGGTATTTATGTGGGAATCATGTCTCTCGGCAATGCCTTGTTCCAATCCCCGAACACTTCCCTGGTAATGTCCACTCTGCCGAGAAATAAGCTGGGTATCGGAGGCAGTATCAGTGCCCTTGTCCGTAATCTTGGCATGATTGTGGGAATTACACTTGCCACTACCCTGCTGTACCAGTCTATGAGTGCCAAGGTCGGCCATCATGTGAGCGATATCGCTACAGCCGGAACTCCTGCTTTTATTTTTGCCATGCGGATAGTATATTTAACGGCATTTGCTATCTGCCTTGTGGGAGCTTTTATAACTGCCTTCCGTCTTTTTTCAAGGAAAAAGGAACGCACAAAGTAAAAATTTAACATTCCTACAATAAAGATGTTTAAAACAATGAGGGTATCGCTCCATCATAAAACAGTATGATGGAGCGGTACCCTCAAATTTTAAAATCTAATAGCTTACTTTGCTTTCACAATTACCTTTGTCTTATACGTATAGGTTCCTCCTGCCTGGACTACCTTTGTTGTTATGATAACGGTTCCCTTCTTAAGGCCCTTTACCGTACCATATTTACTAATGCTCGCCGCACCCTTGCCGCTTAGCTTATAGGTCACTTTTGCTCCGTCTAAAAGGTTGGACGGCTTAAGCTTAAGGGTTCCTCCAATACTCAGTTGCTTTTCAGCTGCCAGGGAAGGCAGCAGCGGATTAACCGAGGTCAGGACATATACGGAAGAAAGATGTTTTACGGTCAGGTTCACCTTACCATCTTTTCCTGCCAGACCATAGCCTGCTTTCTCAAGCTTTTTTGTATTTTTGTTGTAATAATTTAAAAAGATATATTTTCCTGCATATTTCGCCGGTACCGTAAATGTTATAGAGGCTGTAAAGGGTAAGTATGTGTCCTGGGGGAATTCCACCTGGCGCAGCTGAATATTCTTATTCTTTAATCCGCTGCGCTTTAAGGCTGCGTTTACGGCACTTGTAACATCCGACCTGATATTCCCATTGGTGACATCCGATACTGCCAGATTGTATTCCTCTGCCAGGGCTGCCTTATCCTGCATGGATTTTCCGTTAATCGTCCAGGTATAAGTACCATAGTCCAAAATAAGATTAATGTTCTTTCCTTTTATGGCAGAAAGTGCAGCTCCCGGTACAGCCACTGCCTTATTCATTGCAATATTAACATTATGTGCAGCCCCGGTGCCACTGGTCATATTCTCAGCAAGGTCCTTTAATTCCTTCTTGATATTTTCCCAGCCTGAAACATTGCTTTCTTTTATGCCAGGCTCTTTCTTGTCGGAAGAAGTATTACTGCCGGAATTGCTGCTATTATTGGAACTGTTATTGTTATTATTGTTGTTATTGTCGGGATTCCCATTATCGGAACCTTTGGTTCTTGTAATCTTAATATTTACGGAGGCTGTCATCTGGCTGGTAATTCTTCCTGTGTCGGTAAGCCAGGGGAGAGCTTTTGTTGCCTCCGTAGGTTCAATGTGGAGTGTAAATGTATTCTCTCCCACCGACAGCGGTATATTATTAAGCCTTACGTTACCATAGGCATCCAGAGCCCCTGCCTGTATGGAATTAATATCTTTCCCGTTTATTGTAAAGGTGCCGCCATAAGGAACGCTGGCCTGGAGATTGAAGCTGCTGTCAGTTGTTGTATATTTGATATCCTGCCCGCTATAGGATATTCTGGGCACCGTTATCATAATCGGCATATCTGCCCAGCGCAGAACATAGTCGTTTATCAGCATCTTATTGCCGCCCTGATTGGTAACTGCTGCACTGATATTGGTATCGGTGGAGCTGTAGCCGTAATTACCCGGTGAGGTGGTATCTCCTTCCAGCTTACTGGTCAAGGCTTCTGTGGCCCAGGTGCCTCTGGTATATTTGTACTGGAGCTTTTTACCAGACATCATCTTGAAGGTGTATTCCACTATGCTGTTATCCGTCGCGCCGCTTGGCTTCTTTAACAGCCAGCCGGAAGCATTCCAGCCGTTTGCATCACCCGCCACATAGATATTATCCGTAGCAGAAGGTGCCACCTTATCCGGAATGTGCAGTCTTATGGTGACCTCGACCATGGTAAGCTTTGGCGTTACGGTTACCGTATTGGAGCTGCCTCGGTTATATTCGCTGTTAAAGGCAGCCACACGATAAGAATAGGTTGTATCGTTGCTTACCAGAAAGTCCGTATATCCGGTTACATTTCCATCCAGTACGGCAATCTTTTCTTCATAGGTATTGCCTGCCAAAGCCTTGGTACGGTAAACCTCAAAGCCGGTCTGGTTACCGGGAGATACACTCCATTTCAGTGTTACCCTGCTGGATTCCTGAACCGGCTGTTCCAAAACCGGTGCGCCGGGTCCCGGCTGTGTGAAATTGCTGACCGCCATCATACTGCTTTCCTCTGATTCGGTATAGGTATAACCGTTATTTACCGTTATCCTGGCAAAATAATGGTAGCTGCCTTCTTCTGTCGGTTCAAAAGAGGCGCTGTATACCTTTGCACTGCCTTCATCCTTTTCATAGCGCAGCTTTGTAAATAAAGCAGAATTCCTGCTGCTGCCTTCCTTGTAGTATCCCAGCAGCCCTGTAAGTCCCAAGGCGTCCTTGTCCTTATAGGCAGCATTATCCGTAAGCCCCGGAACGGTAACCTTTACCTCAATAGCCCCGGTCTTTTTTCCAACCCCGATCGTAACTTCCGACACCGCTGTCGGCGCGGTGACTTCCGTAATCTTAAAGCTTGGCATAGCCGTAGCTACGCTGCTGCTGATACTTAAGATACCGTCTTTCGCACTCTTAATATAGTAGTAATATCTGGTTCCGTTTGTTACGGAATTATCCGTATATTCTGTTCCGGTAACCGGTGTGCTGTTCAGCAATACAGCCTCCGTGCCTTCCAATAGTGTCCGGTATACATAGTAGCCCTCCGCACCCTCTACGCTGTTCCATTTGATATTTACAGCTGCTGTGGTGCCCAGGGAAGCTGTTGCCGTAACACTTGCCGGTGCTGAAGGAAGAACCGTGAGCTTGGTCTCAGATACCATCATAAGTCCGGTAAGGCCAGGTATATGAAGTATGATTTTTCCGTCTGTCACCGTACCGGTAATACCGCTTCCAAGCTCATCCCTAAGGGTAAGTCCTTCCGGAAGAAAATCCTTTACATCTGCCGTTATATCCACATCCTTTTCAGAACGGTTAATCAAAGACAGGCCGCCTTCATCCGCACTCTTTCTGGCATAAGCAATAACCTCTCCCTTGGCGTAGGCAGTCTTAATCTCTCCGGTGGCAAAAAGGTCCGGGTGGGCATTTCTCACCTGTGCTGCTTTTACATAGGCATTAAACAGGTCTCCATAGGTGTCTGCATACGCATCCGAAATCTTATAGGAACCATCTGACTGTTCGGTTACTCTTTCCCATGGATAGGTTCTTCTGGAATCCGGGTCCTTCGTGCCGGTCACTCCTACTTCATCGCCATAATAAATGGTAGGCGCGCCGGGATAGCTTAACTGGAATATTGCCGTTAAGGCTTGGAGCTTGACAGCTCTATCGGAAGCATCCGGTGCATTCCTTGTGTTTTCTTCTTCCCAAGTCGGATTATCAAGCTTTGTAATATTTCGTACGGTATCATGGGAATCTACCAGGTTAAGCATTGCCTGCCAGGCTTCCTTGGGATAATTCTCACGGATAACCTCCAGTGCATTGTTAAGGTCCAGGGCATCACCCCCATTTACCAAAAAGCCCTGTAAAGCTGCTCGAAACTGATAGTTCATAACGGAATCAAACATATCGCCTAAGAGATATTTGGTGGCTACGTTCCATTCCTCCCCTAATATTACCGGGTCATCGATTTGGTTCCCATTAATGTCCGTCTTTCCTGCGGCTGACTTGACCGCAGTACGGAACTGCCTCCAGGTATCATCGGATACATCCGGTGCCACATCCAGTCTCCAGCCGCCAGAACCCATATAGAGCCATCTCTGCGAATTGGCTGACTTCATGGCTTCTGTTACATTCCCTATGTTGGAAGCGTTCAAATCATAGCCGATAACATTTTCTCTGTAATTTACATTGTTGTATTCATGAGCCCCTGCAATGGCTGCATCAGAGTCATTGGTAAGGCTGGTCTTATCTGCTTCTACAGCAGTAATTACCGGCAGGGAATCAAAGCCCCACCATCCCTCGTAATCATATCTTACAAATTTACCGGTTTTATCGTCATATACCTTTCCCGGCCCTACCTTGAACCAGTTGATATAGCAGAAATCAGCATCCGTATATTTCTTTCCGGTGGCAGGGTTTATAAAGGACTTATAATAATCCTTAACTGCCTTTTCTGCTTCTGCCTGGGTCAGCTTATCAGTCTCCACCTTCTGCCATACCCTGCTCCAGTACTCATAAGCACCGATTTCCGGATATTTCTCATAGCGGTCAAAGTAAATGGAATCATCACCCACATGATTAAATACACCGTCACTGATCAAATGGATTCCCAGCTCCCTGCAAACCTTTGAAAAATTGGCGTAGACCTTATCGGAAGCTGCCTTGGTTGCTTCATAATTTAATCCGGAGGAGGCGTCTCCTGCAATGTTATATACCGGTTCTCCAAACATGGGGTCCAAATGCTTGTAATCCGTTGCATCGTATTTATGGTTGGAAGCTGCCCAGGAAACAGGGTTTAAGTAAACTGCCGTTACACCCAGGGTTTTCAGATAAGAAAGCTTTTCTTCAACCCCCTTAATATCTCCGCCGTAGAATTCGTTGCTCCATACACCGTCGGTTGTGGCATTGGGATAATAGGGTTTATTGGCTTCTTCTGACTGTCTGGGATTTTCCGGAAGGGCAGACCACTTGTCTCCGTCAAAGAGCTGAACCTTATCTCCTCTGCTGCCATCCTTATCCTTTGCATGGTTATTGGAGGTATCCCCATCATAGAAACGGTCAGGGAATATCTGGTATACCACTGCATTTTTCATCCAGTCCGGGGTCTTATAACTGCTGTCATAGACTGTTAGGCTATAGGGGGTCTGTCCGTCCTCCGATACAGCCCCTGTTCCGCCGCTTGAACCATCATCACCATATTCATATTTCGTGCTTCCGTCGATTACTATAAATTTATAGCTCCAGATACCGATTTCATGAAAGGTTTCTTTGGGCACGGTTACTTCCCAGTAATCCTTTCCGTTCAGGACTGTTGCCACAGACATATTAAAGTCTCTGGAAATACCGTTATAATCTATTAATTCCAGTTTGACCAGCTGTGCATCTCCCGCCTGTGCGGCAATACGGAAGGTAACATCCTCACTGTTTTCCTTCACAGCGCCAAATGGTTTTTTATAAGTAATGTCCCGGCTGTCAAAGAAGAGTGCTGCTTTATTAATGACTCCGTCATAAAGGGAATCCTTCGGTTTATAATTATGTGTGAGCACCTTAGAGGCCGCTGACGTATCGATGGAAAAAGTCACATCCGCCCCAGTATCCAGTACCTTTACCGAAAGGTTCGAACTGCCGTCATCCGGTCCTCCGTAATTAGGACTGCTCCAGCTGTCTCCAAATACCACCTTGCACTCATAATTTCCTTTTGGAAGAGTCCTCTGTATTTTATAGACAGAATTATTAAAGTAATAATCCACAAACATCTGCTTTGCTTTATCAGGAGCCCAATTAGCTCCCTCCCCCAGTGCCTGCTGAAGATCCCCTGTCAGTCTTGGCCATGCACTTTCTGAAAGTACAGGCACATATTGCTTGATGCCCTGCTCTTCCAGGGAGGTTAAATTTGTACGGACCTTATCCTTCCCCTCTAATTCGTCATTAAGATAGAAATTGACCTTGGACTTTTCTGTCAGCGTCATGGTAAAATTCCTGGCATTATTATTGATTCCATCGGAGCCAATGGCATTGTCCCAGGAGCCGTTTTTCGTAAATTTAAACTCATAGGTACCTGCCGGTAATACAAAGGACTTTGCATAATACTCGCCGGCCAAATGGCTCATAACGGTTTTGGCATTGCCTGGATTCCAGCTGTCATAGCTGCCAAGAGCTCCTGTAACCCGCCATACACTGCTTCCTCCCGGCTGGGCAGTAAAGGTATCCGGCAAGGTTTCCGTCTCCCCGGATAGTGGAAAAGAGAGAAGCCCGGCTATGCTGTTATAGTCATTTACCGTGTCATATATGGTTCCGTCAGCCTTATCATAGAGGAAAAGTACCCTTTGCCCTCTTGTCTGGACGGTAAGGGTTTTACTGTCTCCGTCTGCCAATTTATCCTGTGACCGGTTATAATATTTGTATTCGTAGGTCCCAGCTGTCTGAAAGGTCTTTTCAAACAGACAGATATTCTGGCTTATTGGTTTGAAATCATATCCGTTATAAGCTGTATTCCAATCATCTCCTCCTGCTTCCCTGACGGTTCCGATTAAAGAAATTGTCTGAAATAGTGCAGGTGCGGTAATGGAATCTGCTATGTAACCGGTATTGGTATCCGCAAATATTGTGATACCGGTACTTCCCGCCGGTATTGTAATATCTGTATTACTGCCTGCTTCCCCCTGATTCCAGCCATGGTTATACGCAACCTTATAGCTGAGGGCCGTATCGCTTGGGAGGGCGGGGAAAGAAAAGGTCTTTACATAAATTCCTCCCCCAAGACAGGTAAGGTCACCGTTCGTATCCTCCGGCGCCCAGCTCTTTAAGCCTGTCCCAAGTGCGTCAAGATTTCCCGTCCAGGTAGCGGAGCTCTTATAAATATCCGGATTGGAAACGGAATTGCTGATTTCTCCGGTTATGGAATTGTAGCGCACATAAACACTGCCTGACGTTCCCTCCGGCCAGCTTGTACTTCCTTTATCCTGACCATTTACAGATACGGTAAGTGCAGAACCGGAAACTGCATTTACAGTACCTTCATAGTTACCTCCCTGGTAAAGAGATAACGGCAGGATTTGTCCCCCAATTTGGCCGCTTACATCATCTGTTACACTTCTTACGGTTGTATTTTCTGCCAGTGCCTTTGTCATAGAAGGAACCATTGTAAATAACAGCGTAACAATTAAGACTAAACTGACTAACCTCTTTTCTTTCTGCTTTGCTTTCATATACCTTCTCCTTTTCCTATAATCAAGCCTGTGGAAGAAATCCTTTATTTTCTTATCCACTAACCTATCATATCATTGAAGAGGTATTTTAAGTATACTTATTTCGAAATTTTTCGAAAAACTTTCAAGCTCTTTTTTGTGCAATTTGCACAAATGTTGTGCTGTTTTAATATTTTTATTACTAATTAATACTAGCTTGTATTTCTACCATTTCATATTTCCTGCCAGTATGTCCTTTACTACTCCAAAGAACTCCCGAACATAATAATGTAAGGTCAGCACATCATCATTTGGCGCACCAAGTCCCTGTACGCTCCTAAGCCCCTGGGTCTTTGCCAGGCTCATTGCTCTGAAAACATGAAACTTATTTGTAACTACAACAACCTTCTCTGCCTTTACTGCAGTTTCCCCGGTACTTTTCTTCCCAACTTCCCTGCTGTCTATTATTTTTTTGCTGTTTCTTAGATTTTCATAGGTATTAGTAGACTTATCCTCTGACACTATTTGGTTTTCATTAATTCCCTTGCCTTCCAGATAAATTTTCATAGCCAGAGCTTCTGAGATCTCCTCGCCCTTTCCTTGTCCCCCTGATACGATTACCACTGTCTGAGGATTCTTTTTAAGATACTTATAAGCGGTATCCAGGCGGTTCTTAAGGGCTTTTGATACGGTTTTCCCTTTGACCTGTGCTCCCAGTACGATAACATAATCCGCATTATCCGAAACCTTGCTCTTGCTTGCAAAATAAATATTTCCCTCTACCAGAAGAAATACTCCGGCGGCGCATAGAATCAAAAGGATGAATACGCCATACCATACCCTGTGGAACAGGATATGTTTTTTATGCAGCAGAAAGAAAAGGGCGGATGCCAAAAATCCTCCCACACCAGCCAGTATCCAGAACCACAAAAAATCCGTTCCTGCCCCGGAATAGGATATTATGATTAAGGTATATGCACCGCAAACAATCCCGGCTATCAAAAATAATAAAGAAAATAAAAGTAACATCCCTGCCTCCGTAATTTATATTCTTTCCTGTTATCCGAAAGTCATGCTATAACCTTACCATATTGTTGTTAATGAAAACCAGTTCTTCCGCCTTAATTTTCCATTAAGATTTTATGTAGTAAAGGCTTGGATACTGCCAGAATTTCCGGAAACCAAAGCTTCTCCCTCTCGGGCGCAGAAAAAAGAGGTGCCCTGATGCATATGCTTACTACCAAAGATTGGCGTTGATATCGTTTCCTATCTACGGCATCTGGTATCTTCATCACATTTTGAAGCAACCTCTTTTATATTTTCCTATCCTGTTTCCCTTCTATCAGAACCCTGCTTTTCTGATCCACTCCTGGGCTATCAGGGCATGACCTGCCATGGTGGGATGTACTCCGTCCGCCGCCCAGGTTTCCGGGCTTTTTTGAGCAGCCGCACTGTTAATCAGACCATCAAGGGGCAGGAGTAATGTATGAAATTCTCTGGCCAGGCTTCTTACCGCATGAATCTTGGGATCCAGGTCTTCCCTCCACTGTTTTCTGTCCTCCGGGACAGGCAGAACAAATGGTTCACACAGCATTATTTCTGCATTTGTCTTTTCTTTTACCTGTAAAATAATCTTTCTGTACGTGTTTTCAAAATCCTGTACGGAAGTAGGGTCATTGTTGTCATAACGCCTCCAGGTATCATTTATTCCAATAAGAATCGAAACAAATGCAGGTTCCAGGTTTATGCAGTCCGTATCCCATCTTGACTCAAGGTCGGATACCCTGTTCCCGCTGATTCCCTTATTGATGAAACGGATATTTTTCTCAGGATATCTGGCCTGAAACCAGGAACTGATTAATAAGGGATATCCGTTTCCCATATTATTTTCATCCTCCCTGTTCCTGCCGCAGTCGGTCACACTGTCACCTTGAAATAGAACTACCCCATTGTCTTTCCACATCTTTTACACCCATTGCCTGCCACAGCCAGACCGGTAAGCCGGACTGCATAGCGGCAGCCTTTCCTTCCTTACAATCTCCTACACTCCTTGTTACGGCAGCCTATCCCAGGCTTGCCTATGGCCTGCCTGTGGCCTGTCTGTATTACTGCTATAATTAAGGTGTGTGAAATGCTCCAATCAATAGCTTTAACGCTTGAATTCCAGTATACCAGTATCATCCATTCAGAACAATGGACTATCTTCTATACTAATTGTGATATTGGCTCCTGAAAGCAGTCGGTGTCATTCCGTAGGTATTTTTAAAAAGAGTGGCAAAATAGGTGGAATTCGTAAAGCCGACCTCCGCTGCGATATCATTGACCGTTTTTGCAGTCTGAAGCAGGACAACCTTTGACTTCTCCAACCGGCAGCTTGTAATATAGGTTGAATATGCCTCCCCCTGAACGGATTTGAATATCTTTCCAAGATAAGCCGTGGATAATCCAAACACCTGTGAAATACTCTTTAAGGACAAATCGGGATTATTGAAATTGTATTCCGTATATTCCAGGATGGATTCCACCAGCTTCCTGTTTTTTTCCTGATAATTTGCACTGACCTGGTTATTGGCATCTATCAGCTCTTCCCGGTTGATCAGCTGGTTCAGCTCCATATACTGCCTTGCTTTATGATAGGAGGCATAGATATCCCTCCTGCTGTCGACCACAATTCCCAGGCTGCCGCTGACCAGGATAGGAAACATCTTCTCTGCAAATTCCTTCAATTGCCGAAAGCACAAGGCATATTCCTCTTCAACCGCCTTCTTCTCAAGAAAGAAAAGAAGTCCCACCTGGTCCTCTCCCATATCCACAGCCTTGCAGCGGAAATCATCCCCGAAGATCTCATCCGAAAGATTGCAGACAGCATAGCGGTAGAGCTTATACTCCTCCTTTCGGACAGAGGGGTCAAGGGGACTTTTATCCTGGATTTTTAAAAGCATTACACAGTAATAATTCCCGCTGTAGTGCTCCTCCAGATAGCTTAAATCCTTTTGGGGTACAAACAGCGGCATCTGCTCCCCTGTCAGAAGGTTATACAAATACAGGGTTTTAATGTAATTTTCTTTTAAATATTTTTCATGGGTTCCCCTGGCAATGGCCATGTCCAGATATTTTAACTCGTCTGTCACATAGCCCTCTTCCAGGCCCACTACACTTTTACATTGCTCGGCAAGCTCCACCAGTGGCTTTCGTATTTTTCTGTTGAATATAACGGATATCAGCAGGCAAAAGGACACCAGGACCAGAGCTATTCCAACAAAGACAATGCTTATCTTTTGAAACCGGCTGTTAAAATAGGAATAATCCTGCATGTCAATAAACCACCAGCCAAATTCCGGAGATTCAGAGAAAAAGACCAGCTGCCGTTTTACTTTGTCATCATAGACAAAGCTTTTTTCCCTGGGATTTAATCTGGTTATAATGGAGTAAAAATACTCCGACAAAGGCTGGTTATTTACCACCGCCCTTGTATTACTCGTAACAGCGCTTCCGTCAACATCAATAATATACACCTTTCTGGCTGCCCTGTGGTTGTCGTTCAGACTGTACTGGAACCAGTCGGCATTTACATCCTCTATTACCATTGCGTTATAGTAAGGCAGATATTGTAAAAAGGACACAACATTCTTGGTCTTCTGTATTTGCCTGATTGTTCTTACACCGATATATTTTTTATGCTCCAACATCGATAGGGCATAATCAATATTAGCCTTACCGCCCCCATTGTTTCCTATCGCCTGTATACACTTTTCGTTATTAAAATTGACGATGGAAATATCCTCAATATAAGAATAAGCGCTTTTTATTTCCTGAAGCTTAAGAAATAAATAGTAATTATCCTTTTTATTATCCTCTTTATTCTGAACAAATTTCAACGTCCTGCTGTCACTTGTAATTACCGACGCAACATTATCAATATCTGTCTTTAAGTTATCCACCTCTCTGACAAGCTGGCTTAGAAGCTGCTTGGTCGAGTCAATCTGGTTTTGCTTGATGCTGACAATAAAGACGCCGTACAGGCTCATCAAAATGAGGGTAGTAATAACAAGAATACTGATCGAATAAGTAATCAGTGTCCTCCGGTACACAGAATAGGACAACAGTTTCTTAAAATACTTTCTCAACCCCAGCTCCAATCTGTGCAGTGTACACTAAGCACATTTAAATTCTACTTTGGCGGAACACCAAAGGGATACTCAATGGTAATCCGGCCTTCCATGGTATCACCGATACCTGCGTATAAATCTGCTTTTCCGTCCCCTCTCATAAGAATTCCTGAGGTAAAGGTGCAGTCAATCAGATTAGGTACCTTGGCCGGCCCTGCCGGATAGCAGGAGCGGGTACCGATAATTTTTCTGTTCCTCACCTCAAAGGTCCGGGGGTCAAATTCAAAGGAGATATTCACATAGACCGCCAGTGCCTTCTCCCCTTCCACAGGCTGGGTATAGCACTGGTGCCCGATTACCCCGATGGTGCCGTCTGCCAGCAGGTATACCTGGTTACAGCCGCCCCACTCACCCTTATCAAAGATACCAAGGATGGGCTCCGCAGATTCTATTACCTCATTGGTCAGCTCCTCCAGTGAGGATATTACGGCAAAGCCTATCATGGAAGCGCTGCCGTATTTCTTTTCGATTTCTTCGTTTCTGGGTCTTGAAAAGACACCGATTCTGCCGTCTGCCAGCTCTACCAGGCGGATATCCTTCATATAATCGGGACCTGTGGTAAAGTACACCAGGTCATTCAGTTCCTTCCCCCTGTAGAAATAGCCGTAATAGGTATCCACTGCACCGCCGCGCTTACGCACATGGGTTCCCCCAAGTACTATTTCTCCCTGGACAATGCTGATATAAGGGTCCTCCAACTGATAAATCATATGGTCCTTCACCAGTGTATACTCGTCTTTTCCCGTCTTTTCAAAGAGCCTGACCCAGGAGCGGGCCCATTCTTCCCTTTTTTCCACTCTTCCGTAAATATATTCTTTTCCGTCCCAGGTAAAGGGCAGTGAGCAGTTATAAACATCAAAGCTCTCTGTTCCATGAAAAGTCAGAACTGCGCTGTCATATATCTTCTGATTTTTCTCCAGTTCAAACTGGTCTTTTATTTCCTTAATTGACATATCTCTGTCTCCTGTTCCTATGTAATTATTTTTACGCCGCTCCGCTGCCTCGTGCCTTTCCAATGGCATCTGAAGGACAGCAATCCTATTAAATAATATATCATCCAGAGCACAATACTGGCAAGACAAAACCACATCGTCATGGTGAACGAATACTGCCGATTCACCCCCTCTGCCAGGCAGCAGTACCGCAGGCAGCCTGGTGCCTGGTGTAATGCTGCATCAGCAGATAGAATAATCGGCAGTGCCTTCCTCTGATATTATCTGACTTTCATTGCTTTTCATTCTTACTCGTCAGCAAACAGACTTTCCATAAACCCTTGTTCTTCAGAGCCTGCTTTCCAAAAAACCTGTACAGGCATCCTTACTGCTGCCTGCTGGTTTCCAGCTGGCTCTTGAATTCATTGACCAGATCATCAATGCCGGCTTTTTTAAGAAGATTAAGTGCTTCTTTGATATTGGTATCATAATCTACAACACCGCATGCCATGGGCGCTATTACAGCCGCAATCTGAGTATTTACATCGGCAAGCTGTGTCTGCACATTAGAGCCGTCAAAGGTAAACTGGGAAGCATATCCTTCCACTGCTGTTTTATCAATGTTATAAAGATGCTCATTAGTAACCTTCGGTGCTGTGGAATTGGTATATTCAAAGTTGATATTTCCAATCATCCAGGTTGCAAAGGAATAAGGCACCTGTCCGGAAGCCGCATCGGTAATTGCTTCGTAGTTCCTGTCATCCAGCTTCTTATAATCCGTACCTTCGGTTCCGTATACAAAGAGATCAAAATTCTCCTGGCTGGAATATAACCAGTTAATAAATTTTACGGCTGCTTCCGGATGCTTGCTGGAAAGAGGAACCGCCTGCATGTTTCGTGTTCCGTAAGGACGGATTTCCGGTGTCGTTGTATCAAAATCCAGCCATGCAAAATCATCTACGGTAATATCCGGGTAACTCTTCTTCATACCTGTAATATCCCCGATAGTTCCTGCATGTACGAACCAGTCGCCGTTGGTCAGCTGGTTATCCTTCTGGTCCTGGGTCACCGTCAGAACATCGGGATTAATCAAGCCCTTTTCATACCAGATCCGGGCTTTTTTACAGCTTTCCTTAAAGGCATCTGTCTCAAAATAATTCTTTACGGAGCCGTCCTGTCCTACATAGAACATCTTGTCATACAGTACGTAATTGTTATCGCTGTTAAAGAAATATCCGCCGACCTGTTCGGTTCCGACCATAGGTATATAAGGCTTTTGTGCGCCGTCCCAATTCTTCATGACCGTTTCAAAGGCACTGGTCAGCTCTTCAAAGGTGGCCGGCATTTCCAGGTTGTATTTTTTAAGGATATCCGTACGGATGGTTGCCTGATGATCCAGGGCACTTTCCACCCAGTAAGCAGGAATACCATACTGCTTGCCGCCTACCTGTCCGGATTTCATTGCAAGCTCGGGATTGGCAGCTTTGATAGCAGCGCCGTACTGGTCCATATAGGGGGTAAGGTCTGCCAAGGCGCCTCTGGATGCATAATTGGCAAGGGAAACACGGTCGTTCATAACATGGAACATGTCAAATTCCTCACCGGTGGAAAGCATGATGTTTAATTTCTGGTCCCATACATCCCAGGCATAATACTTTAGCTCAATTTCCACACCGACTCCGTCGGCTGCAAGCTTTTCATTCACTGCCTTCAGGCCTCTTTCCAGGTCTGCCGGTGCATCGCCGGGAACAACATAAATTAACTTTACCGGTTCACTTGAACTGGTATCTGTGTTTTTGGTGTCACCGGAGGCATTCGAGGAACCATTCGTCTTCCCGCTGTCCTTTCCTCCATTATCTGCCGATTGCTTACAGCCGGCCAGCAGTGACATCATCATCACTGCAATGAGTAATAAACCCAACACTTTTTTCATAGAAAATCTCCTTTTTGTTATATGTATTTTAACCCTTTACAGAGCCAACTACCAGACCTTTGACATAATACTTCTGCAGGAACGGATATAACAGGACAATGGGTCCGATGGTAACAATGGCCGTTGCCATCTTTATGGATTCCGACGGTACTGTCATACTGGTTGCACCGCTCAGATACTGCAAATCCTTTAGCATGGAAATCTGGGATTTAAGCTGAAGGAGCAAATACTGGATCGGATACAGCTTTTCATTATCCACAAGCATAATGGCATTCCACCAGTCATTCCAATAACCCAGGCCATAAAAGAGTCCAATGGTGGCCAACGCCGGAACTGTTAAAGGAAAATAGATCTTTAAGGCAATTACAATATCATTTGCCCCGTCTATGGTTGCCGACTCCCGCAGGGAATCCGGCAGAGAGCTCATAAAATTACGTGCCAGAAACATATTAAAGGTACTGAACAATAAGCTCGGGACAATGAGTGCAAATATATTGTTGCGCAGATGCAGCATATTGCAGATTAAATACCAGGGAACAATACCGGCCCCAAATACCATAGGGATAAAGAAATACATTCCCAGCGCGTTGCGGTACTTTACATTTTTATTGGACAGGGTATAGGCTGCCAATCCGGTAATCACCACTGCGGATAAGGTTCCGACCACCGTAACAGCAATGGATATGATATAGCTTCGTATTACGGAGGAGCCGTCCCGAAACATCAGCTCATAGGCATAAAAAGAAATTTTCTTTGGAAGGAAGCTGTAACCGTTCCGCATAATGGTCGCTTCGTCTGTTATGGAGACCATAAAGGTCAGTACCATTGGCAGCAGGCAAAGCAGGGTAAAAGCTAAAATAAAGAGACCAATGAAGAAATTTCCCCAGGAAAACTTTTTCATACTGTAACATCCTTTCCGCCGCCGTAAGCGGCTTATTACTTTTAATAGAGTGCCCCGTCGGGGTAGAATTTTCTTGCCAGCCAGTTGGAACCATAGACCATGATAAAGCCAATGCCCGACTGGAATAAGCCGATTGCGGTAGACTGGGACATGTCACCGATCTGGCGCATGGAGCGGAATATATAGGTATCAATAATATCCGTTGTCTTATATAAGGTGCCATTGTCGCCGACCAGCGCATATATCATACCGAAATCACCATACATAATCTTTCCCAAGGATAACAAGGTCATAATTACTATGGTCGGCATGATTAAGGGAAGGGTAATCCGCTTCATCATCTGGAACCTGCCGGCTCCGTCAATGGCTGCTGCCTCATAGAGGGACGAATCAATTCCGGTAATGGAGGCTAAGAAGATAATGGCACTCATTCCCGCTCCCTTCCAAATCTTCATTACTACCAGTATGCCCGGCCATACATTTGGGTCCGTGTACCAGTTGACCGCTTTCATACCCATGGACCTTAGAGCCGTATTGACAATACCGTACTGGGTCGAGAACAAACTAATTAAAATATAGCTGACCATAATCCAGGAAATATAACTTGGAAACAGCATGACGGACTGTGTTACCTTGATAAACCATTTGCACCGCAGCTCATTCAGCAGGATTGCCAGCAATACTGCCATTACCGTACCTGTAATAATGAACAGGACATTGAGATAAATGGTATTCCAGGTTACCCGGAAGGCGTTCTGGGAGGAGAAGAAGAAATTAAAATTCTTGAATCCGACCCATTTCCCTTTAAAAATAATATCCAGGATGGAATTATTCCTGTAATCATAGCGTTGAAAGGCTATCAGCATGTAAGGATATGCCATATAGTTAAACAGGAAAACATAAATTATTGCTGGCAGGGCTATTAAATAAGAGAATTTATTCTTAGCCACGTCACGAAAAAAACTCTCTTTTTTGACTGTCTTATTTCTCTTCATATCTTGATGTCCTCTCTCCTTCGTTCTGTTTTCATTTTAATCCGCCCTGCCGATTAGTAAACTCAGAAGAAGTTGTAACATGCTTTGAAAAATAGCAATTTCACCTTTAAAATTGAGCTATGGATTATAAAAATCAGCAAAAAGGTATCAATAAATAGAAATAAGTGTTGTTATAAAGCTGACTTTCTTGCTTAATAACAACACTTATCCAATGCCAAAAGAGGGCATCCCATAACTGACTAAGCTGTCATATGGGATACCCTCCTGCATATTTAATTAAAAGCACTGTTTTATTTATACAACAATTCCCTATTCCGCATTTCCACAGCAGCATCTGATTCCACACCCTGGCAGCATAATCATACCCCTATCCTGTCAGTCATATACTTCCATGAAAGTCCGCTGTTATGCTTCACTTCTTATCAGATAATCAAAAGCACTTAATGCGGCATTCGCTCCGGAGCCCATGGAAATAATAATCTGTTTGTACGGACTGTCCGTGCAATCCCCTGCGGCAAAAATACCGGCAATGCTGGTGTTGTTGTGATTGTCAACGGTTATCTCACCTATCCGGTTAAGGGTAAGGGTGTCCCCCAGCCAATCCGTGTTGGGCACCAGACCGATCTGGACAAATACTCCCTCCAGCTCAAGATGCTTTTCTTCCCCGGTTTCCCGGCTGGCAAAGGTAATTCCATTAACCTTATTGGTTCCGGTTATTTCTTTTGTCTGTACATTTTTATAAACAGTAACATTGGGCAGGCTGCTAAGGTGTGTCTGCAGGATTGCATCAGCCTTTAATTCCGGCATGAACTCAAGAACCGTAACATGCTCTGCCACTCCGGCCAGATCAATGGCAGCCTCAATGCCGGAATTACCACCGCCGATAACAGCCACCCTTTTCCCTTTAAATAAGGGACCGTCGCAATGAGGACAATAAGCAACGCCTTTGTTCTTAAATTCCTCTTCGCCGGGTACATTGACCTTCCGCCATCTGGCACCGGTGCTAAGAATTACCGTCCTGCTTTTCAGAATCCCTCCGCTTTCCAGTTCCACTTCAATAAGGTCCTTCTTTTTAAGGCCCTTTGCCCGCTGGCCCTTTATAATATCCACATCATAAGCATTTACATGCTCTTCCAGGCTCTGGGCCAGCTTGGGACCCTCCGTATATTTTGTACCGATAAGATTCTCAATTCCCAGAGTTTCAAGCACCTGTCCGCCGAAGCGTTCCGCAACAATACCGGTGCGGATACCTTTACGTGCGGCATAGATTGCTGCACTGGCTCCGGCAGGGCCTCCGCCTACCACCAGAACATCAAAGGGCTCTTTTTCATTGATGCCCTCTGCCTCTACAGGGGTGTCAAGCTTTTGAAGAATTTCCTCCAGGTCCATCCGCCCGCCGCCAAAAAATTCTCCGTTCAGATAAACCGCCGGCACCGCCAGGACATTCCTATCCTCTGCTTCCTTTTGGAAGGCAGCTCCGTCAATCATGGTATGTGTAACGCCCGGATTCAATACGCTTATGGCATTTAATGCCTGTACGACCTCCGGACAGTTATGGCAGCTTAAGCTGATATAGGTCTCAAAATGATAATCACCCTTTAGTGCCTTGATTTTCTCCTGTACCTTTTCTTCTATCCTGGGAGGCCTTCCGCTGACCTGTAAAAGAGCAAGTACAAAGGAATTAAATTCATGCCCCAGGGGAATACCGGCAAAGGTCACACCCTTTCTCTCACCTTTTTTACAGATCTGAAAGCTTGGTGTTCTGGGTAAGAGCTCTTTTTCTACGGTGATTTTATCCGACAGGAAGCTTACTTCTTCTATGAACCTTACCAAATCCTCCGATATGCTGTCAGAGCCTGCACTTACGTTAATCTCTATATCACTTTCCAGCAACTTTAAATATTCTGCCAATTGATTTTTGATTTCTAATTCCAGCGCCATATTTCCCTCCTTTCGAAACTTTTCTACATACAGCTTGGTTTACTGTCCTGCCTGAACAGGAAGTGTGAACTACTTTTATTTCCTGATGACATACATACAGTATCGCAAGCAAGCCTGCGATACTGTCAAATAAGTGTGAAAGAATAACGTTTTCACCCGCCTGCTATTCTCTTTAAATCTTCCCTACCAGGTCAAGACTAGGCTTTAATGTTGCTCCGCCTTCTTTCCACTTTGCCGGGCACACCTCACCGGGATTATTTCTCACATACTGGGCAGCCTTTAACTTTTCAACCATTGTGTCAGCATTTCGTCCGATATTTCCGGCGTTAATCTCCACAGTCTTGATTATCCCATCGGGATCAATAAGGAAGGTTCCGCGGTCTGCAAGTCCATCCTCTTCAATCAGTACATCAAAATTTCTGGCAAGCGTATGGGAAGGGTCCCCAATCATAGTATAGGTTATCTTGCGGATAGCCTCCGAGGTGTCATGCCATGCCTTATGGGTGTAGTGGGTGTCTGTGGATACGGAATAAACCTCTGCACCAAGTTTTTTAAAGGTATCATAATTGTTCTGCAAATCCTCAAGCTCCGTGGGACACACAAAGGTAAAGTCTGCCGGATAGAAGCAAACAATGCTCCATTTTCCCTTGAAATCCTCCTCTGTCAGCTCTACGAATTTTCCTTCACGATAGGCCTGTGCCTTAAATGCTTTTACTTCTGTTCCGATTAATGACATAATTAATACCTCCTGATAATTTTTGTTATACTATATTTATGTTTCTTTCAAATAATTGATATCAGTAATTATTACTATTATTATAATATAGAATTCTTTTGTACTTGTCAAGGGCTATTTTTTATTTTTTCCAACATTTTCATACCCTAAGTATACATTCGCTAAACATGACATTGGCTTATGACAACAGAATCAAATATTTTCAAACTTTTTACCCTTCCACGCTATCTAACTATATAGCAGGGCAAAAAATCAATTGCTCTACAATCAGCTGAAAATGAAACAGAGAGAAGGTGAAGCTTTGTGAAAGACAGTGTGTACACACAGTTAACAGAATACATAACCGGTAACCAGAATAAGTTCTACCGCCTGGCTTACAGTTATCTTAACAATAAGGAGGCGGCTCTTGATGCCGTGCAAAATGCAGTCTGCAAGGCCCTGGAAAACTACCCTTCACTTCGTAATCCCGACTATTTAAAGACCTGGTTCTACCGTGTTCTGGTAAATGAATGCCTGGCCTACCGGAAAAAATACCGCAGGGAGCTTCCTCTGGTGGAGGAGTTCATAAAGGAAGATTTTTATTACCAGAAGGAATTTGATGCCGGGCAAATACCGGCATCCGGGAGCAGATGGCGGAAAGGGTCAGGGAAAATTCCGATAACATGTATTTCAAGCCCGATGAAGGCGGTTTTCAGACCATTGACCAAAATACAAAATTTTATATTAATGAGAATAAGAATCCGGTGATTGTTTTCGATAAATATGAAATTGCCCCGGGAAGCATGGGAATGCAGGAATTTGAGATTGCAACGAAATAAAAAGAATGAAAGGACCGCAGCAATTTAACAGTTAATATGCTCCCTTCCAGGCAGGCAATTTCACTTGCCTTCCAAAAGGGAGCATATCAGCTGTTAAGCATTCTATTTTAAAAGCCTTTTGTTTTTAACCAGGCCGCAGCCTCGTCTTCATTTAAAAAGGCCTGCTGAGGGAATTTGGATGAAACCGCCCTGTTTATCTGCATTTTAACAATAGCACTATCTACAATGACAGCCGCACACTGAATATTATTTTCAACCAGCCAGTCGGTATGCTTTGCCATTACATCCCCAAGATCGGACATCTTATATTTTCTTACATCGGTAATAGCTGCCCAAGGCTGTTTACCGATAGCTGGTCCGATTTTGTTTACATACTGTTCGTGGTATTCGTTATAATCCTCTTTTGTCCAAAGACCTACAGGTGTCTCGTATATTAGTTTTTTGTCAGGATCATAATTAATGGAATACAGACCCCTTGGATGTGTTATCATCATAACAAATTCCTCCTAAGTAAAATTTATTTTGAAATGGAGTAAACCTCCAAGACAATCGGATGTTCTGACTTATTCCAGATTGAAAGCTTCCAGTTTCTGCTTGAGGACTTGTGCAATGTTAGACATCTCGTTGGAGCACTCTGCAACCAATTGAATCAGATTGTTCTGTTCCTCAACCGAAGAAGAGGCTTCCTGTGTTCCTGCTGCCGTTTCTTCCGATATACTTGCAATGGTAGCAATCATATCTTCGGCTTCCCTTGCATCATCTGTCAGAGTCTTGGTGGCGCCGGCTGCTGCCTTTACCTTTACACCGATGGAGTATACTTTTTCGGAAATATCGGAAATGGAGCTTACTGTCTGCTCAAAAGCTTTTCCCTGCTCCTGTGAAAGGGTATTGGCCGTCTTAATCTGCATAACGGTGTTTTCGATACCCTGCTGGACATCGTTGATGATTTCCGTTATCTGCTTGCCGGATTCAGCGGACTGTTCCGCCAATTTACGGATTTCTTCGGATACAACGGCAAAGCCCCTTCCATGCTCACCGGCTCTTGCTGCTTCAATGGCAGCATTTAAAGCAAGCAGGTTGGTCTGCTGTGCCACACCCTTTATAACCTCTAATATCTTACCAATTTCCTTCGACTTTTCCATAAGGTCTGTAATGGCAATTTCCATATTTTCCGTAATGACCTTGTTTTCCGTCATTTTCTCTTCCTGGAAGCGAATGGACTCTTTTACATCTGCCATGGCCGCCATAGCTTCATCGGAAACCTTATCGGAAGCAGCCATATCCTCGCCGATGCAAATAATCATTTCGGTTATGTTGTTTATTCTGGTGCTGCCTTTTTCCGTTGACTCCGCCTGCTGGGTTGCACCCTCCGCCAATTGGGAGATGGACAGGGTGACTTTGCTTGAAATGTCACTCATTTCACCGGAGGAATGCTTCATCTCTTCGGAGGAATACGTGATAACTTCAACAGATTCCTTCACATGCTGAATAAATTCATTAATGTTCTCCTCCGTATTAACCGCTGGCTTATTTTCGCTGTATACGGAATTACCTTCTGTTCTTACTGCCATATCATTTGCCTGAGCTGCCTTTTTCAGCCTGGCATTCAGCACGAACGTAAGGCAAAGGGCTGCCAATTCCAATACTACTGCTATAAATATCAGAGGCTGCACTCTTAAAAATGCTCCTGCCGTTAAAACAATAAAGCAGACAAGCATTACAGCAAGGTTGGTGTTCATTACACCCCTTATTACTTTTCTTTCGTTATGACTCTCCACATCAAGACCTCCTAATGTATTATATCTGTATTTATTGCATAAAAAAAAGCCAAATGCAGTCGCCCACAGATGGCTACATTAACTACAGTAACCCGACCATCTTAGCATATGCCTTAGACTCGTGGCTTTGCGTCCTTATCTTTCGATAAGTTTGCCTTTTTTAAGTTAGTATAATTATGAAACAAAAAGTTCTATATGGATTTCATCAACTTTACAATATTAAAAAACTTCCAGCTTTTTAACATATCATGTCGATTTATATATTTGATTATACACAAATTTGCTCATAAGTCAAATTTTATGTACTAAATTTTGCGTAAAAATCAAACATTTTCTTTCTATTTTTTTACAGTTATACTCTGCCACAGTTCCAATTGTCCGCCCGGTAGTATATCTTGAATATATAAATCCATTACAACTATTGATTTTCTTAAGTTTCATTCGTGTAAAAAAATTGTCTTACCATATTTATAATTTATACACAATTTCAATTCTTTTCCAGTTCTTCAAATTACATTCAACTTCAAGCTTTCTTCCAAAATCTTTCGTTTACATACAATTTTAAATTACTTCCAGGATTTTTATTTTGCATATAATTTCCAATCTTTTCCACGCCTTTTTAATTTACATACAATTTCAAATTTTTTTCAAGGATTTTTTAATTTCCATGCAATTTCAAAACCTTTTCCAAGATATTTATTTCCATGCAATTTCAAAACCTTTTCCAAGATATTTAATTTACTTACAATTTCAATTTTAATAAAACTGCAAAAAAACCACTGCCATTAAGCAGTGGTCCGATGATAAATATTTGAGGATACCAGGCTTTTTGGCAGCGGCTGTATTAATTTGTATCTATATTCAAATAGATGGACCGTCATGCCAGGAAACAGCATGGCTGCGGCTGCAGCGTTTAAGAAGAGCACCGCGTATTTGGCAGCCAGACAGTTAAGAATCCGGCTTATACGGCAGCTAAAGAGCGGCTATCTTCCTATTCCTGCATCTTTTACATACGGTCAGTTTATTTCCGTCACCTGTTATCAGAGGATAAAGCACTTTAATTCTTTTTGTATTGCATACCGGGCAGGTTCCTCTGCCCCGTGACGGCAAGGTTCTTAATGTTTTGCCTCTATGGGGTTTTAATGCCATATAATTCATTCCTTTCTACATTACATATCCTGAAATAATCCCTTTGGGATACCTTCTGATATCACTATATAGAAAATCGGAAATGAAATCTATTGCACAAATGATTCTGTATGGATTTTACGCATATTTTCTTACCTGGCTTATAATACGCCGGACACTCTGCTCGGATAGAAAATATTTCTCCGAGAGCTTTTCTACTGTTGCTCCCTCCCTGTATTTATCATAAATTTCAATATTTCTTGCTTTTAATAAATCCCTTGTACCGCTTTTTTCTCCCCAGGATTTCTTTTCCCCCTCCTTACGGGGTATATACAGATAATCTCCGCTTACATAATTCTGCAGCAATCTTACAAGTTCTTCCGGCAGTACGTCCTGTGCTTTTTTATATTTCATATACTTTGCTCCTCTAATCATAATTTCATAATTACTGTTCAGATGAAGCAAAGACCATAAAAAACTGCAGCGGACGTACCCGCTGCAGTTAAGATTTTTATCAAATCCTTATCCAAATCTTTAAAATAGGAAGAGTGAAAAGAGTACGCAAACAAAACCTCCGTAAACTATTGAGGTCAGACAATGCCCTATCTTATCACCGACTACTTTAAATACCGGACCTCCGAGCAAAGCATCGCCGACTACTGAAATTGTGGTCTCTGCGCGGAGGTGAGTTTTTTATCAACTGCTTTTAAAGATTTCATAAGGATTCCCTTCTATGGTGCTAAACACCGCTGTTTTGTTATGTTAATATCTCTTACAGTATATCATAACGGCAGCTTAAATCAAGTTCAAAAACAATTCTGTACTGTTTATGAGCTGTAACTCACCCACCAGGCCGGGCTGCAGCTCAGAATTAAAAATAATTAGCCCGTTCGCTTGCACTGAGGAGGAAATAGGGCTATAGTTAAGTTGCGACCTTACAGTATTAAGCGGTAACAGATATCAATGCTTAATATTTATATTTTGTAAGATTACAAACTATAAGAAAGAAGGAGCAAAATTATGAGTGAAGAAAAAGAAATTGAGAAAATCCAGAAGCTGACGGAAAAGAGAAAGACGGAAAAGGTTGAAAAATTCCTTCACGATAAGGATGTAGAAGTCGTTAAAGCAGCAATAGCAGGCCTTGGCATCATTCAGGATGAACTAGCTTTTAATCTGCTGAGCAAGCTGATAGATAATGAAAATCCGGAAATCAGAAAAGCAGCAATTGTTGCCTTTGCCAACGCTGGAACAGAACAGGCCAGAAGCTTTTTGCAGCTTCTTATATCCAAGGAAACGGACGCAAGTGTAAAGGAAGTAGCTTCAAAGGCATTGCGGGAATTTAAATCAAAATAGAGCAGACAGGAAAACTTTAGCGCCCTGGCAGGAGTTTTTGAATGCAGATATGATAAATACCCTCTGGCAGCGAACAAGAATTTGCTTGCTGCCAGAGGGTATTTCCTTTTATCAGATTCATACTTTATTTCCTGAAAAAGAACATTACAGTATTTACCAAAACTGATAAGAGAATCTTATAGTAATAAACTGCTTATACCGGAGCATTTGTATTTAAATAACCTTATTGACTGAATTGTAATATTTTTTATATATGATATTCTATGCATAATACCTGGCTTGTGTGGTATAGAGCGATGCATAGATTCCATTTTCCCTTAACAGTTTTTCATGGCTGCCGCGTTCCGCAATCTTACCGCCGTCTATTACGATAATATCATTGCAGAATTTACAGCTGCTCATTCGGTGGGAGATATAGATTGCCGTCTTTCCCTCTACCATGGTATTGAAATTCTCATAAATTTCTGCCTCTGCTATGGGATCAAGAGCGGCTGTCGGTTCATCCAGGATTACAAAGGGTCCGTCCTTATACAAGGCTCTTGCAATGGCAAGCTTCTGCGCTTCCCCTCCGGAGATTTCTATACCCTCTCCATTGTTTTTATAAAGATTTGTTTCCAGCTTATTCGGCATTTTCTCCACCCTGCTCTTCATACCTGCCTGCTTTAAGACCTCCCACAGCCTTTTATCATCTGCCTTATCACCTAAAGTCAAATTATCGGCAAGGGGCAGTGCCAGCAGTTTAAAATCCTGAAATACGACAGAGAATACCTTTGTATATTCATCGTAATCATAATACCTGATATCAATCCCATTTAACAGGATTCTTCCCTCCGCCGGGTCATAGAGCCTGCACAAAAGCTTTATCAAAGTCGTTTTCCCGGCTCCGTTTTTTCCTACAATGGCGTATTTTTTTCCTATTTCAAATTTCAGATTGATGTGGTCTAATATCCGGTTATCCGTTCCGGGATATTGAAAGCTGACATTTTCAAAGGTGAATTCATATTCACCATCTAAGCGCTTTTCAACGGGAAGGGTTCCGGTATAACGGGTATTGGGCTTATTGATAAACTCATTATAGTTATTCAGATATTCCATCCTGTAATAAAAACTATTGTATTCTACAATTTCGCTCCGGACAGCTCCGGTAAACTCAAGGATGGCTCCGGCGTACATAAACACTTCACCGATACTGATAATACCGTAGACTGCCTTTCCTCCCAATACCACATATACCAAGCCGGAAGTTAACTGGGTCAGAAATACAATTGCTCCCGTATATTTTCCGTCAGTAACGGACCATTTTAAAAAGACACTATTGACAGGCTTCATGACGCTTATAAAATAATGTTTCAGGAGCCCCTGCATGGAATAAATACGGATATCCTTGCCATGCTGGTAATTGTGCATAATAGCAAGCATATACTCCCCAACGGAATTCAGATGTTCATTTTTCTTTTCCACCTCATAGAATTTTTGATAGGATATGGCAGATAGTTTAAGGCACAGAAGAAAAACGACTGCGAATACAGCAATTATCAAAAGAGAAGACCATTGGGAAGAAAAGAAATTCCTGCTGTCCGTATCTACACGGGTAAAAAGGGATATTACAAAGGCAAGTGAAAACAGGATGGAAAAGCCTTTTTCAACGAGAACATAAATGCTTTGTATCTGGTCTCCGATTCCTCCCGAACTGTTTTCTCCTCCCTGCACTCTTCTGATGGCATCCATCGTTTCTGTTCTTTCGAATTCTTCATATTCCATGGTAAATGCCCTGTTTGCGGTCTTTAGGTATATCGTGTCCGCACAGGTTTCCCTTAGCACTATGACAGACTGATCACAGGCCTTCTTAATCAGGTTCAGTATCAGAGCTGTAATCAGTAATATCAGGACATCAAGGATACACTCTTTGTATTGTCCTTTTAATACCTTATTTAATACTCTTGCATAAAAGAACAGCTGTGCAAAAGGCCCCGCAGCACCTGCCAATCCGCCTGTCACAATAATCCATATGATATTCGGATGGTCTGCTTTGATCAGTTTTATAAAGGAAACAGATTCATGCCATACTTTCTTCAGTTTCATCCTCTTCCTCCTTATAATATTTACTCTGCACCTGAAACATCTCAGCGTATCTTCCGTTCAGTCTCATAAGGCTTTCATGGCTGCCCGTTTCTGCGATTTTACCATGTTCCAGAAACAGGATATTGTCACAGTATCTTGTTGATGCCAGCCTGTGGGAGATAAATAAGGCAGTCCTTCCGCGAAGCAAATCCTGATACTGCTCATATAACTCACTTTCTGCAATGGCATCCATGGCGGCAGTAGGTTCATCAAACAGAAGAAGCTTTGCCTTCTTATATAGAGCCCTGGCAAGCAGCAGTTTTTGCAGCTCACCGCCTGATAACTGAATGCCGCTTTCCTCCATATCCTTATTTAGGTAAGTACCGGTTCCTTTGGGCAGACTGTCAATCTTCTCCTTTAGCCCTGACAGCTCTATTGCATGGTCAAGCTCTTCCCTGTTGATTTTACTTCCCGGCACACCGCTGATGTTCTCTCCGATTGTGAAAGACAGCACCGCTGCATCCTGGAAGACAACAGCGATTTGCTTAAAGTAATTTTCTATATTAAGCTCTCCGATATTTATCCCATTGATTAGTATCCGCCCCCCTGTTGGCTGATAGAAACCGCACATCAGCTTTACTAGAGTTGTCTTTCCCGCACCGTTTACTCCCACCAGCGCAAATTTATCCCCCTTGCCCATGTGAAAGCTGATATCCTCCAGCACATAATCGGAAGAGCCTTCGTACTGGTAGGATACATGGTCAAATACAATATCAAGGGCCATGTCCTCTTCTTCCAGCTCCCTTCCGCTCATATGGGAAAAGGCATCTTTTATATCGCAGAATTTTCGGAAGTCACAAATCATATAATGGCATCTTCCAATTTCCGAGAGATCCTCCGTAATCTTCATCATCCAGCCGGCCAATCCGCCTACGATACCCAGGTAAAGAACAAAGTCAGATACCGGAAGGCCATGCATCAGCAAATAAATCAAATATCCGTAGCATAAGCCATCCCTAAGAAATTTTAACAGGATTTCTACAATATCATTAACATAATAAACCCCTCTTATTTTTCCTTTTATTTTCTTGAGCCGGTTATTCGCTTCTGCGTACACCCTGACGATAAGCTTATCCAGCTGATAAAGCCTGATATCTTTGCCAGCCTTCAGATCAAAGGCCTGTTCCTGTAAATAGCCCTGTGTAACTCTAATGCCGGACATTTCATTCTTCTGCTTATGCTCATATAGTTTGGCACGGTGAAATACCAGTATCTGAATTGCTGAGAGTACCAGCAAAAGCAGCAGGAAAACCGGATTAATCCATCCCACTACAAGGGCATAAGTTAAAAGCCCCAATACATTGGTAAGCAGGCTGACATTTCTGTGCATAAACCCCTCAAGTCCCTGCCAGTTGCCATAAACACTGTCTCCCGACTTTTTTAACTCCTCCCGTATCTTCTCCTTTTCCAATTGTCCATAATCCATGCTAAAGCATTTTTCAAAGAGAATGATGGAAAAGAAATTCATTCGGATATCAATGTACTGGTTTCTGTTTCTTGATGTCAAAAAAGTCTGAACTGCCGACACTATACTGTATACCAAAAATACAAGTATCATGGTCTGAATAAATTTCCCTATCCCCGCCTGCCTTTCTAAAAGTCCTACCACAACAGACGGAAGAATAACCGTGCAAAGAGGCAGAATTACATTAAAAATGATTTCAGCAAAGCCATAAAAAATCAACGATTTATCATATGCCCACATATTTGCATAGATAAAATGGAAGTTGTCACCTAAGGAATAGGACACTTCTTTCCCCTTTTTCATATACACGCTCCTTTTACTAATCCTTTGAATTCAGGAAAAAATCTGCTCCCTGTAAAATTTCTTTGAATAATCAACGTTAGTAATATATCACCTTTTGCCGCTTCCTTTAAAAAAAGTGCACGAATAGCAATATTCCGTGCACGAGTGGTAGGCTCTTTAGAGAGGAAGCATGATTTCTGTCACAAATACTCCCGGTTCATTTTTTCTGTTTATATATCCCTCATATTTTTCCACAATGTTATTAATGCGTTTTAGTCCGTGTCCGTGATTTCCACGCTTTGTTGTAATGTAGTCTTCATCCAGCTTTCTTATCACTTCATTGGTGGCATTGGTAACGGAAATATATAGCTGCTTTTTAAGCACTCCCACATAAAGCCGGATAAATTTTTTTCCATCCTGTTCCGCCATTTTACCGCAGGATTCCACCGCATTGTCAATCAGATTTCCAATCAGTACGCACAGGTCAATATCTGACACTGTCAGGTCCTTGGGCACCTCTGCCTTATAATGTATTTCTATCTCATCCTTCAGGGCAAGGGAAAGCTTGGAATTCAGGATGGCATCCAGATTGACATTGCCCGATTCTATCAGATAATTGATGCTGTCCAGGTCATTTTCCAGCCTGTCCAGATACCCTCTTGCTTCCTCTGCCTGATTTACTTTTAAAAGTGCCTTCAGGGTCTGCAGGTGATTATGATAGTCGTGCCGCCATCCTCTCATAGTCATATAGATATTCTGCACCTCATTTACCTGTTTTGTTAACAACTGGTTCTGATACTGGACTGCACTTTCTTCATAGGTCTTTCTTAGATAATATCCGCTGCTTTCCGTTAAAAAAACCAACAGCAGAAGCGTGTATTCGCTGAATACCCTGCTGCCTGGAATAAATAGCCCGTTCACCGTAATCACCGCAGTTACCAGAAAGAAGAGCCCATGATATAAAATAGACATCTTACGGTTTCTTACCTGATGCACCTCAAAAGAAAACAGCTCTAAAATGACCAGGGTCATGATGCTTGCATTACCCCTGTAAATAGAATTAATCCCCCACCATATCCCTGCTGTTATAACCGGAATCAGAACAGATAACAGGCTCTTTTTATTTCTGAGCTGCCTTAGGAAGAGAAATAAGGCCATTATAACTACCGGAAAAACTTCAAGACAAACTGCTATCAAAATTCTCCTCCTTTGTAATAGCTGATAAAGGCCTGATTCACTGCCTCATAGGAGTTTCTGCTGATTGGGACCTTCTCTCCCCCGCTTAGGAAACAGTCCGTCCTGGTTATCCTCTCTATCCAGCATATATTTACCAGATAGCTTCTGTGAGTCATGATAAAGTCCCCTCCAAACTCCTTTGCTATCTCATTCATATTTTTCTTTACCTCAAGGCTTCTGTCCGCCATATGGATTATAATATAATGTCCAAGAGCTTCAACATAGCTGATATCCTTCACCAATAGCTTATGTTTCTCTCTCTCATTTCCTACAATAATATAGCTTTTTTCCTCTTCCAGCGATTTTTGTACCATCGTAAGCAGCGGAAAAAGCTGCTGCTTTGTCAGAGGCTTCATGAGATATCTGACGGCCCCCACTTCATAGCCTTCAAATACATACTCCCTGCTGTTTGACAAAAAAGCTATGGTTACCTGCTTGTCCGTGTTTCGAATCTCTCTTGCCAGATCAATTCCGTTCATCCTGTCCAGCTCAATATCCAGAATGATAAAATCAAAGGAAAAGGACCCTGTATTCTCAAAGAGCATTTCCTCTGCGCTGGTATACACGGTAATGTCACAGCTCTTTCCCGATAGCTTTTCCCATTTATCTGTCAGGTCTTTCAGAAAGATAGACTGGCTTTTCTCATCATCACAAAATGCAATTCTCATCATACTTGCTCCTAAATACACCTGCTTTTTTATTATTATATTTGATAAGGCAGAATAATGTAAATAGCTAAATCAGATAATAACGGCTTAGGTACTTACGGATAAATGGGAAAGTTAAATCTAATTCCAGGCTCTGTAAAATACATCGGGTTCTCAGCCTAGCATTATAAAGTTGAAAACAAAGAGCTTACTATCCGTGAAATTGTTTAGAATATCGTGTAAATAAAAAAAGAAGGGGATACAAAGCCTTACCAGACCCTGTATCCCCTTCCCATTTACCAGATTCCCTGAGCCATCATGGCCTCTGAAACCTTTAAAAAGCCTGCAATATTGGCTCCCAGCACATAATTTCCTTCTGCGTGGTACTCCTTTGCCGCTTCCGACATGTTATGGAAAATATTTTTCATTATCCCCTTTAACTTCTCGTCCACTTCTTCAAAGCTCCAGCTGAGCCTTTCACTGTTTTGTGACATCTCCAGTGCGGAAGTTGCAACACCTCCGGCATTGGCCGCTTTACCGGGTGCAAAGAGAATACCGTTTTCCTGCAGGTATTTTGTGGCTTCCAGATCCGTAGGCATATTGGCTCCTTCTGCAACCGCAATACAGCCATTTGCTGCCAGAGCCTTTGCATCCTCCAGCAGTAATTCATTCTGAGTGGCACAGGGAAGTGCGATATCACATTTTACTGTCCACAGGCCCCTTCCCTGGGTGTACTGTGCATCCGGGCGGAATTTAACGTACTCCGTCAGCCTTTCCCTTCTTACTTCCTTGATTTCTTTCAGGACTTCCAGATCAATTCCGTCCTTATCATATATCCATCCGTTGGAATCACTTACGGTTACAACCCTGGCACCCAGCTCCGCTGCCTTCTGCACGGCATAAATTGCCACATTGCCCGCACCGGAGACAGCAACTGTCTTCCCTGCCAAAGAATGCCCGTGGGCCTTCAGCATTTCTTCGGTAAGGTATATAAGTCCAAAGCCTGTTGCTTCTGTCCGGACAAGGGAACCGCCATAGGTCAGGCCCTTTCCTGTAAGTACGCCCTCATAGGTACCTCTGATCTTCTTATACTGTCCATAGAGGTAGCCGATTTCTCTGGCGCCTGTTCCAATATCTCCGGCAGGCACATCCGTATCGGCACCGATGTATTTGTACAGCTCTGTCATAAAACTTTTGCAGAAAGCCAATACTTCACGGTCAGACTTTCCCTTGGGGTCAAAATCCGCTCCGCCCTTGGCTCCTCCAATGGGAAGTCCTGTCAGGGAATTTTTTAATATCTGCTCAAAGCCTAGAAACTTAATTATTCCCTTGTTGACTGACGGATGAAGTCTCAATCCGCCCTTATAGGGTCCGATGGCATTGTTAAACTGAACACGGTAGCCGGTATTTACCTGTACCCTGCCGGTATCATCCACCCAGGGTACCCTGAAAATAATCTGCCTGTCCGGCTCAACCAGCCTTTCCAATAATGCTTCTCTGCGATATTTTTCTTCGTTGGCTTCCACCACCGGACGTAAGGATTCCAATACCTCCTTTACTGCCTGATGAAATTCATATTCGGAAGGATTTTTACGAATTACCATTTCTATCACTTCATTTATATAATCCATGCTTTTCCCTCGTTTACCGCCCCTTTGCGGTACTGCCACTTAAAGGGTTGTATGAAGAATCTGTGGCCCTCTCTGTCATATTTTCATACATCCTAAGCTATAAGCCGGATTGCATATCATTGCATAAAATTAAAAGGGTAACAAAAAATATAGTTGCCCCTGGCCTCGCTCATACATAATTATACATTATTATGTATGGCATATCAAACACTTTTTTGCTTTAACGCATTCATTTAATAAAAATACAACCTTTCATCATCCAAAATGTCCGCTCACATAATCCAGGGTTTTCTTATTCTTGGGATTTACAAAGATATTTTCCGTGGTATCATACTCAACCAGATCGCCCAGTAAGAAGAAGGCGGTCTTATCCGCTATACGTGATGCCTGCTGCATGTTATGGGTAACAATAACAACGGTATAGGTTTTTTTCAGTTCTCCCATTAAGTCCTCGATTTTATAGGTGGATATAGGGTCCAGAGCACTGGTTGCCTCATCCATCAGTATCACTTCCGGGTTAAGGGCAATGGTTCTGGCTATGCAAAGCCGCTGCTGCTGTCCGCCGGATAGAGAAAGGGCACTTTTTTTAAGACGGTCCCCCACCTCATCCCAAAGGGCTGCCGCCTTTAAGCTGCTTTCTACGATTTCATCCAGCTCTCTTTTCTTTTTTCCGTGGTATTTGGGAGCATAGGCTATATTATCATAAATACTCATAGGAAAGGGATTGGGCTTTTGAAATACCATGCCAATCTTTTTTCGGACCAGCATGGGGTCGATTTTACTGTCATAAATATTGATACCGTCATAAATTACTTCCCCTGTAATTTTGCAGTTGGGTATTGTATCATTCATCCGGTTCAAGGTCTTTAAAAAGGTGGTCTTACCGCAGCCGGAGGGACCAATCAAGGCCGTAATCTTATTTTTTTCGATATCCATATTAATACTGTTTATAGCCTGTTTATCCCCATAATAGAGGTTTAAATCCTTTGTTGTAATAATACCCATTAGTTGATGCTCACTTTCTTTTTGAATAGTCCTGCAATAACATTGGCCGAGAGATTAATGATAAATACCAGAATCATTAGTACGGCAGCCATGGCATAGGGCACCCAGTCAGGAGATCCGCCCTCTGTCGCATATAAGTACAGCTGTACCGTAAGGCCTGCCCCCGGCTCTGTTATGTGCTTTACCACATTGGAGGGCATGGTATAATCCACACCTGCCGTATAGAGAAGTGCCGCCGACTCGCTGACGATTCGGCCGATGCTTAAAATAATGGCAACAACAATGCCCGGAAGTGCGCAGGGCAGCAAAACCGTACGGATAATATGAAGCTTAGAGGCTCCCAGGGAAAATGCCGCTTCACGGTAGGTAGGATTTACCTGCAGCAGGGCTTCTTCTGTGGTACGAATCATTGTGGGAAGAACAATCAGCGTACAGGTCAAGGCTCCCGCTATCATGGAACCGCCGCTGCTTCCGGCCTTTAATGCATTAATAAAAAATGCCAGTCCAAACAAGCCGTATACAATGGAAGGAATTCCGGCAAGGATTTCAATAGAGAACCGGATAGCGGATATTATCTTACCGGGCTTTGAGTATTCAGCAAGGTATATTGCCGTTCCGATACCAAGGGGTATGGAGACAATCAGGGAAAGCAGGACAGTATACAAGGTATTGATAATCATAGGTGCTATCCCATAGGTCTCATCCAGACGGGAAGGCGCCTTAAACAAAAAATCCGGGTTAATATAGGGAAAGCCCTTTATAATCAAATAGGCAATTATTGCAGCAACTAAAGCGACCACAACTGCAGTCACCGTATAAATCAAGGCCCTGACGGCTATAATTCCCGGCCTTATGCGTTTTTCATAGGTAGTATTAGCCATTATGAGCACCAGCCCTTTTCATAAAAATATGGAAGATGGAATTGATAATAAAAATAAATACAAACAGGACCAGACCTATTCCAATCAATACGCCTCTGGTCTGTTCTGTGGCATAGGACATTTCCGTTACAATTGCAGTTGTCAGGAAGCGTGCAGGCTTTAGCATGGAGGGCATCTGGGGGATGTTTCCGGCCACCATCATAACTGCCATGGTTTCCCCGATTGCCCTACCTACACCAAGTAATACCGCAGCCATAATTCCCGATTTCGCCGCTGGCAGAACAATGGTAAATAATGCATATTCCTTACGGACACCCAGGGCAAAAGCAGCTTCCATATAGCCTTTGTCCACGGCATTGATACTGGTTTCACTGACGCTGATAATGGTAGGAAGTGTCATAATGATCAGGACGATGACAGAAGAAAGCATGGTCAGGCCCGACGAAAGATTGAACAGCTTCTGCACAATGGGGACAATGAAAATAATTCCGAGAAAGCCGTAGATAACCGAGGGAATCCCCGCAAGCAGGCTGATTACAGCCCTGATAATGGCTCCAAGTCCTTTTGGCATTAGCTGGCCGATTGCCAGAGCTACCAGAATTGAGATTGGGACCGCTATTAAGACCGTAAAAAAAGTGGAATAGAAAGAAGATAATATAAATGCTAATATGCCGTATTGGGGAGGTTCATTTGCCGAATTCCAGACCTTGCCTAACAGGAAGTCCTTCAATCCCACCCTAGCAATACTGGGACCGCCGTTTATGACCATGAACACTCCGATTAAAATAACGGACAGCACAGTAATAAAAGCAAAGAAAAAGACAATTGCCTTAAAAATATTATTATAGATATAAACTTTTTGTGTCTTCATCCTTCTCCTTTAAACTGATATTGCCACTGCAAAATTGCAGTGACAAAGTCAGTTCTCTTTATTAAGAATTTCAAGAATATTTTTAAGCTTTATTTGGTAACGGTAACCTTGCAGCTTGCTGTCTTTTTGCCGCTTACTGTTGTAACCGTAATCTTTACCTTTCCTGCCTTCTTGCCTGTAACAACACCTGTTACGGAAACAGTTGCAACGGAAAGGTCGGAGGAACTCCAGATAACTGTTTTATTGGAAGCGGTGGAAGGATTGATGGCTACCTTTAACGCTACGGTTTTTCCAACCTTAACGCTGGCAGTTGTCTTATTCAGTTTTACGCTTGTAACAGGGTTTTCTACTGTAACCAGGCAGGTCTTGCTGATGTCGGTTCCATCCGTTGTCTTAACGGTAATGGCTGCTGTTCCGGCCTTGATACCCTTTACTACGCCTGTTGAAGAAACGGCAGCAACAGCGCTATTGGAGGAAGAATAGGTTACTTTCTTGTTATCTGTGTCAGCAGGTGTAACAGTTGCCTTTAAGGCTGCGCTGGAGCCAGGCTTTACATTAAGGGAAGTGCTGCTTAAGGTAAGACCGTCTGCCTTTGTTCTTACAAGGTTGTTCTTAACAAAGCCCATCTTATCGATGATGCTCTGTCCGTCTGCGCTGGAGATATAATCTAAGAATGCCTGTGCTGCGGGAGTTACTTTTTTCGTTTTATTATAAACAAGTAAGAAGGGTCTTTTAATTGCATATGTACCGTCTGCTACTGTATATTTGGAGGGTTCAACTCCTTCAACTTTTAATGGCTTAACCTTTTTGTCATCCATATCACCAAGTGACATATAACCGATTGCGCCGATATTATTCTGAACGGAGGTCTGTACAACACCTGTGCTTGCAAGGGAGCCGTCCAGCTTCACATCATAGCCGCTAGGAAGTGCTGTACCATAATCAGCCTTGAAGAAATCTTCAAAGCAGCTTCTTGTGCCGGAGCCTGCTTCACGTCCGAAAGGAGCAACCTTAACGCTTGTTTTATAAGAATCGCTGATCTGATTCCAATTCAGTGCGGAAGAATCTCTGGTATAGATTTTATAAAGTAATGAGGGAGAAATCTCATTAAGCGGATTCTTCTTATTTACAACAACAGAAAGTCCATCCATACAAATCTGTACTTTTTCTAAGACAGCAGCTTCATCGCTTGTGAGATTTCTGCTGGACATACCAAAATCAACATTGCTCTGAGCATTTTTTGCATCTGCAATACCTGCTCCGGAACCGGTAACATTTTGCTCTACGATTTTGATGCCGGGGTTCTTTTTCATAAAGGCTTCTGCAAGCGCCTGGACAAGCGGATTAACGGAGGTCGAACCGGATAATACGACATTTCCGCTGGCAGCCGATGAAGCAGATACCGTAGTGGCAGGGTAGTTAAAAACAGAAATTGCTAATGCGAAAGATAAAACCAATGATACTAACTTTTTCATAATACTTCTCCTTACCTGTTATTTTTTATTTATTTCATTTGATTGCAAACATACTATAATCTCTGTAAGTAAAAATAAATACCACCAAATGTAAATTGTGGAAATAATAATGTAAAGAATATGTCAAGTGAAATAATACACACCTGTATTGACTTTTTAAGGAGGAGGCCTTATAATAAATTTGTGCAAACGTTTGCACAATAAGGAGAGATAACATGACCGCAACAATCAAGGATATTGCTAAGAAAGTAGGGGTATCGCCGTCCACCGTATCCAGAGCATTGAACGGCAATACCAGAATATCTGATATTACCACGAAGAAAATTCAGGAAGCAATGGAGGAGCTTGACTATCATCCCAACAGCCTGGCGAGGAACTTTGCCAATGGATTGACCTATTGCATTGGCCTGATCATCGATGCAAGGGATGAGAATACCTTTGCCAATGCATTTTTTAACCGAAGTGTTTTTGCCATAGAAAAGGTCATACAGGAGTATGGCTACAGCCTTATCATAACAAATGACAGGAAAAAGGGAGCCAAATCCACCGTGGAAAACCTTATGCTTGAAAAGAAGGTGGACGGGCTTATCATGCCCTCCTCCGTTATACGTCCGGAATTGATCAAGGAGCTGAACCAGGCAGGATTTCCCTTTATTGTAATGGGGGAGCCCAAAAAGTATAAATCCGAAGCCACATGGATTGATGTGGATAATGAGCTTGGAAGCCATATGGCGGTAGAGCACCTGATTCAGCAGGGATATTCAAGAATTGCACTGGTTACGGAAAAGCCCGATACGGTATTTTCCCAAAAACGTCTGGCAGGATACCTGGCCTGTCTGAAGCAGCATACTATCCCAATCAACCAGGATTTCATACTGGAGTATGGACAGGATATAACGGCAGATAATAAACGTATAGAAGAGCTGGCTTTAAGCAGCGGACATCCGGATGCTTTTTTATGTGGAAACAACATCATAGCTTTTAATGTGTTAAAAACATTAAAAAATAGAAATTACAGGATTCCTGATGATATCGGAATCGTCACATTTGACAACTATCCTGTTGCAGAGTATACAGACCCTCCCATGACGGCGGTTGATGTTGATACCTATGGCATGGGAATTCAGGTAGCAAAGGAGCTGATTCGTAAAATCCAGGATAATTCAAATGACAGAAATCATATGTACATTCCGACCAATCTCATTGTAAGGGAATCATCAATGAAAGGAGACAGAAAAAACAATGATAAGAACGGTGGTGCTTCATAAGAACACCCTGGATTATGTCTATGTCAAAGCAAGGAACAAACTGGTATTGAAACTGGAGACAGCCAAGGGCAGCTTTCAGGAATGCAGACTAATCTATTGGGCCAGAACAGAGAGTGATACCCGTAAGCGCAAGAGCAGAAAAATGGAACTGCAGTACCGGGATAATATGCTGGATTACTATTATGCCGAAATGGATTTTTCAAAGGTAGCACGATACACAAAATATTTTTTCGAGCTGATTGATCGGGAGGGTAAATGCTATTATTATACCGAATATGACTTTACGGAAGAATACCCGGCAGATGGCTATTTTGAATATTTATATGCCAATCCCGGTGATGTCCTTCATATCCCGGAATGGGCCAGAGGGCAGGTCTTTTATCAGATTTTTCCGGAACGCTTCCGAAACGGAGATTCCTCCAATGACCCTGCGAACTGCGCCGGCTGGGGAGAAAAACCGACCAGGGAAAATTATATGGGAGGGGATTTAAGAGGTATCATACAGAAACTGGATTACATCCAAAGCCTGGGTACGGACTGTATTTATCTGAACCCTGTATTTAAAGGGGATTTTAATCACAAGTATGCCACAACGGATTATTACCGGATAGATGAAAGCTTCGGCACAAATGAAGCTCTGAAGGAACTGGCGGATGAATGCCATGCCCGGGGGATGAAGATAATTTTAGATGGTGTATTCAACCACTGCGGGACTTCCTTTGAGCCCTTTCTGGATGTGACGGAGCATCAGGAGAATTCAAAGTATAAGGATTGGTTCCATATCACAAGCTTCCCGGCAGGAATCACACACAGGGATTATGAATGTGTAGGTGCTTATAAATGGATGCCTAAGCTATGTACCTCCAATCTGGAGGTATGCCGGTTTATTCTTCAGGTCATGGAATACTGGATCAGCTATGCGGGCATTGACGGCTGGAGGCTGGATGTAGCGGATGAAGTTGACCCATATGTATGGAGAACCGCAAGAGCGTATCTGAAGGAAAAGTACCCGGATATTTTACTGGTGGGCGAAACCTGGAGCTTTGGAAGAAAAATGCTCTCAGGCGACCAGATGGACAGCGTGATGAATTATGTATTCCGGGATGCCATGCTGGATTTCATTGCTTATAAAAAGATTGATTCCGTAGAGCTTGATGAAAGGCTCAACCATATGCTGGCAGGCTATTATGAAGAATTTAACCATGCAATGTACAATCTCCTTGATTCCCATGACACTGCAAGATTTCTCTTTTCCTGCGGAGAAGACAAGAATAAATTAAAGCTTGCCGCAGCCTTTCAGTTTTTAATGCCGGGTGCCCCTGCAGTTTATTATGGGGATGAGATAGGATTAACAGGAGATAATGATCCCGACTGTAGAAGAACGATGCCCTGGAAGGAAGAGGAACAGGATCAGGAGCTGCTCTCCTGGTACCGGCAGTTATCCGAAATCCGCCACCAGGAACCTGCCATCCGCCAGGGCGGTTATAAGACTATACTGGCAGAGAAAGAAAATAATGTATATGGCTTTGAGAGAAGCCTTGATAATATACATATTAAAATTCTAATAAACAATTCAGAGAAACCGGCAGAAATCAACTTATTAACCGGTAATGGGGTAATACAAAAGGAAATTCCTTTGGGTGAGCAAAACTACAGGAACTTTTCGGAAAATGGGGACAGCCTTCCATTAAAACTGGAACCTTATTCCGTTAAGATAATAAAATTTGAGGAGGTAAAATTATGAACAAAGCAAAAAAAATACTGGCAATCCTGCTATCAGCCGTTATGTGCCTGGCAGCTCTCACAGCTTGTAGCAAATCACCAGTAGAATCTGAACCCGGCAAAAGCGGGGAATCAGCAACAAAGGGAGCTGGGGATACCGACGTATCCGGCTCAAAAGAGGTAACAATTAACTTCTGGCATCATTACAGTGCCCAATCCGCGGAAAACGATACTCTGACAAAGGTATTAATACCAAAGTTCGAAAGTGAAAATCCCGGTATTAAGGTAAATGCAGTCTCCCACGAATGGGCGGACTTGCATAACAAGATTCTGGTCAGTGCCCAGTCCGGCACTCTGCCCGATGTTGCCAGATTGGATGCCGCATGGATTCCTGAATTTCAGGCAGCGGACATCCTGACATCACTGGATGAAAAAAAATCCGACTTCAAGGATGTGTCCCAGACATTACTTGACAGTGCCATGAGCACCGCAAAAATAGGTGACCATTATTATGGCCTTGCTCTTAATACCAATACCAAAATCTTATTTTATAATGTAAAGGCCTTCAAGGATGCAGGAATAACCCCGCCTCAGACCATGGAGGAATTCATAAATGATACGAAGAAATTATCCGGCACCAACGAAAACGGCCAGCAGGTATGGGGTTATGATGAACCTGCTCTGGCTGGCTGGAACCTTTGCCCCTTCATCTGGAGCTACGGCGGTGATTTGCTGAATCCGGAGCAGACCAAGGCCAGCGGTTATATAAACAGTGAAAAGACCGTTGCGGCAGTTCAAATGTTTGCCGGCCTGTATAAGGATAAGGCCATTACCGGCTGGAACAGCGGAGATATTCCCATGACGGACGGCTTCGGAACAGGACGCTACCGCATGATATTAGAAGGTCCCTGGAAAATTGCCGAGATGAAAGGCGCTTATCCGGATTTTGAATATGCAACTGCTCCCATACCTGCCGGTGACGGCGGCTCCGTCTCCGTACTGGGCGGTGAAGACATCTCCTTATTTAACACCTCCGGTAATGATGCCGCAAAAGAAGCTGCCTGGAAATTTGCTAAATTTATGACCGGTGAATTTGCACAGACCGAAATGGCCAAGTGCGGTCAAATACCGGTAAATAAAACCGCATTGGAAAGCGATACGGTGAAAAATTCCGATTTCGCACCCTTCATCGAAGCTATAAAAACCGCAAAGTCAAGACCGACGGTAGCATGCTGGTCTGAAATTGACAGTGAATTATCAGCTGCGGTAACATCCGTTATAAACGGAGAAAAGACTGCACAGGAAGCAATGGACCAGCTGGCAGTGAAGGTGGACGGCTTACTGGCAGGAAAATAACCACTGTTATGGGAACATTGTCTGCCAGGCATTACTAAAACCCGTCTAAAAGGCGGAAACAGCATGGACAAAACAGATGCTGCAGGATAGCTGCCATTTGTTTTGCCCATAATAAAAACATTTCAAAAATATAGTATAGTATAACAAATCCGGTTATATTAATCAAGTTAATGTTGGCGGCTTATGGAGGCAGCTTATGAAATATAAAACCTTAAAAAACAAATTACAAATTACTGTTCTACTGTTACCTGGGCTGCTGATTTTTGGGCTCTTTACCATTTATCCCATTATTAAGCTGCTTGTTATCAGCTTTTTTCATTGGGATTTCAGCTCTATCTTAAACCAATCCTTTGCAGGATTTGATAACTATAAGGCGGTCTTAAAGGACGGCTATTTTCAAACAGCCTTTGTTAATACACTGGTATATACCCTTGTAACTGTGCCGGCCCAGATGTTTCTCGGATTGATGGCAGCTCTTTTAATACATAATGTAAGTCATTTCAAAGTGGGCTTTCGTGTATTATACTATCTGCCGGTCATTACCTCCTGGGTAATCGCATCCCTGGTCTTTAAATATATTTTCAATACGGAAGGCCTGTTTAATTATTTCCTGAAGGATGTGGTGCATTTAGTAGGCCATAACATCCGGTGGCTTGATTCCAGATGGAGCGGTCTTGGGGTAGCTATGATCTTAGGCTCCTGGAAGGGAATCGGCTGGAATATGATCGTATTCCTGGCAGCCCTTCAAACGGTTTCCCTGGATCTATATGAAGCAGCTTCCATTGACGGAGCGGGTTCTCTGGTCCGGTTCTTTAAAATTACGCTTCCCAGTATTAAGGGAACAATTCTGTTTGCGCTGGTAATGTTAACAATCGGCGGGTTTAACGTATATACCTCTATCAAAATGATAACGGGAGGAGCTCCAAGCCATCAGACGGATACCATACTGTCCTGGATGTACTACAAGGCCTTTAGTACCGGGGATTTTGGTTATTCTGCCGCTCTTTCCTTTATTACGGCATTTGTTTTAGCCTTGCTTGCGGTAGTGCAGTTCAGGCTGATGAAAAACAATAATTGACGGAGGTGAATATCAAATGAAAAAGAATACTGCATTACAAATAGTACTGTATCTGGTTCTGATTGCATTTGCAATCCTGTTTACGCTGCCCATGATATACCTGATCAGTACCTCTTTAAAGCCTAACGGGGCATTGTATGAATATCCTCCGAAATTTTTTCCTACCATAAAATCAATTACACTGGAAAACTATGTTTATATTATTAATCAGGGGAAATTTTATATGAATTTTCTCAACAGTGTCCTGATTTCCATTTTAACGGTATCCATTGCGGCTATTGCGGCATCCGCTTTGGGCTTCTGCATCGGCAGGTTTCAGTTCTTTGGGAGAAATGTTCTCTTTTCCTTCATTATACTGACAATGATTGTACCCGGTATGACATTAATCGTACCCCAATACGAACTTGCCGTTAAATTGAATGTGATCAACAAGCTTCTGGGGCTGGTTCCTTTTTATGTTGCCTGGGTAATTCCCTACTCGACCTTTATGATAAAAGGCTTTGTGGAGAATATCCCCAGGGAATTTGATGAGGCGGTCCACATGGATGGCGGCAGTATCCTGACGGTGTTTTTTCAAATCATCCTTCCCTTGGCAAAGCCTGGTATTGCCTCTATTTCCATTTTTAATTTTTTAACGGCATGGGAAGAATTCCCTTGGGCCAATACGGTCATTAACGATAACATAAAGCGTACCCTGCCCATTGCCATTTCCGGCTTCTTTGGAGAGCATCAGTTCACCCAGTGGGGATATGTTTTTGCCCTGTCGGCCTTAAGCCTTATTCCGATATTGATTGTATTCATTTCCTTCCAGAAATATTTTGTAACAGGCATAACCACCGGTGGAGTTAAGGGCTGACAGATAAAACCAACTGCTGTATTTCGCTGATTTTTACTTTATAAACAGTACTGTAAACAGGCTTACAGTGTGCATAGATAGGAGTTACTTTGAATAATTTATTAAAAGCATGTATATTCGATTTGGACGGTGTACTGGTAGATACGGCCGTATACCACTATATGGCCTGGAAAAGGCTTGCACTGGAACTTGGATTTGATTTTACCCAGGAGCAGAATGAAGGGCTGAAGGGTATAAGCAGAATGCAGTCCCTTGAAATACTTCTGGCGGAGGGCGGCCTGGTCTTTGATGAGGCTGCCAAGCTTAAGCTGGCGGATAAAAAGAACCGCTGGTATTGCGAATATATCGAAAAAATGACGGCTAATGAAATCCTTCCCGGGGCTGCCAGTCTTTTAAAGGAGCTTAGAAGCAATGGTATTAAGACTGCTCTGGGCTCTGCCAGTAAAAATGCAGAGACTATATTAAGGAACACAAATCTGCTTTCTCAATTCGATGTCATTGTGGATGGCAATAATATAACCAAGGCCAAGCCTGACCCTCAGGTCTTTCTGCTGGCCGCCGGCCAGCTAAAGGTAAAACCGGAGGAGTGTGTAGTTTTTGAAGATGCCAGGGCCGGTATAGCAGCCGCGGTAAAGGCAGGCATGCATAGTGTGGGAATCGGAAATCCCGCCTGGCTGAATCAGGCAGATATCGTAGTTCCTGCACTAAAGGACATTTCAATAGATACATTAAGCAACTTATTTCATACCAAGGGGACTTCATATGAAACAGTATATTAAAACAGATGAATGGAATATTATTGAGGAAGGCTTTCATCCGGAGGACCAGCTGCTGTCGGAAAGCATTTTCAGTATTGGAAACGGGCACATGGGACAAAGAGCCAACTTTGAGGAGCAGTATAGCGGAGAATCCCTTCAGGGCAGTTATATGGCAGGGGTTTACTATACCGACAAAACCAAGGTCGGCTGGTGGAAAAACGGATACCCGGAGTATTTTGCAAAGGTACTGAATGCTGCCAATTGGATTGGCATTAACGTAATCATTGACGGAGAAACTCTGGATCTGGCAAAATGTGAGGTGAAGGAATTCCGCCGTGTGTTAAATATGAAGGACGGCTTTCTTCAAAGGATTTTAATTGCAAGACTGTCCGGTCAAAAGGAAATCCGGATAGATGCCAAAAGATTTGTCAGTATGACCGTAAAGGAAGCCGGGCTTATCCGGTATTCCGTCACCCCTCTGAATTTTGACGGAGAATGCCGTTTTACTCCCTATCTTGACGGAGATATAAAAAATACGGACTCAAATTACGATGAAAAGTTCTGGGAAGAAGTATATAAGGAAAACAGCGGGGATGGTGCAGCCTTAACCGTGAAAACCAGGAAGCTGGACTTTCATGCAGGCTCCCTGATGAAATATGACATCCTCCAGGGCGGGAAGAAAATCCAATGCAGCACAGAGCCGGTTGAAAAGGACAAATATGTGGGCTGTAACATAAGCTTAAGGTTAAAACAATCCGAAGAGACCGTATTATATAAATATGTTATTAATGTTACCTCCCGGGATAAGGCCAGGGATGAGCTGATACCCTATGGCAGGACCCGGCTGGAGGAAATCAGTCAAAAAGGCTTTGATGCCATGCTTCAGGAGCATTCAGCCGCCTGGCATAAGAAATGGAAGGAAAGCGATATTGTTATAGAAGGAGACATATCAGCCCAGCAGGCCATAAGGTTTAACATCTTCCAGTTAAACCAGACCTATACGGGCGAAGATGCAAGGCTGAACATCGGCCCCAAGGGTTTTACGGGAGAAAAGTACGGCGGAAGCACCTACTGGGATACGGAAGCCTATTGCCTGCCCTTCTATTTAAGTACCGCGGACCAGAAAATCTCCAGAAATCTTTTGATTTACCGCTATAAGCATCTTGAGAAGGCCAGGGAAAATGCCGCCAAGCTGGGTTTCTCAAAGGGAGCCTTATATCCAATGGTCACAATGAACGGAGAAGAATGCCATAATGAATGGGAAATAACCTTTGAGGAAATTCACCGGAACGGCGCCATTGCCTATGCTGTATATAATTACGTAAATTATACGGGGGATTGGGATTATCTGAAGGAGTATGGTCTGGAGGTCCTCCTGGAGCTTTCAAGATTCTGGGAAGAAAGAGTCAATTTTTCAGAAAGTAAGCACAGCTATGTAATCTTAGGTGTTACAGGCCCCAATGAATATGAAAATAACGTGAATAACAACTGGTATACCAACCGCATAGCTTCCTGGACCCTGGAATATACCCTGGAAGTGATCAGCTGGATGAAAGAAAAGGACTATCCCGCTTATAAAAGCCTGGAAGACAAATCAGGCTTAAGGGAAACAGAAATAAGCAAGTGGATGGATATCATAAAGCGCATGTATTATCCGGTGGATGAGGAAAGGAATATATTTCTGCAGCAGGACGGATATTTGGATAAGGAGCAGTGCCTGGTAAAGGAGCTGAAGAAGGAAACTCTTCCCTTAAACCAGCATTGGTCCTGGGACAGAATCCTGCGTTCCTGTTTTATTAAACAGGCCGATGTTCTGCAGGGTCTGTATTTCCTGCAGGATAAGTATGACCTGGATACCATTCGGAGAAATTTTAATTTCTATGAGCCGAGGACCGTTCACGAATCCTCCCTTTCTCCCTGTATTCATGCAATCCTGGCGGCAAAGCTGAAAGATAAGGATAAGGCCTATGAGCTGTATCTGAAAACTGCCCGTCTGGACCTTGACAATTACAATAACGATACGGAAGACGGCTGCCATATAACAAGTATGGCCGGAACCTGGATGTCAGTGGTGGAAGGCTTTGGCGGAATGAGGGTGGTAAAGGAAAAGCTGCACTTTGACCCTATCATACCGGACAACTGGAAGTCTTTTTCCTTCCGGATCAAGTTCAGAGAAAGCTTGCTTAAAATTACTATTACAAAAGACAAGGTAGCCATTAAAAATGAGAATGGGAAGGTAATCGCCTTATCGGTCTATGGAGATGATTATAGCATTGATAAGGAAATGGTTATACCGGTACAATAATTTTATTCCGAGAATTACAATACAGGAAAATCCCCTCCTTAGAGGGGATTCCTGCTGCTAGAAATCTATTCCCTGTTCTCTTACGGCCTGCTCCCAGTATTTCTCCGGTATATAAGGCCAGATTGCATCTCCAGTTTCTTCTTCGCACAGTTCCTTCACTCTGGTCAGGACTTTCATATTTACGTCTATTCCCGTTTTTAGTATCTCTTTGGTCAGGACCACCCACATGGGTGCAGCTATGGAAAGTCCGCTGGCCTCAAACTCTTTCAGAACAGTATCCCTGTCATATTCCAGCTGGAAATACTCTTCCTTCCATTCCTTTTCATTTCCATGAATAATGGCAAATTGAGCCTTCCCCTTATGATACCACGGTATGCCCACAGAACCGGGGTTAATCACCTTTTTACCATGGTACTCAAAGGTTCCCTGCACATGTGTGTGGCCGCAGAGTAATATGGCTGTATCCAGGTTATCCAGGGCTTTTTTTGCATTATCACTGTCCTTATACAGCAGCTCCCGGGAAGATTGCATGGAACCATGGCAGTAATAAAAGGCTGGCAATCCGGATAGTTCCAATTTGCCATGATTGGGCAGTTCCTGAAAGAAATCCAAATCCCTTTGAGTCAGATTCTCATAGGTATACAGTAAGCTTCCGGAAGCAGAACCGGCCACCCAGCCCTGCTCCCCATTCAGCTTGTATTCAAGCATATACTCTTCCCGGTTTCCCTTGATAAACCAGCAAGGATATTTTTCCTTCAATTCATAGAGCCTCTTCATTGTCCGCCCGGGAAATGGGCAATCTCCCGCATAATCACCCAGAAATAGAAAGCTTGTCACACCTTTGCCCAATGCGTAATCTATGCATTTTCCCAATGCAATATAATTGCTATGTATATCACTTAAAACAGCTATATCCATCCTTAACTCTTTCCCTCCGCTTCTTTCTGTTAACTATTAACCTTCTCCATGCCTTGCTCTGCAATTATAGTATTGTTTGTATTATACTCCTAATTCTTCCATTGTTCCAGGTTATACACATAGCTCTTATTCGAATTACTTATGACTCTTATTTGATTTACATATAGCTCCTATTTGATTTACTTATAGCCCCTATTCGATTTACTTATAGCTCTAATTTGACTTGATAACTCTCCCATTATATTAAAAAGAGAGCAAGGAAAAAAAAAAACTTCCCCTACTCTCTGTAATTTTAATATGTTCCGGCAGAATTTATTTATTCAAGGTCTTTAATATCTTACAGATAGAATCAATTTCCTCATCGGACAAGCTTGAAATGTTATCAATCCTGCCCTTTATCATTTCCAGGGTTTCTTCCTTTACTCCTTTGTTATTAGCTCTTAGAAAATAACTGGTTATGGTACTGGTAATGGAACCAATCAAGCCGATACCAAATATCATCAGCACCGCCGCAATAATTCTGCCCAGATCGGTAGAGGGGGACAAATCTCCGTACCCTACCGTAGTGGCCGTTACGAAAGCCCACCATAAACCGTCCTCAAAGGACATCTTTTCTGTATACATGATACCAACGGCACCAAGAAAAATAGCCAGAGCAGTAAGGATAATGACATTCTTCAGCCCATTGGTGTTTATGAAAACTTTAACCTTCCGAAAAGCCTTACGGGGAAAAGCTCCCACAATGCTAAGACTTAATAGCTTCGCTAAAGAAGCGGCGCGGAATATCCGAAAGGCAGAATGAAAAGGGATGATTGCTATTAAGTGAAATATATTCTCCCGAAAAAATACTTTTTTGTCTTTGGCAAGAACCAGCCGTACAAAATAATCGACGGTTAAGATACCTAAAATTGTCCAGTCCAGCCAACTTTGCCAGTAAGTTAATCCTCTGGTTATATCAATAACTGCAAGTCCGGTTCCAACTAATGCAAGGACACAGATAAAATATTCATAAATTAATCTTCTTTTCTTTTTATTCTTTTTCTTATTCTTGTTTACAGGTTTTATCGGTGGATTTTTTGCTGCTGCCTGCTCACCTACATTACCCTTTTTCTCCAATGGCATTCCTCCTTTATATAGAACGGAGAAATTCGGTTAAGCGCTGTATTTAACAGTCTTAGCGAAATCTCTTTGCCTATATTATAAGTCCAATTTTTCCACTGTCAAGGGATTCTCTTTTGGTATATAAATATCCTTCTATAAACATTTTATAAATAAAAAAACCTTCAATAAACAAATCATCTAAATAATTTGTCAATTGAAGGTAATACCCTGATTGTTATCCGTTTTGTATAGCTTTTCTCTAATCACAATGTTCAGAAAAAGGTCCGAAAACAAGTACCCCTTCGCCTAAGCCGGAGGGTAATCAGATATTTACATATCCTCTTAGAGCTTAATATCAAAATCCCTGATATTACTGTTCAGTAAACCGCCCTGATAATCATATCCATCCGATTTCTGTTTATCCTGCCCCTTTTCCTCTTCTTTGTCATCTTCCGGAAGGCGCTTATATTGATCGGTTTTCTTAAATTCCTTTACGGCATCGTTCACCGTATTTATCATAGCTTCCCGGTCAGGATCCTTCTCACTGATCAGCCCCAGCTGTAATCCGGTTACATCCTCTACATCCTTCTTGGATTTACAGTTTTTCAGGCTGCTTTCGACCATATCCCGTTTCATCTGGATACGTATAGCCTTCAAATACATTTCAGGATTGTTGGTCCTAAGATAATCCATCTCACTTGATGTTAACCTTTTACCTGCATTGAGCTTTTGGTAAATCCTGGCTTCATAGTCTTTGTTCGCCTCTTTCGTTTTGGCCTGAGAAACCTGTAAGGTTTCCCGGTACTTCTCCAAGGCCTCTCTTATAGTGCTTCCGGTACTTTTTATTTCCGCTTGTTTATAATCTTTATTGGGTTTTAAGCTTATGTCCATATGTACCTCTTTTCCGCTCCCACTATACTCTGCGTATATAAGGTGCTTCATACCATCACTTAATGATTAATTATGTAAGTTACTGAGTTTACAAATACCTATTAAATATTTGTTCAACTCCCGGAGATATTGATATACTTCTTAGTATACCTTTCTATATGAATATATCGGCAAAATAATCCAATTCCTGAATTTTATAATTATTATATAATAGCCTTATCTTTCTTAAATGGCATTTTATAAAAAAGGACGCCCATGTCTTTTGACTATGTAATTTCCACTGCCAGAACGTATCAAGAGCTTTAAATCCACAAGACTTCACCCGTGCCAGGTATAAAAAACGCTGCACAGCCTAATTGCCGTGCAGCGTAACTCTAATTCCTTATACAAGCCATATACAGGTTCCATTAGCCTCTTCATTAAGCCTCTATCCTTAATATGGCACTGTTTCCCAAGCCTCCTTATGAATGCAAATCATAAGCCGAATGAGCCCACCTGTGAAATTTATTGCTTTGTATCTTTGCATAAACAGAGCTGTTAAAGGGGAAAATCCGGTTTAAGGTCCTGATAACTGCATATGCTTTTGAAGGATAGATAAAGTGCTTCTCCTTCTCAACTCCCTTTACAACACTTTTTGCCACCTTGTCCGGGGCCTGAACCGGCCACGGCACGGGAGCCTTTTGAGCTGCATTTGTAAAGAAATTTGTTTTCGTTGCAATGGGATAGACAAAGGAAATTAATTCATTCTTCCTTGTCTCATATTGAAATACCCTTCCAAAGCCGTTTATCGCATGCTTTGTAGAGCAATAGAGGGAATAGCCGGGCAGGGGGACCTCGCTTACCGCGGAGCAGGTTATCACAACGGCATACTTTCTCTTACCGTTTGCCACTCTCATTTTTTCCACAGAATATATCGGCGAGAATACATTGGTGCGGAAAATTTCTTCTATATGCTCCCAGTCGGCTTCCCTGATCTGCTCGCAGAATGCGAAGCCTGCATTTGCAAAGAAAATATCAATATTGCCCAGCTTTTCCTGAGCATATTCAAATAGCTTATCCACTTCCTCCTTTTTGGATACGTCACAGGAATAAGGAATTACCTTTTCATTGCAGGGTATTTTGGATATAGTTCTCGAGGCAGCTATTATTTTGACATCATACTGCTGCAGTCTTTTCAGAATCTCTTTTCCAATTCCCGATGATGCTCCGGTCAAAACGATATTCTTTCCATCAATCTTCACAAGCTGCACCTCCCTTATAATTGCCGGCTTACTACAACCGTCATTTCATTCAGATTGTACATGCCGTCATGTGAAGTTCCGGGATGATGCAATGCCATTTCTCCGGGCCTGGTTACAATACTGACACCCAGTAGTGTCATCTTTTCTATGAAGCCTTTGTCCTCTCCGCTGTAACCCATTGTCTGCAGATAGGCCTTCAGGTTTTCCTCTATGTAATCATGCACCTCATCACTGCTCTCATAGGGGCATACAAAAATAAAACGGTTAAAGCAGCGGTCAATATCTTCCTTATCCGGCATTTTACTATTTAATATAACCGTATAGTCGGCATTGTAGGAGGAATATAATTTAACATCCTGCTTTTCCTTTACCCCATATTTCAGCAGGCAATATTGCCTGTCCTGTATTACCTTCATGGAACTCCAGGGATTTAAATAGGCCTTTGGAAGAATTACCGTATATTTCTTTAAGATATCTCCGATTGCCTTTGCAAGAATACCGGTATCTATTTTGTTATTTACAAATATGATTCTGGGGGACAGGCATGCTTTCTGCTCCCAGCAGATAATATCCTTTGCAATGGCTTCTGCCGTGGCTTTCATATCTTCCACCCGGTCGATAACTTCAAAGCTGATCTTTGCTCCGTGCATAATCAAATGGCTGTTATATTTCGCACAGAGCTCAGCCATTATTCTGCCGGAATATTCCCCTCCCCAATGTATGACACAGTCTGAACTTCTTACAATAGTGTCATATAATTCCTGCTTGCTGCTGTCAAAGTAAAGGACGGACAGGCGTTCCTTTATACTTGGGTCTATCTCACATAAGCTGTTATAAAAAGCATAGGCAAAGTACGGCTCATCTCCCGATACCTTGACCAGATTACAATTCTTCGACAGCAGCCCCATGGATATGCTGACCGGTACCACTACAAAGGCATTGCCGGAAATATTGTGGAACATCATTCCTCTTGGCTGCCTGTGCACTTCCCCGTAGCTTGTCCTGACCCAGCTGTCTAATATTTCACTGTTTCCAAGCTCTTCTGTTACTATCTTTTCCAGGTTCTCCTTTAATAGCATTTGCATGGAGCTTTCCAGTTCATAAGTTACCAATTCCATACTCTGGTTTAATATGTGGGAAAGAATCTCAACATGGGTCCTGGAATAGTCCCTGTCCAGCCACTTCTTACCGCATTGGTCCAGTAAGTCCAGGGTGTCCTGCAAAGGAAGCTCATGGGCCTTTGCCCTATTGGCCCTCAGCCTTTCTATTTCAGCAGCTATCTCATCCTCTTCCGAACATATAAGGTCGAGACTGATATCATTTATGTTCCTTGCTAAAGCTGTATTTCCGCAGGTATATTCAATCTTCATACTTTCATCCTCCTCTTCTTCAGCCTTTATTATTTACGTTCAAAGTAGCACCGCAGCCCTTTGCTTCTGCCCCTTTTACTCTTCCGATTATTTTTATCGTCATGAGATTATTCTTACAATCCGGGCATTCATCCATGGAAAGAATTTCCCCCATATCGTCAACTAAAACGGAGGCTCCGGCATAGGTGCTTGTCCCATAGGCATTCAGCATCTGGATAAAGCCCTTGTCTCCCGGATTACTCAGGGGTTTTAAGGTCTTCATATCCCTGATCACTACTTTTCCCCAGCTAGGAATATGATACAGGTAATCTTTATATTCTTTGGAGTAATGTCCTGTTATAAGAAAGCAGTTTTCCGTAAAGGAATAGGAATCGATGAAATTTTCTTCGGGTATCCCTAAGAAATCCGAAACACATTCTACAAAGTCCTGTTTTTTTATGTCCGTTCCAACACTCACGGTTCCTTTCTTACCGTCCCATCCGCCGCCGCCTGTGTGGACCAGTACATGGCTTCCAAGGTGAAAGGGATTCATTGTTTCTTTTAAGGCTTTTACCGCACTGTAAAGCAAAGGTGTCGAGCCTCTTATTGAGAGGTAATGGTCAAGTCCGTCATGCTCTTTCAGGGCCCTGATAAATCCCTCCATATCAATAGTCAGGTCGTCCCCCTCCGGTTTGATAACAAATACGGTATTTTCTTTGAAGTGGTATACATCCAGGACATTTCCGATAAATGACTCAGTATGTATTCCATATATTACCTCACTTCGATACTTTTTCATTACCTCCGGTTCCGGATAGAATACAATGTCCTGCTCCGTATCCGGGCGAAAGACATTTCGATCCATTTCGCTAAACCTTTCCAGTTGTAAGAGGTCACAAGCCCGTCTCCCCACGATGCTTGGATCTCCGCTTGTACTGCTTGATACTGTCCATTTGTCTACTGACTCCAACGGTACCCTTAATAGATTTGTAAACATCTGCGCCGACTTCTTGAACATTGTGGTAGCAATAAAAGGTGCCTCTTCCACGTCCGCTATGGAATTCAAATGAATGGCGGGATTGAAGCCCTGGCTGTCACATAGGTACATGTAGGCAGGACAGGTCAAATACTGGTCAACCAGATTGTCCCTTAAATCTTGAAAAAAAGTTCTCATAGTATACCCCCTTTAAAAATGTAAATTAATGACTCCTCTGTTATACTCCCTCTATAAAAGTTATGCAAATCCACATATGTTGAATTACGCCACTTAATTTACTTTATTTTACATTATTTAACTCATTTTGTCCCATTACCTTCCATTTTCTACCTTTTTCATTTATTTTCTATTAAATCCTTCCATCAAAAAAAGACTGGTGTTTAAAATCCAGCCTTTTATAAGATGTCCGGACAACGGGCTCCCCTTTCTCACTAAATCTGCCGCTGCGCCGAACCGATTTTCATTTTTTACGGTCTGCCTCTGCCAAATCCAGCTGTTTTCTCATCCAGCCGGTCAGGGTATGGGTCTTATCACAGCCGTATTCCCAATACATCAGCCCGAACAAGCCCTTCTCCTCTGCATATTCTGCTTTTCTTTTTAAGGATTCCTTATCATCATAGCTTATGAAGGTCTCTCCGTTAAACAGGTAAGGCGCTTTTGCCTCCTCGTCCCAATACCGGACATATCCGTTCTTATCCACATAATCCCGTATAAGGCTATGGTAAGCCGGGCCGTATCCTCCTGTTGTTCCTGCCATCTGGTGCAGTCCATGCTCAACATCCGGTACATTTCTCCATTCCCTGGAATAAAAGGCCCCGCCGATTACTAACTTCTCTTTGGGTACCCCAGCCTGGATAAAGCATTCCACCGCTTTATCCGTACTGGCCGGAAACAAATCCCTTTTGTTGGAATACAGGCTGGTATGGTGGCCGGTAAAGGTCTGAAAACCTCCCTTTAAGTCGTAAGTCATCAGCTGGACATAATCCAGGTAATTCTGTACTTTATCCATCTCGGTACAGGAGGTGAAATACTCGTCTCCTCCTGCTGCAATGGTTAACAGATAAGTTCTATCCCCTGCTTCGTCCAAGGTCCTTCTTAAGGCTTCCAGGAGCAAAGTGAAATTTTCCCTGTCTTTTTCACTTCCGTCGATTCCCGCAACACGAAAGCAGGGATATTCCCAATCAATATCGACTCCGTCCAAATTGTATTCTTTCATAATATCCAAGGCGGAGGCCGCCAGCCGCTTTCTGTTTTTCTCTGTCATAGCAGCTTCTGAGAAACCGGAGGCACTCCAGCCTCCTATCGACAAAAGAATTTTAATGTCAGGATTCCGGGACTTTATCCGTGATAAAGCAGCTTTGCATTCCGGATGGTTCCATTCCGCCCGGCCCTGCCGGATGTGCCCAAAAGCTATATTGATCACATCCAGATTATTTACATCCTCCGCAGTCACCTCGTTTAAATCCCCGGTGCCGACATATCCGATTAACTTACCCATTATCCGTTTCCTTATCCTCCCCGGTTTCCCGTCTTCTTATCTCGCTATATATATTAAAATCAATCTTAACTGTCTGGCAGATTAATACCAGGGGGATATCTGCCCCTCGAGCATCCTTATTTTTAATCCAGACACCTCAGTAAATCCGCATACCATATAATAATTTCCTGCAGCCGGTAAAGCTCTGATTCCCTGCTGACCGTCCTCCAGACTTCCTTGTAATCATAAAACCAGTATTCCAGCTCCTTCGCAAGCCCCTTCTTTGCTTTCCCTGCAGCTTTGTATTTCCCGCAGGCAATGGCAGCTCCGATATTGTTAAAGAGTATCATTCCATCCACTGCTACCAGATAAGCCTTTATCAGGCTTCTCTTCTCCGGTTTCATAAAAATGAGCCCCTCATAAAATTCCTGTTTTAATTTCGTCAATTCCTCATTGGCAGCGGGAATTTTCTCCATTCTTTCCTTTTCCGTAAACTCCGTATTTCCGAATTCTTTATACATTACCACATGCCACCAGTCAAATACGGATTTCTGGGAGGCTGCGGCAACCCTGTCCACAAATTTTCCGCTGCAGTCACCGTACTCTATGCAGGATACCTGTCTGTTGATTTCCGAAAATTCCAGCTGCTCCCGGTTCCAGGAAAAAGCAGCTCCGTATATCAATCCTGTTGTTGAAAATTCCGGGTGGTTGATATGTCCAAAGTCACCCCAGTCCGTGTTCAGGACACCCAGAGCCTGATATTTATGGGCATAGGAGCACATCTTCGATATATTCTGATAGGAGCTGTCTATCAGGTTGATAAACTGGTTCCAGCCTCCCACTCCCGGGCATACATACTGCACTGCTCCTGCATCAGAAAGGGCCTTTGTTTCATTCTCCTTCTGCTCCGGTGAATACCCCCAGTTCAGACAGATTACCTCCTTCGGAAGTTCACGGACAGCTTCCGGAAATCCTGCGATAATATCCCCCCAGAACATAGGGCGTTTTCCTTTTTCTATAACAAATTCACACAGTTCTTTCACAAAATCCAGGTAAAGCCTCTGAATTCCCTGTTTTTCGGCCAGCTCCCTGCTCTTTCCCTTGCCCAGGTCAAAGGTTTCATCGGCACAGATATTAAATTGTCCGGATGTAAACAAAGGCAGGAACTCCTCGATTTGCTTCTTTGCAAAGGCAATGCTCCCCTCATTGGATACATCCAGGGTATGATGATGCATCCGGTCATGGAAAGAAAATTCTTCTTTCGCCTGGTCGGGTGCTTCACAGAAGTCTCCATAGGTTTTGGTACTCAATACCTTGTACAGATGCCCAAAAGTGGACACGGAAGGTACCAGCTCAATATTCAGACGCCGGCAATAGGCATCCAGCTCCAGAATATCCTGGGCTGTCAGAGGCGTATCATCCCTCCATACCTCACTTTGATTCCGGAAAAGATAACTGTGCTCGATGTACAGCTGCAGCTGGTTCATTTTATAATAGCTTAATTTGTCCGCCAGAGCCTTAAGGCTTTCCATGGTGGGAATCCGTCCTCTGGTAACATCAAAATAATATCCCCGATTGGCTATTTCCGGATAATCCTTTATTTCACAGCAGGGAAGCAGGGCCCCTGCCTGAGAGACCATCTGGCGCAGGGTCTGTATGCCGTATAAAAGTCCTCTTTCACTTCCGGCCGCCAGCCCAATGCCGTCACTGCGGATATCCAGATGATATGCTTCTTCCGGGAGGGAGGAATCAAGTCCCAGCAGAATATCACCTGCCTCCCTTTCTCCCCTGGTGATGGCAGGTACATAGCCCAATTGCTTTTGTAAATCCTCCTGCAAAAGCTTTGCATAATAATAGCTGTGTTCCGTAACCACAGCAGCCACTGAAATTCTGCTATGATAATCCAGTAAAAATACGCCTTCTTTTTCTTCCCATTGCTGGGGTACCGGTAAAATATACATGATTTTCTCCTTTTCTGAGCAATTTTTCAGGCATTTAATTTTCTCTTACTTGTTATTTAGAATGACCTCCAGGCCGCCTTCCCATACCGGGCCTTCCCCATCCTGTAATAACAGCCGGAAGGTACCGGGCTCGACCTTAAATTCCATCTCCCCATTCCAGACGGAAAGCTTCTCCTCATCCAGAGCCAGCATACATTCCCTGGCCTCTCCCATGGGAACCCATACCTTGCAAAAGTCCTTTAATTCCTTCACTCTCCGGATGGTGCCTGAGGTTTCCTGACGGATATAAAGCTGGGGCACGCAAAAGCCATCTATTTTTCCGGTATTGGTAACCGTAAAGTGGAGCCGGATTCCGGAAGACTTTAACTGTTCTCCGGTAATGACTGGCATTTCTTCCGTCCTTTTCCCCTCCTCCGGGATTTCCAGCCGGATATTGCCGAAGGCAAATGAGGTATAGCTTTTTCCGTAACCAAAGGTATAAAGAGGAGTATTATCCAAATCACGGTAACTCATGGCACGGTAGGATGCTTTGTAGTTATAATAGACCGGCAGCTGTCCTGAATGCCTTGGAATGGATACCGGAAGACAGCCGGAGGGAGAAAGCTTTCCAAAGATAGCCTCCGCAACTGCCTGGCCCCCTTTCATTCCCGGATAAAAGCAGCAAAGAAGACCATCTGCTTTCTGTGAAAGCTCTGTTATGGCATAGGGTCTTCCCTGTATGCAGACGGCAATTACCGGAACGCCGGCAGAGAGCACTTCCCTGGCCAGCCGGTTCTGCAGCCCGGGAAGCTCCAGGCTGTGCACATCCATCCCCTCTCCGCAGTCCATATCTTCTTTGCCTCCGGATATGGCAGCACCGTTGGAATCAAAGACAACTTCCCCAAAACGGCTGGAGGAGCCTCCCAGTACCAGAATGACTGCCTCCGAATCTTTTGCTGCCTGTACCGCTCTGCCGATATCGTCCTCCGAGGTACTCAGAAGGCCGCAGCCCTTTACATGGTTTACCCTGATTTTCCGCCCGGTCCGTCCTTCATAGTCCCTGACTGCCTGTCTTATTCCCGCCAGTACCGTTACACCCTCTTCCTCCCTTACAGGCGGTGTGTAATCACCCAGCTGGTTATATAAGGCATCGCTGTTGGGCCCAATTACCGCCACAGACTGAAGCCGGTCAAGGGAAAGGGGAAGGATATTATTCCGGTTTTCCAGCAGGACAAGGGATTCCCTGGCTAAATCCAGGCTTTCCGTGTTCTTCTCATAGCTATAGACCGAACCCTGGGAGCTTTCCTCCCTATAGGGATTATCGAACAGTCCTCTCTCAAACTTTACGGTAAGCACCCTTAAAACAGCACGGTCAAGCTCCTCCGCAAGGGTGGCATCTCTTTCTACCGCTTCCTCCAGCCTTCCAAAGGCCTGGTCCCATAAACCGACGTCCACACCGGCCCTTAAAGCCAGGGCTCCCGAAAGTACATTGTCTCCCGTCATGACATCCAGCTGGTCGATGGCAATTCCGTCCGCCATTACGATTCCCTGAAAGCCCATCTCTCCCCTTAATATGTCTGTTAAGAGCTTTTTGTTGGCATGGCAGGGAATTCCGTCTATTTCATTATAGGCTGCCATCACTCCCTTCGCATGAACCCGGGCACAGGCCTTCATCACCGGCAGGTGAATCTCCCGAAGCTCCCTTTCCCCGATTCTTGCGGCGCTGGCATTAATTCCTCCGGTTCCTTCTCCCTGAGCACAGAAATGTTTCACTACTGCGTCCACGCCTTCGCCCTGGATACCCTTTACGGCGGCTTTTGCTAATTCCCCGGCAAGATAAGGGTCTTCACCGTAGCATTCTTCACTTCTTCCCCATCTTGGGTCCCTCAGAATATCCAGAGTGGAAATCAGTGCCATATCCACTCCCATTTCCTTCAGCTGCCTGCCGCAGACCCGGTAGGCCCTTTCCAGAAGTTCCGGATGGAAGGTGGCACCTGCCGCCAGATTTACCGGAAGAAGATATCCGTCCAGTGCCTGGTGCCCATGAGGGCATTCTGAGCTCAGCAGCATGGGAATTCCCAGTCTGGAATGCTCTATCACATATCGCTGCACCAAATTATATGCCTTAGCGGCATAGGCTCCTGTAAGGCCGTTGTCAAAATTTTTGCCGGACCAGGGGTCCGCCCGGTATAAACCATAAAGTACACCGAGGCCGCTGTATTTTTCAACTTCCTTTTTGAATTCCTCCGACAGAAGGATATCGTCCTCCTGTCCCTCTCTGGGAACCCTCTGGTAAATTCCAAAACCATACAGCCTCTGGTTCACCTGCCCTATCTTTTCCTTTCGTGTCATCTTAGCCAATAGTGCTCTCGCTCTTTCTTCTGCTGCTTGCATGATGCCCAACCTTTCTTTCCGGCTCCCTAAAAGACGGACTGCTGGCGTTTATCCATCAGCCCGTCCGCTCTCTGTCCTGCTCTCAAAGCTTTGTACCTTCGGATAGATTTACATGCCCGTACAGGGCTTTTACTGCACTATCTGAATACGGTATGTTTTTATTTCATAAGGCTTAATATTAATAGGGAAACCTTCCTCCTGTAATTCTGCCTCCGTTATATTTTCCTCCATCAGGCTGCACTCTGCAACCCTGAATTTTTTGCCTCCAAGCTCCAGCCGGATAAATGCCTTCACCGCAGCGTTTTCAAACTCATATGCACGGAGGATTATACCATTGCCGTCCTCCGCCTCTTTTATGGTTTCCAGCATCACATTCTTTTTATCCACGGAGGCAAGGGAATACCGGCTTCCCTTTTCCCCGCCGGATACTGCATAGGCCGGCTGGTTTAATTGATAGGCTTCCTGCACCGTTTCGCTGTTACGCCAGGTTTCTGCATGGGGATAAAGGGCATAGGTGAAGAAATGTTCTTCCTGGTCCGTAGCCGGATTCGGCTCAATGCCCGATTTAATCAAGGTAAGGGCCATATTGCCTTCCTTTACGGAATGGCCGTATTTGCAGTCATTTAACAGGCTGACACCATAATGCCCTTCCGAAAGGTCCATCCATTTCTGTCCGCAGCTTTCAAATCTTGCCGCATCCCAGCTGGTATTGGCATGGACTTTTCTTGTTACATTGCCGAACTGAATATCAAAGGCCGCCTCATCCGTATGGATATCCACCGGAAAATGAACCTTTAACAGGTGCTGGTGCTCCTTCCAGTCCACATAGGTGGAGAAATCAATCCTCCTGCTCTGTGCATAGAAGCGGATCTGCTGTTTTATCAGGGAATTGCTGACTTTACGGTCGATTTCCAGCACAGCGCATACCTCTCCCAGCTGAGTCCATTCCAGCCTGGTTACATCGGTTACCTCCCAGCTCTTTTCCGTATAATAAATATCAATATCCCAGTTATCATAATACATGGGCTTATCCTCATACATGCAGAATAAATTAGCCTCTTTGCCCTGCTGTATGACTTCCCTGTCATTTTCCTTATCGTAAAGGGAGACAATCAGGCCCTTTTCATTGAAGCATATACGGTAGTAAGGTGTTTCCAGACAATTCTCCTCCAGGCGGAAAGGCAGATTATCCTTTCCGGGGATTAGGGCAATGTCCTCCTTCTCCCTGTCTGTCTGAAAGGCTTTCCAACCCTTGGATGGCAGCCCTTTTACAAAGGCAAGGGCTCCTCCGGGTGTTTTCTGGACCGGATACCTGGTACCGTCTTCCTCTATTAAGGCAGTCCCGTCAAAGTCTCCCAGATTAATCACATCATCCCTCTCAAAGCCCAGGGTATTATAAAGGGTAATACAATCCTTTTCATCCTCTCCGGTCAATGCCCTCAGACGTTCTCCGATAAGAGCTTCTCCCCTATCCTTCAATTCAGCATATTCCTGTCTGGTTACTTCATAAACCTCCTTAATGGAGGAACCGGGAAGGATGTCATGGAACTGGTTGAGCAGAACCGTTTTCCACATACGGTCCAGCTCCTTCGCCGGATAGGCACATTTTTCCCCGGCCAGCAGGGAAAGGAGCTCCAAATCCATAAGCATCAGCTCGCTCTTTCGGTTGGAACGTTTATTTCTGGCCATGGAGGTATAGGTTCCCCGGTGGTATTCAAAATACAGCTCCCCTTCCCAGAGAGGAAGGCGCTTATTTCCTTTCACCCTCTCTTCCAGCTCCTTAAAATAGGTTCCGGAAAATTCCTGGCGTACCTTTGGAATCCCCTTCACTCCCTTTTCCATACGCAGGGAGGTTTCCAGCATTTCTCTGGTAGGTCCGCCGCCGCCGTCACCGTAACCATAGGAAATCAGAATATCCTCGTTGATATCCTTATTCTGGTAGCGCGTCCAGCCGCCCATGATGGCATCGGGATGCAGCATTCCGTTATAGGTAGTGAAGAATTCCTTACTGCTCTGTCCCACTCCCAGTGTGGTGATCAAATGAGTCAGGACCCTGGTACCGTCAATTCCCTTCCATTCAAAAGTATCAAAAGGAATCTTATTGAACTGGTTCCAGGCAAGCTTTGTTGTCATGAAATAATCGATACCGCTTTTTTTCATTATCTGGGGCAGTGCTCCGGAATATCCGAATACATCCGGCAGCCAGAGCACACGGTTATCCACTCCAAATTCCTCTTTGAAAAACCTCTTTCCATGGAGGAACTGCCGAACCAGGGATTCCCCCGAGGTAAGATTGCAGTCCGCCTCTACCCACATGCCGCCTTCCGGCTCCCAGCGTCCTTCCTTTACTCTTTCCTTCAGCCTTGCATACAGCTCGGGATAACGTTCCTTCAGAAAGTAATATAACTGGGGCTGGCTGGACATGAATTTATAATTTGGATATTCCTCCATCAGCTTCAATACGGTTGCAAAGCTTCTTGCCACCTTTTCCCTGGTCTGCTCCACCGTCCACCACCAGGCCACATCAATATGGGTATGCCCGATGCAGGTGGCAATGACATCCTGAAAGCCTGCCATGTCCTCATATAAAGCCTTTGCAATATAGCTTTCCGCCGCATCCAGGGAAGCATAGAATTCCACGGAATAGGGTGTCCGAAGGTCCAGTAAGTTGACCGTTTCGTTCAGTACTCTTTCAATATCCATCCGTACCCTGTCGTCTTTTTCCATACGGGTAAAGGCACTTAAGGGCACACTGATATCATAATACAGCTTTTGAAGCTTCGGGTCCACTTCCTGAATCTCTGTAATCAGATTGAATTCCGAATGCAGGGTACCCGTATAGGCTTGCAGGTCAAGCTGGTAAGTACGGCCTTTTACAGCCTCCTTTGTTAAAAATACCTGACGGTGGTTCATATCGATTCCCTGGGTTGCGGCACCATCTACAAACAGCAGGAACTGAGGGTTCTTTCCGTCATCCCACTCCTCAATCTGGGTCTTCACATTGAGCCATATGGATTTGCCCTCAAGGCTTTCCGGCACTGTAAAATTATTGCGGAACCAGTAGTGCTCATCGGGACCGTACCAGTGCATGGTATTGCTGTCAAAGCTCTCCCATTCCGGAGAAGCATTCTGCACCTCCTCCGGATGTATGTAATTTCCCTTCTTATATAGCCAGTTTTCCACCGGTACCGTCTTTACGACGGATAACTTTTTCAGTTCATTGCAGATCACACTTACTCTTTTATCTAAAAAATCCATGGCAGCCTTCCTCCAAGCCTTCCCGGCAATTAAAATGTATGTTCCTTCGTAAATTGAATCAATTCATCCACCGTAGTAAAAGCCAGGCCCGTTACCGTATCGGCGCAGCCATAATAGAGCGCGATCCTTCCGGTATCCTTATCCGTTAAGGCAGCACAGGGAAATACTACATTGGGCACATCGCCTACGCACTCATAGTATTCTTCCGGTCCCAGAATATAATACTTGGAGCGGTATTTTACCTTCCAGGGTTCCTCAAGGTCCAGTATGGCGGAGCCCACACGGTATACAAAGCCGTTGCAGGTATTGATAACGCCATGGTAAATCAGCAGCCAGCCTTCATCCGTCTCTATGGGAATGGGACCAGGTCCGATCTTAGTCCCCTGCCATGCGGAAGCATCCCCTTTGTAAGAGGACATAACGTGTCTGTGGTGTCCCCAGTATTCCAGGTCACTGCTCTGGCTGTAAAATATATCTCCGAAAGGAGTGTGTCCCGTATCACTGGGCCTGCTCAGCATGGCATATTTCCCGTTGATTTTCCTGGGAAACAGGACACCGTTGCGGTTATAGGGCAGGAATGCATTTTCCAGCTGGTAAAAGGTCTTAAAATCAAAAGTATAGCCAACGCCGATGGTAGGTCCATGGTAGCCGTTGCACCAGGTAATATAATACCTGTCTTCGATAAAGCACACTCTTGGGTCATAACGGTATTCTCTTTTCAGGATTTCCTGGTCATCCCCCAAAAAGGTAATGGGCTTCTCCTCAATATTCCAGTGGATGCCGTCTTCACTGAAGCCAGCAAAAATGTCCATGCTCACCGCTCTGCTGTCACAGCGGAACACCCCTGCAAAGCCTTCTTTATAGGGGATTACCGCACTGTTAAAGATACTGTTGGAGATTGGGGTGGCATCCCTTTTTATAATCGGATTACTGTTATAGCGCCAAACCGGCTTTTTATACCCCTCAGGTTTATCCTGCCAGGGAATGGACGGCAGGGAATTTCCAATAATTTTACTCATTTGTTTTCCTCCTTTTAATTTGCTGCTGTTCCAGAAGTTTCAGCATAAGCTCCACACTGCCCACATTATATCCCGAGCAGGCATAAATGCCGGTCAGCTCTTTTTGCAACAGAATAAGGACAGGTAGTTTGTCCGCATCCACATGCATCGCAGCGGCCGCTCTTTCACAGCTACTTTCTTTGTCATAATACAGTTCTATCCCGGAGAGATTTTCTAAGACCCTGTGCAGGGTCGCATTTTTTTGTTCTCCCGGTTCCCGAAGGACCATAATCATTCTGGCAGCGGACTCGTTCCAATGGGCTGCCGATGCCAGCAATTCATTTAATACATGCTCGGTAGGCTCCGCCCCCACCCCAAGGAATGCCAGAATCCCGGGCTCCTCTGTCATAAGTTCGGAAATATTATGTTCCTTTCCGGCGCTATCCTGGAGTTTAAAATCCTTCAGACGGTAATTTACCAGTATATCCTTTGCTTTGTTTTCCCAAAGTGTCATTTCTATGTATTTTTGCTCCCCGGGCTTTAAATAAAATACCCTCTGGGAGGCCTGCTGGCCTCCATCCGGCATTCGCAGTGAAGTGACAAGGCGGTAAATTCCAGTCTCCAGCACAAGCTCCAGGGCATTATTTTCAAAGGGAATTCCTTCGTAGTTCAGTGTATCAAAATGTGTGCCTTCCAGTTTGCCGATGGTCCAGGTCTGGAAGTAATTCCATTTGCTTCCTTCCGCTGCTTTCAGAATAAGGGATGCCCCATCCTCTTTTGCGGTGCTTTTTACTTTCTGTCCTTCTGTAAAGCCTTCCGGTACGGTAAAGGTGTCCTGGTTCAGATATTCCGGAGCCAGCGTGACCTGGTTCAGCCTTGCAGGAATATTCAGGCTCCGGCAGATTGCAGCAAAGAGGATTTTTTGTGCCAGGGGGCTGCCCTGTTTCATTTTCAGGCATCCTATGGGAGTGGCGCAGATTGTCTTATAATCCACCTCTGTGTCATAGCGGATGGCAGCTTTGATATAGCTCCAAATCTGCTCCGGGTTTTGCACAAAGCGCTCCTTCTCTTCCTCCGTAAAATATTTCTTTATAAAGCTCCGGTAAGGTGTCAGCTCCTCCCGGTGTATTCTTGGGCAAAGCAGATACTTCTCATATAGCTCCCTTGCTAAGCTGCCCTGCTCACAGCACAGGTGGTCTTCCAGGATGTCAGCTTTCAGATCCTTATAATCTTTTACTGCCAGACTGTGAAGCATTGGTTTTCTGTCGGGATTTTCGTCCCTTGTAAGAAAGGCGCGGATTTCACCGATATTTTCACCTGATACTCTCAGCATTCCTGCTTCCGCTGTATATGCCCGGGCCAGTTCCTCATCATAGCAAGCGGCAAAGCGCTGTTCCCGAATCTGTCCAGCTTCCTTTATACGTTTTTCCTTCCGCTCCTTTTGTTCCCGGGTTTCCTTCTCCGGATGCAGCGGACAATCTTTGGGTGCGGAAATTTCTGTCCGTTCCCATTTATCAGTCACCCAGTCCGTTTTTTCCCTGCCGCACTCCAGTAACAGCTCTGCTTTCCCCGTTACTTTTAAGGATACCTTCTTTTCCCCAAAGGCATCCCCCTTCCAGGCTCTTACCCGGACATCCCCAAGGCCGGCTGAGACATGTACTTCTCCCCTGCTGTCCGTTATTAAGGTAACCGCAGGAAAATATTCCGCCATGTTAAGGATTTCCAAGGCCACAAAAGCTCCTTCCGCCGGCTGTCCCATAGGGTTCTTTACTGTCACGGTAAGCTCTCTGGTCTTTGCGTAATAAGACGTATTATTGTAATAGGTCAGCAGGTCTTCTTTTCCGATGCTTTCCTCGGAGGGACTGGGCATAAAATCGGAAAATGTACGGCTGTGTATCAGAATAGCCCGGTTGGCAGGTACGGTAAACCACCCTTTATTCAATACCTCCTCCGGCTCACAGGCTCCGAGGAAATACCATTTTCCATGAAGGTATACTTCCACCCAGGCATGATTGTCATCACAGTGGGCCCATCTGGGCGTGTAGACCTGGCGGGCCGGAATTCCCACACTCCGGTATGCCGTAACTGCGAATGTGGATTCTTCCCCGCAGCGGCCCTTTCCGCACCGGAACATTGTCACAGGAGAAGCCGTACGTTCATCCGTTGCTTCATAAACGGCATTTTCCGCACACCAGTAATTGATTTCAAGTACGGCCTCTTCGAGGCTCCTTCCCTGAATCCTGTCTTTTAGCTGCTCATAGAAAAATTTCCGGCAGTCACTGATATCTTCTGAATTTATACGGTAATACAGCACATGGTGGACAAAAATATCCTCCGGCAGTTCCCTGCACCATTCCATATTCCTGCGGAGCCAGAGGGAATGCCGTACATAGCTAAGGAATACTGAAAAATCATATTCTCCCGCATCCCGTACCGGCATTGTCCCATAAAGGAAGCGCAGCAGGACCGCTTCCTCCTCCGTACAGCCTTTTAACGCCTTTTCTATTTCCTCCCACAGGGCAGTGTAATACTTTTTTCTTCCCTGATATTTATTCAAAGCATATTCCTGCAAATGTGCGGTAAACATCTCCTATTCCTCCCTTCTATTATAAATTGACTTTTTTCTCTTTCAGGTTAAAAAAGCTGGAGTAAATAGCATTTTTATACCTGTAAGAGGTCAGAAAACTCAGCTCAACTTATCTACCTGATTATACGCTGTTAAAATCTCTGCTCACACCTCAAGCTTATATACTCTGGCAATGGGTGCCGCTGTTTTGTCATAGCAGGGCGGCTTTACCGTTAGGCCTCCTGTACTGCTGGTAAACAAAATCTTCTCGCCGGTATCCAGCATGGTCACATTCTTTACTTTTCCTTCATAGGGAATCCATACCTCACCGGGAACGGCTGTATCCTCCTCTGCAAACATCTCCAGTGCATATACGTTTTCCCCTTTTTTAGTGAAAGCGATATTTTCCTTCTTGTAGGGTGCGCAGACTCTGGTGCCATAGATAGCCTCACCGAATACCTTCAGCCATGCTCCCATTCCCTTTAAGGCAGCCACTGCCCCCTTTGGAAGGCGTCCGTCCGGCTGGGGGCCAACATTAATCGCCAGGTTCCCGCCCTTTGCCACGATGTCCGTCAGCAGATGGATTACCTCTCTGGGAGATTTGTAGGTATCCTCGTAGGCAAAGGAAAAGGATGTTCCCAGCGTGATGCAGCTTTCCCAGGGTACTCCCAGGGGTTCTTCCGGCACACACTGTTCCGGTGTAATATAATTCTCATAGGGGCCGCCGATGGTTCTGTCCGCACACAGCATTCCCGGCTGCCAGGTCCTGATTTCATCAATTACTTCTCCAAGGCGGATATCCTGTCCTGTCTGCTCACATACCCAGCCGGCATCAAACCACATGATATCCAGCTTCCCGTAGCGGGAGGCCAATTCTTTAATCTGATTACCCGTAAACCGGACAAATTTCTCCCATTCCTCCGGGTGCTCTGCCGGCACATAGGAAGGACCTCTCCACATATAGTCCCCTCTCGGATATCCCTTGGCCCAGTAGCTGTCAATATGCCAGTCTGCCTTGGAAAAATAAGCGGCTATGCCGATTCCCTTCTTTCGGAAGGCTTCAAATAAATGCCCGCATATATCGGCATATTGATTTGTATGGTAAGGGCAGTCCTCTCCCGTAATTTTATAGTCCGAATACTGGGTATCCCACATACAAAAACCGTCATGGTGCTTTGTAGTAAATACCAGGTAACGAATGCCTGCCTCCGCTGCGACATCCGCCCATTTTTCCGGCTCAAAGCGGATAGGGTTAAAGGTCTTGTTCAGCCCAAAATACTGTTCCTTGAATTCTTTTCCGCTGACCTCCCAGTCAATTCCCGTTCTGGACCATTCCGCATCTGCATCCGAAAGTGCCCAGGACTCCACGACTCCAAGCTGGGAATAGGGTCCCCAATGCATCATCAGGGCCAGCTTCTGGTCCTGAAACCATTCCAGCTTTTGAAGGACCTTCTCATCTGTCGGCCATACATATTCGTCGGCCGCACTGTAATTGTGCACTCCCTGCTGTATCTTTTCTTCCTGCTCCTGGAGGAACTCCTGTTCCTGGGTCAATTCCTTTTCCCCGGGCTGTTCCGTTCCAGTTTCTGCTGTTATTTTCTCTGTCTTATCCATTTTCATGGAATCTATTAAGTCAATTTCCATATCCGGCACCCTATCCCTTCCTTTTCCTTTTAGTATTTATCTTTCATGCAAAAGCTGTATTTTTCAAATTGATTTTGTGAATATCTAAAAGTTTGCTTTCGATACTGCGTCAATAGCAATTTTAGAAATTCAGCACATTTTTATACTGATCCATTATATACCACTATCATTCTAAATATCATCTTCCCCTCAGTCGTTTCTGGTCACAACCTCTCCGTGACCCAGATTGTAGGTAATCTCACCTTCCAGCTCCACCTTCAGCACGGTAGCAAAAGGATGTATTCCCATATTTCCCGCCCAAATCCAAAGAGTACCCGGAATTCCAATGGATAAAAATAGCCAGCTTCGCCTGCCTGAACCATTCCTGCATCATAGAAACCCCCCCTCTTATCGGAAAGTAAGAAAAGCATATTACTATGCAAAACTGTAATATGCTTTTCTTCGGTACCGCTTCAGCACCAGCCTTGGCGCCTTGCGGTGTAAAATTCTTCCTGCTATTCTGCTATTGTTTCAATACCGCGCATCTTAGCCCAGTCTTCCAGCCCTAAGGAGTTGAGGCCGTCTACATATGCTTTCCACTGTGCATCATCATTTATATCCTGCTCACCTGTTACAAACAGTGCCTGCTGTTGATTGAAATAATTCGTAAGGGCAGTGCTGATATCAGAATATCTGTCAATGTCATCAAGGGCAATCCAATTAGTAGGAATCACGTGTTTTGTCAAATTCGGTTCATAGACTTTCTCCATGGCCTTTTTCTCGTCATACAGAGGTTTGTCTTCAATAAACTTAAATCCTACAGGTAAATATTTGGGAAGTGCCTGAGGCCACAGATTGTTCCAGCTAACCTTTTCCTGCTGGTCTGCCGGCAGAGTGGTCGTATCGATGGCACGGTATCCCTCACCTTCTTTTAATACAACGGTGCCTACAGGGCCTTTGCTGCATCCGATACCATTCTCCAATGCAAATGCATTATCAAACCAGCGGCAGATAATTTCCGGATTCTTTGCCTTATCCGTAATAACTGCCTGTGTTCTGTACACGCTGAAGCCATTGGTATCTCTCAGCCATACGCCGCCCTTATCCGTATTCAGCACGGGAAGAACATCAAATTCACTTTTTTCTGATGTCTGCACAATACCTGAAAATTCACTGCTTCCGTAAGCAATGGATACACCGTACATATCCTTATTGCCTTTGCCTTCCCAAGTGGAGCTGTCCTGGGTAAAGAGTTCCATATCTACCAGACCCTCTTTGTAAAGACCGTTAAACCAGCTTAAAAATTTTCTGTAAGCATCGCTGGCACCGCCGTAAACCACTTTATCATCCTTTACGGCAACACCATATTTGTCCATGGGCATACCAAACCATCCGGCCATAGCCTCGATGTGCTTATTGTTCGGGTCGGCAGAAAAAGGAATTTCATCGTTGGCGTCGCCATTTCCATTGGCATCCTTTTCCTTGAAGGCTTTTAATACTGCTTCGAACTCATCTGTGTTAGCAGGCATTTCCATACCCACATTTTTCAGCCATTTGCCATTAATATAAGGTGTATAGCCGACCGTTGTGTCGCCTGTTACATAGGGTATTGTGTAAATATGTCCGTCAGGAGCCGTCATTTTTTCCCTTACACCCGGTAAATCCAGAATTGCGGAGATATTGGGGCAGTATTTCTTAAAATAATCTTCCAGGGGAATGAAGATTCCCTGCTTTACTCCATAGGTCAGAATCATACTGTCATTTAAGGTCCAGCCTCCGATTACATCTGCGTAATCACCGGAGTTCAAGTCCAGATTCAGTCTTTCCGTAGCTGTTTCATAGGGGAAAAGTTTCAGGGTTACATCTACATTTGTTTGTTTCTTCAATTCATCCATCATGTAGAATTCTCCCGTTTCACTGGAGTCATCCACAAAGATGGAGAAACCGTAAGCGCCTTCGTCTACAAGGGGAAGTCCCTCTTTATTCATCAGGCCGTTTACCTTTCCGTTTTCATCGGTTTTATCTGCCGAAGCATCAGGTGCCGATGTTTTGCTGCTGTCTGCCCCATTGTTTCCTTTGTTGCCGCAGCCTGCAAGAGTTGTTGTGCACATGGCCATAGCCAGTAAAAGTGCAATCACTTTTCTTTTCATAATAAAATCCTCCTCTTTTTATTTATTTATACACCGGGTTTTATAAAACTGCCGGCAAATAAACGGTTCCTTTTGGAGTTCCTCTCAGCCTTTTACAGAGCCGATCATTACTCCCTTGACAAAATGTTTTTGGATAAAGGGGTAGAGAACCAGCACCGGAATGCTGCTGATAATAATCAGGGAATATTTCATAACATCTATCAATTGCTGCTTTTCACGAAGGGCTTCTCTGGCAGCCTTTGTAGTTGCCGTCTGTGACAGAGCCGTCTCATTGGTAATCAGGATATTGCGCAGTACCAGCTGCAGCGGATAATGATCCTTGTCAGAGATATATACCAGGGCCGAGAAGTAAGAGTTCCAATGTCCTACGCCATAGTACAGTACAAGAATGGCAATAATGGCCTTCGACAGCGGAAGTGCAATTTTAAAGAAAAACTTTCCCTGGGAACAGCCGTCAATCTCCGCCGCCTCATACAGTTCTTCTGAAATATTCGACTTGAAGAAGGTTCTGGCCACAATCATGTTATATACGCTTAAGCAGCCCGGAAGAACCAGTGCCCACATGGAATTCAGCATATGTAAGTTCTTAACGACCAAATAAGTAGGAATAAGTCCGCCGCCAAAGAACATGGTTATCATATAAAATATTGTAATTGGTTTCTTTCCCCCAAATACATTTCTGGACAGGGCGTAGGCCGTAGGAAGGGTTACAACCAGGTTAATTAAAACTCCGCAGACGGTATAAATAACGGAATTCAAAAATCCTCTCATGACCGCACTGTTCTTAAATACTTCCACATAGCCCTTCAGCGTAAATCCAATCGGTTTCCATAAAACATCACCGCTGGACACAGCACTTGGGCTGCTGATGGATGAAATGACCACCCAGTACAAGGGATATGCCACAATAATTAAAATAACTGTCAGAACAAGGAATGTCACAGTATCAAAAATTACATCTTCCCTGCAGCGCTTTGTTCTTTTTTTTCTGAAAGATTGAACTGACCTTTCTTTTTTCATTTTTTCTTTCCTCCTACCATAAGCTGTTGCCTGAAAGTTTATCAGCTGCTTTATTTACAGCCACAAGCATAACCAGGTTAATTAATGTATTGAAAAGGCCAATTGCCGTCGAATAGGATATGTCGTTGTTAATCAGACCCACCTTATATACATAGGTTGAAATAATCTCAGATACCGTCAGGTTCAGATTATTTTGCAGCAGGTAGGATTTTTCGAAGCCCACGGAAAGAATACTTCCGCAGCTCAAAATCAACAGGATGGTCGCCGTAGGTAAAATGGAAGGAAGGTCTATGTGCCGTATCAGCTGCAGCTTCGTCGCACCGTCACAGCGGCCTGCTTCATGGAGCTCCGGACTGATACCGGATAAAGCTGCGAAATAAATGACCGAACTCCATCCTGTCGTCTGCCAGACACCGGTCCACACATATATGTGCCTCCAATATTCTTTCTTCGCCATAAAATTAAGAGGGTCCAGGCCAAGAAAGTGCATGATATTATTGATAACACCTACGGAAGGTGACAAAAACAGGATGATCATACCACACATAACTACTGTAGAGATAAAATTGGGGGCATATGTAACTGTCTGAATTACCTTGCGGTATCTCTTATGCCTGAAAGAGTTCAGCATCAATGCCAGGATAATCGGAATCGGAAAGGACACGATTAATCCGTAAAGACTCAAAATCAATGTGTTCCTGATCGTTGAATCAAAGTAGGGAGACTCAAAGAATCTCTTGAAGTAGTACAAGCCCACCCAGGGGCTGCCCCATATGCCCGCTCTGCCGTTATACCTTCTGAAAGCCAACTGGATTCCGTACATAGGAACATAACTGAAGATAAATGTCAAAACAATGCCCGGAAGGCAGAACATCCAGAGTGACATATCTCTTTTCAGTACCTGCAATATACGGCCTTTCTTCTTTTTTGTCTTAGATTTCATGTTTCTCTCCTCCGCGATTCTTCCAATTGATGTTTTTACTTGTCTAATTTTCTGTTATCCTTTGACATTTTGAACATTTTTAACATAATTTTTTTAATCAGAAATTATTTGTCTATTATTCATAATTATTTTACTGTTTTTTATTACTTACCCGTGTTTTTGATGGTTAAATTTTAACATCTGTTCACAATAATGTCAATATGTTTTCTAAAAATGTTCTCTTTTTTAAGTGTTTTACAATTTTATATTATTAAAACAATGTTTTGGGCTATATTTTTATTATAAATTGCTAAAAAATAGATATATTTAATACTTTTTTTACAGTAACGCATTGCTCTATTATCGCAACTTTTTCGATAAGTTTCTTCTTTTGTTCATTTGCATCCCAATAATAAGTACAATATTTAACATTTGTTTCCATATCCTTTTCTGCCTGTATATAAAAGATAGCAGAATTCACCCGCTGGAATTACGTTGCATTTTAATATTCCAAATATAAATAGACGAAAGCTGAGATTGACTTATGACACCCGAAGCTTTATTTCCTTTATTAAATTTATCATTTTGTCCACAAGTCGTATAATTTTTGTTCACATTTGTTAAGTTTACATTGTAAAAAAGTGTACACAATGCTATAATCAATTTAACCTATGTATATCACAAGCTCGCTTTTGATACTGCTTAAATAGAAAGATTTAAAATGCAACACATTTTTCAATCTAATTCCAATGCATATTGCAAGCTTGCTTGCGATACTGTTTAAATGAAAAGATTTAAAATGCAACGCATGTTCAATCTATATCAGTATCTGTGACACAATGTGTGTGCAGCACTATTAAGGAACTGAAATGTTCCAGAGAATTCAAATTCCACGAAGAAATGAGGCATGACATGAATCCTATAAGAATTCCAATCCCTGCAGTAGATTTTAACCCACCTGTTTACCCCTGCCACCGGGCTGCAAAGCCATTTCTTTTGGACGGAAGGCTTGACAAGCCCTTTTGGGAAGATGCACCTTTTACCAGCGCTTTTTTGGATATTGAAGGAGAGCATATGCCAAGCCCCCGTTTTCCGACCCGGGCCAAGATGCTCTGGGACGATGAGAATCTGTATATTGGCGCTCAGCTTGACGGCAATGAACTCTGGGGCTATGTGGACAAACGGGACGATATTATCTTTCAGGACAATGATTTTGAAATCTTTATCGATCCGGATTCCGATACCCAGCAGTATTATGAATTTGAAATGAACGTTCTGAATACCCTGTGGGATTTATTTCTGCCTGCAGCATACCGGGACAACGGCAGCGGCCTTAGCGGTTATGATATCCACGGCTTACGCACGGCCGTGTACGTAGACGGCACTGTCAACCAGCCCTCTGCTTCCAACCGGAGCTGGTCTGCGGAGGTAGTCATTCCCTTTGCTGCTCTCACAGAATGCCTGCCCCAGAAACGCTCTCCCAAAGAAGGAGAATATTACCGCATTAATTTCTCCCGCGTTCAATGGAAAACCGATGTGAAAGACGGCAGGTACCAGAAAAGGACAGACCCTTCCACCGGGCAGTTTCTTCCGGAAGACAACTGGGTATGGGCGCCTACGGGAGTTATCAATATCCACTATCCGGAATTATGGGCCTTCGTATTCTTTACCGGCACAGAAAAAGAAAGCTCTTCCTGGGCCATCCCGGAGGACGAATACCGTAAATGGGAATTAAGAAAGCTTTACTATGCCCAGCAGATTTATCTGGACTTGAACGGTCAATACAGCAGGCATTTGGAGGAGTTAACAGATATTCTGGAAAAATACGCTCCCAGTAATGCTAACCGCAGGGTAAAACCGCTGCCCTACCGCATTGAGACGACCTCCCACACATTTGAAATTTCCTGCCCGTCTTTTGATGGGAACAGAGCGGTTCTGATTTATTCGAATGGGAAAACAGAAGTGAGATAGATTAATAAATGCATTGTATTTTTAATCTTTCTATTTACGCAGTATCCCAATCAAGCTTGGGATTTGCATGGGGATTAGCTTTCTAAATCACAGTGCGGCTCTGGAATAGCATTGAAGCAATATATTGAAAAATGAAAACAAAATGTTCACTCTGTTCATTTAGCATTTGAAAAAATTTGTATAAAATGGTATAATAACAGCAACAAATCAGGTGATAACCTGATCCCGTCCGGTAACTGCCACAGGAATTGCCCTACCATCTTTAAGCGGTATATAACCGGCAGTATTGAAAGCCCTTTTCCGTACAATCAGGGGTTTTTCCACGATTTACTATATATAAGCACAATAGCGTGCAGATTGGTGTAAATATGAAAAAGATTACTTTACAAAAAATTGCAAGTACTCTCGGCGTTTCCCGTACCACGGTCTGGAAGGTATTCAGCGGTCAAGAAGGCGTTTCTGAAGATCTTAGAAATAAGATTATCGCCAAAGCACAAGAAATGAATTATAATTTTCCGGAAAATTTTAACTTTTCTCAAAATTCCGCTTCCGAGCCTCCTACAAATATTGCCGTTGCCGTATGCCGCCCGGAGACTTCTATTTTCTGGATGGCTATCATTCACCAGATTGCCAAGGAGCTTTCCCTTCATAATGTAAATCTGGTTTATACTTATCTGCCTTCCTCCGTCAGCGGAAATTACACACTCCCTGCCTCTCTTACCAATGGCAGTACCCACGGCATTATTATTATGAACGTATACAACGAACAGCTGCTCCGGCTGCTGGCAGCCTCCACTGTTCCCAAGGTATTTTTAGATACCTCCACCGCTGTACCTCCTTCAGAACTGAACGGCGATGTGATTATGACAGAAAACTCTACCAGTGTTTCCAACATTACGGAGCACTTAATTGAAAAAGGCAGGATGTCTTTTGGTTTTATCGGCGATATCAACTATGCCAAATCAAACCATGAACGCTTTGAGGGTTTTTCCAGAGCCCTGCTTCAGCATGGCCTGTCCGTTAATCCGGAGCTGAATCTGACAAGCTCCATAGGAGTCGATACCTATAAAGAAGAAATCGGAGCTTTCCTCGATACCCTTCCCTTTATGCCAGATGCTTTTGTCTGCGCCAATGACTATGTAGCCTGTATTTTGATGCAATTACTGTTTAAACGCGGAATCCGGATACCGGAAGATGTCGCTCTCACCGGCTTTGACGCTAATACGGAAAATCCTCTGGCTGAAAGTCTGACCACGGTTCAGGTGTTCAATCAGAATATTGGTTCCCGCCTGGCTCTGCAGATACTTTACCGGATTAAATACCCCATCGCTCCCTATGAAGTCATTTATATAACCTCCAAGGTTATTTTCCGGGGCTCAACCGGAGATTCTGAAAAATAACCGGTATATAATCTGCAGACCAGATTAAACCGGATTACTTCATAAAAGCCAAAAAGGCTGCCGCAAAAAGCTCAATGCTTTCTGCGGCAGCCTTTTAATCCATTCCTATGCTTCTATAAAATAGGTATCCAGCTTTTTCTTAAATTCCTCCGGCACCTCTCTTTTAAACGGCATAACCTCAGCCTGGGCCAGGCCCTGGGCAATGCACCCAAGCACACAGGCACTCCTCTTTAAGGACCAGGGAGAGATTAAAGCAATGGTATCATGGCGCGTATGCATTCCAAACCCATCCCGGTTGAGCGTCATGGAGGGAATCCCCTTCCAGGCAAAGGTATTGGAATCACTGCCCCAAATTCCATTGATAAAGGAAACTCCCATTCCTGCTTCGTGGAGCATATAGGACAGCATCCGGCAAACAGCGGCATCAGCAGTTACCCCAATAACCGTACCTCCGATCAGCTGCCCTGCCAAATCCACATTCATGTTGAACCGGTGCCTGGAAAGCTCCTTCTCATGCTCCTTTACATAGGCCAGGCTTCCGCAAAGCCCCGTTTCCTCCGCACCTAACCAGATAAATTCCATAGTCCGCCGCGGTAGATTCTCAGCAAAATATCCGGCGAGTTCCATAATAATAGCGGCTCCGGCCATATTGTCATAAGCCCCCGGCCCCTGGGGAACCGAATCATAATGGGCACTTAGTGTCAATATTTCCTCCGCCTTATCACTTCCTTCTATTCTGGCCGCAATATTTTGGGAAATCCGTGTCACCTTTTTCTGGCGAAGAGTGAGTCTGACCTGTCCGGCTCCCCTTTCCACCAGCTCTGCTGCATCCTTATAATGAAGGTTCACTCCCTGGATAGGAGTATCCTCCACACCTCTTAAAGTATAACCGGCAGGGATTAAATCTTCTCCTGTATCAACAGGAGTACCCGATACCGTTACAAACCCTGCAGCCTGCGCGTTAACAAGCTTTTGGTACATTTCTTTTTTAACCGGGCCGTTTACCATGACAATCTTTCCCTTTGCAAAGGAAAGGCTGATATCATCTCCGTTCTCAATATAAAGAAAGGGCGCCTCTACCCCTTCGGACGGAGTATTACCGCATTTTTTATATCCGGTCACACGGTATTCCTTTTCATAGGGTTCAATAACCACCAGGCGCTCTTCCTCAATCTCATATGCAGCGAAGCTGAACTCCTCTGAGCGGCCGTCCAGTCCCATATTGCAGAGGTCTTCCAGAATTTTCTCCGACGCCCTCTTCTCTCCGGAGGTTCCCGCCTCCCGGATATAATTAAACCGTTCTACAAATTCATACTGTCTCTGTCCGCTGATTTTATTCCCATCCATTTATTGACTCCTTAGTAATCCTGAAAACAGTAGTTTCAATACTATGCAGCTTTCATTTAATTTAAGCATTATCCAAAGCTAACTTGTGATATGCCCGGGGTGTATTTCAAAAATGCGGTGCATTTTTATTTTATTTAAGCAGTACTACAATAGACTTACAATATGTGCAGAGAGTAATTAAAAAATGCACTGCATTTTTTAATTTCCATTAAGCTGTATCAAAAGCAGGTTCGGGACATGCACAGTATTTAGATTTTAAATCTCCTCCAGTACCTGCCTTGCCTGCCGGATACTTTCCTCCCTGGTACGGTAAATCGTGTATTCGCTAAGGGATGGCAGTCCCATGTTCACTTCCTCTTTCCTGTAAGTCATGGCACTGTTCAAAGCCGCCTTTCCTGACATATGATAGGCAGTCACCCCGGAAGCCCGGTATACACCAGGTATTACAGCAGCATTTACACCGCCTCCCGCCTGGATGCAAATCCGCCCCCGGCTCTTTTCCCTCAGGCTTTTCAGAAGCGGAGCTCCTTCCGTACATACATTTTTCTGCCCCGAGGTAAGAATTGTATCCATTCCCAGGCTGATAGCCTGTTCCATGGTCTCATAGGGCTCCGCGCTCATATCAAATGCCCGGTGCAGTGTAACGGACATCCCTTCAGCCTCCTCCATCAGGCCATATACCTCTTCCATATTCAGTGTGCCCTCCGGTTTCAGGACACCAATCACAACCCCTTCGGCCCCCAGCTCCCGAAACATCCTGACTTCTTCCTTCATTATAGAATATTCATAAGCGGTATAACAGAAATCCCCAAACCGCGGACGGATTAACACATGAATCGGGATATTACTATGTTTTCGAATCTCCTCAAACAATTTGGGACTGGGAGTTGTCCCTCCAATCACAAGATTTCCGCATAGTTCAATTCTTGTAGCACCGCCGCGCTCACCTGCCAGAACAGATTCCACCGAATCCGCACAGACTTCCAGTATAAAATCTTTCATCTTTGCTTATCCCCACTTTTTAAACTTTATTCAAAGGGTGCTAAAAAACCTTTTTTGCTGAACCTTTTTTGACCGACCCTTGCTTTCCTATCTTAGTAAAATACAAGAAAGAAATATCCTAAGTTGTACCACCAGAAAATCCGATGCTGCTAACTGCTAAAAAATCGATTAACACAAAATATAACATAAATTATCCTAAATTACAAATTTTCTCTTTATTCATAATAAAAAGCCGCTCCATGACCAAAGTCATGAAATGGCTTATTTCATTAACGTCCTGTTTCTGTTAGTTTTACTGCTTTGATGCTCTGCTATACTCCGTTGGTTTTCTTATTATCTTCTTGTGTTAATCAGTTCACTTAACTGGCCTAACAGATTCCCGTTTCCGATTGAGATACTGCCTACCTTATCACATATCTTTTCAAGGTATTCAAGCTCCTTCAGCTTATACAGCGTCGTTTTTTCCTCCATGAGCTTTGCTGTATTTATACTTACCGTCAAAGAATAGTAGTCCGGTTTCCCCTTCCGCTACAGCTATCTGGGTAAATAGGCTGCCCATTTTCCTGTCTGTCCGGTACACAGTCAAGCCAGAACTTACTGCGCCGCAAGGAATTATAATCCCACGCTAAAACAGACAGGCAATATTAAGGCTTACGCCGAAATACCATTCGTTATCCTTTGACAACACCGACTGTTTTCAGTCTTTTTACCGGTTTTACCAGATCCTTCTGGTTCTCCATTACTTCGTCTATATCCTTATAGGCAAAGCGGCTTTCCTCGGCCACGTCACTTTTCTTAAGCTTTCCTAATGTGACCCCCTGTTTTTGCAAGTCAACCATAACTTCTTCTGTCGTGAAGTTTTCCATAGCACCTTTTCTGGAATATTTTCTGCCTGCTCCATGGGAAGAGGAATGAAAGCTCATATCATTTCCCAGTCCTTCTACTACATAGCTATAAGAACCCATTGCTCCCGGTATAACCGCCAGTTCACCTTTCTGTGCCCTTGTTGCACCCTTCCGGTGAACCCATACCTCTTTGCCGAAATGACTTTCCAGCGCCGCATAGTTGTGGTGGCAGTCAATTTCCATTGTATATTCAAGGTGCAGGTCGGTGTATTTGCTAATCCATTTATCAATAATCGCTTTTACCGTAAGCATCATGTGGAGCCTGTTTTCCTCCGCAAAATCCAGTGCGAGTTTCATCCAGTTAATGTATTCTCTGCCCTCTTTGGTATCCACCGGCAGAAAAGCCAGGCGGTATTCATCGGGTACCTGACTGTGCCATTTCTGGTTCAGCTCCCTGGCCTTTTGATGAAAGGCATCGCATACCTGTTTTCCAAAATTACGGCTTCCCGAATGTATCATAATACCCAAATATCCCTCATCATCCTCCTGTAATTCAATAAAATGATTTCCGCCTCCCAGGGTGCCAATCTGATAAAAGCCTGCCTCCAGCTGTCCTAACAGCTCTCTGTTTGCTTCATATTTGGAAAGTTCCTCAAAGGCTCTCTCTAAGGTATTACAGGGCTGCTCATGGGTATGGTGCTTAAAACCTGTAGGCACATTTCTAAGAATGTCTCCCACCATAGCCTGCACCAGGCTCCCGCTTCCCGTCTGGATATTTTTTAACTCTTCTGCCAGAATATTGGTTCCTGCAAATGCCATGCCGCATCCGATATCTACCCCGACTGCATTGGGAATAATAACATCCCTGGCTGCAATAACCCCACCGATAGGCATTCCCATTCCGGCATGAGTATCCGGCATCAGTGAAACCCATTGGTGTAAAAAGGGTAATTTGGAGAGATTATATGCCTGCTCCAGACAACTTTTATCAATACTATCCTCACTCTTTAACCATACTTTAATAGGAATTCCGGAATCCCTTTCTGCAATAACAAACATACAATCACTTCCTTTCTTTGTTTATTGTCTGTATCTGTTTGCTATGTTATGATAATAGCATAGAATTTTTTCTCCATCATTTAAAAAAGTTTGCGAAAGGTGCTGACTAGATTTTAATTTTTCAGTTAGAGCATCGGACTTCCTTTCATACACCGGCTTCAAGACAGGGAAGCCCAGTACTCCATCCTAAATCAAAATACAACAGCCTCAAGGAGATACTATGGGTGAGTTTCAGGAATTGATTCGGAATTTTGATAAAATACGAGATTATATGAGAGATTTTTATATATACGGTTTTAAGTCCCGGAGTGATTTTACGCACAAATCCTCCAGAACCTATGATAATGAAAAGCGCCGTATTGAAAGCTATATGGGCGGGTATATGAAATGGGATTACACAAAATCCGGGAAGAACCTCTTTATTTCCATGGACTGTTCAAAAATAGCGGTGAACCCTCTCTATGCTGCCTGGAAATCCAAAACCTTCACAAGTAATGATATTATGCTGCATTTTTTTATTCTTGATACACTTAAGGGCGGTAAAAAGTATGCCATCAATGAATTAACGGATATTCTTTGCGAGAGAAGCGGCCGGATTTTTGACCTTCAAACTGTCCGGGGCAAGTGTAAGGAATATCTTTCGTTGGGACTGCTTACCGCTAAAAAATCAGGAAAATCCCTTTATTACAGCCTGTCCCCGGACACTTTTGAGTACCTCCTTACGATTGCTCCCGGCTTATCGGAAGCAATCAAGTTCTTTCAGGGCAGCGTACCTTTTGGAGAAATCGGCAGTTTTATCATGGACAGCCAGAACATGAAAAACAACCTTTTTTCCTTTAAGCATTATTATGCCGCCCATACTCTGGAGGATGCTGTCTTACTGGATTTGCTTTCTGCCATCAGAAACCGGCAGGCTATTGAATTCTTAAATTACAACGAAGCTGGGTCCAGAATTTCCACTTTGGATGGCATTCCTTTAAAGATTTTCATCAGTGCTTCCACCGGAAGGCGTTATCTGTGCGTATATAAAACCAGAGGAAGGCGTTTTTTCAATTACCGCCTGGACCATATTAAAGCAGTGAAAACAACCGGACTTTGCCAAGAGGCAGAAAAACATCAGGAAAATCTGGCTAAAAACCTCCCTAGCGTTTGGGGTGTCGGCTTTAACGGCGCAAGCCGTAAGGAAATTATCTGCATGAAGCTCTCTATTCAGGAAAAGACGGAAGCCTACATATTAGAGCGCATTACCAGAGAAGGCCATGGAGGCGAACTGCTGCGCCTGGAGCCGGATGTCTTTCTTTATACAAAGGAAATGTTTGATACCAATGACATAGCACCCTGGATTAAGACTTTTACAGGCAGAATTCTTCAGCTGGAAGGAACGAATCAGGTTGTTATTAACCGTTTTTACCGGGATATTCAAAGGATGCAAGAATTATATGGTGACTAATAATGTATTATTTTCAGAGATTTATGGCTGCTACTTTGCAGTAGTGGGTAAAATATTGGAGCAGGCAGGAAACGGTATCAGTAAAAGCGATATGGAGAACTTGGTCCGTTTCCATGCATTTTATGATACTGCCTTTCACCTGCTGCCCAAGCTCTTTTCCGGCGAATGGGACCTCCTGGAACAGCGTGCCGACGGTAAATATTATTCCAAGCTTGTTTCAGATACCATCAGCCGGCCTATGACCGGCCTTGAAAAAGCATGGCTGAAGGCTCTTTTAGCAGACAAACGGATAGGACTGTTTGTAACACAGCCGGAGTTAACGCTTTTAGAGGATGCCCTCTCCGAGGTTTCACCCCTCTTCTTGCCGGAGGATTTTCATGTCTTCGACTCTGCAGCCGATGGCGACCCTTACGAAGAGGAGAACTACATACAGAACTTTAAAATAGTTTTAAATGCCTGCGCCTCAAAAACACCCCTGCATATTTTATATGAAAATAGCAGGCAAACGGAGTCCTGGACCGAAATACTTCCCCATCGCATCATCTATTCCGGCCGTGACGATAAATTCCGTCTGCTTGGTATGTGTCTCCAAAGCAATGGGCATCACAAGCAGATTACAATGAACTTTGCGCGAATTCTTATGGCTCTGCCATTAAGTACTTCCAGGCTTAAGAATTTTAATACGGCAAAATACCTCAATCAAGAATCCTGCTCCGCTCCTATTGTTCTTGAAATCCTAAAAGAACGCAATGCCTTGGAGCGCTGTATGCTGCAATTTGCCTCCTGGGAGAAGCAGACTGAATATGAAGAAGAACGGGATTGCTATATCTGCAGAATCTATTACGACAGACAGGATGAGACTGAGCTGCTGATACGGATCTTAAGCTTTGGACCGGTTGTAAAGGTATTAGGTCCGGAGGATTTTTTAAGCCAGGTAAAAAAACGGGTAAACAGACAATACCGTTTAAATACCCGGGAAATTACATAATAGAAGAATGTGAAAGAAAGGTGAGCACTCTCAGTCCAGCAGATATTATATAGATTTGAAAACGGATATGGAAAACAGAAGGGTTTATAAAAGAACCGGGGTAATGTACTTTACCTATTGCTGAACTGAAATGGAGACAAAAAGCCGCTGCATGGCCTTTGACCATAAAGCGGCTACAAATCGTTTGATTACTTTTCCTGATATCTGCCATTCTTCCTTTTCCTAAAATCATTTTTAAGAATACGGTATTTAAAGAAGAAGCCAGATTAACTTTCATCCTGCCTTTCAGGACTGATTTTACAGCATTCCATCCATCACGGACGCCGCAATTAAAAAGGCTGCGCATACAATTCCTATGGCCGTTTTATAGCCAATTATCCGAAAATGCTTTCTCCAGCTGTCCATTTCCATGAATTGCTCCGGTTTCTTTCCTTTCGATAACAGCATTCCCGCCAAAAGAAACATTCCCAGAGATGCAATCAGAAGCAGTCCGTCTTTCCCTACTTCCAGCCCTTTTTCTCCATGAAATCCTCCTGCCAGAAATCCTGTTAAAAAAAGTACCCCGCCAGCTGCAGCCGAGATGACTAAACCCAAAATTGCAGCTTTTATAAAATCAATTATAATTTCTTTCACATTCTTCATTTTAATCCCCTATGCATATCGCAAGCTTCTTGTGTGTGAATTATGCTTCTCAATAATTCACACTAACAGCCATGCCTTCCCAACGCGCCGCAAGATTGGGCCGAGGATTTCGCAGGCACAATCTTGTGTTTGAATTATGCATTTCAATAATTCAAACTATCCCTTTGGTTCTCACAATAGTGGCAGGCCACAAAATGATGATTTCCAACATCCTTTAGCTCCGGCATTTCCTTTTCGCAAACAGGCATTGCAAATTTGCATCTGCCCCGGAATTTACAGCCCGGTTTTGTATTGATAGGGCTTGGTACTTCACCTTCCAGTTTGATTTTACTCTTATCCCGCTCCTGTTCAATTTCAGGGTCCGGAATCGGAATAGCAGACAGCAATGCCTTCGTATAGGGATGCTGCGGGTCCGAATACAGCTGCTCGGAGGTGGTAAGCTCAACTAATGTTCCGAGATACAGTACTGCTACACGGTCGGATATATGCTTTACCATTGACAGATCATGGGCTACAAACAGGTAAGTAAGCCCCATTTTCTTCTGCAGCTCCACCAGAAGATTTACAATCTGCGCCTGGATGGAAACATCCAAAGCAGAAATCGGCTCGTCAAGCACCATAAACTCCGGCCGTACTACCAATGCCCTGGCAATGCCGATTCTCTGCCTTTGTCCGCCGGAAAACTCATGGACAAAGCGGTTGGCATGTTCACGGTTCAGGCCTACCATTTCCAGGTAATTATAGATCATGTTCTGCCGCTCAATTTTATTAGCCGCCAGATGATGTATGTCAATTCCCTCGCCGATAATATCGGATACTGTCATACGCGGGTCCAGTGAGCCATATGGGTCCTGAAATACCATCTGAACCTGTCTTTTAAATTCAAAACGATCCTTACCACTTAGTCTATGGACATCCTTTCCCTTATAGAGGACCTGCCCGTCCGTTTTATCATATAATCCGATACAGGTGCGCCCGCAGGTGGTTTTTCCGCATCCGGACTCGCCTACCATTCCCAGCGTCTCACCTTTATAAATATCAAAGGAGATATCATTTACCGCTTTCAGTACCTCTCCCTTTCCCACAGAAAAATACTTCTTCAAATGCTGTACGGAAAGGACGATTTCCTTATCTTCCATGCTGCTTTCCTCCTCTAAAGTCAGGCATATCAACTTTGGGTGCCATGGGATGGTGCAGCCAGCAGGCTGCCTGGTGCCCCTCTCCAAAATCTGTGGTTTCCGGCATGGCTTCCCGGCAGACAGGCATGCAGTAGCTGCATCTCGTGCAGAATGGACACCCAACCGGAGGCTCTAAAAGATCCGGAGGAGTTCCGGGTATGGACATAAGCGTCTGTTTATTTTCCAGATCAAGCCTTGGAACGGACTGGATCAACGCCCAGGTATAGGGATGCCTCGGAGTATAAAATATATCCTTTGCACTTCCGCTTTCCACAATCATCCCGGAATACATCACCGCAATTCTCTGAGCAATATTAGCAACGACCCCAAGATCGTGAGTAATCATAATAACGGAAACCTTGCGCTTTTCCTGCAAATCCTTAATAATATCCAGTATCTGGCCCTGGATAGTCACATCAAGGGCTGTGGTAGGCTCGTCACAGATGAGCAGATTCGGGTCACAGGCAAATGCAATTGCAATCATGACCCTCTGGCGCATACCGCCTGAGAATTCATGGGGATACTGCTCCACCCTCTTTTCCGGTTCCGGAATTCCGACTCTGCGAAGCATTTCCACGGCTTCCCTGGCAGCCTCCTGCTTCTTCATCTGCTTGTGGACCATAAGGTTTTCCGCAATCTGTTTTCCAACTCTCATGGTCGGATTTAATGCAGCGAGAGCATCCTGAAAAATAATGGCACATTCGCCGCCCTTATAATCCTTCCATTGATTTTTATTGTATTTTAATATGTTATTTCCATTATACCGTATTTCACTGCCGGCTTTGATCTCCCCCTGAGGGCCTTTTATTAAGCCCATAATGGCTTTTGCCGTCACTGATTTTCCGCAGCCGGATTCTCCTACAATGGCAAGGGCTTCTCCCTTCTCCAGGTAAAAAGATACCCCCCGCACGGATTTCACCTCTCCGGCATAGGTATGGTAAGAAACTCTCAAATCTTCCACTTCCAGAATGTGCTTATTCTCATTCATCATTTTACCCCTTTCGTGAATATCCAATCTTTGATTGGATATTCCTGAATTCGTAGTTGAAAATTTCATTTTTCAACCTACTGTCCGTATCTCCTTTCCTGTCAAGCTTCCAAACCAGACTGCCTGTTATGGCAAATTGAAAAAATTACTGGCGAAGTTTAGGATCCAATGCATCACGCAGCCCGTCTCCCAGGAGGTTAAATGCCATAACGATAATGCAAAGGAGCAGACAGGGGAAAAACAGCTGATAGGGATAAAAATCCATAGACTGTTGTCCCATAGAAATCAGAACTCCCAGACTGATAGCCGGTGATTTTAAGCCGATACCGAGAAAACTTAATCCTGCCTCTGTAAAAATGAAGCCCGGAATTGCCGTCGAAGCATCCAGTATCAAAATACCAAGCATATTTGGTATATAATGTTTAAAAATAATGCGGACAGGCTTTGCTCCCAGCACTTCCGCCGCGTAAACATATTCCGACTCCCTCAGCTGCTTTATCATACCTCTTACCTGCCTGGCAGTATTGCACCAGGCCGTAATGCTCAAGGCTACGAGAAGGGAGAACAGACTGTTTCCTAAAACCATCATAATCAAAATTGTAATAAGCAGAGAGGGAATTGAATTAATCACTTCAATAATACGCATCAGAACTTCATCTGCCCATCCGCCAAAATGTGCCATCAGTGCACCATACAGGATACCGAATACCAGCTTTAAAGCAGTTGCCACAAGGGCTATCATAATAGAAGCTCTTGCACCTGCCCAGATACGGGAAAAAAGGTCCCTTCCCAGATTATCCGTACCAAACCAGTATTTAGAAGAAGGGGTCAGATTCTTCTGTGCCACATTCATGGTAACATAATCATATCCCCTTATCATGGGACCAGCAATTACCATAATTACCATGACAATAAGAACCGCTATGGATACCATTGCTATGGGATTTTTCTTCAAACGTCTCCAGGCATCCTGCCAGTAAGAAATAGCAGGGCGGGTGATTTTATTAATATCTTCTTTTTTATATCCGATAATTTCGAATTTTCCTGGTGTTAATTCCGGCATATTATTCTATCCTTCCTTTAGCTGTTCTTGCCTGTCAGGCTGATTCGCGGATCCACGGCGACATACAGCAGGTCCGTGATAAAAAGTACAACAATATACATTCCTGCCAGAATGACCGTCTCTCCCATTAAAATAGAAAGGTCCTGGTTATTTACCGCAGTAACATAATACTGTCCGATTCCGGGGATAGAAAAAATACTTTCGATAAAAAATGAACCGGTAATACACATTGCAATGGACATGGGAAGCTGTGTAATGACAGGAATAAAGGAATTCCGCAGGATATGTTTCCGGATAATTGCCCCTTTGCTGAGCCCCTTGGATTCGGCTGTCAGAACATAATCCTGCCCGATAACATCCAGCATGGAGGTTTTTAAAAGCCTGGCATAGGCTGCAATATAACTGAAGCATCCTGTCAGGGTAGGTAAAACCGTATATTCCCAGCCTCCAAACCACAAATCTTTTCCTGCCGGCCACCCGATGGTGGGAAACCACTTTAAATCTCCAGCAAATATCTTCTGCAGCAATAATCCAAATATCAAATTCGGCACCGAAATCATCAGTACCGACAAAACAATTACCAGATAATCTGCCAGGGTACCCCGTTTCATCGCCGCCAATATGCCAAGCAGCAGACCAACGGTGATTCCCAGAAGTACCTGCTGTATTCCCAGCCGTGCGGAAACAGGCAGTCTGTCATGAATCAGTCCTTGAACCGTCTGGCCCGCATAGACAAAGGATTCTCCAAAATTTCCGGTGGCAATTCCTTTCATGGTAATTACATAACGTTCCATCATGGGTTTATCCAGCCCATATCTTTTGTATAAGTTATCCTTCACGGCAGGAGCCAGCTTCTCTGCCCTCTGAGTCAGCGGGTCGCCGGGAACAGCCTCCAGAAGGAAGAATGTAGCAGTAGCAATTAAAAACAGAGTAAGTATCATTTCAGCCATCCGGCGTATTAAATATTTCCCCATTGTAACTCTCCTTTATCAGCCAAAATCACTGCTTATGTTTACATACAGCAAAAAAGGGCCAACACCTCCAGCCCTTTTTTGCAATTCCCAATGTATAACTTTTATTTACCGGAGACAGATGTATGGTACACTTCCTGGCTGGCTCCAAAAGAAGATGTATTGAAATCCTTTACCCAGTTCTGAATATAAAAATGGTTATCGGCATAATACAGAGGTGCAGCCGCACAGTCTTCCAAAAGTAATTTATTTTCCAGCTTCTGATAGATTTCAAGGCGTTTTGAGTTATCCTTAAGACCGGATAAGGAGTCCAGCAAAGCGTCATAGTCTGTGTTGGAGTATAAACCATAGGAATGATATACACCGGTTCTGAAGATATCCAGGTAATCCAAAGGATCATTATAGTCACTGTACCAGCCGGCAGTCATGATGTCAAAATGAAAGGCATCTCTTTCTGATGCAAACAGAGAAGAATCACCTACGGTGTTCAGTTCTACCTTGATGCCCAGATTCTGCTCCAGAGACTGCTTGATGTATTCACGTTCTGTCTGGTTCTGGGTAGAGGAACCATAGGTTAACAGTACGACGGTAACATCGCTGATTGGAGTCTTCACTCCCAGCTCATCCAGACCCTTCTGGAAAAGTCCCTGCAGTTTTGCCTTATCTCCTGCATATTCTTTATATTCGGCACTGATCGGCTCTTCCGCCTGAGAACGGTAGGTCTTTTCATTAAAGGTAATTGCCGGAGATATGAGTCCGTAGGCAGGTGTATATCTTCCATAAACCGCTCCGACCATTTCATCTCTGTTGATACTGTAGGAAATAGCCTTACGGATATTGGCATTTTTCATTAAGCCGGATTTTCCGCCGTTTTGTAATTCATAGCTTAACATAACCGTTCCGGGATATTCCGTTGCAAGAGACTGTATCTTTCCCGCTTTTGCTTCTTCATCATACTTTTTGATGTAATCACCGGCTCCGTTAATTACATCCAGCTGTCCGTTATCAAACATGGTAGCTGCCGTCGCATCTTCCGCAACATCGAACCAGTTTACCTTTTCCAGTTTTACATTGTCCGCATCCCAGTAATATTTATTTTTCGTCCAGACCATCTTGTTATCTTCCACAAGGTCCGATAAAACATATGGTCCGTTATAGATGTTTAATTTCCAGTCCTTACCCCAGTTGTCACCGGCTGCCTCCGCAACATCCTGACGGGTGGGATAGAGAGGGGTTGCAACCAGTTTGGATTCAAAGGTAGGATCTGCAACTTTTAATTTCACTTCAAAGGTATAATCATTCAAAGCCTTAATTGCCACATCATCCAAAGAACCCTTCTTGTTATAATACTCCTCGGCACCTACAATATTGAAAATAAATGCTGCATAACTGTATCCCTTGCTGGGATCTAACAAACGGTCCCATCCGTATTTATAATCATTTGCTGTAACAGGCTTACCGTCAGACCATTTTGCATTCTGTCTCAAATGGAAGGTATAGGTAAGTCCATCCTCAGACACATCAATGGATTCCGCACCTGCAAGCTCATACTTATCTCCGTCGGCTCCTCCCACATCACGAAGCAGACCTTCATAGCATTCTGCCATCATCCAGCGCCAGCCCATATCCTGAACATCATAGTTATTACCAAAGGCAGTTGCTCTTAAATTAAGTTCCTGTACACTGTCCCCGGAGTCTTTCGTTGTATCGTTTGAAGCAGTTGCATCGGGCGTACTGGATGTCCCTGCTGTATCTCCTGCTGTCGCAACTTCCGTTTTTCCGCTGCTGCAGGCTGTAAGTAACCCTGTCACCAGAATTCCTGCAAGTATCAATGACAGATACTTTTTCATCTTTTTCATTCCTTTTGTCCTCCATGCTAAAATTAAACAGGCGCCTTAAACGTCCGGATTTCTTTTTAATTCATACAATTCATATTAGTTTTGTATGTAATCACAATTGGTAGTATATTTCATTCTTTCTTCTTTGTCAATAAAAACATTAACGAAAGGAAGAAAAAATTTATAAGGTAATATATTTAAATATCCACTGAAAAGTCAGGTATTAAAAAACCGCTGCACACCTAAGTTATGCAACGGCTATTTTATATCTTATTCAAAACGTGTAAAAAGGATGCAAACTAACAGTCATATCCTGCACCTTTCCTGATTTAATGAATTTTTATGGCAGCTGGTTATACCCAAGGAAAATAATTATTCCAACAACACGAACATATTATCGACTTCTTATGAAGGAGGTGAACTTCCCAAACAATACAAATAGAAAGTGGGAGTGAGCCTTATGACAATATTTGAAGCAATCTCTTTAATGATTACTTTCAGCATCTTTGTTTTAGCACTTATCACTCTTGTCGTGGAACTTATTAAATTGTTTCACAACAAAAAATGATTATCCTCAACCGCCTAAAGTAGTGGATAATCATTTTTCATTATACATTTAGGGTAAGCATAAGTTTTAACCTTATGTTTCCTGTTACCTACATTATAGCAGTAGCCATCGTTTTTGTAAAGTGATGGTTACTGCTGTTTTTTAATATTATGCTGCTGTTCTTAGAATATATCCTTCCCCAAATTTTTCTTATGTTTATTTAAATGGTCATATAGCCTTTTTGTAAATACAATTCTTCACAGCATACACTTTACTATGTCAAAGTGCTGTTAAGTTAAAGTTAAGGCTTTTTTCTATAGCTCACAGCCTCATTAGGTTACTTAAATAATGTATTCACATAAACTTTGCAAAAAATGCGGGCATGGTTTCTGGAGAAACAGAACTCGGATCATTACTAGCACCTAAACGCGTATAATAAGCATTATTAAACATTACTGCACCATTATCGCATATGATTTTAAAAATAACCACCATTTTTCCATGGTAATTTATCAACCTCATTTTAACTCCAATCTGACGCCTATAATGTTCTGGAATAGGCATAGATGCTAGGAAATTTTTGAAAGTTAAAATATATGCATCAGAGCTTTCATAAAATTTACCAACTTCACCATTAACCCCAGTAACATAAAATGTACCGACTTTAATATAATCGGTACCATATATTGATTTAATTGTTTCTGCATCTTCAAATTTATCAGCTATCCCAATTAAAACATATCCAACAGCTCCCTTCTCTGAGTTTGCCATGGCAGTTAACGTTTTAAATATTTTGTTAATAAGTTTATCGTTTCTTTCCCCTGTTGCTAAAGAATGAATACCTTGTTTAAAATCATATTGACTGTTTTCAGTAAAAGACTGTTTTAATAAGGTCTCAAGTTCAGTAGTATACGAATAATACATTGGATCGCCCTCTGTTCTATCAATAAAATATGGGGCAAGAACTGCTGAGGTCGATGCAATTAAATCAATCTTCTCTTGTTGTGTCCACCAACCTCCACCACCAGAAATATTCAAAGTTTTCGAGGCAATACCATCTAATGCATTATAAATTTTATCATAGTCAATAATTTTCTTTTCCTGCTTAACTAGTAGATTATGTAAGGACAAGAACAATACTTGAAAATATCTTGGTCCCCTGTATGTCCTTGACGATACCATATGAGCAATAATAGTCTTTGACCTATTATAAAAAATATGCTTTATCTCATCAAGAACAAATAAAAATTGCTCAGATATTTTTTCAGGAGTTATCGCCGAAATCAACTCTTCAATCTTTTGATTACGAGATGATGAATCTGAACCTCTAAATCCATAATACTCGTCCAATATGCTAACATTTGATGGTGGAGTAGGATTCAAAAGCATAGCTCCAATAATATCAGCAACCTGCTCCTCATCTACTGATTCTCTTAAATCCTCTTTCGTGATGATGTTTTCTTTTACCCAAAACACTAAATCTGGATCTATTCCACCATTATCCAACTCTTTACTAATACTAATATTTTTCATCTGTGATAGTAGCAAAAGGTCATCATGAGATACATCTCCTCGAATATGAGTTGCAATCGTCCTTACAATTTGAGCAAAATCAGAAACAATACCTGCTTGCCTAATTTCTTGCCGTGACAAATGTTTTCCATTAGAGTTTATTCTTCTAAAGACTTCATCAATTATTTTCGTATCCTTTTCGTCATATAATGAATATGGCAACTCATAACTTACAATTTTTACACATATATCGCGTTTCAAAATCGGTATCTTTTGAGTTAACATTCCTTTGTCTAATAAATCTTTCGTAAGTGCTGTTGCAGTCAAATCAAAATATTCGCCAGATGCAACTGGATAATCATTTTCAATAAATGAAAAGATTGCATTAAGCCTTTGCATACCGTCTATTATCTCATTACGGTCTATTCCTTTATACGTACTTTTAGCAAAAAGAAATAGTGGAACTGGATAACCGTTAGCCAGCGAATCAATAAAAGCCTGCTTTTCTGCCTTCTCCCATACCAATTTTCTTTGATATCGTCTGTTTACCAAATATAAATTATTATTATATTCTTCATAAGAACGTTCTACTACTTTCCCATTTATTGTTGGTTGCTTTGTCATATAACACCTCCAATTTTTAATATGAACACCTTTTTATATTATTTATTTTAATACAATTTTATCCATTAATCTATAGTTTTTCTATAATTCATTAATACAAAAAATCGTTACATAATTTAAGTAGTTAGTGATCCCTTCCCTCCTGTTATTTCATAATTGTCCTCTTCATTCTATAAAAAAGCCGCTACACACCCCAAAGGTCTGTAACGGCTTTTTCTATTTTTTATTCAAAACGTGTACAAGTCGTATACTCCAACACTCCACGTCCCATGAAACCTTTGATATTACTGGGATTAATCCAGTGTATAAGGCATTAAAGCGATATGTCTTGCTCTCTTGATAGCTACTGTAAGAGCTCTCTGATGCTTTGCGCAGTTTCCGGTAATTCTTCTGGGAAGAATCTTACCTCTTTCAGATACGTATCTCTTTAATTTATTTACATCCTTATAATCAATTCCTGTATGATTCTTATCCGCACAGAATACGCAAACCTTTTTTCTTCTGCGGGTATTTCTTCTTTTCATAGGGGAATCGCCTTTATCATCTCTATTGCTGTTTCTGTCATTTTTATTATATGCCATGACTTGACCTCCTTATCCAATAAATAACTGATTACTCTCACATAATTCATTATGCTTTAACTAAATGGCAGCTCCTCGTCCAGTCCGTCGGGAATGTTCATAAAACCGTCTCCGACTGCCTGGCTGGGTGTCGGCCTCTGAGTCTGCTGATAACCGGATTCGGCACCGGATGAACCTTTGCTCTCTGCAAATTCCTGTTCATCTACTACAACATCTGTTGTATATACTTTCTGCCCATCTTTATTGGTGTAACTTCCTGTCTGGATTCTTCCAGTAACAGCAATCTTTGTTCCCTGTTTAAAATACTTTTCTGCAAATTCTGCTGATTTACCAAAGCTTACGCAATTGATAAAATCGGCATCTGATTCGCCAGGTCTTTTAAATCTGCGGTCTACGGCCAAAGTATATCTGGCAACTGCTGTGGAATTCTCTCCCTGGGAGTACCTTACTTCCGGGTCTCTTGTAAGACGACCCATTAAAATGACTTTATTCATACTAAGGAATACCTCCTTTTACTATGCGTCCCGTCTAATGCATAAGAATCTGATTACATTTTCCATAATGCGAATACGATCTTCAACTTCGCCTGGGCATGTTGAATCAGCATCGAATTGGATAAAATAATAGAAGCCTTCTTTCATTTTCTGAACTTCGTAAGCTAATTTCTTCTTACCCCATTCATCAACATTAGTGATGTTGCCGCCGAATCTTGTAATAAGTTCTTTTACGGCTTCCACTGTTGCATTTCTGGCTTCGTCTTCGATTTTTGCATTTACAACTAAGGCTAATTCATATTGGTTCATAGTTGTCTGCACCTCCTTCTGGTCTCTGGCCCTTTCTCGCAAATTGCCGCAGCGACATTTGACATAGACGGATTTGTATAAATCCCTTTGTGTGGAAAGAGCAAGGAAAATAATGTATAACATATCACGAATATACATTTTAACATATATTGTGAAGCTTGGCAAGAATTTTTTATATTTTTAACTATGCCAGAATTTTTTATATTTTTAACAATGCCCTTGCATATCGCAGTTCACCTACTAAAAATAAATTTAAAAATATATCTCATTGTCATGCGCTGCTAATAGAAAAGTAAGTTAAAAGGAGCTTGCTGCTTTATAGATAAAATCAAATTTGCAGCAAGCTCTTTACTCATTCTTTATGATAAATAATTTTTATTCTTTTAATCTTTATGTGGTGTATTTGATAGACTAAATGCATAAGAAACAGAACTTGAATTATCCACTTTATATACCTTTACATAATAAGTTCCTTTTTCTAAATAATTTCGATACCAAATGTAATAAAATCCTTCTAACCCCGTAAAATTCTTACTGTAACGGTATATTGATTTCCCCTTTGAGTTCATAATCTCATAATCAAATTTCCCATCCAGATAATATGCCATATAGAGTTCTACATACTGATAGGAAGATACGTTAAACTTATACCAATCTGCTTTTGAAGTCTTGTCTGCATAAGTAAAATATCCCTTACCAAGGTTTTTGTCAATTTTAAGAAGCTTGGCTTTGGCTTTACTGGGCCCTGCATTACGAGTTACACCGGCGGCGACTGCCTCAAATTGGTATACACTGCTCGAGGCAGTCACCTGAATATAGTAGGTACCTGCTGTTACCGTATAAAGCTTTTCTACCAGCATGGATTCCTTATTGTCTTCATCAATCTTCCCTGCAATTTTGCTGACTTTCGTTATTGGTTTTTTATTTCCATCAAGCAATCGAAAGCTTGCTGCTTCACTTCGGGAAGCCGTAGCTGTGTTTACATCTACTGCCAATACACACTTTTTATTTACTGTTACTTTATAATTAATTTTTTTACCTGCCTTATCCTGATAAGAAAGAGTAGGCTTGCCAATAGAAATTACTCTGTCGGCTCCGTTCAAATCATAAAGCTTTACAAGAAATTTTGTTTCTCCCACTGCTTCACGTTCATCATTTTCGAGGGTAAACTTTATATAATAGGTACCGCTGCCTGATAAGGTTCTTATATAATTTGCATTTTCATCTACTGTATCAAGCATAAAGCTCTTTCCGACAGCTTTTGTACATTCCTTATCCTTATATATCGTTCCTGTTATTTCATCAAAATTACTCATTTTAGAAAGCATGGTAATATAAACGCCGCTTCCGTTTTTAACGGTAAAGGGAACCACGATATTCTTATCACTATCCTGTTCTCCGTCTCCGAACTTCAGCTCATTATATCCCTTATTTGTAAGTTCATCAAAGGAGTTGATACTGCTCACTTTTAACTCTGGAATATTCACAACTGTTGTAGTCAGTACTTCCGCCGTACATTTCAAAGCTATACTTGTATCTTTGAGATCCCCCGTCGCATTGCTTAATTTATAACTGATATAATATTTTCCTTCGCTTAATTCCACCTCTAAATCAGTAAGCGGTGCTGTGGCAGTGATTCCTGTAAACTCTTTAACCTTTGGTGAGTCTTCACCATATTTTTTTTGGATTGCAACCGTTAGTATACCCGGAACAGTACCCTTGTCCCATATTTGGGCATTTATTTTAACTTTTCCGTCCTTTGGCATATCAAATTCAAAGTCCTCATAATTATCCTGTTTATCCAGGCCGATAGTTGTAGTAGTATCATTCGGATTTGCCGCAGCAGTGATCTGTGACAGTGAAAATACTGCTATAAGTACTACTGCACAGGCTATAAATTTTTTTAATACTTTGTTCATTAATTTTCCTCCCAATTATTCGTTTTTTTAAACAACATACAAATTATACCATTTTATCCAATAATTTCAATCAATATCCCATTTTTTAATTCAAGCTTAATTTAACAGAGACAAATAAAAGCAAATTCTAATGTATTCTGCCTTTATCTGTCTCTATTTTTACTTCAAATATATTCAGTTTTATATGGATTCCCTTTTATTTTGCCAACGTCCTGAATAAATGCTCAAAAAGCTTATCCCTGTTGATGGAATAAACATACCTTATTATATGCCTTGTCTTTTATTGCTTATTGTTTTCCTGCATATACCTCTTAACTTCTTCCAACAGCGGAATAGAACTGCCGGCACCCTCTCTTGATATGGTGATAGCTGCAGCCCTTGCTGCCATATCAAGTGAATCCTCAATGTCCAAGCCAGAAGCAGTAAGGCTTATAAAATATCCCGTAAAGGTATCTCCTGCCGCTGTTGTATCCTTTACTCTGGTTTTATATGCCGGCTGGACGCAACGGGTATTTTTATCCTGATAGATAGCGCCCTTCGCTCCGAGAGTCAATATAATTTTCATATCGGGATAACGGTTTAAGAGGTTCATTAAACTGCTGTCAGGTTCTTCAAAGCCACTCAATTCCCTGCTCTCGATTTCATTTAATAGCAGCCAGGTAATTCCTGATAAATCCATGCTCTTAAGCCTTTCATCAACGGGAGACGGATTAAGGGCAATTTTCAATCCTCTCTCCTTTGCTTTGCCTAAGATATATTCCAGGTTGTTAATCTCATTCTGCAGCACCAGGATTGAATCTTCCGTCAGCAAAGCAAAGACCCGGTCTATATATTCCGTGGTTATCTCCTGATTACTTCCCCCATATAATAAAATACAGTTTTCCCCTTCCGGGTTGACCTGAATAATTGCCTGACCCGTTTCCGAGCCTGTGGTATCCAGGAGGGAGGTGTTAACACCGCTCTCTTTTAATGCCTCCAACAGGAATTCAGAATTATGCCCAAGCTTCCCGGCGTGATATACATCAGCTCCTGCTTTTGCCATGGCAATGGACTGGTTCAGGCCTTTTCCGCCAGGAAAACGGCTGTACCTTGCGGAGGAAATTGTTTCTCCGGGAAGGGGAAAATGGGGCACCTCATACACATGGTCTATATTCAGTGATCCAAAATTTAAAATCTTCATTTTATAAAATACCTCCTCGATTTATATTGTTAAACTTCTTTCCTATTTCACTCCTGTTACTTATTTATATTTTGTACGGAATTTCTGACAATCAGCTTTGGTTTAAAAATGATTGCCTCCTTTTTCGTATTTTCATCCTTTACAAGTTCTGCAATTCTTTTGACCGCTGCTTCTCCGATTTCATAGGAGGGCTGATGGATTGTGGTAAGTGGCACCTCCATGATGCCCGAATAAAACAAATCATCAAACCCAATAACCGATATGTCTTCCGGTATCCGGCAGCCATGTTTTGCTGCGGCCTTATATACTCCGTAAGCCATCAGGTCGTTAAAGGCAAATATTGCCGTTACCTTATTCTCAAAGAGCCCTTCTGCCAGTCTTTCCCCATCTTCAACGTGATAGTTGCCTTCTTCCACATACTTTGCCTGGAAGCGGATATCAAAATCCTTTAATGCCTTTTTATATCCAAGGAAGCGAAGCCTGGAATTTAACATTCCAAGCGGACCGGTTATACAGCCTATCCTGGTATGGCCGTTTTCAATAAGATATTTGGTGGCAATATAGCCTCCCTGCTCATGGTCAACGGAGATACTGGTGTGTTTTTCTCCCATTTTAATACGGTCAACCAGCACCAGGGGTTTCTGGCACTGTTCCATCAGGTTTAAGCATTTCTTTGCCATGCTGTCCGCACTGTTGGCGGAAGGAACCATGATAACGGCATCAACGCCCCGGTCCAGCAGGATATTCAGATACTCCACATCCTTATCGGGATTATCGTTGGTATTGCACAGAATGATGTTGTAGGCACAGCTGGACGCTTCCTTTTCAGCTCCCTTGGCCAATTCCCCAAAGAAAGTATTGCTGATGTCAGGAACTATCAACCCGATGGTATTGGTCTTTTTGGTTATCAGTCCTACTGCCAGCTGATTTGGCCGGTAGTTCAGCTCATTTGCTATCCGGATAATTTTTTTCTTTGTCGCCGAAGCAATTCTAAGCTCCTTTCCGTTTAATACCAGAGATACGGTTGTTATGGAGACACCTGCCTTCTCTGCAATATCCCTTATGGTTGCCCTGGCCAAATATATCACCTTCTCTCCCTGAATCGGCCTGTCAAATCGTTTTAGCTTGTAGCTTATTTATAGCATCTATTTAGAACATGGTCAACATATCTCAGGCTTATTTTAGATACATAGCTGCTAAAACATTTTAGCAATGCCGTAGGTTTTCTCTGAGATTTAGGTTCCGTGAAACCCCAAGTCAGAAAATATGTAAGCAAATGAGGATTTCGCGTTCCGGCAGATATGAAATGTACAGTGCTCTGTATTATTTGACACTGAACCAGGGAATTAGAATAGCCCTCGGCTTTCAAACTGTATTAACAAAAAATCACCTCTGTTTTTAAGCTGAATTAGCAGAAAAGCCCCATGGCTTTCAAACTGTATTAACAGGAAAGCCATAGAGCTTCTCATAATATCCTAAACATGTTGTTGTTTTTCTATCGTTCACCAACCGCCTTATCCAAAATAATCCCCTAACACCTCATCGACATTTCTCATGCGGTTTTCCAGATAGGCATTTGCCCCGCAGAAGATAAGCGCATCCTTAAGGTTCCCTCTGGCTGCATTTACCAAAGCGTCCGTTATACAGTAGGGCGTTTCTTTTGGGTCACAGGTTTTAATGCAGCTATGACACCTTTTTATAGGAATTTTTCCAAGGAAGGTTTTTTCGATAAAGTCGTTTTTAATTGCTCTCCCGGGCATTCCGACAGGACTTTTTACGATTACAATATCTTCTTTTTTACAAGCAATATAGGCTTCCTTGTAACGGATGTGGGCATCGCATTCCTCTGTGGTAACAAATTTCGTAGCTACCTGAATGCCCCTTACCCCAAGAGAAAAATAATCCTCCATTTCCTTCTTATCCTGAATACCTCCTGCTGCAACTACCGGTATATCCTTCTGATACTTTTCTCCGTATTCCTTCGCAAGATTTACAATCTCTTTCATTTCCGTTTGATAAGCCTTTTCCTCATAGCTGTTCAGCTCTTCCAGTGAAAAGCCCAGGTGTCCTCCGGCCTTTGGTCCTTCTACCAGAATGGCATCCGGCGCCGTTTTTTCTTTTTTGTCCCATAGCTTTAAGAGTACCCTTGCCCCCTTTAAGGAGGAAATAATCGGTATCAGCTTGGTCTTCGTTCCCTTTACCAGGGATGGAAGCTCAATTGGCAGTCCGGCGCCGGATATGATTATATCTATGCCATTTTTGACTGCTTCCTTTACATAGAGCTCATAATTTCTGGTCGCGACCATAATATTAACTCCCAGAATACCGCCTCCTGCGGACTTCCTTGCTCTTTTTATGTGTTCCCCTATCATTCTTAAGTTGGTTTCCAATGGGTTTTTGTCATAGCCCTCTTCTGAAAACCCTATCTGGGCTGTTGAAATCACACCGATTCCGCCTCTGGCTGCAACTGCTCCTGCCAGAGAGCTGAGGCTGATTCCCACACCCATTCCCCCTTGTATAATCGGCAGCTTTGCCGTTAATTCTCCTATTTTTAATGGCTGATACATCCTGTTCCTCTTTTCTTTTCGCAAATAAAAGCTACTTTAAGTTTCTGAATCCCTCTACTCATACACTGAATTCTTTCATACCTTGCATGAAAGGAAGCATTCACCCTACAGAAAAATTAAGAAGAGGGCATGCCTTCAGAAAAGAGGCTTTATACCCCTGCCGCTCTCTGACAGAAGAACAAATAGCAACGGACCTGAACCATCCCTTATACAAATATGGGCAGCTCAGATCCGTTTACAGATATGTATATCAGTCAGGAAGGGGAAACCTTATTCTCCGTTCGCCTTTACCGTTTCGCTCTATTTGTCATATAGAAAACGCACAGCCTTTTGGAACCAGTCAGAGGAAGGATGGTCTTCTCCGTAGCTCCAGCCTCCGTTTACTAAATAATTTCCAAGAGATAATCCATGAAAGCCCTTGGGGTAAATATGAACCTCTGCTTCGACCTTGTTCTTAGCCAGAGCAGCTATAAATGACAATGTATTTTCTACCGGAACCACATCGTCATTCCAGGTATGCCAGATAAAAGTTCTTGGTGTGTCTGCTGCTACCTGCTCTTCCAGGCTGTTAAAGAGCAAAAGCTTCTCATCCTCCCTCTTATCTCCCAATAGGCTCCTCATAGAGCCTTCATGAGTGTGTTCTCCGCTTGTTATGACCGGATAGCATAGCAGCAGATTATCCGGCCTGACAACAGCAGCCTCCTTGCCGATCAGCTTTAAGATTTCTTCCTTGTTCCAATGTACCCCTGTAGATGCGGCAAGGTGTCCTCCTGCCGAAAATCCGCATACGCTGATATTTCCTTTATCGATATGGTATTCACTGCTGTTTTCCCTGATAAATGCCAATGCTGTCAATGCTTCGCAAAGGGCAGCCGGGAATCTGGCAGGTGACACATGATATTTCAGTACAAAGGTACAGATACCCTCTGACGCAAATTTTAGCGCAACAGCCTCTCCTTCTCTTTCTGAAGTCATTTCATAACCACCGCCGGGCAGAATCAACACTGCCGGATGTTCTCTTTCATTTTCAATTTCTGCGGAATTATCGGGAATATATCCCCACAGAAGTGCAGATTCCTTCACTTCCTCTAACTCAACCTTGATTTCTTTCGAAAAATACCTCATGTTAATAACCATGCCTTTCTCTCAGCCTGCAAACTTTGAGCTGCAGGCACAAATTTGCGTTTGAAAAATCTTTATTTTTCAAACTAACCTTCCTTTCACTTACTACTCAGAAAAGTATAGCACAACACTTCCGGAATGGTAAGAAAAAAATCTTTAACAATTACTAAATTAACACTGTTTTTTTTTCCAAAGTTCAGTTAAAATATAGCTTATGAATATACTATGGAGGACATTATAATGTTATTAGGTGCACTAGAAGCCGGCGGCACTAAGATGGTTCTTGCTATCGGCAATGAAAACGGAGAAATACTCGAGCAAATTTCCATACCAACAGAAACCCCTGATATTACACTTCCTAAAATCATAGACTATTTTAAAGATAAGAATATTAAGGCCCTTGGTATTGGCTCTTTCGGCCCCATCGACCTGAACAGGTCATCAAAGACCTATGGCTACATAACTTCCACTCCCAAGCTGCCATGGATAAACTGCGATATTGCAGGCATTCTTGGGAAGGGTCTTGGCATACCCATAGGCTTCGATACCGATGTGAACGGATCTGCTTTAGGTGAAGCTACCTGGGGAAGTACAAAGGGTCTTGCCAGCAGTATTTATATTACAATCGGTACAGGTGTCGGTGTGGGCGTTTACCAGAACGGCAAACTGCTTCATGGTATGCTTCACCCGGAAGCCGGACATGTTCTGTTAAGCCGTCATCCGGAGGATACCTTTGCAGGTATCTGCCCGTATCATGCACAATGCCTTGAAGGCCTCGCATCGGGCCCTTCTATTGAAAAGCGCTGGGGCAAAAAGGCATATGAACTGGGTGCGGACCATAAAGCCTGGGAATTTGAAGCCTATTATATTGCTCAGGCTCTTGTAGGCTACATCCTGACCCTGTCTCCTCACCGAATTGTATTAGGAGGCGGTGTCATGCACCAGACCCAGCTCTTTCCTATGGTAAGAGAACAGGTCACAACTCTTATAAACGGCTATATAAAAACCTCTCAGCTGGATGATATGGACCATTATATCGTTCCTGCTGCCTTAAATGATAATCAGGGTATTATGGGATGTATTAAGCTGGCTCTAATGGAGCTGGAAGAAAGCAGCAAGAATTAATTCGTAATACTTAAGAATTTTTGTTTGTTCACATTTTTGATTATCTTTTTAATATCCGGAATAATCATCTGAAAAAAATGCTTTCTATGAGGACTACACTGCTTACATCCTCACAGAAAGCATTTTCTATCTCTATATTAATTTTTTTATTAACTTTCTTTGCCTTCCTCTTCTTTTCGTATTAATTGCCTTAGATTTTTTTCCACCTGTTTTCTGGGAATCATTATCTGATGACCGCATCCCTCACATTTTAAACGAAAGTCCATTCCAATACGCAGAACTTCCCATAAATAGCTTCCGCAAGGATGCTGTTTTTTTAGCTTTACTACATCTCCGACTCTAATATCCATCTATCTTCCAACCTTTCTGAAATAAAAAAATAAAAAAATTTATAAAAAGCCCTTGATTTTTTCTAACTACGTGATATAGTGTAATTAACACGACATGTAGTATTGAAAACTACGTAATGCATTTATTTAAATTATGATATGAAAGGAATGATTAAAATGGCTCAATTTATTAAACACCCCAAAGATCCGGGAAGCGCAATTACTCATTTTATCGGCATGCTCATGGCCGTCTTCTCTGCTTTTCCTTTATTGTACAAAGCCTCCAAGGCTCCTGATAAGACCGGTATCATTGCACTTGCAATCTTTGCCCTCAGCATGATACTGCTTTATACCGCAAGCACAGTATATCATACCTTCGATTTATCTGACAAGACGAACAAGATATTAAAAAAATTCGATCATATGATGATTTTTATACTAATTGCAGGAACCTATACACCAATTTGCCTTATTCCTTTAAAAGGAAAAATCGGAACAACCCTCCTTATTATCATATGGAGCATGGCTATCCTCGGTATTCTACTGAAGGCATTTTGGGTATACTGCCCGAAATGGGTATCCTCCGTAATTTATATTGCCATGGGCTGGACCTGTGTACTGGCATTTTCACCGCTGTTAAATACGCTTCCCATGGAAGGCTTTAACTGGCTGCTGGCTGGCGGTATCATTTACACAGTGGGCGGTATTATATATGCACTGAAGCTCCCGATCTTTAACAGCCGTCATAAAAATTTCGGCTCCCATGAAATATTTCACCTGTTTTGTATCGGCGGCACCGTATGCCATTTTATTTTAATGTATAAGTTCCTTGCAGGTGGCAGATTTTAATTCTTGACAGAATAGCTCACATATGTTAATCTTAGTAATAATTATTGTTATTGGAGGTGAGCTATGACAACGACAAAGTTTAGCCGGCAAAGAGAATCCATTAAGGATTATCTTGCTACTACAAAGGAACATCCAACCGCAGATATGGTATATGACTATATCAGAAAAATTTATCCCAATATCAGTCTTGGAACCGTTTATCGCAATTTAAACTTCCTGGTCGATCAGGGATCCATTATTAAGATATCCTATGGTAACGGCAGTGACCGCTTTGACGGAAATGTCTTACCTCATTATCACTTTGTTTGCAGAGAATGTTCGGCTGTTGAAGATATATCCCTGCCGGACGAAGCATCCGAGCACTTTATGGATACTGCCAAAGCTAATTTTAGCGGCAGCATCGAAAGCAGCAGCACCTACTTCTATGGTATTTGCAGCAAATGTCTCGAAAAAAACAAGAAATAATAACCTGACACCCTTAACTCCGGTATCATATTCCCGATGCCGGAGCTTTTTTATTTATAAATTTTATCATTATCTATCTCAAATTAATTTCAGTATTCCTTTACAAATTAATCTCAGCCTTCCCCTGCAAATTGTCTCAGCCTTTCTTCGCAAATTATCTCAGCCTTCCTCTACAATTTAATCTCAGCCTTTCTTTACAATTTAATCTCAGCCTTACTTTACAATTTAATCTCAGCCTTTCTTTAGGTATACTTGGGGTATAAAAATGCAACGAAGTGACTATCATGGAGCTGAGTGTATTTTTATACCCCAAGTATACCTTCAACAAACAAGATAATTAACAACTCAAATTGTTATACCATAAATTTTCATTTCTCTATTGACAAACAATAATCAATAGTATATTATAATATCAATAACAATTACTAATATTAAATATCAAAGGAGATTAATGAAATGAAGAAATTTGTCTGTCAGGTATGTGGTTATGTTCATGAAGGAGATTCTGCACCGGAGCAATGTCCCGTTTGTAAGGCACCCGCTTCCAAGTTCGCTGAACAAAGCGATGATTTCACCTGGGCTTCCGAACATGTAGTAGGTGTTGCACAGGGTGTCAGTGAAGATATTTTAAAGGACTTAAGGGATAACTTCAACGGAGAATGCTGTGAAGTAGGCATGTACTTAGCAATGGCAAGAGTAGCACATAGAGAAGGATATCCTGAGGTTGGTCTATATTATGAAAAGGCTGCTTTCGAAGAAGCAGAGCATGCTGCTAAATTCGCAGAGCTTTTAGGCGAAGTGCTGACTTCCAGTACTAAGAAGAATCTTGAGCTCAGAGTTGCTGCTGAAAATGGTGCTACCGCTGGTAAGACAGACCTTGCAAAACGTGCAAAGGCTGCTAACTTGGATGCAATCCATGACACCGTACACGAAATGGCAAGAGATGAAGCCAGACATGGTAAGGCTTTTAAGGGCCTCCTTGATAGATACTTTGCATAGACCAGTTATTTAATTTTAGCTTATATCAAAAGTGCATAGAACCCCTCATTTTATGTACTTCCCCCTTATATATTGTTCCCAGCACAGAGATGCATCCCGATTCCAACGGGATGCATTTCGTATTTATGATGAAGCGGGCATAGAAGCGCTTTCCAAGGTCTTTTGAACAGATATCTAAATAAGCCGACCACGACGATATTCGTAACGCACTTAACCCCAATAAACCGATAAAATAGCGGATTATTGGGACTTTTTATGTACCGATTCTATGTACATAGTACATGGATTGAGGAACAAAGGTATATACTGTAGAGACTTGTAATTATTGAGTTTTTTTATAAACTCAATAGAAAACTCGTGGGAAGATGACTGAAAATAGGTGGTAAAAAGGTACTCAAGGGAAAATTCCCACAAGTTAGTTCTGTAATACTTGATTTTGCTGGATTTGATGAAGTTTATTGTGATCTCTAGGGGTGTTTTTATTTGCCTTCGGCGAGGTTTATCAGCTTGAGGCTGTTAGCTTGTCCTCGCTCTGGTATCAAAGAATTTGTTTGAAAAGATATTAATAGACTTTTATGAAGTCGTATGATATGGTAATTTTATTAGTAGTGATACTTCGTAGGTTGTTGGTACTATGCTTAATCTATGTTTTTTCCTAAATTACTATTGACTTTAACGTCGCGTCAACTTGTATACTTTGAAATGAAAGGAGGACGTATATGGAATTACAAAGCATAAGTGAGGTTTCCAAAAAATTCAATATTTCTACTAGAACACTGAGATACTATGAACAAATCGGATTAATACAACCAACAGAAAGAGAGGATTTTTCATACCGTACGTATAATATTGAAACTATTCTGCGATTAAAACAGATAATAGTCCTGCGTAAACTAAGAATCCCACTTAAACAAATTACTAACATAATTAAAAATGAAAATGTCGCATTATTAATCGAAGCGTTTGAGAAAAATCTTAATGAAATTGAAGATGAAATAACTGCGTTATCGACAATAAAAAGTGTTATCCAAACATTTATTATACGGATAAATACCGAAAACGTTAAACTTCAATTATTAGATGATGAGAGTCTTTTGGAAATTGTAGATTCTATAACTGTCTCCAAAATTAATTTCAAGGAGGACAAAACAATGGACGATTTGAGTAAAGCAACCGAAAAGACGAACAAGCTGGCTGACAAAGATGTGCGAATTATTTATCTTCCGCCGGCAACGGTAGCGTCGGCTCATTGCATAGGTGGTCCCGCAGAGTGGAATTCAGGCAACTTGATTCGTGAGTTTATTAAAAACAGTAATCTCCCGAAAATAAAGCCGGATTTTCGTCACTATGGATTTAACCATCCCAATGGAACTAATAATGGTGGTCCATGTGACGATCACGGTTATGAGCGTTGGGTGACGATTCCGGATGATATGGAAGTTTGCGAACCGCTTACAAAAAAGCATTTCAATGGAGGGTTATATGCCGCACATATGATTCCAATCGGTGCTTTTGAAGAATGGGAATGGCTGTGGCAATGGGTGGATGATAACAAAAAATATGATAGGATAGCAGGCAGCCCTGAATGTATGGACGGATTAATAGAAGAGCATTTAAATGTTATTAATAATTATATGTTGTCAAGTGAAGAACTAGATAAAGTATTGCAACTTGATTTGTTAATCCCAATAAAAGAGAAAAAGTAAAAGACATAACTAATAAGCAGATACAGAAGTTATTTTATTACTTTGGAATGAAGTATAGAAACTGTACCTAACCCCGCAGAAGGTTTTAAACGCCTCTGCGGGTCTTTTTATTTCTCCTTGAATTCTGACTGAGGCCCTTCATTATATTTTAAGGTGTTATTTTAAAAACAAACCGCCTTAGATTTTATATATTATTTAAGCGTAAGCGCCCTACAATAAAGTGCCTTATATTATGTGAACATCCATGAGATAATTGCTCCAAATATCAAGTTAAAGTTTTTCAAGTTTTTCAACTTGAAAAACTTGAGTAAGGAGTTGTGAAATCAT
>JAEYPZ010000037.1:0-3178 GCA_023410275.1 Bacillota bacterium
GCTATTACAGAGATCGACAAAGCTGCTACTAAAGGCGTATATCATAAGAATAACGCTTCCAGAAAAGTATCCAGAATCTCTAAAGCTGTTAACGCAATGGCTTAATTCATAAACGATATTTATCCCATTCAGACTAACCCGCTGAATGGGATTTTTTGGTTTGGCGGGATCTCTATTCACCGGATCCCGCCAGGTTCTTATTGGATCTGAAGTGCGCCGTTTTGGTCTGACTTTAAGTGAAGCTCACCCTCATACATACTGCCGTCAGCTGTCAGGCGGTAAAGTTCATTTTTCCAGATTATCCACTGGTCTTTTGCCATTTTCCCGGCACTGTCTAAATAATACCACTTTCCATCACTTCCGGTTTTCCAGGTATCTTTCACCATATATCCGGCTTCATCAAACCAGTACCAGGTATCTCCATCCTGATACCAGTCATTTTTCACATAATCTCCTGTATTCCCTAAATAAAATCTCCATCCGTTTTCATCTTCCACCCAGCCGGATTTTACTTCTGCTGCGGATAAAAGAGAATCTTTAAAATCTTCCCAGGTGTGTACCGTGTTGTTGTATACGTAAGGATTGGGACAGATTTTACCAGTCACATCGTAATGTCGGATTACGTGATCTTCTCTGATTCCGTATTGTTCCATTAGCTGCTTAGTCAGTTTCTTTGCTGAAGCAACGGTTGCGTCTTCAAAATACCAGTCTCTGCTTGTGTCAGACTGGCTGCCTTTGTTTCTGACACACAGCTCGATACCAATGCTGTTGCTGTTGCGGCATTCTGGATGAATATAGGTTTTGGCTCCGCAGTGCCATGCAACGTTTTTGTCTTCAACAGACTGCCAGATTTCTCCGGAAAAGCCTACAAAGTAGTGGGCGCTGGCGCCTACGTACTGGGAGGCATAGTATTTGCAGTTTGCTTCTGCCCCTCCCAGCGCTCCTACATAATGAATGACGATATATTTAATACGGCTTAACTCGCCGTTGCTGTAGTTATATGGGGTTAGAAGTTTGTTTATTTCCACTTAAATCCCCTCCCTTCTTCCCGAGAATCCCATGTCATCTGCATCAAAGGATTCCCGAAAACGTTCAATTTCTGTATGATCGGAATTTTTTAGATTTTCCTGTATTCCAAGTAGTTCGATGTTGCTCATGTCTTTGGTTGATTCGCTTTTTACCATAGATATCACCTTGTCCCTTTCTATTTATCATATGAAGAAAGGTGGGGAAATGTCACGGGGCGGTGTACTTGGTAAGGTTTTAGGTGCGGTCGGGAAGCTCGTCGGTGTACTGTGAGAGGAACTTCTTTATGGCTTCCCATATGTGTTTTACCGGTAGACCGCATAATGTCATGTTTTTTAAAATGCTGACCAGTTCGTATGCTATGTATAGAAGACCGAAAAACTCGGCCACACCAATTGCATTAACTGGAAGATAGGACCGGATTGCTTCCGGTATGAAGCCGATCAGATTTAATTGTACGATCTGATCAAGTACCAAGAGGAACGCCAGAGAGGCGACCATTGATACTTTTCGGATGGCTCCGTCAATTCCAAAGCAACTGTTGAATTTATGTTCCTTAATGGCTCTGATGCAGCCAAAACAGGTGTCCATTATTACCGCTAAGATGACCAGTTTAATGATCGGGCTGCCCCATGCCAGGGCGAGCAGTTCTATGATTTTATTCATTTCCATGTTCCTCAATCTTTTTATAATTTTTCAGACTAACAAGTAACTCTTTATTTTAAAAATGCAATCTTTTTAATCCACATATCTCCATAAGATGCCCCCATTAAACTCTCGGATTGTATCTGCAAAAATGCATGTTCATTTACACTGGATACATCAAGAGAAACAATTGCTTCATCAGAGTATTCTGATCTTACAGAATTTGATACTTTTATGAGTTTCTTACTAGTGTTCATTAAATATATAAGACATTCTCCACCAACTCCACTTGAACCATATCCATATTCAGGTTGAAATGTAACTTGTATTTGACTAAAAGGTGTCAAATTGATACTTTGTGAATTTACAATATATTGTGAATAAACATACTCATCGTCATCGTTATTGGTTTTATGCTGTCCTTTTAGATAAAGTCCAGGATATATGCTTGAAGTCACAATACGAAATCCTCCTCTGTCTTTTCCTGTTGATTGCACACCTCCAGCGAGGACACCCGAAAATGTGCCGTTTAAAAAGCCACCTGGCCATTGTTTAAATATGAATAATCGACTAAAGTACCAACAACTCCTCCAATATTTACTCCCTTCTTTATATTCTCAGCAGCCAGATTCGATACGGCATTTATTACCACATTACCTGTCATATACTTTCCCGAACTGCTCACCGTCTGCTGTGAAGTTCCTGGGGTAATAGTTTGACCAGTTAAGGAAGCTATATTACCAGTAATCTTACTCCCGCTAACCCACGCGGTGTATCCACTTAAAATCTGAGTTGCAGTTGCTGTACCATTTGTTTGATTCACCAAACTATTTGCCGTTACCTTCCCAGATCCGTTATGATACCCAGAAGGAACAGTATAACTGCCGCCAGCATCTAATGTCTGACTCACAGCACCGTTATTAACCATACTTCCGGTTCTTTTACTTTTAGGATTCGTGTTATAGTATGTCTTACCAGCAAGTACCTGGCTATCAGCCGCATCTCCAATTAACTCCAGAGATCCCTCCACTACTTCATCATCAGAATCTCCTGTAATAGCTGTATACCCTTTCAGCACTTCTGATCTTGTGGAGATGCAATCGTCAGAGCCCAATCCTGAACCGCCTGCTCCGGTTATTATTATTTTACCCATTTGCACTCACCCCTCTTAAATACACGCTGAAATCTCGTGTCGGCTTTTTCTCTCCGCAATAAAAAACAATAAAACCATCTTCTGTTTCTCCATCAGTAATCATTCCTGTCATTTTTCTTCGAAGCTTTACAGCTGCAGCATCCAAATTTTTAGGTGTACAAGGGCTCAATACCGGATTGTCAATTGCTTTCAATCCAGCCACCACAACTCTTTGGCTATAAGGCGCTGTATCGCTCCAGCCAGAAGCCGGAATACTTACCTCTATTAACTGTTCATGCTGCTCCTGAACCATCTTATTATAAAAAGTATTATTAAAAAGCTGTTCAATCTCAACCGCCATCTCCTGGCCATCTG
>JAEYPZ010000038.1:0-3139 GCA_023410275.1 Bacillota bacterium
AACTTCTGCCGTAGCCGTATGCATTCTCCAATCCGTAAATGGGTTCAAGCCCAAGGTGATTGGATTTTCTGTTTACCTTTTCTGCCAGCTTTTTAAATTCACTGGGCTTGTTTTCAATGACGACTACTTCTAACTTTTCATTCCAGCAGTTCACCATCACTGCGGTATGACTTTCCTTATGCAGGTCAATCCCTACATAAAGCAGATTTTCTCTTTTCTGCATACGTGAAGTGTCTTTCTTCACGTTACTCTCACCTCCAGATCTTGTTTCCAACCAATTAGTTCCCGTACCGGCAACCTCAGATGACAGCGTTAACTCTTTATGAGTCCGCAAGGGGGCGACAGCCAATCTACAACAAACCAATGGGTGGAAGGACAAGTTATTTCTTTTATTGGTTGTTGATGTTAACTCTGTATGAAATGGATTGCAAGTCATTTCTGGATTTGTTTTTAGGAGAAGAAACGGCAGAAAAAAGAATAGAAACGGGAGCCACAGAAAGAGTATTTTTTTACCCCCTGTAACCCCCGGCAGCACCATTTTACCATAGAACCAGTTTGATGTAAATTCATGGTTCACCATGAACCATAGGGTAGATGATCTGACTAAGCTTCTGGTGAAATAGAATTAATATACCACTTTTTGTTTGCCCTGTATCGCAAAATACTGCCCCTGTATGACCTTTAAAACCGATGGTGGAACATGTATGCCATTCAGGCAATTAAACACCTCGTTGGGCAAATTTGAAAAACATAGGATTTTCCCTTTGCACCTAATAACTGTTTGGATTGCTATTGCCTCCTGTTCGTCTTCCGGTTGCTTTTTCAGAAAAATGTCGCATATAGACCCGTTTTTCATATCCCTCAAGTCGCACAATCGCAACCATTTATAAATTCCTGAACTAGTAAATACTCGCCTTATTTTGCTTCAAAAGTAGAGATGAACCATGGGGTCGAAAATGAAGCAGGTTAAAGGCAGGTGCACCTTATGGTGCTCCTGCCGATTCACAGCAGCCGGCAATGCCGACTGCTTATGGATTTTTAGAATGAATAATAGATTTTTTTAGGTGGCTGTAAATTGGACAAAAGACACCTGTCAGGTGGATGTAACAACCTTGAAATCAGCCAAGTTCAAGGGTTTTTAAGGTGACTGTGCAGGTACTTAGAATAAAATTTGACTCACTAATAAAACAACTTGCTTTGGAAGAAAGTTCTCTTTATTAGCATGGATTCATGGACTAAATAAAGGTTATTAAATTTATTAATAAATTATTATACATGGACTTGTGTCCACATTATTGACACAAGTCCATAAAAAACTAAATATTATACATTATACATCTACTTTTAAAATATTCGACTGCCTCTTGATCTTTTATAAAAGTAGGTCTTTCAATAGTTCCAGTATTTATTTCTTTAATGAGCTTTATTATATCTAAATCTTTCTTCTTCATGAAAAACTTCAAGCTCTCAATAATACATTGCCAAAATTCTGTAGAAGCAAAAGTACAATCTTTAAAATCAACGTCTTTTACAATACAATTCGAGAAAGCACTGTTTATAAAAGAATTTTCAAATAATAATTCTTCAAATTGAGTTTCTAAAGTTTCTAAATCAACCAAGTTGCAATTTATGAATTTAGAACTTAAAAGTTTAGTATAATTGAAAGTTGTTTTACCAAAATTACAATTTTCGAATTCAATATCTTTAAAAAAACAATCATACAATTCTGCGCCTCCAAAATTAGTATTCTTAAACACATTACCATTAAAAAGAGAACTCGTGATATATGTTTCTACAAAATCTAAATTTGACAAATCATTGTCAGTGAAATCAATCTCATCAAGTATCAATCTTTCTCCCTTTTTATTTTGATCTGAAATTGTATTAAGATATAAATTATGATTTTGAATAAAAATATTTAACTGTGTCTGATTAATCTTTTTCATATTATCACTCCGGCCACCAAATTATTTTATCGGATAGTCCAGCCCCTTCTATGGCATTCGTTAACTCATTTACATGTTCTGATAATAATTTTGACTTATCAATAATAACAATATCATTACCATTTCTTTCAAACTCTTTTACTATATTTTTCATCGCATTTTCAGCCTTAAAGGCACCTTTTCTAGGCGATGTTATAGGAACTCCATCTGAACCCATCGGAGTCGATTCAAAACTTTTAACATCATATTTTTTTCCTGTTATAGAATCGATAAATTCAGCTTTAGGATCTGGACTTCTTTCTAATTGTCCAATAATACCTTTTTCCTCTAAATCAAGTCCTATCTTAGCTTCGTTCTTAGAGCCATTAGTTATAGCTTTTTTGGCTGGGTGGTATTCAAGTGCATTTAATTCATTCTGAGTTCTTCCGCCCGTATACTTTCCGTTAATATCATATTTTATCTTCCCCGTCCCCTCAGGTGGAGTACTGAGATATCCGACGAACGGTAAAAATTCGTATTCATTTTAAAAAAGTATAGCACATCTTCGTGCTATTTTTAAGGAAAAAATTACTGTTCTTCTTCTCGAATCGGTTCCCGGTATTCTGTCTTATTTTTCATCATTCCGTAAACTATGTTTACCAAACCACGCATAATGCAGACCAGTGCCTGAGACTTTGTCTTCCCTTCGCCGATTTTTCGCATGTAATAGTCATAAAATACCGGATGGTTGGGTGTTCCATTCTTTGGTTTGGAGACCATGGTTACCGCCAGGAAATAAAACAGGCCATGCAACTGGCGGTTTCCTTGTCTGGAGCTTTGCTCCTTACCTTTTCCTGCAGAACTGAACTTTACAGGTGCCACTCCTGCAAATCTTGCCAGTTTGTCTGCACTTTGGAATCTTCGAATATCTCCGATTTCTGCAATCAGTTTACTGGCTATGGAAGTTCCAATTCCAGGCATACTAGTCAGTTTATAATCAAAACTAAGCAGGATCTTCTCGATTTCTTTATCAAGCCCTGCCAATTCTTCTTTCTGATGTTCCAAATCCCGTACCAGACTTGTTGTAATAAAATCTCTGGATTCCTGATATTCCCGAAAAGTATTTCCATCATTCTGAACACAGTCCAGAATCAACTCTGCTTTATCTTTCTTGGCAATACGGGATATTTCCTTAAATTCGATTGTCAGGTCTT
>JAEYPZ010000060.1:0-8724 GCA_023410275.1 Bacillota bacterium
ATACACAGATGACCAAGGGGGTTGTTTTGGAGTTTTGTCTCAAGAGGTTCCTTATGACACTTAAGCGGCAGGAAACGTGACTAGGTAAAACAGTGCCACTGTTTGAGCTCGTTAACTGACACAGCCATAGTTGTCACAGCGAGTTTGGCGCTGATTTGCCTGCCAGTTACGTTTTCTGCCGCTTTAGTGGAATAAGGGTTCTCGCGTAACAAAACTCCAAAACAACCCCCTTGGTCATCGTCCGTTTCCATAAACTTCCTTCATATATTTGTCGTGAATCTAGTATGCCATAATTTAGATAAATTCTTATTTTTAAGATACAAAAAAGAAGCCCTGCATCACAGCGGATTACCCGCTAATTTGCAGAAGCTCCTCTTCTTGCCAGTTTATTCTGTCATATCGCAGACTGTGCTCTGCTTGATTCTGTCAAAATAATTTGATACTTGCTTTAATCTTCATCCGTTTCTTAGAACCTGAAATCCCTCTTACCTTCATGTACCTGTACTAAGTAATCCTTTGCAATGGTTTTAACCTTTTCATTGGTTACCTTTTCAATTTCTTTTTCAATCAAAGCCTCTCCCTTAACCTTTGTACCTTCAGAAGCGTAATCCTCCAAGTACTCTTTTAATGTCATTAAGGCATTGGGCTGGCAGCAGTTTGCTATCTGGCCGGATTTTACAAGCTTCATAAAACGGTCTCCTGTCCTGCCTTCCCTGTAACAGGCGGTACAAAAGCTCGGAATAAAGCCCATTTCCAGCAGCCAGTTAACTACCTGGTCAAGGGTTCTCTTATCCTCCACGTCAAACTGCTTGGAATTATCATCTTCATCCTCTTCCTCAGCATATCCGCCGACACTGGTTCTGGAACCTCCGCTTATCTGGCTGATGCCAAGCTGAAGCACCCTTTCCCTGGTCTTTTTGGATTCCCTGGTGGATACTATCATTCCGGTATAAGGAACTGCAATACGAAGTACCGCAACAATCTTTTCGAAAATCTCATCGGATATGGCATTGCTGAAATCCTCCGGATTAATATCCTCAGCTTGGCGGATTCTTGGTACACTTATGGTATGGGGCCCTACTCCAATGGATGCCTCCAAGTGCTCCGCATGCATTAAAATTCCGACAAAATCATAACGGTAAAGATTCAGGCCAAAAAGCACTCCAAGTCCTACATCGTCGATTCCGGCTTCCATGGCCCTGTCCATAGCCTCCGTGTGATAAGCATAGTTATGCTTGGGTCCGGTAGGATGGAGCGTTTCATAGCTTTCCTTATTATAGGTCTCCTGGAAAAGAATATAGGTTCCGATGCCGGCTTCCTTTAACTTCCGGTAATTTTCATGGGTAGTGGCGGCGATATTGACATTTACCCTGCGGATAGCGCCGTTCTTATGCTTGATGGAATAGATAGTGTTTATACATTCCAGTATATATTCTATGGGATTGTTGACCGGGTCCTCCCCTGCTTCCAGGGCAAGACGCTTATGCCCCATATCCTGAAGGGCAATTACTTCCTTTTTTATCTCTTCCTGGGTAAGCTTCTTTCTTGCAATATGCTTGTTCTGATGGTGATAGGGACAGTAAACACAGCCATTTACACAATAGTTGGACAGATAAAGGGGAGCAAACATAACGATGCGGTTGCCGTAAAATCTGTTCTTGATTTCCTTTGCCAATTGATACATTCTCTCATTTTCTTCCTTCAGGTCACATTCCAGAAGGACAGCCGCCTCCCTGTGGCTGATGCCCTTCATTTCCTTTGCCTTCTCAAGAATGCTGTCAATCAATTCTTTGTTGCTCTTGTTTTCCATGGCGTAGGAGAGACTATCCTTAATCTCTTCATCATTAATAAACTCTTCCGCTTTTTTGGATTTTACATCGTACATAAATTTTCCTTCCCTTCTGCTTCAAATGTATAGGGGATAAAATCGCCTCTGGCGGTTACTATCTCATGTCCAACGGTTAACATCCTTCTTTGCAGGCAGGACCTGCATTCTGCTGCTTCGTCTCCCGTACAGATTTTGTTATCATACAGCTCATACTGCTTTCTCACCCTGACCGGTGATAAATTGGGCATTACCACATTGGCCCCCCAGGAAATTCCCGCTTCCCTGCCCATTGGATGAATGGTTCCAAGAGCTGTCGTAGCCGGTAGTAATCCATTTGGTATCATAAGCCTTAGTATGGCAATCATTCTTAAGGTCAGTTCATAGGAACCTTTGGGATACTCCTTAAAAGGCGTGTCATGATGGGGAAGAAAGGGCCCTATCCCAACCATGGCAGGTTCCAGTTCCTTTATGAAAGCCAAATCCTTTGCGATACATTCCGCCGTCTGAAAGGGGGAGCCTACCATAAAGCCTGTTCCCACCTGAAATCCTAATTCCTTTAAATTCCAAAGGCACTGCTTTCTTTCCTTTAAGCTTAAGCTTTCCGGATGCAAAAGCCTGTAATGCTCTTCATCGGCTGTCTCATGGCGCAGCAGGTATCTGTCAGCCCCTGCTTCCTTATACCGTTTATAGGACTCATAGCTTTTCTCTCCGATTGAAAGTGTAATGGCGCAATCGGGATATTTATTTTTTATGCTGCGGCATATCTGCTCAATATCCTCATCGCTGTACCTTAAATCCTCTCCGCCCTGAAGGACAAAGGTACGAAAGCCAAGCCCATAGCCCTCCTCACAGCAGGACATAATATCCTCCAGGGTCAGGCGGTACCTTACCGCATTTACATTACTCTTTCTGATGCCGCAGTAATAGCAGTCATTCTTACAATAATTTGTAAATTCTATCAGTCCTCTGGTAAATACCTTATTCCCAAAGAACTGCTCCTTTACCTGAAAGGCCTGTTCCTTTAAGTACAGGGCATCCTCTTCGCTCATTCCATTTATAAGTGCTGCAAACTCTTCCGGTAAAAGTTTTCTGTCCCGTTTTAAGATGTCTATTAATTCCTTCATGGCATCCTCCTGTTATCATAAAAAAATCCCTATGCCGGGGCAATGTGCCCTTAAGGTTATTCCCCGGCATAAGGATTCATAATATGCTGCTGCCTCCGGCACCTTCCGGCAAAACTGCCAGCAGTGCTATTCGTGGAGATTATTATGATTCTTCTGCCTTTTCAATCGGGGCGGACCCTTTTAATCAGTACATACTTATCTTTTTGTATCTGCATTTATTATACTACCGCCTTGTGAATTAGTAAACAAAATTTATCAATAAACTTTGATTCGGGTGTCATTAGTCAATGCTATGTTTAATGAACGTATCCTTGGGGTATAAAAATACACTCACCTCCGTGAAAGTCGCTTCGCTGATTTTTATACCCCAAATATATATAGATGAAAGCTGAGATTGGCCTATGATACCCGAATCAATTTTTGAATAATCATAACAATAACAAAGGTGCCGCAGTACCCCTTGAATGCAGTACCACAACACCTTTTACCTGAGCCTTCTATTTCATTTCCCCTCAATTACTTACAGTGAATCTAGATCATCTTTTTTATTTCATCCGCAACGAACTGAACCTGGGTTCCTATGATAACCTGAACGCTGGTCTTGCTGGGACGGATAACACCGGCAATACCGGCAGATTTGATCATCTTTTCATTGACTGCCGTATAATCTTTAATTTCAACACGAAGTCTTGTGATGCAGTTGTCAATGGCGGAGATATTCTGCTTTCCGCCAAGTCCTTCCAGAATAACTGCCGCAACTTCCGTGAAATTGTTATTTGCTAAGGTAACCTTCATTTCTGCTTCTGTGTCATCCTCTTCCCTGCCGGGAGTCTTTAAATTAAATTTCGTAATTACGAAACGGAATACCACATAGTAAATTACAAAGAATGCAAGACCAACAGGAAGCAGTAATAAAGGATTCTCCGCCATTGGAGCATTGAAGCTTAAAATGTAATCAAATAAGCCTGCGCTGAAGTTAAAGCCTGCTCTTGCAGGCAGCAGTGCTACGACAAAACAGGAGATACCTGTCAATACTGCATGTATTACATATAAGCCGGGAGCCAAAAACATAAAAGAAAATTCCAACGGCTCTGTAACACCTGTTAAGAAAGCACAAAGTGCTGCGGCTCCAAGTAAGGAGGCTGCCACTTTCTTTTTATTGGATTTAGCCGTATGATACATGGCTAATGCTGCGCCAGGTAAACCAAACATCATAACCGGGAAATAGCCGGACATGTACATACCCGTCTCTCCATATGTACCGGTGCCCTTCCAGAAATTACCCAAATCATTGATATTGGCAAGATTAAACCAAAATACATTATTCAACGCATGGTGAAGACCTGTAGGGATTAACAGCCTGTTGAAGAAACCATAGAGACCGGCACCGATTGCTCCTGTACTGACAATTGCTTTTCCAAAGGCAACCAGGGCTCCGTATAAAAAGGGCCATACAAAGTATAATACAACACTTGACACAACAGTAATACCGGCAGCCACAATTGCAACACATCTCTTACCGCTGAAAAATCCTAGATAGTCCGGCAGCTTTGTGCCCTTAAATTTATTATAGCTGTAGGAACCGATAAGACCTGCAAGAATACCTACAAAAACATTCTCTATACTGGCAAATGCAGGGTCCGCGTCTGCTCCTGTATACATGGCAACTGCGGCACTGGATAACAAGGTAGTAAACAGCAGCCAGGAAACAAGGCCGGAAAGTGCGGCAGTACCATCGTTGTCATCGGACATACCGACAGAAACACCGATTGCAAACAGCAATGCAATGTGGTCAATGATTGCTCCTCCTGCTTTTATCAGGAATGCTGCAATAATATTATTAGCACCCCATCCGTTGTGGTCAATCATATACCCGATTCCCAGCAGAATACCCGCTACCGGTAAGCATGCTACTGGAAGCATCAGTGATTTACCCAGTCTTTGTAAAAACTTCATCATAAAATAAATCCTCCTTTTTATTATGCTGTATAAAACAGCTTATTTTTATTTTTTAACTGTCAGGGCCTTTTCTAATTCTTCCAGCTGCTTTCCTGTAACAGGAAGGATTTCCGAATAGGCTGCCGTATTGCAGACCAGCACCGGCGTGATAACATCGTAGCCTGCTGCCTTTATCTGTTCCAGGTCAAATTCCAATAGCAGATCGCCGGCTTTTACCTTATCCCCTGTGCTGATAAAGGCTTTAAAGAATTCACCTTTTAAATTCACGGTATCCAAGCCCACATGTATCAGAATTTCCGTCCCCTGCTCTGATATAATACTAATTGCATGCTTTGTCTCAAAGAGCAATCCGATGGTTCCATCCACCGGAGCGACCACCCTTCCGTTCAAAGGCTTTATTGCAAGCCCGTCGCCCAGTATTTTTTCACTGAACACCTGATCATTTACTTCCTCTAAAGAACATGCTTCTCCTTTCACCGGGGAATAAATGATAATGTCCTTGTCCTTATTACTGAAACCCAATTTATTCATTAATCCGCCAAGCATATTTTCCTCCTAACCGCTATTCCTATCGCAAGCCTGCTTGTAATTCTGCTTCAATAGTGATTTTAACCTTCTCTTCTGGTTCCCAAAATTAACCGCCTTATGTGAATAGACAGCATTGCCAGCTCCTCTGCTAAAATGGCATCCGGATAGTATCCTGTAAGAAAATCCGCTATTTTTCCACTGCAGGCAACTTCTCCGGGATACAGCTTTTTCACCATATCGATAAATTCCTGATCGATGCTATCTAATTGCTCCTTGTTTACAATCCTTTGCATCATACCCTTCAGATAAGCCACAAAGCTTTCATACCGAATCGACTGCTCATCTAACTGGATATCAAATTCCGTTTTTACTATCTCTACCAGCTGCGGAATGATTTTCGTGATGCTCATGGTTTCACTCATTAAGTTGCTGTACTCCGCATTTACTATGTGAAGGGCAATGGAAGCCGCTTCATCCACCGGAAGCCGTATGCCAATCTGCTTATCAATCAATGCCACGGCATATTCTCCGATCAGGTATTCTCTGCGGTATAATCTCCGCACATCCCATAACAGCGGATTGTCGAAGAGCATTCCCTGCCTGAACCTCTCTATGGCAAAATTAATATGATCCGTCAGAGTGATATAAATGTTCGGATTCAGCTTACGGTTTAAAGTTTTATCCGCATATGTGATAATTTCATTTGATACCTGAATGTGTTCCAAAGGAAGATTTGCAAGCAATTCTTTGAATTTATCAACTTCTGTCTGAGTCTCCAGGTAAAAAATCTTTTCTATCAGCTTTTTGTCAATCTCTTTCCCCTTTTTGCCCTGAAATCCAACTCCTTTCCCCATAATCAGGACTTCTTTACCCTTAGAGTCAAATGCACTGACTACATTATTATTAATGACCCGCTCTACCTGCATCTTCATCCCCCCGCAATTTAGTTCAATCAAAATCAATAAAAAAGACCAAATTTTATGAAATACACGATTTCACAAAATTTGGTCTTGCCTGCTTAACAGTAACAATCCAGCAAATATTAATTTGATGTGTATAGTTTATCAATAAAGCTCAAATATGTCAATATATTTTTAAAATAATATGTAGATTTACCAATCAAAGCATAACATCGGATTTTAACACAATGTAATCCTCCAAATAAGTGCTAATACGCTCTGTCATTTTCAGAGTATGTTTATAAAATCTATCCAAAAGCCCTTAAATTACAAATCCCGGCCTTAATTGCAGCCAAATGTCATTAATTTTACAGAATTCCTAATTTACCAATAAAATTATGACTGTTTCCTGCCAAAATAGTAACACCAAAAAGCTCCTCCGGCATAAGTTATAATATAAATCAGAAAGGGGAATACACTTGCAGTTGGAGCAATCAATAAACAGCCCTTCGGATAAATGCAGTATTCAAAGACCATACTGTCAGAAGAAACTTACAGCCATGCAGCGTCCCAATGGTCAGGGCTACCGAACACCTCCCCCTGTACCCTTGATTACACCGCCTCCTTTCACCCCGCCAATGCCGGCTTCTCAGTACGGCGCCACGGGTATGCGCGGTTGTCTTAATAGAGCCACCTATGTCTGGCTGGCAAATGGAACTAGCTATTGGTATTTTCCGACATATATAGGCCGGCAGACAGCCATTGGATTTCGCTGGAGAGGCTTTGGATGGATTTATCAAAGGATTTCTCTTAACAATATCGTTACTTTTCAGTGTTTCTAAATAGAGGCTTGCAAAGCTTTCTGTCTGTTTATTCTAAAAAAGGTGCAGGAGAACCTGCACCTTCACTTCTATTACTACCTTGTTACATTCCTTACCCATTTCATGGAGCGGTACCTCCATGTGGACAGTGGAACCTTTATAATCTCATCGCTCATAATAATTACATAAACTATAGGAATCGGCAGTTTGAACACAAAAGCTGCCAGGGCTCCGAAAAGGATTGCTACCCCCCAGAGGGTAGAAGCATCCAGAATAAGTCCGAACCTGGTATCCCCTCCTGCCCGGAATACGCCCACAATCATGGTGGTATTAAAAGCCTGCGCAATGACGAAATAGGACATTACAAACATCATAAATTTCAAATAGGAATGAGCCTCACCGCTTAAGTTCATATAATGGCCCACAACATTTCCTACCAGTAAAATAATAACGCTTCCAGACAGTCCCAGAATGATTGTTATTCTGACAAGCCTTTTGGCATAAAGCTTTGCCAATTCTTCCTTTCCTTCTCCGATTGCCTTGCCGAGTATGATGGCCGTAGCATTGGATACACCAAAGGTGATAACCGTAGCAAGCTGTCTTACCACCTGGGTTACGGAATTGGCAGCTACCACAGACTGGCCCAAATGCCCGATAATTGCAGCATTGGCAGCCACACCTGCTCCCCATAACAGCTCATTCAGCATAACAGGAATGGAATAATGCAGAAAATCCCTGCTTAGAAGCTTATCCCGGATGAGCAGTGCTTTTGGATGAAAACGAATGGTTTTATTGATTTTTAAAGCATAAAATGCAACGATAAGCACTTCACAGGCTCTGGCAATCAGCGTACCAAGTGCTGCTCCTCTGATTCCCATGGGCTCCAATCCAAAAAGTCCAAAGATAAAGGTTACATTTAACACCAGATTTACTATAAAGGATATTAAATAAACCACTGTGGATACGATTACTCTTTCCACACTTCGCATGATATTAAGATATATCATGGTGAAGGAGGTCAAAATATAGGAAAATGCAATGATTTTCAGGTACTGTGCTCCCTGGTCTATTACATTCTGTTCAGAGGAAAATATCCGCATGATGTGGCTTGGAAATAAAAGTACCGCAGCTGTAAACAGTATTCCCACCACTAATGCAAAGCGCATGGTGATTGCCATTATCTTTTCAATGGTTGCCGTGTCTTTCTTCCCCCAGTACTGTGCAGTTAATACGGCAGCTCCGGATGTAAGACCAAAAAAGATAAGGGTCATGATAAACTGCACCTGTCCTGCCAGTGAGGCGGCGGACAGTGAAGTTTCACCTACTTTTCCCAGAAGGATAACGTCTGTAGAGGTTACACCTACGTTTATGAGGTTCTGGAGTGCCATGGGGAACACCAGGGAAAATACTAGCTTATAAAAGGATTTTTTTTCCTGTTTCTCTTGTGAAAGGTTCATAACTGTCTCCTAACTAAATATGTAATCGGTCTTATGCCAGTCAAGGGAAACGGTAACATTTTTCGGGGGAAAAGTCAAGATGTAAATGGGTAAGGGCGAAAGAGGGGG
>JAEYPZ010000102.1:0-117583 GCA_023410275.1 Bacillota bacterium
TTGCAGTAGGACTGATAACCCAGCCGGACATGGCAGAAGAGATCATATGCAGCAATAGAGCGGATTTTGTTGCTGTTGGAAGAGAATTATTAAGGAATCCATATTGGGTATTAAATACGGCTTATGAAAAGAAAATAGAGCTGGACTATCCTGAGCAGTATAAAAGGGGTTTTTATTTTCATAAACAGTAATGACATTCTTCAAAGCTGGTAAATATCATAGATGTTCTATGAGTGAATATTTTAGATAAAAGATAAGATTATAATTATTATAGAATAAATTTATTATAGGATAAATAATGAATAGATATGGAAATTACAATATGCAAGGCTGTATTTAATTTATATTTATATATAATAATTTTATTTATTCTAAAATAAAATAGTTTTATTTAAAATAACTTTTATTTTTTGAGCGTAATCCTATTGCAATAAAGAAAATGTTATAGTATATTTGTGTATGTAATCGGTGAAGTGCGGATAGAGTAAAATTATTTTAAACTAATCTAAAATAATTTAATTTAACAACTAATTAAGTTGTTATCATGGAGGACATGTTTATGAAATTTTTTATTGACACAGCAAATGTTGAAGACATTAAAAAAGCAAGTGAAATGGGTGTTATCTGCGGAGTTACAACAAATCCTTCTTTAATTGCCAAAGAAGGCAGAGATTTTGTTGAAGTTATTAAAGAAATAACCGCCATTGTGGACGGACCTATCAGCGGAGAAGTGAAAGCAACTACTGTTGATGCGAAGGGAATGATAGCAGAAGGAAGAGAGATTGCTAAAATCCATCCTAATATGGTTGTAAAAATTCCTATGACGGTAGAGGGACTGAAGGCTACCAAAGTACTTTCTTCCGAAGGAATAAAGACGAATGTTACGCTTATATTTACAGCAAACCAGGCCTTATTGGCTGCGAGAGCCGGAGCGACTTATGTTTCGCCTTTTCTTGGAAGGCTGGATGATATTTCAACACCCGGTATTGATTTGATCAGAACTATCGCAGATATTTTTAATATCCATGAAATAGAAACGGAAATTATTGCAGCAAGTGTTCGTAATCCCATTCATGTTACAGACTGTGCTTTGGCAGGTGCCCATATCGCAACGGTACCTTACAGTGTTATCGAGCAATGTACAAAGCATCCATTAACGGACCAGGGAATAGAGAAATTTCAGAAAGACTATAGAGCAGTATTTGGAGAATAAGCAGGATTTAGGAGGAAAAAAATGAGTAATATCGATACATTATCAGTTAATTCACTGCGTGTATTAGCTGCAGATGCAGTACAGAAAGCAAATTCAGGACATCCGGGTCTCCCCTTGGGAGCAGCAGCAATGGCTTATGAGTTATGGGCTAACCACATGAATCACAATCCAAAAGATCCTAAATGGTCTAACAGGGACCGTTTTATATTATCTGGCGGACATGGTTCTGCTTTATTATATTCTTTACTTCACCTGTTTGGTTACGGTAACCTTTCTACCAAAGATCTTGCTTCCTTTAGACAGCTTGATTCTTTAACACCAGGACACCCGGAGTATGGCCATACGGTTGGTGTGGAAGCTACTACCGGACCTCTTGGAGCCGGAATGGCAATGGCAGTCGGAATGGCAATGGCAGAGGCCCATCTGGCGGCTAAATTTAATAAAGAAGGATATCCGGTGGTAGATCACTATACCTTTGCATTAGGCGGCGATGGTTGTATGATGGAGGGTATATCCTATGAATCAATGTCCTTGGCAGGAACCTTAGGACTTGGTAAACTGATTGTATTATATGATTCCAATAAGATTTCTATTGAAGGAAATACGGATATTGCCTTCCGCGAGGATGTTGCAAAGCGTTTTGAAGCATTTGGATTCCAGACCCTGGTTGTGGAGAATGGAAATGACCTGGAGGAAATCAGCGCAGCAATCAAAGCAGCAAAGGCAGATACCACAAGGCCTGCTTTAATTACGGTGAAGACAAAAATCGGATTTGGTTCTCCAAGAGAAGGAATGGCCAGTGCTCACGGTGAGCCTCTTGGCGCAGATAATGTAAAAGCTTTAAAGGAAAAATTAGGTTTCCCAGTTGATAAAGATTTCTATGTACCGGAGGAAGTATACCAGCACATAGAGGAAATTAATAAAAAGAGCGAAAAGGCCGAAGCTGAGTGGAATCAGATGTTTGCGCAATATGTTAAGGCTTATCCGGAATTGAAAGAACTTTGGGACAAGTACCATGACGAAAATATCGGCGAAGATCTTCTTGAAAATCAGGAATTCTGGGCATTCCCCGATAAGCCGGAGGCTACCAGAAATCTCTCCGGTATGGTAATTAACCGTATTAAGGATTTGGTACCGGGCTTTATTGGCGGTTCTGCTGACCTTTCCCCTTCTACAAAGACTTATATGAAGGATGAGGGAGATTTCTCCAAAGAGGATTATAGCGGACGTAACCTGCATTTTGGTGTAAGAGAGCTTGCCATGACCGGAATCGGAAACGGTCTGGCACTTCACGGTGGCTTAAAGCCCTTTGTTTCTACCTTCTTTGTATTCAGTGATTATGTTAAGCCCATGGCAAGACTTTCTGCTATTATGGGACTTCCGACGACCTTTGTTCTGACTCATGACAGTATTGGTGTAGGAGAAGACGGCCCCACCCATGAGCCAGTTGAACAGCTTGCAATGCTGCGCTCCATGCCTAATTTTACTGTATTCAGACCTGCTGATGCTACGGAAACCATTGCGGGCTGGTATTATGCCATTACTTCAAAGAAGACACCTACAGCCCTTGTCTTAACCCGTCAGAATCTGCCTCAATATGCCGGTTCCAGCAAGGAAGCGTTAAAGGGCGGTTATGTTATTGCTCCTTCAGAAAAAGAGGTACCGGATGCTATTATTATAGCAAGCGGTTCTGAAGTAGAAATCAGTGTAAAGGCAAAGGAAGAGCTTAAGAAAGAAGGTATTGATGTAAGAGTTGTCAGCATGCCTTCAACCGATCTCTTTGATATGCAGAGCAAGGAGTATAAAGAGAAGGTTCTTCCTAAGAATGTAAGAGCAAGAGTGGCCGTGGAAGCAGCAGCTGATTTTGGCTGGGGCAAGTATGTGGGACTTGACGGAGCGACTGTTACTATGAAGAGCTTCGGCGCTTCTGCTCCTGCAGGAGAGTTGTTTAAGAAGTTTGGCTTTACAACAGAAAATGTTGTAGCTGCAGTGAAATCAGTATTATAAAGAGTAGTAAAAAGAAAAATGATATAGGTTTAGATATAGATATAGTTTTAAAAAAGATATGATTAATTGAAGATAAGAATTATATATGAGTATCATAAGCAGAAAAAGAATGCTGCTTTTGATACTCATATTTTTTATTGGGGAGTCGTAGAAAGTGATAATGAAATTTGAGGAGAGTATTAAGAATAGGGAAGGAAAGTTGAAGAGAAAAAATTAGAAGGAGGGAAGGAAAGCTGAAGAGAGAAAATTAGAAGGAGGGAAGGAAAGCTGAGAAGGGAGTATTAGAAGGAAGGAAAAAGTTTAAACAGGGGACTTATAAGGAGTAAAGGAAGGCTGAAGTATAGGTATTAAAAGAAGTAAGGGAGATTAAGGTATAGGTTAAAAAGAAGGAAGAAAGATTAAGGTTCTGGTATTTCATAGCAGCAGGGATTTGAATTGAAGTAACCTATTTGATCAATTCTAATAAAATTTTAATATTAGGTTATTGCAAATATACATGCTAACAGATAGAATGAAAATAGTTGTAAAATTATTGTAGGAGGAGTTATATGCCTAAGATATTGATCGTAGAAGATGAAAGTAAAATAGCCCGGTTTGTAGAACTTGAATTAAAATATGAAGGTTATGAGGTCGATATAGCTCCTGATGGAAGATCAGGGCTGGAAAAGGCTTTGCAGAAGGATATCAATCTGGTGCTTTTGGATATTATGCTGCCTGGAATCAGCGGGATAGAGGTATGCAGAAGAATTCGTATGGAATCGGATGTACCTGTCATCATGCTGACAGCAAAGGATGACGTTACCGATAAGGTGGCTGGCCTTGATATCGGCGCCGATGATTATATGACAAAACCCTTTGCCATTGAAGAGCTTCTTGCAAGGATTCGTGTTGCTTTAAACCGCCATACAAAGCAGACGCAGCCAAAGCAGGATATACTGAAGATAGGTAAGCTTAAGCTTAATTTATCGGGGCATAGCGCTTTTTACGGGGAGGAAGAACTGATACTGACAAAGAAGGAGTATGAGCTGCTGGAGTATCTGATGCGTAATAAAAACATTGCCATTACAAGGGAACAGCTTCTCAATAACGTATGGGATTACGAATATCTGGGAGATACCAATGTAGTGGATGTCTATATCCGCTATCTGAGGCAGAAAATAGATGATAAATACGGTGTCCGGTTAATTAATACCGTGAGAGGAGTGGGTTATATTATTAAAGATGAAGGTTAATTTAAAAGAAACCTTAAGACAGCTTCTGATAAAGTTTGTACTCCCTTTTCGCAAAAGGAGGGAGAAGTGGCTTGGTAATTTCCGCTTTTCCATTGCTTTTCGGATATCCCTTAATTATCTTAAGCTCCTCCTGCTAAATGGTTTTTTATTTCTCTGCCTCTTTTCTGTGTTATTTTTATGGCTTGAAAAGGTACGGCTCCAGGATAAGGGGGATATTCTGTTTGAGGAGGCAGCTAAGGCTGGATTTACGGAGAGTTCCGGCGTTTATGGCAGTACCGGTGAGTTTTTGGGTATACATTACAGGGTAAAGGATGATAAATCCGGTGAGATTCTTTTTAATAATTTAGAAAACGATTTAAGTAATGAAAAGAAGCTCTTTCACAGGGTATATATAGATGGTGTGATAGAAAAAGGACCTCTTACTGTTATTATAGAGGAGGAGAAGGAAGAAATCATCCAGGACAGGAAGGTAAGCGTACTCACACAGTATGACCTTACAGCAAGCCTGAAGGAGCTTTACAGCCTGCTTCTGGGGATGGGCCTTTTATACCTGTTTATTGTATATGTTATTACCAGGCAGGGGAAGAAAAGCGATAGAGACCTCTTAGAGCCTATCTATGAGATGTCGGAAACCGCCAACCGCCTTACCGTAAATAATCTGGACAGCCGGAGGCTTAATGTGGAGGGGACTAAGAATGAGCTTAAGGATTTGGCCGCGGTGATTAACAATATGCTGGACAGGCTGGAGATATCCTATGAGAGCCAAAAGCAGTTCGTATCGGATGCATCCCATGAGCTCCGTACTCCCATTGCTGTTATACAGGGTTATGCAAATCTTTTGAACCGCTGGGGAACCGGCAACGAAGAGGTCATGCTGGAATCTATTGATGCAATTAACAATGAAGCCAAATTCATGCAGGACCTGGTGGAAAAGCTGCTGTTTCTTTCAAGGCATGATAAAAAGACTTTAAAGCTGGATAAGAAAAAGTTCAATATGTGCCAGGTAGTGGAGGAAATGGTAAAGGAAACAAAGCTTGTGATAAGGAACCGGATCATTGAGGCTCCCATAATGCAGGATGTGGAGGTATATGGCGATAAGCAGGCATTAAAGCAGGCTATCCGTATCTTTATCGATAATGCTGTAAAATATACCAATGAAGGGGATACCATAACCATTACCTGTGAAAATGATGACGGAGACTGTGTGATTACAGTAAAGGATACCGGTATAGGGATGACAAGGAAGGATGTAGATAATATTTTTGAACGGTTTTACCGCTCTGACCAGGTAAGGAACGCTAAAATAAGCGGTCATGGACTTGGGTTATCTATTGCAAAGCTCATCGTACTGGGGCATACCGGCAAAATCAAAGTTCGTTCGCAATTGACAAAGGGGACAAGCTTTACAATAACCCTTCCTAAGCGGTTTTAGTGAGTCAAGGCTTTTTTCCGCACCCCGCACTCGTTTTAGAAAGCAGAAAGAAGAAAATTGATAGTAAGGGAATGAGAAAACCAGGCTTCACGGTTTTAATAATTCATATGCTCCCATTGCAGCAGACAGTTTAATCAATCCAGAGCTGTTGCAAAAGGGAGCATATTTTTATGTAAGGAAAACAATATATCATATCACTTTCTAAGGTTATCAATACAGATTATGATTTAAATTATATCTTATTAGTTTATTGGAGTTACTGGGTGTCGACAGAGGAAAGGAATCGCGTACTTTTTGTAGAACGGTCCGGCGAGTTACAATTACTGGCTTGGACTCGTTTATCACATCCACTGCATCTCTTTTAGTTTCTCAAGGTCAATAACATTCTCCGGCTGGAAATCATCAGAGCCTGCATATTCCATCTGGCAGTATTCAAACCATCTTGCAGGGAGGCTCTCCTTTGATTCCTGCAGAGGAAGGGTACATACAAGAAGCCTTCCCTCTCCGGCTCTTACTTCAAATAAATTACCCAGCTTATGATTTCGCTCAAAATTATCAATGGTCCAGACAATGGGCTCAATACTACTTTCCTCCAAAATGTATGCTCTGGAGCCGGAAATCAGGTCATACCATTGTGCCGTGGAATAAGCTTCTGTGGGAAAGTTCCTGAATATTTTGTGCTCCTTTTTTATCAGCAGGCCATGGGTGCCTACGGGTATCGGTCTGTCCATACTTTCAGAGATGGACCGGAACATGGGATAGCACCAAAAATCCGTGCAGTAAGTTCCCGGTATGGAATTTTCCTCCGTCAGAAAATCCGGATATAAGATGACCCGCCTGCCCTTTTCAAGGTTTTCAATAGCTTCCACAAGACTTTCAGTTATGATAACGCCATTATGTGCCGCGTCTAGCTTTCTTTCCGGATATACCCACAATTCATAGTGATTTTCTATATCCTGGTCCTTTAAGCTGACCTTTAAGGTAAGCTTACGGGGCTTTTGTATTTCAGGTAAGCTTACTGTGAAGTCACAGAGCTTGTATACTCCGTTTCCATAGCTATCTCCCAGACTTTGCTCCTTCTTAAGAATTACACTATCTCCATCCAGGAGGCATAATTCGACCACCGGGGAGGGGAGTGCGGCCAAACGGAAAAGGGCAAGCTTTATTCCCACCGTAATCTCTTCTCCTGCGGCATATACAAAGCCCGGAAGCTCCGCCAATAACACTGCGTCTGAGCAGAACTGCCGCCATTCCCCTGAAGTGAGGATACCCTTATTCTCCATAAAAGCATTTAGAATCCCTACTAGGGCTGTGCCCTGCCCGCTGAAATCCTGAAGGTCAAGAAGCTGAAAACCAGCCAGTTCCCTGCTTCTTAAGGCTGTTTCAATTTCGGCCTTGTAGCAATCGGCTGCAAAGCTTCCCGATGCTTTAAAAAAGGCATCAGCCATGTGCAACATTCCCTTGGCTTTTAGACGTTCCCGGAAGATTTTCAAATTTTCTGCCTTTAGTACCCCTGTATATTTACTGATTTCCGAAAAATCCGGATACATGGCATACTGCCCTATTTCATGGGACACTACCGGTATTTCAGGTAGTACTTCCTCTGAATCCTCCATTTTTACTGTTTTGGTTCCGGTGCCGTATTGGATGGTTACTTCTCCGTCCTTCCTTGTTCCTGCCAATACCTCTCCCGGACGTATCAGGCTGTCGTAGTTATGTACCGTATCGGGGGCTGAGGTTTGTATATGCCCCAAAGGTGCATCGCACATGGCATAGGAGCCGCGAAACAGCCGGTCTCTGGAAAAACGTACACCGCAGAAGAAGTCTTCCTGGTCAAGGATGGCGGGCATGAATTGAAAGTTATTGGAGCCCTGGGTGTATAAATGCCTGTCATCATAGCTTTTATATCCCTTCAGTATATGATTGATAGCTTTTTTGCTGCCCCACAATTCATTTCCCATCGACATCATAACAAAGGAGGGGTGGCTGCCAAACTCATCCAGAATGCGGTAGCCCTCCTCAATCAGATATTGCTGGGCCGCCGGATTATGGTTTTCTTCCCCTTCTTCCGTTACAGTACCCCAGAAGGGAAGCTCCGGTTCCAGATATATGCCCAGAATATCAGCGGCTTCAAAGCATGCTCTTGGCGGGCAACAGGTATGGAAACGGTAATGGTTAATGCCATATTCTTTTGCAGTGCCAAGAACTCTAAGCCAGCTGTCCAAATCCATGGGCGGGTGCCCTGTAAGGGGAAAGATAAGCCCGTCATGCTTTCCTCTGAGAAAGGTTTTTCTTCCGTTAATTTCAAAATAATGCCCGGCTGCCTTAAAGTCTCTTAATCCGAAGGTATAGCTGTATTCTGCAGAAGTCAGGTCCTTCTCCCCTTGTCCTTCCGGTAACAGGGTAAGGTTAAGGCGGTAAAGGTTTGGCGTATGCTCGCTCCAGGTAAGGACTGTTTCTTTCAGTTCACAGGAAAACAGATTTTCACCGGCAGATAAATCAAAATCCTTTCCTCCCAAGGCTTCTCCTTCTCCCACAACGTTTGCTCTTACCCGGCATTTTTCAGCCCCGTTTAAAACAGCCTTTACTTTTATAAGCCTGCCTGCAGCATTAGGGTATATCCTGACATTGCTAAGGAAAATGGAGTTCAGCTCTTCTATGTATAGTTCGCCTGTTATACCATTCCAGTTAGTTTGCGTATCCACAGAGGTCATATGCCCTCCGGCAACAGGATAGGAGCCGGGAGTATTATCCACCATAATGGTAAGCTTCATTTCCTTTTTTACATAGGGGGTTATACGATATCTGTGAGAGGTACAAAGACTGTTGTTGCTGCCGATATACTTCTCTCCAATCCAGACATGGGATATCCTGGTTCTCTCCAGCACCAGAAAGAACTCCCTGTCTGTTAAATCTGCTAATTCTACTGTTTTTGTATACCAGGTATATCCTTCGAAATAATAAGGGTCCGTCAGCGAACCAGTATTTCTTTGCTCTTCAGGGACATCCTCCGATAGCTTCCCTTTTTTTGCTGTTGATACCGTGGCCGGAAGTATTATGGTATCCTGTAGAGTTTCTTTATAATATTCCCTTTTGATACCTTCTTTTTCTCCGTCCAGGCAAAAGCCCCAGCTTCCGCATAAGTCAATCTTTCCCATGGTTTCCTTTCTTAAAGCTGCCCAATCCTTCCTTAACAGGCAAGGTGGGTCTGCTTCCGGTACAATATTTTATGGCTTTGGTTATTTTGCTGTATTTTCCTTCTGTCAAAGAGCTAATAAATAGATTTGACATGTGAAAGATAATTTTTTTTCAGTATATCAAAATAATCCTTTGTTGTGAATCACTAAATTTCACAGGATGCAAAGTGTTTAATTTGTACAAAGAGAATATATAATTTTTTCAATGTTTAATAAAAAAATTTATTATATAATCCAAGGTGATTAAACAGCACAGGAGGACCGGCATGAGTTTTGCAAGAAATTTTATTGGTTATTTCACAAACAAAAAAAAGCGATACGGCATAAAGCTATCTTTGCTTGTTTTGCCTTTTCTGTTAATTCCACTGATATTCAGCTATTATCCATTGTACGGATGGATTTATGCCTTTTTTGATTACAGGCCGCCAAGATCATTGGGAGACTGCGATTTTGTAGGGCTTAAATGGTTCAGCACTTTATTTGAGAACCAGACCAAAAGGAAAATTATATTTGATGTTATGAAAAATACCTTTGCAATGAGCGGTTTGGGAATTCTGTTTTCCTGGCTGCCAATGGCATTTGCAATCTTTTTATCAGAACTCAAATGCAAGTGGTTCAAGAAATCCGTGCAGACCTTAACCACACTTCCGAATTTCATCAGCTGGATTCTGGTCTATTCCCTGGCATTTTCCTTATTCTCAAGCTCTGGCATGGTGAACAACCTTTTGCAGTCCCTGGGACTGATCAAAGAGCCGATTCTATTTCTGCAGGACAGCAAGCACACCTGGCTGACCATGTGGCTAGCCGGAACCTGGAAAGGCCTTGGATGGAGCGCAATCTTATATTTGGCGGCGATTGCCGGAATTGACCAGGAGCTCTACGAAGCTGCCAAGGTTGACGGTGCCGGCAGAATGCGCCTTCAGTGGCATATAACAGTACCCAGTCTTTTGCCTACTTTTTTTGTTCTGCTGCTTCTTAGCATTGCCAATTTCCTGAATAACGGCATGGAGCAGTACTATGTATTCCAGAATGCCTTTAATAAGAACCAGATACAGGTCCTGGATTTGTATGTATACAATTTGGGAATGGGGTCCGGCAGCTATTCCTTAGCTACGGCAATCAGCATTATGAAAAGTATCGTCAGTGTTACGTTGTTATTCACTGTAAATTCGATGTCCAAAGCTTTTCGTGGTGAGACAATAATATAGCAGCTGCGAAGGGAGAAATAATGATGGAGCAATTACATAAAAGTAAACATAAAAAAATTTCAGCACTGGATATATTTCTATACATATTTTTCACGATAATAACCTTTCTGTGTATCTATCCGTTTTACTATTTGATTATCAATACCATAAGTGCCAATGATTTAAGCGCTAACGGAGATATCATATTTCTGCCAAGACAGATGCACCTGGAGAACTATAAAGAAGTATTTAAAATTCCCGGTTTGGGAAATGCCGCCTTTATTTCATTTGCCAGAACCGTCTTAGGTACAGTTCTGTCGGTACTGGCTTCGGGCTTTCTGGGCTTTATGTTTACACAGGATAAGATGGCGGGAAGAAAGTTCCTCTACCGCTTTACCATTCTCACAATGTATTTCAGTGCGGGCCTTATTCCCTGGTACATCACAATGAATAACTTAAATCTCACCAACAATTTTCTGGCTTATATCATTCCGGGTATGGTATCACCCTTTAATATCATTCTGGTAAAAACCTACGTGGAATCAACGCCCAAGTCCTTACAGGAAGCGGCTGAGATTGACGGTGCCAGTATCTTAACGGTATTCCGGAGGATAATGATACCTCTTTGCAAGCCGATACTAGCCACGGTGGCCATTTTTTCTGCCGTGGGTAACTGGAATTCCTTCCAGGATACACTGATCCTGGTAACAGACGATAAGCTGTATACATTGCAGTATATTCTATATAAATACATAAACCAGGCAAGCTCCCTGGCAAATCTGATTAAAAGCAATGCCGGCTCCATCGGCAGTATCATTGGGACGGCGGCAACGGAACAAACGGCAACATCCGTGCGGATGACCGTATCCGTAATTGTAGTTCTTCCAATTATGCTGGTATATCCTGTTTTTCAAAGGTTTTTTATCAAGGGCATCATGATTGGTTCGGTAAAAGGATGATGATATAATGAAATAAACCTTGTCCGTTCACTGGCATCCTATGCAGGTGTCCGGGTGCAAGTTTATTAATAAAAACCAGGAGGTACTTTATGAAAATGGCTATGAAGAAAACTTTGGCCGGAGTGCTGATTATTGTATTGCTGTTTACAATGATAGGCTGCTCGAAAAACGGTAAAGAAGTAACAACAAATGGGGATAACACACCTACAGAGGAAAATACATCAACAGAAGCAGGTAAATCCGGTGAATCCGGCGGAATTGACCATTCAAAACCGATTACGCTGGATGTATTCTCCGCGCAGACGAACTACCAGGGTATACAGAGCGGTTGGTTTGCAAAAATTGTAAAGGATAAGTTTAATATTGAGCTGAATATTATCGCACCCAATGTTGCAGGCGGCGGTGACACCTTATACCAGACACGTTCTGCAGAAGGCAATCTGGGGGATATCGTTATTATTGACCGTGCTAAAATGAAGGACTGCGTGGAATCCGGCATTATACTTGATATCAGCGACTACTATGCAAAAAGCACGAACCTGAAAAATTTTGACCAATCCATACAGGCCACCAAGGAATTTATCGGCTCCGACAAGATTTATGCATTATCCGGCAGCGCTACCTGTAAGGCTACGGAGCCTGTATTTGAAAACCAGGCACCCTATGTTGGAACCTTTATGAGACTGGATTATTACAATGAGCTTGGAAATCCCGAAATGAAGAATACGGCAGATATGCTGAAGGTATTAAAACAGATGCAGGATGCTCACCCTACGACGGAAGACGGCAAGAAAGTATATGCTTTTTCCTTATTTGATGATTGGGATGGCGATTATATGGCGGTAGCTTCCAAATACGCCTTCCTCTATGGCTATGATGAAGGAAAAGCCGGCTTTGTATTCCCAAGCGCAGATGCTACCTCTTACTCTGAGATAGCGGATGATAACGGTGTATATCATAATTCTTTAAGAATGTTATTTGATGCTAATCAGATGGGATTGGTTGACCCTGACTCAAGTTCTCAGAACTGGGATACGGTATATGCAAAAATGCAGAATGGCCAGACGCTGTTTTCTTTCTGGCCATGGCTTGCAGGTGCTTATAATAAGCTTGAGAACAAAAAAGCCGGAAAAGGTATGGCTTTCATTCCGGTTAAGGATCAGAAGCTTGTAAATGACGGTTATAACAGATATGGAAATACTCAATTGGCAATTGCCATCGGCAAAAAGACAAAACATCCGGACCGTGTATTTGAATTCGTGGACTGGATGGCATCCAATGAGTATATTTATTATACACCGGGCTCCGCAGGTATTAAGGGCTTAAATTGGGACATTGTGAATGGCAAGCCTGAGCTGACGGATTTTGGCTACAAATGTATGGATGACGGTACTACCAAGATGCCGGAGGAATATGGCGGAGGTACCTTCCAGGACGGCAGACCGGAACTTGGATTTAATTTCCTGGCACCGACTTCTGTCGATACGGATACCGGGGAAAAATTCGCAATTGCTGACTGGACTACCGTATTGGAAAGCACAAAGACCTTGCTGGATGAAAATTACGAAAAAACTTTCGGTGCAAAAAATGCCGCCGAATACTTACAGAAGAACAATTTAGTACAGGTCGCTCCGGGAAGTGCCTATTTCGCTCCCTCTGAGGATACGGAATTAGCTACGAAGAGGTCCCAGTGCGGCGATTTAATTCAGAATGTATCCTGGCAGATGGTATTTGCAGATAGTGAGAAAGATTTCAATGCATTATGGTCCGACATGAAGGTCCAGCTGGAGGGGTTAGGCTATCAGGATGTCCTTGCAGCAGATTTAAAGAAATTGGAAGGACTTCGCGAAGCTCGTGCTGAGGCTGTGGCAGCTGAAAATAAATAACAGGTATTAAGAAAAGAGGGCTGCCATAGATTATTTGTGGCAGCTCTTTACTATTTATAGGAAAACATGTCCTTTAAACCGGAGTTCCCCGCAGACATTATGATAATTGTCCGAAAATATCATTTACCGGTCCTGCTTAATGTAGTACCATACTTAAAGGATGAAGTTGTATGGAATGGAGAAGGTCATGAAGAGATTACTAGAGAGTATTGTCCGCCGGATATCTGGCTTAAAAATAATGTATAAATTATTGCTGGTATATGTCATTATCGGAACTTTACCGCTGACTCTTTTGAGCAGCTACATGATATATTCCACGAAAAAAATGATTATGGCACAGCATAATAACCAGGTGGCAGCAGAAAACAGAAGAGTCCGGAATATTTTATTTAATACCATATATCTGGCAACCAATATTTCAGACTCCATTCTATATGACCGTGACCTTATAAAACTTTTGAAAGAAAACTATGCTTCCGAGGAAGCGGTATACAAAGCCTACAGAAACTATGAAGCCATTGATTCCATTATAAAAAGCTACACGGAAATCTCCAACATACAGATTTATGTAACCAACAAAACGCTCATTACAAGCGGCAGCTTTGTCAAAGTGGATGGGCAGACAGCCTCCAGTGACTGGTACAAGGAGGTAAAGGACAGTCCGGGAAAATTGCTTTGGGTGTATGACGATACTGCGGATGCGGAAAGCTCTTTGCGGCTGATCCGCAGAATGCCTCTTTCCAATACAAAGGACTATGCCATAATGTCGATTAGTATCAGTACCAATTACATGAGGTTCATCATAAACAGCAATTCCATTAACACCATTTTAGGTATCGATAATGCCGTGTCCTTTTACTCCAACGATTACAATGAGATTGGACGCCCTCTTATCGAGCTTTATCAGACAGGCAATATTCAGTTGAACACACCCTATACCTTGAAATACCAGGGAAAGGATACCCTTGCCTATTCAACGCTCCAGAACGCTCCCAAAAGCAAGTCCGTCTTTCAGATAACCACCTTTGACCCATTGGCCATCAGCCATGTTACCGAATCAATCCTGTTGAATATTAAAGTCATTCTCCTCAGCTTTATGGTTCCCCTTCTCATGATAGTCGGATATTCCATTGCATTTAACAGGCGTATTCTGATACTGCGAAGGGAAATGAATAAAATTGCAAACGGAGACTTCAATATCATCGATAACTTTAACAGCCAGGACGAGCTGGGGGAATTATTTAAGGATATGCAGAAGACGATCCTCAGCATCCAGCAGCTGAATACAAAAATATATGAGGATAAGCTGTTAAGGCAGAAGCTTCTGAATTACCAGCAGCAGATGGAGTTTAACCTGCTGACCAATCAGATTAACCCTCATTTTTTGTATAATACCCTGGAAACCATCCGGATGCAGTTATCCATTAACAAAGAATATGATGCCGCACGTATCGTGAAACAGCTGGGGAAATTTATGAGGCATAATATCGAGGCGGATAATTCTCTGGTGCTGTTGTCCTCGGAGCTGGAATACATCAATATTTATATGGAAATCCAGCACTACCGCTTCGGAGACAGGGTCAATTTCCAGATAACCCAGGACAATGAATTGGCTATAAAGGATTATATGATACTGCCTCTGCTCATCCAGCCCATTGTGGAGAATGCCTTTGTACATGGACTGGAAGGCAAAAAAGCAGGAGGAACGGTGGTAATAGATATTACCTCCAGTGAGGAGTATTTAATTCTGTCCATTACGGATAACGGACTGGGAATGAGTGAAAATACCTTAAATGCTTTATTGATAAGCATCAACGACCCGGGCAATAAATCCAAGAGCCATATTGGCCTCCATAATGTGCAGCAGCGTATTAAGCTTTTTTATGGAGAAAAATACGGCTTGCAGATAAAAACCATGGAAAATCAGTTTACAATTATAACCGTGTATCTCCCGCTTCAGGTAGATTATGATACACTTATAAAAAATGGGGGGCTTTATCATGAAATTTATAATAGCTGATGATGAGCCTATCGTAAGAGAAGGCTTGAAAACAATCATTGACTGGTCAGAAATGGGCTTTACCTTATGTGAGGAGGCTTCAGACGGCAAAGAAGCAGTTGAAAAGATTATGGAGAACAATCCCGACCTGGTAATACTGGATGTAAAGATGCCCGAATTATCCGGTGTGAAGGTGGCAGAAATAGTGAGGCAGCAGGGATACCACGGAAAAATTATAATTTTAAGCGGCTTTTCAGACTTTGCCTATGCACAGGCAGCTATACGCTACGGCGTGGAATCCTATCTGGTAAAGCCCATTGATGAAGAGGAATTGATAGAGGCCCTTTTAAAGGCCAGAAAGAAAATAGAAGAGGAAAATTTATCGGGCTTATACAATAGCAAAAAGCTGCATAACGCCAAGGATATGCTTCTGAAGCACCTGCTTACCGACTCCATGCCCAGGCTGGATGAGAATTTCACCGATTATGGGCTGACATTTCATGAGCCCCCCTTTCAACTGGCCATGCTTGATTATTCCTGCTACCGGGATATTGACGGCAGGTTTTATTATGATTACTGGCAAAGGGTATATTCCCATCACCCGGCGGAATTTTTAATGATCGATAACTCCCTTGTTATTCTGATAAAAGGCAGGGCAGCCATTCAGCATTTTACGGCGAATATCCCGGCCTGGCTGGGCAAAGCCGAACAGGAGGGACTTTTACAGCCCTTTGTAATTATCAGTGATACCTTCAGTGAGGTAAGGGATTTTTCTGAAAACTATCAAAAGCTAAAAAATATTTCCAACAGAAGGTTTTTTTATTATAAGGATAATAAGCCGGTGTTCCTAAATAACCTGCCCGGCAAGGAAGAGCTTGTCTCTGCCGAGAGGCTGAACCCAATAGAATTTACGGAAAGCATCTATATGGCAATATTGGATAAGAACACCTCTCTTATTAGCATGACTGCCCAGAAATTATACCGGGTATTACAGAACCGGGATTTTAATGTTGAGCAGATATATCAGATTATGATTAACTGCATCGTGCAGCTAAAGGCTCTGCTAAATGAAACCTATATAAAGGAATTTATTGAGTTCAATGAGAATGAATTGATTAATCAAATCTGTACCTGCAGTACGTTATATGAAATAATCAACCTGTTGGAAGACCGGTTCACCCTGTTCTGTGACTATGTGAAAAAATCTTCTGAAGTGAAAATCATTGAAAAAGTCCTGAATTATATTGACCTTCATTACAATGAAGAGCTGAAGCTGGAAAAGATTGCGGATTTATTCGGGTACAATCCGGCCTATCTTGGGAGGCTTCTGTATTTCAGGATTGGAACGAATTTCAATCTTTATATCGAAAGAAAACGGCTGGATAAGGCAAAGGACATGTTAATTCACACGGATATTAAGATCCCGGATATCTGTAATCTGGTCGGTTATCAGAATGTTGAATATTTTTATCGGAAATTTAAGAAATATACGAATTATACGCCAGGCAATTATAGGACGCAGCACTGTAATAATTAAATAAATGGGAGCCGTTTTAATGCTTAAAACGGCTCCCATTGTAAATTCGCCCGGAGGGCGTATGTTTCCTGATATAACTGCTTTCGGGGTATTATATATTCTTGAACTGTGCCATGTACAAGTCATAGTAGGCACCTTTTCTTTCAAGAAGCTCTTTGGGGCTTCCTTCTTCTACGATACCGCCGTTATCAATGTAAAAGATTCTGTCAGCCTTTTGTATGGTAGAAAGGCGGTGAGCGATAACAAAAGAGGTACGGCCCTTTAGCAGAGCCTCGATTCCTTTTTGTACCAGAACCTCCGTATGTGTGTCAATACTGGAGGTAGCTTCGTCCAGTATCAGGATTTTCGGCATGGATACCATGGTACGGGCGAAGGCTAACAGCTGCTTTTGCCCGGCGGAAAGGCCTGCTCCCCTTTCCTTTAGCTCCGTATCATAGCCCTTTTCCATTTTCATAATGAAGTCGTGGGCATTCACTGCCTTGGCAGCAGTGATAATCTCTTCATCGGTAGCATCCAGCTTACCGTACTTTAAATTATCTTTTACGGTTCCGGAGAAGAGGAAATTATCCTGTGTCATAATACCCATCTGCATACGCAGGCTTTCAATGGATACGTCCTGGATATTATAATCATCAATGTATATCGTACCTTTTTGAATATCATAGAATCGGCTGATCAGATTCACCACAGTGGTCTTTCCCGCACCGGTGGGACCGACTAAGGCGATGGTTTCACCGGGCTTTATATGAAAGCTTACGTTATTTAATACCTGGGTGTCCATATCATAGGCAAAGGTTACATTTTCAAAACGGACATCTCCCTTGATTTCCGGAAGCTCCGTTGCTTTAACGGTGTCATTGATGTCCGGCTGGGTATCCATGATTTCAAAAATTCTTTCTGCACCGGAGATGTTGGTCACCAGCTGGTTGTAAAAGTTACTGAGGTTCATAATAGGACGCCAGAACATGGAGATATAGGAGCTGAAGGCTATCAGAGTTCCTACTGCTATATGATCTCCTGTCATCTTTATTCCATAAAAGAATAGGGATACGGTGCCGATACCCCAGCAGAAATCAATGACCGGTCCAAAGCCGTCACTTAGGTAGACCGCCTTCATAAAGGCACCTCTGTGCTCTGTCAGCATGGAGTCAAAGGCAGTGGAGGTTTCCTTTTCTGCGGTAAAGCTCTGGATAATACGCATACCGGACAAATCTTCATGGATAAAGGCATTCAGGTTCGAGTTCTTTTTACGGTATATCTGCCATTTTACATGGGAATATACCTGAATCAGCCACATACCGATTATCAGCAGCGGAAGGCTGATCAAAGCAGCAAGTGCCAGCCGGAAGTCCTTTGCCATCATGATGACAACTACTGCCACCACGGTGATAAAATCCGGTATCAGGGTCGTGACACTGTTTGAAAGAACATCCTTTAAGGAATTCACATCTCCGATAACACGGGCCAGTATCTTTCCGGTAGGCCTGCTGTCGAAGAAGCTGAAGCTTAGCTTCTGAATGTGGGTATAGAGCTCCTGCCTTATGGCTAAAAGCACCGTATTGCTTACTTTTGCCATAATCAGCATACGCAGCTTTACCAAGAAAATATATGCGATATTCATTACGGCAGCAAATATACCGAGCTTTAGCAGTCCGTTCATATCTTTATCTGCTATATTTACATTAATGGCATGCTCGATGATGAGCGGGTTAATAAGACTGATTGTCACGGTGCCTGCCATAATAATCAGTACGGAAATAATTTCTTTCTTATAGACCAGCAGGTAACTGAAAAGTCTTAAGAGTGTATTTACTTTACCAGGGCCGACGGATTTTTCATCAGCCCTTACTGAGTTAACAGCCATTTATATTCCTCCTTTGAGGCAGAGTATTCTGTTTATGTTTCTATTAGACGGCAAGGGAGGCATCCTCCAGATAGTCTCCGTATTGGGCCATGAAGGTCTGGTAATAGAGGCCCTTTTTCTCAAGAAGGGAGTCATGAGTTCCCCGCTCAGCTATGGCACCATCCTCCAGGAAGATGATTTCATCAGCATTTCGAACGGCTGAGATACGGTGGGCAATGATGATTTTCGTGGTATCGGAAAGATCATTTAAGCTCTTTTGTATCAGGTGCTCTGTTTCCATATCAAGTGCGGAGGTTGAGTCATCCATAATAAGTATGGGAGTCTTTTTGGCTAAAGCCCTTGCAATACTGATTCTTTGCTTCTGGCCGCCGGAGAGGCCGACACCTCTTTCACCGATGATGGTTTCGTATTGATTATCCATTCTTTCTATGAAATCTGTTGCCTGAGCTTTATCAAGGGCATGGATAACCTCCTGGTCGTCTAAAAGGGGGCGATTTCCCATTTTGACATTTTCATTGACCGTATCGGAGAACAGGAATACATCCTGCATGACAAGTGCCATGCTCTTTCTTAAGTCATAAAGTGATAAATCCTTTATATTGATGCCATCCAGACTGATTTCACCTTCTGTTGTTTCATAAAAGCGCTGCAGCAGGTTGATTACAGAAGTTTTGCCGGAGCCGGTGGCACCCATAATTCCAAGGGTTTTTCCCTGCTCCAGGTGGAAGCTGATATCTTTCAGGATATTGACATCATTTACGGCGAAGGAGACATTGTTAAAGGTAACATCTCCGGAAGTATTTTCATGGGGTATGGCATCTTCCCTGGTAACAACGGTGGGTGCTTCCTTCATGATTTTATTGATTCTCTTGGTGGAAGCTGTTGCGGAAGCCAGGTCGTTGAACAGCCAGCCTAACATTTCCATTGGCCAGACGATATTGTTGGCATATTCGGCAAAGGCGCCAAGACTACCCAGAGAAAGGTCATCCCTTATTACCAGAAAACCGCCGGCAACAATAACGGTTACAGGTAGAAGCCTTGTAATGAACTGAAAATACGGATTGTATTTGATCAGTACCTTGGATTGTCTCATATTCAGCTCATAATAGCGTTTGTTGTGGGATAAAAACTTGGAAATTTCAAATTTTTCTCTTGCAAAGGCTTTTACGGTTCTGACACCTGCCAGATTTTCCTGGGCAACCAGGTTCAATTTCGCATTTTCCTCACTAATCTCTTCATAAATATTGTCTAACTTCTTTTCCATCTTAATAGAAAGAAAAGCGACAATGGGCATGGCGACCAGAGGAATAATGGTAAGCACGGGGCTTAAGGAAAACATACCGTAAAGGGCAAGGGAGATATGTATTACAATCTCGACCACTAACATTCCGATAAAACCTACACCGGCCCATACCTTATCCACATCATCCTTCAGACGGGACATTAATTCGCCGGTATTGTTTTTATCAAAGTAATCCAGGGACAGGCCCTGTACATGATTGAAAAGCTTTCTTCTGATATCGGCTCCGATTTTGGAGCTGACAGAGTCAAAGAGCAATTCCTTAAAGTACCCGAATACTGCTCTTCCTACGCCTATCCCCAGAATGATAAGTAAAAATGTTGTAAGCAGATTAATCTTTCCGCCTACGATAACATCATCGATAATATGCTTTAAAATCTGGGGTGACAGCATATCTAAACCAGTCGCTATAATCATACAGACTACGGCAATGGTATACATATACCAATATTTTTTGATGTAACTCGATATTTTCATAAATCCTCCTCCCTATTTTGGGACAAAAAATAGCCGTGGTTTATTACCACGGCGACAAAAATCCATTTATAGTTTATGTGTAAGCCGGTGTATAACGACAGCTACACTATATAAAAGAATCCTGTGTTGAGGTAATAAAGGTTAACTTATTATTGTTATTTTCTGCAGCGCTAAATCCACTAGTCATATCTTTTTACCTCACTTTCTTTTATAGTCTTTTTCTATTATAACACCCTAGTAATATTTGTCAACCAAAATTTTGTTAAAAAAATATATTTTTTAAAAAATATTAAATATAAGAAGAACAAGCAGGGAATGGCAATTTTCATAGAGAACCACAGGAGAATTCCCTGGGAATTTCCTGGGGACCCCTTAGGAATCTCCAGAGAAGCCCGTGGAAATCTTCAGAGAATTCCCTGAGAATCTCCAGAGAAGCCCGTGTGAATCTTCAGAGAATTCCCTGAGAATTCCCAGAGAAGCCCATGGGAATCTTCAGAGAATCCCCTGAGAATCCCCAGAGAAGCCCATGGGAATCTTCAGAGAAGCCTCTGAGAATCCCCAGAGAAGCCCATGGGAATCTTCAGAGAATCCCTTTGGAATCCTAAGAGAGTTCCGTGGAAAAACCCTGAAAAAGCCTGTTAAAAATCCTGTGGGACAATCTGAAAAATTACGAATTGAAAATAGTGTATAAAAAAATCAAATTTAGAAGATAATTTTTGTCATTAATGTTGTTGACAGTAAGATTCAGAAAGAGTATCATTCCATTGTAGATTTCAAATGTCCATAATGGATAAAAGATATCAACGAAGGAGGCGAAAAAATGAAATTAACCAGAGGAATCGAGCAGGCAGTTTGTATTATTGCGTTACTCGCAACACAGGATTTTACCATACCCGTAGGGTCAGAGGAAATCCATAAACGTCTGAAAGGTTCCCTGACTTATACGAAAAAGATTATAAGAAAATTGGTAGTAGCAAAAATGGTGAATTCGGTATCTGGAAACAACGGGGGATTTACACTGGCAAAAAAAACCGAAGAAATAAACCTTCTGGATATAGTAGAAGCCCTGGAGGGAAGAATTCGAACCTACCCGGATACGGGCCTTATTGATAAGGTATTCGAGGATAAACAGGTTCTGGCCAACCAGGGAACGGTTGTTATGAGGAATGCTTTTGCCGCAGCTGATATGTTATACAGGGAAGCCTTGAGAGGAAAAACCGTCAGCCAGTTACTGGGGGAGACGTTGGGCAGCAGGCCTATCATACCAGTTAATTGGAATCAGGACGAAAGGCCCGATTTATTGATAAGAAAGGTGATGAAAAGTATTCATGGAAATGATTAGAACAGAATGGAAAAAGATCAGGCAAAATAAATTATTATTGGTATCCTTTATTGTAATTTGCAGTATCCCTTTGCTATATGCCTCTTTTTTCTTAAAATCAATGTGGGATCCCTACGGAAAGACAGAGAATCTTCCCATTGCAGTTGTAAATGAGGATAAGTCCGTAGAATTCGAAGGTGAGACTTTATCTATTGGAAATGATATTGTTGATGAGTTAAAGGATGACAAAAACCTTGACTGGAAATTCGTAAGCAGCAAAAAAGCGGAACAGGGATTAAAGGACAGAAAATACTATATGATCGTAACCTTCCCGGAGAATTTCTCCGAGAATGCCTCAACCGTACTTTCCGATAACCCGACTCAAATGGTAATCAAATATGAAACCAATGGCGGACTGAACTATTTAGGTGAAGTACTCAGTGAGGAAGCAATTAAGCAATTAAAGAACAATGTCTCCGAGAAGGTGACAAAGGCTTATGTAACTGCCATATTCAATAAAGTGGATGATATGGGAGGAAGCATTACAGAGGCTGCCGATGCATCTGCAAAGATTAAAGACGGTGTGGATAAGGTTAAGGACGGAAATGACGAGCTTTACAGCAATCTGAATAAATTATCCAAAGCAAGCCTTACCTTCAGCGATGGAACAGATTCCTTAAGTCTTGGATTAAGTACTTATCTTAATGGTGTTCTCTCAGCAAATAACGGTGCCAAGAAATTAAAAGAAGGCCTGGCAGCGTACCAGTCAGGTATTAAGACCTACACAGGCGCTGTAAAGCAGGCAGCACAGGGAGCAAATACCCTTAATAAAAATTCTGAGGATTTAAAGCAGGGAGCTAAACTGGTTTCTGACGGTGTATCACAGCTTAATAAAGAACTTGGCACAACCATTGATTCTTTAGGAAACAATGCCGATGGAGTCAAGCAGCTTGCCGATGGTATGACAGCTGTTAACACAGCTGTTTCCACCCTGAATACAGGAGCAAAATCCTTAGCTTCCGGAATTCCTACAAAGGATCAGGTAAGCGGTGTAACAAAATATCTGGATGTCAATACCTTCAGCAAGTTACCAAAGGAACAGCAGGCAATGGTTCTACAGGGCGCTGCAAAGCTCTTAGCCGGTTATGATACCATCGGAACGGCAGCAGGCCAGATTTCAGGGGGCTTGGATACACTTTCCCAGAAAACTCCGGCTTTAGTAGCAGGCACCAGTCAGGTGTATAAGACACTCGGTGCCGTGTCACAGCAGGCTCCTGCCTTGACAGCAGGCCTTTCCAAGCTGGATGCCGGAGCAAAGAGTCTTAATAGCGGTGTCAATTCCTATACAGCCGGTGTCTTACAGTTATCACAGGGTCTGGACCAGTTAAATGCAAAGGCCGGCGACTTAAACAGCGGTATCAGCCAGATAGCCGGTGGCTCTAATGACCTGGCGGCAGGACTTACAAAGCTGACACAGAATAACAGCAAGCTTTCATCCGGTATGAACCAGATTAAAAATGGTGCGGGAGATATTCACGACGGAGCAGCCAAGCTGGCAAACGGTTCCAAGAAGCTTGGTAACGGCCTTACTGATATATCCGATGGAGCTGGTAAATTAAACGATGGTCTGCAGGACGGAGCCGATACGATCAAGTCCTTTGATGCCTCCGATGCAACCATTGATATGATAGCAGCACCCAGTGCTTTAGAGCAGACAAAATATTCAGAGGTACCGGATTATGGTCATGCACTTGCACCTTATGTATTATCCCTGTCACTGTATGTAGGATGTATGTTATTCAACTTTATCTATCCTATCAGAAAGGTTGCCATAAAGGGCAAGCCGGTTGTTCAGTGGTGGTTATCCAAGCTGTCCGTCGGTATTGCAGCCGCAACCGTAATGGCAGTAGTAGAAGCAGGAGTTATGAATTTACTCGGTGTTGATGCGGCATCAACCGGAAGCTATTTTGTAACAGCACTAATTACCGCATATGCATATATGCTTTTGATTATGACATTATCTGTTGCTTTTGATAACCCTGGCCGTTTTGTTGCCATGATTATCCTGGTACTTCAGCTTGCGGGAGCAGGCGGTACCTTCCCGATGCAGTTAACCTATAAGTTCTTCCAGGTTATCCATCCTTTCCTTCCTATGACCTACTCTATTTATAGTTTCCGTGAGGCCATCAGCGGTGGATTAGGAAATCATATTCTTGTTTCAAGCTTACTAGTATTGGCTATAATAGCCGTAGTATCCGCTCTTCTTTTACTGGTTTCCATGACAGTATTAAAGAAGATAAGCAAGGATGGAATTTCTCAGCTGGATGATAACCAGAAATTAATGGATTCCGATTATTCTTATGCAGATTCCTCTCTATAAGGAGTAAAACCATAAGAACCAATGTCAAATAGGAAAGCAGGATACACCCCTTAAAATGTAAAAACCGGGTCGTATCATTGCAGCAGTAACAGAAGGCCGGTAAGCAATACATTGTGTATTGCTTACCGGTTTCTTAATATATAATGATTTTTATCATTCAGTTTGTTATAAAAACATTTAAAAAAGATAAAGTTTTTATTAACTTTTACCATATTCAAAGATTGTTCATAATTCTGTGTTATAATGAATTTGATTGGTGAAACAGTAATATATATAGTTTCCAATAATATTGAAACAGGGACTCTCCTTGTTCAAGGAGGACAAAATGGATTTACCTATTTTTTATAGCGAAGAAGATGAATGGAAGAAAGTCATACTGATGTATGACTCAGCTTTAAAGGAAGTTAATACAAAACTGGAAATATTAAACAATGAATTTAAATTAAATCATCAGTATAATCCAATAGAACATATTACTTCCCGAATAAAAACTCCTCAGAGTATCGCTAAAAAGTTACGGCACAATAACAGGGAATTAACGGTCGAAAACATTGTAAAATATATAAATGACGTTGCAGGGATACGTATTATTTGTTCCTTTACTTCAGACATATACCGCATAGCGGATTTAATTGCAGCACAAAGTGATGTAAATGTCCTGAAGGTGAAAGACTATATTACCTGTCCGAAGCCAAATGGATACACCAGCTACCACATGATTATATCGGTACCCATATTTCTCTCGGAGACCATGATCAATGTCAAGGTCGAGATACAGATAAGGACTATTGCCATGGATTTTTGGGCAAGCCTGGAGCATAAGATTTATTACAAGTTCGAAGGAAATGCACCGGAACGTATCCGGAAGGAATTAAAGGAATGTGCGGAAATTGTATCATTTCTTGACCATAAGATGCTTTCCCTGAATGAAGAAATAAAATTGTACAATCCTGACAGTGAAATGGAGCATTACAGGGAAGTGGTATCGGAAACCTTTCAAAATATGATACGGGAGTCCTATGGTACGGTAGTGGAGGAGGATATCATAAAGGAAGAGGAAGGACAGGAGGAGAAATACGGACCGGAGGATAAGAGCAGTCAAAGTGATCGGCAGGAAATGTATGAAGAGCTTTTTGAGGAAACCGTAAGCAAACAGCCCGATTCCCTGGAGGAAGCATTGGAAAAAGTAGAAGAATCAAAGGAAAGGAGCAAATTCTTCCGGTTCTTCAAGCACAATGTGATGAATGAAGAAATGGATAAGATGTAGAGAAATATTGTAACCAAAAAATAAAAGGACGTATTACAGCCGGAAGGTAACTTACTGTAATACGTCCTGTTTTTATGACAGCTTGATTTTGGAAAGGAGGTCTGCCAGTCCGGTGGATGCTTCTTCCCCTGAACTGTACTCAAAGGGAGCTTCTTCTATACTATCTGAAACATCCGCTTTTTCTTCTACCGCTTTAATACTGAGACTGATTTTTCCGTCTTTGACGTCAATGATCTTAACGGCTACTTCCTGTCCTTCCTTTAGAACCTCACCGGGAGTTTTAATACGCTTGTTCGCTATCTGGGAGATGTGAACAAGACCTGATAATCCATTTCCTAAATTTACGAAAGCGCCATAAGGAGCTAATTTTTCAACAGTTCCCTTTGTTACCTGGCCGATGGGCAGGTGGGATATCTTACTGAGCTTATCCTTGGCTGCAAGGTCTTTTTCAACTTCCTTGGCGGAGAGGACCAGCTTTTTCTTATCTTCCTCTACGGTAATGACCTGTACATCCACTTCCTTGTTCACCCAGGTATTCAAATCCTCTACATAAGTTAAGGATAACTGGGAGGCAGGTATAAAGGCACGGATTCCAAGGAGGAAAGTGGTTACACCGCCATTTACGGCCTGGGCAATCTTAACCTTTAATATATTTTTGTTATCCCGGTATTCCTTTAAGGTTTCCCAGGAAAGAATGTCATCGGCTTCCTTCTTGGATAAGAGAATATTTCCTTTTCCGTCATCCTCTCTGATAACAACACCGGAAATCTCTTCGCCGATCGTCACGTCCCCTTTGATGGAAAATCTGGGGTCATTGCTAAGCTCCTCTAAAGGAATGATGCCCTCTGCATAGTATCCTAAGTCGACGGTAACCTCAGTATCCGATATCCCGATAACAGTGCCTTTGACCAGGGTACCTTCTTCTATCTTATGAAGGGATTTGCTTATCTGGTCCTCAAATTCCTTCATGGAAGGAACAGCCTCTGTAGGGGCGGTCTCTGTTTCGGCAGTTACTTCTTCGGTTTCTACGTCAAATTTGTCATTCATTGTAAATCTCCTTCCTATATCATTATTTATAAACAGTATAACGTATTGGCGGAGCATAGGCAAGCTATGATTAAAGGATGCTTTCCAGCCTACCGCAAGCCTTTGCAGCGGCTGCATAATCTGCCGCTCTTGATTTTTGTCCCGCATTTTTCGCATTCGAACCATGCATCCTTGGAGTCTTCCGAGAATTCCAGCCTTTCTTCCCGAATCCATTCAAACAGCTGCTTTGGAGTTACATCCATAACGCCGGAAATATCGGAGATGGTCGCTTTGGGATGGGCTATAATATATTCTTTCACCCTTTCGAACAATTCCTTTTCATTATTTATATCTTTCGTGACAACTGCATTGGCAAGGTCCTGTTCCGCTTCCTCTGTTTTTTCCTTGGACAGAGCCTTGATGCAGTCGGGGCATATCTCCGGGCCGTAAATATACTGAAATAATCTTCTGCAATTTTTACACACTTTTAATTCCATCGGGCAATTCATCCTTTATCTTAAACAAAAAGTTTATATGCTGCTAGTATTTTATAAGGTATAGTTTATCGGAGATGCAGAAAGAAAGCAAGAATATTAATATTTAATTAAAGGCAAACGCAGTTATGGCAGCTTTGGATATCCTAAAAATTTTCTTTATAAGCTTTCCTTCCGCCTTCTCCCTGTCCAAAACATAGCTGCCTATTGCAATGGCTGGTAATATAATATAAAATTCAAATAGTAGTAATCTTATAGAAAACCCTGATAAACAGGCGGCAGATGACAGATATTTAAAGCTAGAACCAGGCCGGCCGTATTTATAAGGAAAAGTCTCAGGAAAAGAGGTTCATTATGGAAGGTAAAGATAAATTTCAGGAAATGTTAAAGGATGTATTAGAGGTAGCAAGAGTACAGGGAAATGAGCTTGGAATGAACGAGATCAAGGAGCTTTTTGGTGATATGGGCCTGTCAGAAGAGCAGTATGAGCATATCTTTGCCTATTTGGCAGCAGCCCACATTACGGTAAAGGGATATGTAAAAACTAAGATTTTTGAGGAATATAAAGAAGCACCGCGGGAAAAAGAGGTAGAGGAGGAACAAAGCCAGGAGCCGGAAGAAGAGGAAGTGCGGCAACCTGCAGCCGATGAAGAGCTGCAACCTGCAGCTGAGGAAGAGCTGCAGGTGGAAAAAAGGAAAGAAGAGCAGGTAAGGGAGAGAGCTTCGGCTCAGAACGTGGATTCACAGTATCTTAAAATGTATTTAAAGGATCTGGAGGCGGTAAAGGAGGCGGATGAAGCGGAGCTTACCTTACTGTTTCAGGCTGTCAGGGAGAAAAGGGACAGTGTGAAGGAACGCTTTATTGAGGTACACCTTCCGAAGGTCATAGAGCTTGCAAAGCTTTACCAGAATAGGGGGGTCACCCTGGAGGATTTGATACAGGAGGGAAATATTGGGCTTTTGTGTGCTGTGGAGACTCTTTATACCGATACGGTTTTAGAGAATGAAACAGAATTTATCGAAGGCTATGTAAGAAATTCCATGGAGCAGATAATCTATGAAAACGGCGAAAACAGCAGCTTTGAACAGGAAATCATAGATAAGATAAGCTATATCAGGAAAGCTTCGGAGAATCTCAAGGAGGAACTCGGCAGAGAGGGCAATATTCATGAATTGGCAAGGTATGTAAAAATATCGGAAGAGGAATTAATTGACATTATCAATATGTCCGTAGATGGAGTAAAATTAAGTAAAAAGCACGATGAAAGGAAGTAGGGGGGATGTATATTGCTTCAGAATGACGTACAGCAGGTAAATGCAAAGTGGTACAAGGCTTTCAGCAAAAAACGGGTATATCTGCTGCTCCTGGCACCCATTGCCTATTTCTTTTTATGGCTTGCAAAGGTCAACACGGATTTTGCCGAGTTACTATTTGCAAGAAAGATATATAAAGGGATATCTCATGCAGTAAGCTTCCTATCAGATAAAGTTTCCTTTTCCTTGATGGAAGCAGAAATCAAGCTGATACCGCTCATTGTTATCCTGGGTATCGGATTTTTAATATATCAGATTGTTAAAAGGAAAAAAGGCGGAAAGACAGTCAGCTATGTAATGACACTTTTTCTGATAGACATTGCAGGTATTGCAAGTGTTTTATTTTTTCTATACGTATTTATGGGAGGTATTAATTATCACAGATACTCCTTTGCGCAGATAAGCGGCTATGATATCGAAGCCTCATCGGTGGAGGATTTATATAATCTGACCCTTAATCTCTCTGAAAGGGCGGCTAAGGCCAGGACCCTTATTGAAAAAAAGGGGGGAGAATTCACGAAGGACAGCAGTGTAAATATCGATAAAAGCAACTGGAAGGACCTTGTTAACGCAGAGGTTGCTGCCTATGAAAAGCTGGGAAAGAAATACCCTGAACTGGAGGGAGATTACAAATCTGTGAAAGCCGTGGACTCTTCGAAGATTATGTCAGCCATGGAGATTACGGGAATATTCTGGCCCTTTACCATGGAGGCAAATGTAAATACCGATGTGCCGGATTACAGTATCCCGGCTACCATGGGTCATGAAATGGCCCACTTAAGAGGTTTTATGAGGGAGGATGAGGCGAATTTTATTTCCTATCTCGTATGCAGCAATTCCGATAATCCGGTCCTTCAGTACAGCGGACTTATGCTGGCCCTTACCTATGCAGGCAATCAGCTCTACAGCCAGTCTCCGGAGTATTATGAGAAGGTGAAGGACACCTATACGACGGAGATGAAGGCGGATTTAAGGGAAGATTATTATTACTGGGTGCAGTTTGAGGATACGGTAATAAGTACAGCATCCAATGCTGTTAATGATAATTATTTAAAGGCCAATAATCAGTCCGATGGGGTAAAGAGCTACGGTCGGATGGTGGATCTGCTGCTTGCGGAATACAAGGCAAAACAAGAATAGTCATCAAATAAGAGGTGCTTATCTGATATAGAGGGCACCTCTTTTTAGGATTGTTATTATAACAAAAGCAGAGGCAACCGCTTAGAAACGCTTATAAAATGTATGAATTCTAAGTGCCTATGCTCCAGGAAAAAAATTGTTGTCCCCTATTGTTTTAAAAATCTGTGAGTACATATTCTTAATATTTGTTTTATTATTTTTATTTGGCTGTAAATTATAAGTCACTGTTCTGTTCATACTATCTGTAGTAATAAGACCAATATAAGTTTGAGAGTTATCGTCCTCTTTAATGGAACAAAAAAAGAACGGTATCTTATACTTTGTCATATAGTTAGTATATTGGGATTCTATACCTTCTATCATGCTGTCTTTCACAATAAAGATAGCATTGAATTTGCTGATTAAATCGGCTTTTTCCAAATCAGATGCTTACATTTCAGTAAACTTTATCTGCTTTTCCCATATTTCCGGAGTGTTACCAATAACTCCAATACTAAGTTCTCTGCCATTATAATGTTTTTGAATCGTTTCATGATGCTGAGCCTTAAAATACCATCCTATTGTAAAAGTAATTATTAATATTGAGACTAATAGAATAATTGACTTAGTTTTTTTCATATTTTATTGTATGATTATTCAAAGTCCAACAATCACACTTTTCCTTTCTTTTAAACTTTATAAAAATAGAAATATCCCCGGTACAAAAATCTTAGGGGCATTACAGACTATCGGGAAGCCTGCCACCGTATAAAGGATGATGATGGGCAACAGATATATCCTATACGAATAAGCTTATTAACATGGTGCAGACATATGACCTCTGGAAATACGATATAGAAGCCGTATACCCGAAAACTCCCACCGGAAACATTACACCTGATAGCAATTTTCTTAAAATTGTCTGGCTGCAGGACAGGCTCAATACCTGCCTGGCCGGAGCGAAGGGCTTTGTTCCTTTGGTAGTGGATGGAGATTACGGAGCCAAGACCAGGGCAGCAGTACTTTTATACTGGAAGCTGTTAGGCTGGAATCCTTCCAATGGATGGAGTGCCGGTATTAATACAAAAAAGGCACTTACTGCTGGAAGAAAGGCATAAAAAATAAGCCCGGTTATTCCCTCCGGGTATAATATTATAAAACTTTATTTCTTCATTAACTCTTCTCCATCAAATATAAATGATTTGACTTTATTATCTTTTGTAAGCACAAGCTGAAACTCACTTCGGATAGTAGCTCCAAATGAATTCTGAGAATCAACATAACTTTGAACGGTTATTCCACCCTTATTTTTACTGAAATTCCATTTTAAAATATTAGGAAACTTTGCAGTAGATGGTGATTTTAATATTTCTTCAACAGCATTCTGACATTTAATCTGCAATGCTGTTTCTTCATCCGTCGTAAATGTATAGTCGGCCATTGTAGATACAACCTTGCCTTTAGCATATAAATTATTATCAGCATATCTAATCATGTTTACTTTGTTATTTGCTTTTATGTATAAAATGATATTATCAATACCATCTGCGCTAATTCGATAACCTTTTTCGCTGTCTGTATTCACATCATTTAGCAATTCATCGGCTTCAATGGAATCAATGCGCTGGATATCACATTTTTTAAGTATATCTTCTATAGTTTTCGCTTGTTCGTCAGTAACACCGGTTACTTTCTGCAGTTTTGATGCAGTTTTAGTATTAGGGGCCATATTAACACCTATAATAACAACTAACATTCCAAACAATATTATAAATAGAAAAGTAAAAAGTGCATTCCCAGCAGCAGAACCTTTTTTAGAGGGCTTAGTCGCACTATTGTAGGCTCCTTGAATTCGCTGCGAAGGTTCACGATATTCAGTGCTAACAAATTCAACATTACCGTTACTATTTACAGGTTCCCCGCAATTAGGGCAGAATTTCGCTCCGGCTAATGGTTCCCCACAATTACTGCAATAATTATTCAAAAATACTTCCTCCCTATGTAAATTTATACCTTAATTATGACCTGCCATGAAAATTTTGTCAATTACTTCATTACCCATTTATGACAATGTAGAAGATAAGATAGATTGAGCTATCTGTTTAGTGATAAGCACATGATTACATATGAAATATTTTTATGTAAAATAAAATTATTTCAACAATTATTTAGGTTTGCGTTACATAAAATGCCCATATAATTACATAATCCCCTATTTTGAAAGAAGATTTGTTAACATTTCCTTGTAACCAATATTAAATTATAAAAAATGGAGGAAATGTCTATGAGCTTATTGAAAAAAAAGGTGATTTGTAGTATTATAACTATCTGTATGGTAATAGGGATTTTATCATCTTCCAATTATGCAAGTGCTTCATCAGGTGTGACAGCGATGTTATTTGACCTTAATTCAAGGTATTCATTTACTTTTAACCCCAAAGATGTACAGATTGGGTATTTTACTACAGGATCTGCTGGAAGTTATAAAATTGCTGTGTACACGGATGAACAGGTTTTTCCCAGTGTTACCGACAAAAACACACATGATAATATGGATGGAATGTTGTACGTAAATCCATCATATGATATTACATTTGATACAGATAGTAAATTAAGTAAAAACGTATGGGTTGGTGATTTAAAAAGTAACAGAGATTATAAAATTAAATTTTCTGGGGAAAAAACTTGTAATGTTTCTGTTATAGTTACTAGGAACGTTGATAGAAAGATATTGCCTAATGGAGGCAGTTGGATTCCTAACAAAATGACCTATGATCCAGATGGTTTTGGTTTTCAAGTTTATAGAATCAATTACCTTACACCTGAACAGTCAAAAGTCTTATATTACTCGACATACGATTCAGTTTCTAAAAAACTTAGAGATGGTACTTACAAGCTTTTAACTGAAGCAGCAATCACTTATGCATTAGGAGGGGCTCCTGTAGCTATAAAAACCGCAATAGAAGATATTGGTAAAAACAATGTGGTAAAAATTCTAGGTATGGTTACAGGATCATACAGTTTATTTGAATTACCTACGCTAAGTGATTTAGAACGTTCATCTATAAAAGATGCCACTAATAATTTTACATGTGGATTGCAGGTGACAAGTGTTTCCTCAATATCCGGTAGCACAACTGTATTACAAAATCTTTATAATCCTTGGACGGCATATTTAGCTAATAAAATAGGATCTGGAGAAGAAGGCTATTCCGGTAAATTCACAAATGATATAACAGTATTATGGAATTAATACTGCACTATAAATGATAATGGAGAAGAAATGTTTATTAAAGAAATAGAAAACAGTGAAAATTTGATAAAAAAAGAATTCTTTGCCAGTTTAGCTATGACTATCTTAGTATTTGTTATAAATGTTTTTTTTCCTAATGTAATTCATACTACAATGCTTAGCATTGTAGGTAAAATTTTAGTATATTTATGTTTTATATTATTAGACATAATATTATCATACAAATATCTAATATTAAAACTTAAAAAAACTTCATGCTATTTTATAAATAAAAAAATTGAAATATTATTAAAGAATTTTTTATTTACGATTGCAATTGTAGGAATTGTTTTACTTAATATTGATATGTTTATTTAGTCTTAAAGGGGTGGATTACTATTTAAGCCACCCCTTTTGAATATTTGTACAATGCAGCCTAACTTATACATTTCATGTCAAATTAAATAGATAACAATTCATTTGTATCTGGCTCAATTAGACAATTTGTATTATAAAGCTAATTAAACTATTCTTGAAATTTTCACTTACTATAATAATATCCTCAATATCACTAAAAGAAATCTCATCCTTATCTATTTTAAAAATTTTATTACAATTTACAATATAAGATTTATGGCATTTTAAAAATGATTTACTGTCTAATATGTTTTCAAGCTCTACAAATGAGCCATAGAAAGATATACGTTTATCAAATAATGCTACGTCTATTTTTCTACCTAACCTTTCAAAATAGTATACATCATTTAAATTGATAGAGTAAAGTAGATAATTATTTTGGATTATTAATGTTTCATTCTTTTTGTTATATTTTAGATTGATTTTTATTCCTCCCTTTATAGTCAAGTGTTTTTCTTTTAAATAAAGGAATTTTTAACTCTTTACCTCAAATAAATGAGCTAAAGTCATGGATAGTTCTTAGTATCGGGTACGGAAATAGAAGTGTTTGGGACACGAAGTAAAAGATCATTTCTTTCGCTTTACATGAATTTGAATATCTGTTAGACTTTGGAATTTTATTTACCATCACCTTCTCGTATATTAAGTTTTTAGAATTGAAATTGTTATCCAGGCGAGAATATCCACCTATTCGAGCTCTTGTCTCAAAGGTTTCAGAGGCCTGTTTCATCCGTATATTTCCATGTTATTTATGGGTTATATATACAGTCAAAAATATTTCGCTCTGCTCTACAGGTTCGATTTTGATATTAGCAGGACTATCGGATAGGGGATTAGCCTATAATAATTTTAATATTGACTATCATATTAGTAAATAGAGAATTGTGACTGTTTTGTGACTATTTCCACAAAAACAAGCAAAAGTTCACATTCGATTACAAAGATTACAAAGTGAAAAAGTGAGGAAAATCAAGGCTTACAGGCGCGTACCGATATCCACAAAAACCGACTATTTTCTTGTATAAAGAAAGGCGCGTCCCTTCTTTCCTGTCTGTTCAATGACATCCATTTGAAGCAGCACCTTAAGGGCAGAATGGAGTGCAATACCGCCAAGACCGGTGGCTTTTGCAAATTCTTTAGAAACGAAGAAAGTATCTAAGCCATCCGGCAGCAGCAGCCCATAATCGGAGGGCTTTTTAAGAAATAATTCGCTGTGAAGGCTTATGGGTATGCGGTCTGCTTTTTCCGCACCTTTTTTCTTATCCTTACTCCAGCCGTTTAAGAATTTATATTCTTCCAGGTCTATAAATAATATCTGAATGGTCAGCCTGGGGTCGGACAGGTAATCTTTGATTTTATATAACTCGGGAAGGATTTGAGAAGCTCTTCCGGTCTTCGGGGATTTCCTTTTCGGGCTGATTTCTCCGGATTCCTTATCCACCCATAGGAGCCATTTGGTATGGGCAATGGGGTAAGCGATGGTAACGGGGCGCTCCTCTAAGAACAGGGGAAGCTTATTTCTAAGCCGGTCAAAGTTCTGTGTCTGGATTTCTATAATTTTTTCCGGTGTTACGATATCTGCATAATATCTTTTAAATTTAATTTCATGGTTCAGCTGATCCGGTGCCAGGTAATTTTTTAGTACCGCATGTATGGTCTTTTCGCCAAGGGTACCGATTCCGCTTTCTATTCTGGGACGGTTGATGACCGTGTCAATGGCTTGCTGAAACAAAAGGGTGTCCATAGCGGCCTCCTCTTTCGGGTGTTTTTTCTATTTTTTATTACCTTAAGGATAAAACAGCGGCGTAGATAGGTCAAGAGTAAATCTGCCTTGTTTCTTAATCTTAAGTGGTCTATAATAATGGAAAGGCTATAGTTAAAGATAATTTTACCAGGAGGAATATAAATGAAAGCGAAAGAAAGTGCGAAAGAGCTTCTGTCCTTTATAAAGGAAGCTACTTCACCCTATCATGTTGTAGAGGAAGGAATAAAGTTTCTGAAGAAGGAGGGCTTTGAGGAGCTTGATTTAAAGGATAGCTGGAAGCTGGAAAAGGGAAAGGGCTATTACATAAAGCCTTACGGAACCTCTCTTTTTTCCTTTACAATAGGAGACAACTGGAAGGAAGGACAGAATTTTCGTATAGCGGCGGCTCATACGGATCATCCGGGATTTCGTGTGAAGCCCAATGCGGATATAAAAAGCGGTGCCTATAGAAAATTAAACACAGAGGTTTACGGAGGCCCTATCTTAAATACCTGGATGGACCGTCCCCTCTCCCTGGCCGGCAGGGTCGCCTTAAGAAGTGATGACCCCTTCCACCCGGAAATGAGGATTATAGATATGAAAAAGCCCATCCTCATCATTCCAAACCTTGCAATCCATATAAATAAAGAAGTGAATAAGGGAGTTGAGCTAAACAGACAGGTTGATACACTTCCCCTGTTTTCTATGTTAGAGGAGGATATTTCCGATGAAAAGTTCTTTATAAGCTTTCTTGCAAAGGAATTGGGAGTGGAGAAGGATAGAATCCTTGATTATGACATGTATATCTATAACTGCGAAGAGGGTGGCTTTGTCGGTCTGAAGGAGGATTTCGTATCCTGCCCAAGGCTGGATAACCTTACTTCCGTATGGTCCTTATTAAAGGGAATTACGGAAGGAAAGAGAAAAGAGGGCATCAACCTGATTGCTCTTTACGACAATGAGGAAATCGGAAGCAGGACAAAGCAGGGTGCGGATTCGGCGCTCCTGAACCTTTTACTGGAAAAGATCATGAGAGGGCTGAAGCTTTCGGAAGACAGTCTGTATTCACAGCTTACGGACAGCTTCCTGCTTTCGGTAGATGTAGCGCATGGAGTACATCCCAATCATCCGGAGAAATATGACCCAACGAATTATACGGCCTTAAATGAAGGCATAGTATTTAAAATTGACAGCAATCAAAGATATACCTTTGATACGGAGGCCATTGCCATAGTACAGCAGCTTTGCGAGGCAGGAAAGGTCAAATACCAGAAGTTCGTCAACCGCTCGGATATGCCCGGGGGCGGAACCTTAGGACCTATTATATCCTCCTGGCTTCCTGTTAAAACAGTGGATATTGGGATTCCCTTACTGGCGATGCATTCCTCCAGAGAATTAATGGGTACAAAAGATCAGGCATATCTGGATAAATTAATGGTAACATTTTTTTACCTATAATCTATTTCTTGTGAAAATAGCCAACAGAATTAAAATAATAAACAATATATTGACAAAACGCACAAAAAGAGTTATACTTAGGTAAGTCAATACGAGAAGGTATTGTACTAGAGGTTGGAAGCGCGTTGGGGAACGTGAGAGGGCAAAGGCTATAATAAAGTAAGGCTGAATGAATACGTGTATTGGAAGTCTAAGATACAGGTTCATTTAGTCTTACTTTATTTTTATTTAATTGATCGAAGCTCAGTCTATGTATTTTTATACCCCAGGTATACCTTTAGTAAACATGGCATTCTGACACCCGAATCAATATTTAACACCCTGTAAAACCTCATGTTTCAAGCAGTTCTCATATTTATTATCCAGGTACTGCCTTTCTGATTTTTTATCTTTTAAAGGAATCCCTTAAGAAAAGTTCCATCCTGTCCGAAATATAATAAAATGAAAAATGTGGCAAATCAGCATTACAGATAAAGTTTTACAGCAACAGAAGCTGCAAAACAGGAGGAAGAAATGAACATCAATACAATTTCAGACCAAAATACTTCCAAGGTGGTAACAGGCCCGGATTCTTTTTCACAGCTTCAGGATAAGAAAACGGAAGGGACAAAAGAAACAAAAGAAACAACAAAAGGACAGGGGAATTCTTCTGCCGTTTCGAATACTGCCTCTGCCGGAGCTGTTTATACCGAAGGAAATGATAAAGACCTTCAGGCCACCGGTGAAGATACCGGCAAAGAGGCATCAAAAGAGGATACCGTATATAAAAAGGAAACACAGGCCTCGGATAAGGATTCTGCAAAACCCGCAGAGCAGATGACGGAAGACGATTACAGGAAGCTGGAAGAGGAAGGCATGTCCTTTGAGAAATTTGAGTTGGAACGCCTGGATAGAATGCTGGCAAGAATAAAGACCCAGAGGGATATGGAAAGAGAGAGCGTGTCAGACCAGAAAGCAAAGCTTGTGGAAGAGACAGAGGCAGAGCAGAGTATGGCCCTTAATTATTCCCAGAACAAGGAGCTTATTGACAGGCTGAAGGCTTCCAACATACCGGTAACAAAAGAAAATGTGATAAGAATATCCGCCGGTGAGGAAAAGGCGGAGACAGTACTTACAATGTCCGACCAGGCCAAGTATTATCTGATTAAAAACAGAATGGAGCCAACGCTGGACAATATATACAAAGCCAGCTACAGCGCCTCAAAGGCAAAAACGGACACAGTGAATGAAAGCCAGTGGGAGAGCGTTAAACCCCAGGCAGAGAAGATTATCCAGGATGCGGGCTTTCCTGTGAACGAGGATACGTTAAACAGTGCAAAATGGCTCTTTGGACATAATCTTGGAATCACGGAAAACAATCTTTGGGCAAGCTGGGATTTGGACAGGATGAAATCGGACCTGACAATAGAGGATATTACGGATAAGATAACGGCCTCTCTTGCCCAGGGGGATACAAAGTCTCCTTCCCTTAGCTTTTTAGCACAGGGACAGACGGAGCAGGCATTAAAAAATATTGACAATATCAGCGATGCTGCCATAGAGACGGCTGTTTTGAAGCGTAACGATAAGGAATTAGAAGAACTGTCCATTAGAGATTTATATAAAGAGCAAAAGCAGCTGGAAGAGGACGGTACCGCCGGCAAAGCAGCCGGAGCATCCTCCAGTGCTTCTGAAAGCAACGCTTCTGCAAGAGCAGCAATTGAAGCCGGAGCAAATGCTGTGGCTGATGCCTCAGGCAGTGCTGCCCTTTCTGACGGTACGGTTAACGGGTTTGATATAAAGACCGTAACAGTGAGAAGAAGACTTGAAGAAATCCGATTGAAGATGACCACTGAAGCAGGAGCGGAGCTGTCTAAGAGAGGATTTCACATAGAGACGGATTCTTTACAAAAAATAGTAGAGGGTCTGAAGGAAGTGGAAGACAGGTATTACCGGGGCCTTTTAAAGGAAGGCAGCGTCAGTGAAAGTAATGAAAATGTCGAGGCAGTAAAGGCAAGCCTCCAAAGAATGGAGGAATTAAAGAGCGCTCCGGCTGCCCTCTTAGGAAGCACGCTGCATACCTGGCAGCAGGAAACGGCAGATACCCTTGCAACGGCAGGAAATGATTATAAGAGAAATGCAGCCTCTCAGAGCTATGAGACCCTTATGACAAAGCCAAGGAGTGATATGGGGGATTCCATTGCAAAGGCCTTCACGAATTCCGATGGACTTTTAAGTGAGGTGGGCCTTGAAGCTACGGAAGCGAATAAAAGGGCTCTTCGTATCCTGGGCTATAATAATATACCCGTAACGGCCGAAAATATAGACCTGGTGAAGCTTCATGATGCCCAGGTCAACAATGTAATGAAGAGTCTTCATCCTTCTGTTGCGGTGGAATTAATCCGGAAGGGAATCAATCCTGTGGATATGCCCATAGAAGAGCTGAACGACCAGATAAATACCATGAAGGAAGAAATGGGAATCAGCGGCGAGGAACGTTTTAGCAAGTTCCTGTGGAAGCTCGAAAAGAATAATGGAATCAGCGAGGAAGAGAAGAAATCCTTTATCGGCATTTACAGACTTATGAATACTGTTGAAAAATCCGATGGTGCGGCACTTGGTGCGGTGATAAAGGCTGACCAGGACCTTACACTTAAGAACCTGTTAACGGCGGTAAGAACAAAGAACAGCGGCGGAATAGAAGCTGACATTGATGATGACTTCGGCACCCTTACACAGTACAATACCAGGAATGAATCCATAACAGAGCAGATAAATACCGCTTATGCAAAGAACAGCGGAACAAAGGCCGCCTACGGGAAGGAACTGCTGCGGGAATTAAGAGAAAATTTCTCCCCGGAAGGTCTTAAGAACATAGGAGATCCCGGGACCATAGAAAATATGCCTTTAGAGCAGCTTTTGGAAAAAGTGGCGGAACAGAAGGAAGATACGGACAATTCCTATTACAGTGAAAAATTAAAGGAAATAAAAGAAGCTGCCGGAAGTGGAAAGGAAGCGGAAAATCTGCTGAAAGCAGGAGAGGTTCCGGTCACCTTAACAAATCTTTTGTCCGCCAGTGATTTTTTACAAAAGGGTAACACCGTCTTTCATAAATTAAATAATCTGCTAAAGAGAAGGGAAAATCCTTCGGATCTGGCTGCAGGAAAGAACATAGAGAAAGAGGATGGAACCGATAGCAGCGGCAATGTGGCAGAGGACAGGGAGCTTCAGGGCAGCGATGATGTAAAAGGAGCAGAGAAGCCGGATGCCTTCTTACAGGAATTTTCGGATAAGCTGATTGGCAATCTTGAGGATTCACAGAAGGTCATGGAAGCCTATACCAATATGGAAAACAATGTTCTTGAATTATTAAAAGGCTATTACAATAAGGGTAATTTAACCTCAAAGGATATTGGAGAATTAAAGCGGATCAGCAACGGCATGCAGTTTATAAGCCGGATGGCTTCCAAGGAGAATTACCAGGTACCACTTATGACTGCGGAAGGTATAACCAGTGTAAATGTGACGCTTTTAAAGAACACAGGAGATACGGGAAAGCTGGCAGTAAGCATCCCCTCTGATAAGCTTGGTCAGCTGGAACTGAGCCTGTCGGTCAGGAATAATGAGGTAAGTGCCTTTATTGCCTGTGAAAACAGAGCAGGACTTGATGCTGTTCAGAATAATGACCCAGAGCTGCGGGAAGCTTTTGCAAGCCAGGATACAAAAATCAGGCAAATCAATTATGGAATAGGTAATTCTTTTAACGAAAATGGCCGATATAACAATTACAAGCCAAAAGATGAAGTAGAAGCAGCCGATACAAAGACTCTGCTAAAACTTGCGAAGACATTTATTTTACAGATAAAAAATATAGAAAATGAATACTAAGGGAAAAGGAGAAACCAATGAGAATCAATCATAATATTTCAGCATTAAAGGCAAATAACCATTTAGTCAGGACAAATAAAAATCTCGATAAAAGCTTGGAAAAGCTTTCTTCCGGATATCGTATCAATAAGGCAGCAGACGACGCAGCCGGGCTTGCCATCTCCCAGAAAATGAAAACCCAGATTGCCGGCCTTGACCAGGCTTCCAGAAATGCTTCCGATGGTATATCCATTATTCAGACAGCAGAAGGTGCCTTGAACGAAGTAAATGCCATGTTAGGGAGAATGAGAGAATTATCCGTACAGGCATCCAACGGTACAAATAAAATTGAAGACAGAAAATCCATTCAGGCGGAAATTGACCAGTTAAAACAGGAAATCCAGAGAATTTCCGATACAACGGAGTTCAATAAAAAGACCCTCTTAGACGGAAGTATTGATAGACAGTCCTTTACGAATAATCCCAATGTTCAATTGGTTTCCGTATCCGATACGGTTCCAAGTAAATATTACAAAATTGAAATTGCCACACCTGCCAGTAAGGCAACTATAAATAACACCTCCACACCGGCTTCAGCAGGAATAACGGATACTTCCTTTTACAGCCCGTCTTCACCGTCCACAAAGACCCCGGAAGGTAAGATTAATATCAACGGGAATGAGGTTGAAATAAAAAGCACTGATTCGTTAGATGATGTTTACCAAAAAATCCGTGATGTTTGTGATTCGGCAAATATTGATTGTACCAAAGTCAATAATACTCCTCCTGCCACAGGCCAACACCTGGAATTTACTACAAAAGAATACGGTTCTGACAAATACATCAGTATTAATTGCGACAATCCGGCATTGGCGACGGCACTGGGATTAGGTTCAGTTGCCACCGGTACAAAGTACGTCGGAACGGATGCTGTAGTGACATCGCCGTTAACAAGTGTGACGGATTCCGGTTTTTCATCTACAGCAACAGCCTCCGTAAAAGGAAACCTGGTGACCGTATCGGATTCCAATGGATTCGAAATGATATTTGATACACAAAAAGTAACAGGCAGCAATGTAACGGTTACTGCCACTGTTCTTAATTCCGGTCCTATGAAACTGCAGATCGGTGCCAATGAAAAACAGACAATGGAAGTAAGGCTTCCCAAGGTAAATCCTGAAACTCTTGGCATCAGCCTGGTAAATATCTGTACCCAGGAGGGAGCAGAAGCAGCTATCAGTACTTTTGAAGATGCCAACAATATGGTTACTGGTATCCGTGCCAAGCTCGGAGCTTACCAGAACCGATTGGAGCACTCCATATCCAATCTGGATACTACCTCAGAGAATATGACAGAAGCCCTTTCCCGTATCGAGGATGTGGATATGGCCAAAGAAATGGCAACCTATACCCAGCTGAACGTACTTGCCCAGGCGGGAACTTCCATGCTTGCCCAGGCAAATCAAAGACCTCAGACAGTTCTAACCCTTCTGCAGAGCTGATAAAATTTAAAATTAGCAGAGCGTGATTTCTTGGAGGAATTGTGCTCTGCTGTTCTGATTGATAAGGAGATAACGGATAATGGAGAAAGATTTGGCGAAAACCTTTGCCGCCAGAATTACACAGGCTTCCAAGACAGAACTGGTGGTTATTATGTATGAGGTATTATTAACGGATATTACATCAGCCAGAGAGTACTTTCACAAGGGAGAGGCAGAAAAAGCCATGTATGATATAAAGCATGGGCAAAAGTTCTTAAATGAGCTTATGGGCTCCCTTGATTTTCAGTACGAGATATCTTTAAAGCTGATGAGCCTTTACATTTTTGTCAATAAGCTTATGACGGATGCTTATTATGGAAAAGACATAAAAGCTCTTGATGACGCAGAGGAAGTATTAAGAACCCTGATGGATGGGTTTTCCAAGATTGCACCCCAGGATAAATCGGGGCCTGTTATGTCTAATACGGGGCAGATATATGCCGGTTTAACCTATGGAAGAGGTACCTTAAACGAAACCTATGTGGACCCTAACCAGGCAAACAGGGGATTTATGGCGTAGCTGCCAAAAATAGGAGTAATCATGAAGGCCGGGGAGGCTTATACCTGCTTAAGCAGAATAAGCAGAGCAATCCTTATTTATTTTAGAAGTTTATTGAAATAAATTATATAAGGACAGGATAACTTAAAGTGCACCTGTAAATGTTAGATGAAACAACTAACATTTACAGGTGCATTTTTGGCTGTATCTGAAAATTGAAGAAAATTCATTTGGTTTTACAGGGAGCGGTGGACTGGCGTTTAATAAATTTCGCTCTTTGAAGGAGCTTGCTTATTGACACATTGTGGATTAAACCGTCCAACAGCAAAAAGGCGCTTTTCCCAAGATCCACACGGTCCTGCCTTATGGTGGTAAGGGGCGGAGAAAGCTGTGCTGCAATCGGAAGGTCATCAAAGCCTATGACGCTGATATCATCCGGAACCGTTAACCCGTGCTTTTTAACCTCGGCAATAACACCGGAAGCTATTAAGTCGCTGGCACAGATGATGGCTGTGGCTCCGTTCTTTAGAAAGGAGGGCACATGATATTTGGCGCAGTCCGGTACATAGTAACCAAATTCTATGAGGTTTTCATCCAGGGAAAGGCCATGCTTTTTCATGCTGTTTACATAAGCACTGTAACGCTGGTCGGATACCATGGAATTCTTGGAACCGTTGAGCAATGCAATTTTTTTATGGCCAAGCTCCTTTAAGTGGTCAACAGCCAGGTCAATACCTTCATCACTGTCCGTACCTACATATCCCACATGGTTATTTCTCTCTATGTAATTGTCCAGAAGTACCGAAGGGACAGTAGTCTTATTCAACTGCATTACCCAGTCGTCATGCAAGGTAAAGCCCAGAAAAAAAGCACCGCTGTAGCCATTTTTCAGCATGTAGGTATCATATTTTTCTTCTGTCTGGAGAGTCAGGCTGGATGGTACAACGGTAACCTCCCAGTGACGTCTGGCAGCAGATAATTTAAAGCCTACGATAATATCATAACCGAACTGGTCAATGTTTTCGTAGTCCATATTTTCGATAAATATACATACCTTACGAGTAGTGGTGGTTCTCATTTTCTTAGATGCATATCCCATCTCAACAGCGGTATCTAATACAAGCTGACGCATGTCATCGCTGATGTCGCTGGCACCATTTAACCCCTTTGAAACGGTACTGACTGCTATTCCAAGTTTATTGGCGATGTCCTTGATAGTTGCCATTTATCTCTCTCCAGTTCAGTAATATTGATTACTTTATTGCACATACTAGCTACATGTATGCTGCAAGTTTATCTGCGATACTGCCTAAATAAAAAGTGAAAATAGATTGGGCCGAGGATTTCGCAGGCACAATCTTGTTGTGAATTATGCTTTTCAATAATTCACATTAATAGCCTAAGTATAACCCCAAAAATTGTACATTTCAATAGGCAATTGATTTTTGGGCATTATCATGTAATTGTTTTGAATTTTTATACAATTATAACAAAAACTCATATTTTAAGGCTATCGGTTAGACCAAAAGTAAATTCTCGAAAAAATGGAGTAAAGAAGCAGAATTTTATAATTTATCAATGGTTTTACCCGTAAAAACAGAGTTAAAATTAAAGATGTCAAGAAAAATTGACAAATGGAATTAGCATTATGCTTAAAAAAATATAAATATTGACCATAAAAATAAAAAACGTTATTGACAAAACCAGTCTGTAATGCTAATCTATATTTAGGTTTTCGAAAATTATCGAAAATATTTTGGATGAACTATGAGCGGTACAGCTCAACCTGGAAACCCATTTTCCAGGTTACATAACCGAATTGATAGGAGCAGACATGACGGATAATAGTGGTTTAAAACGGGGAGCCGGGGTGCTGATGCCGGTGAGTGCGCTTCCATCACCTTATGGTATTGGTACGTTGGGTAAAGAAAGTTTTGAATTTATTGAGTTTTTAAAGGAAGCCGGATTTTCATACTGGCAGGTCCTCCCGGTGGGACCCACCAGCTTCGGAGACAGCCCCTACCAGTCCTTTTCAGCTTTTGCAGGAAATCCTTATTTTATTGATCTGGATATGTTGATAGAAGAAGGACTATTGGCAAAGGAAGAGGTGGTTTCTGCAGAGTGGGGAGAGAAAGAGGATGAAGTAGATTATGCCAGAATTTACAATGCCCGCTTTCAAGTTCTTAAAAAGGCCTTTCATAGCAGCAGGCACAGAGAAAGCCTGGAATACTCTGAATTCCTGAAGGAAAATGAATTCTGGCTGCATGATTACAGCTTTTATATGGCATTAAAAAACCATTTCCAGAACAGGGAATGGCAGCTCTGGGAGCAGGATATCGCATTCCGAAAAAAAGAAGCGGTTGAGAGATATGAAAAGCAGTTATCAGAAGAAATTGATTTTTGGAAGTTTGTACAGTATAAGTTCAAGGAGCAATGGAAGCAGGTAAGAAAATATGCTGCCGATAACGAAATTTCCATTATTGGGGATATTCCCCTGTATGTTTCCATGGATAGCAGCGATGTATGGGTTCACGGTGATCTGTTCGAGCTGGATGAGAGAAAGAAACCCATTCATGTCGCAGGAGTGCCGCCGGATATGTTTTCTGCAGAGGGGCAGCGCTGGGGAAACCCTTTATACCGCTGGGACGTTATGGAGAAGCAGGATTTTAAGTGGTGGAGAGAAAGAATGAAGAGCCTGGCGGCTCTTTATGATGTGATACGTGTCGACCACTTCATTGGAATTGTGAATTATTATGCAATACCGGTAAGCTGTACCACGGCAGTGGAAGGAAAATGGGAAATGGGACCGGGGAAGAAGCTTACGGATGTTTTCACGGAATCCATTGGAAATGCCAGGATTATAGCGGAGGATTTGGGTGTACTGACTCCGCCGGTAAAGAAGCTGATTCAGGAAACTGGCTTTGCCGGAATTAAGGTCCTGGAATTCGGCCTGGACGGACCGGAGGACAATGACTATCTTCCCCACAATTATAAAACCTCTAACCTTGCGGTTTATACAGGGACCCATGATAATGAAACCCTTGTTGGTTTTTTGCAGAAGAAAAGCTGGAAGGATTTAGAGAAGCTTCTGACCTATTTTCAGGTCACGGATTTCAGATTGCTGCCGGACGCTATTATCCGTGCGGCCTATGCGAGTGTTGCGGACGCAGCCATTATACAGATGCAGGATTTCCTAAAGCTTGATAATTCTGCCAGAATGAACTTCCCTTCCACTGTGGGAGGCAATTGGAAGTGGCGGTTTAAGAAGGAACAATATCAGGAAATTGATTGTAAGAAACTTTATTGTCTGGCTTGTCTTTATGCCAGAGCAAAATAATTACGAGGTAAAAGCATGGAAAATTTTAAACAATATGTAAGCACCATACTGGAACTGGATTACCGTAAGACGATTAAGGAAGCAGATACCACGGAGCTTTACCACGCTGTTTCCAAAGCAGTAATGCGGATGATCAAGAAGGACTGGGATAAGGATGCAGGCAGTAAAAAGGTGTCCTATCTCTCTGCGGAATTCCTGGTAGGAAGACTGGTATACAGCAATCTTTTAAACAGCGGACTTTATCATACCTATGCAGAAATGATGGGTGAGAATGATCTGGATATCGGGATATTTGAAGATATTGAGGATGCCGCTTTGGGCAACGGAGGACTGGGTAGGCTGGCAGCCTGTTTTCTGGATTCTGGCGCAACTCTTGGGATTCCCTTAAATGGATATGGAATACGCTACAAATACGGTTTGTTTAAGCAGTATTTTGAAGATGGTTTTCAAAAGGAAATGCCCGATGACTGGCAAAGATTCGGGGATCCCTGGTCTGTCAGAAAGGATAAGGAAAAGATACGGATTGATTTTAAGAACCAGTCGGTCTATGCAGTCCCTTATGATACGCCGGTAATCGGATACGGCGGCAATACCGTAAATTATTTAAGGCTGTGGCAGGCAGAGCCCATAGAAGAATTCAATTTTGAACTATTTAATGAGCAGAAATATGAGAAGGCAGTAAAAAACAGGGATGAAGCGGAGGCAATTTCAAGTCTTCTCTATCCCAATGATTCTACCGATGCCGGCAAGAAGCTTCGCTTAAAGCAGCAGTATTTCTTTGCAGCCGCTTCTATAAGAGACATGGTAAAAAGATATAAAGAGAAATACGGGGATGATTTCAGCCATTTCCAGGATGAATATGCAATTCAGTTAAATGATACCCATCCTGTGGTGGCAATACCGGAGTTTATTCGAATCCTGATGGAAGAAGAAAAGCAATCCTTTGCCAGGGCATTTCGCATCACAAGAGAGACCTTTGCCTATACGAACCATACGGTGATGGCGGAGGCACTGGAAAAATGGAGCATTTCCTTATTCCGCTCCGTAATTCCGGGGGTCTATAAATATGTTCAGCTGTTGCAGAAAGCGTTGATAAAGGAGTTGAAAACCTTTGGCAAGGCAGCGGAAGCAGAGCAAAGGATTTATAACATCATTGACGGAAACCTGATTTATATGGCAAGACTTGCCGTATTTGCAAGCCATTCCACCAACGGTGTTGCAGGACTACATACGGAAATCCTGAAGAAGGATGTATTAAAGGAATGGTATGAGATTTACCCGGAACGTTTTCAGAATAAGACCAACGGAATTACCCAGAGAAGATGGCTTTCCCTTTCCAATATGGAGCTGTCCGGCTTCATTACCGACAGGATAGGAAATTCATGGATACTGAATCTGGATAGCTTAAAGAAGCTGGAAGAATTTAAGGATAACAAGCAGATAATTAAGCAGTTTGCAGATATAAAGCATATTAAGAAGCAGCAGCTTGCTGATTATATAAAGAAACAGGAGAATATCCAGATTAATCCTGACTTTATTTTCGATATTCAGGTTAAGAGGCTTCATGAATATAAGCGCCAGCTCCTTAACGCCTTTTCCATTATGGATATTTATTTTGGTATTAAGGATGGAAGCATAAAAGATTTTACTCCTACACTGTTCCTGTTTGGTGCGAAAGCAGCGCCCGGATATTTCAGGGCCAAGGGAATTATCAAATACATTAATGAGATTGCAAAGCTCATTAATTCCGATCCCGAAGTAAAGGACCTGATGCAGGTGGTATTCGTATCCAATTACAATGTCTCTTATGCACAAAAGCTGGTGCCTGCCGCTGATATTTCGGAACAGATATCAACCGCAGGAACAGAAGCCTCAGGAACCGGTAATATGAAGTTTATGTTAAATGGTGCCGTTACCCTTGGAACCTATGATGGTGCCAACATTGAAATAGTAGAGCAGGCGGGAGAAGAAAATAATTACATCTTTGGAGCAAGGGTCGAAGATATTGAGGCTGTTAAGAATACTTATAATCCTGCCAAGATTTATCAAGCCAATCCCAGAATCAAGAGGGTGCTGGATACTTTAATTGACGGAACCTTTGATGATAACGGAACGGGAATGTTTAAGGAGCTCTACAGTGCTATCCTGGAGGGAGCAAGCTGGCATAAGCCGGATCATTATTATCTCCTCCTGGACTTTGATGACTACACAGACACAAGGCTCCGCGTTAACAGGGAGTATAAGGATACGTTCCATTTCCATAGAAAATGTTTCATCAATACGGCCAATGCAGGGTTGTTCTCAAGTGACAGAACCATAAAGGAATATTACAACGACATTTGGAAATAAGGCAGGCAGTTTTAAGGTATGCATAGGGCTAGTGTTAATTCTTAAGAAATTATAGTTTATTTGTACACTATCTCAGCTTACTTGGGAAATGAATGGTGTTAAAAGGAATTTTTATGCCTTAAGGGCATATTGATTCAGCAGGGAGAAGGTATTATTCCTGCCTATACACGGCATTTGATTGCCAAATCTATAATGAGGCTGAGTTTACTTTTTAACTTGGCAATATGTAAAAAGGAAAGAGGTAGAAATTATGAAAAAAGTATCAAGACTTCTTGCGTTACTTATGGTTACCGTGTTAGTAATCAGTAATTTTGCAGCATGCGGTAAGAATGAGGGGAAAAATACCGGCTCAACGGGTACCAATGATTCCGCACAGGCTACGAAAGCCCCTGATGAAACGAAGACTCCTGCCAAAGCAGAGGATGTAGCTTTAAAAGTGTGGGCTCCTGAAAATCAGATCCAGCCGGGCACCATTGATTCCATGTGCAAATCCTTCCAGGCTTTGCATCCTGAATGGAATATCAAGTTTACGGTAGAGACTCAGGGAGAAGATACGGCAAAAGATGAGATCTTAAAGGATGTTACGGCAGCTGGCGATGTATTCTTTTTTGCAAACGACCAGTTACAGGAGCTTAAAAATGCAGGTGCTATTGCAAGACTTGGCGGTTCAACAGAGGAAATGGTAAAAACCACTATGGCTGAGCCGGTAGTAAATACGGTTACCATTGATGATGCTGTCTATGCAATTCCCTTCACACATAACACTTTCTTTATGTATTATGATAAGTCCCTCCTGTCAGCTGACGATATAAAGTCACTGGATAGTATTATGGCAAAGAAAACCTCCAAAGGTGTATATAATTTCTGCTTTGATTCAGCCGGAGGCTGGAAATTAGCTGCCTGGTATTACGGTGCAGGCTTAACAATCTATGGTGACAGTGCTACTGATTTTGCAGCAGGCTGCAATTGGAACAATGCAACTGGATTGGCAGTAACAAATTACATAATTGATTTAATTAAGAATCCGAAATGTGCTTATGCAGACGATGTAAACATTCCTGAATTAGCAGGAGCCCATAAGCTTGGTGCCTGGTTTGACGGTTCCTGGAACTACCAGTTATACAAGGATGCTTTAGGGGATGATTTAGGTCTTGCTGTTATTCCTACCTTTAATCCGGATGGGAAAGATTATCAGTTAAAGGGCTTCTATGGTTCAAAATGTATCGGTGTCAATGCTCAGACGAAATACCCTGAGGCAGCGGTAGCCTTTGCAGCATACTTAGGCAGTGAAGAAATGCAGAAACAGCGCTTTGTAGAAACAGCACAGGTTCCTACCAACAAAACGGTAGGCGAATCAGCTGAAGTACAGGCGGATCCGGTTGCATCAGTTCTTGTACAGGAATCCAATACGGCATCCGTAATGCAGCCCAACTCCGCAGAATTTACATCAAGATTCTGGCCGAATATCACTGGCTTTGCTACGGAAATCAGAAGCGGTGATTTTAATAAAAAGAATGCGCAGGAAAAGCTTGATACTTTCGTAAAGACCTTAAAGGTAGAATAATTATACGGAATTATTAAGATATTATGCAGAAACGGAATGTCCTGGTAACCGGGCATTCCGTTTCTGATATGTAAACCGGAAGAGGTTAATGAAAATAAGGAGGAAGAAGATGGCCGGCAAAAAGAATAAAACAACTGAGAAATCAGCCTCTTATGATGATATTGACTTTGGTACTGCATTCATGAAGGGCAATATAATAACAAAATTATCTGCCGTTGTCTTTGGTCTGGGAAATATCCTTCACAAACAGATTATACGCGGCCTGTTGTTATTGGGCATGGAAGCTGCTTATCTGTCCTATATGTTTAACAAAGGATTTAAGGCAATTGGTGACATGATAACACTTGGAACGAATCTGCAGGAAGAAGTTTTTAATGAAAAGAAGCAGATATATGAGTACGCTGTGGGAGATAACTCCATGCTCTGCCTTCTATACGGCGTTATAACTATTGTTTTGACAGTGACATTTTTAATTGTTTTGGCTTCTTCTGTAAAAAGTGCTTATAATACACAGAAGAGAATAGAACTTGAGAAACCTGTTCCCACTTTTGGTGATGATCTGAAATCTTTAGGACAGCAAAATCTGCATAAAGCGCTTTTGTTTATTCCTATTTTAGGTGTTTTATGTTTTACCATTATACCGCTGATTTTTATGATTCTCATTGCATTTACTAATTATGACCAGAAGCATCAGCCTCCGGGCAATTTATTTGACTGGGTAGGCTTTGATAATTTTGTTGCAATGTTCAAGACCGGAGGAGATTTAGCGAAAACTTTTTGGCCGGTATTTTCCTGGACGATTATATGGGCAGTAATTGCCACCTTTTCCTGTTATATTTTGGGAATGCTGCTGGCACTCATTATTAACCGCGAGGGAACACATTTCAAAAGCTTCTGGAGGTTCCTGTTTGTATTGTCAATTGCTGTTCCTCAATTTGTTTCCTTACTGACTATGAGCACAATTTTTAATACAAATGGGCCCATAAATTCATTTCTGCGGACCCTGGGATTGATCAGTACGCCAATTCCATTTTTGACGGACCCGACTTTGGCAAAAATCACAATAATCTGTGTGAATATATGGATTGGCGTTCCCTTTACCATGCTTAGCACGACAGGTATATTGCAGAATATCCCCAAGGATTTATATGAGGCAGCCAGGGTTGACGGCGCAAATTCCTTTGTTACTTTCATGAAAATTACCTTACCGTATATGCTGTTTGTAACGACTCCAAGTCTAATCACTGCTTTTACGGGTAATATCAACAACTTTAATGTTATATTCCTGTTAACAGGAGGAGGCCCGCAAACACTGGATTATTATTATGCGGGTAAGACAGATTTGCTGGTTACGTGGCTCTATAAGATGACGATTACGAATAAGGAGTACAGCTATGGCGCAGTTATCGGTATTATCGTATTTATCATACTTGCGGTAACATCCTTGTTAACATACCGCCGTACGGGGTCCTATAAAGATGAGGAGGCGTTCCAATAATGAGCAGACAAATAAGTGCGGCCCGTTCAAAGAAAAAGGCTATCCAGAATTTAATTGTTCATATCTTTCTTGCTATTACCGGATTCATCTGGGTCCTCCCTATTTTTTTTGTAATACTGACCTCCTTCCGTGCGGAAAAAGGTACTTATACAAGCTATATCTTTCCTAAAAACTATACACTGGATAATTACCAGAAGTTATTTTCCCAGGCAGGGAGCCTTGTGTTTACAAAATGGTTTATGAATACCCTCTTAGTAGCAATAGCAAGCTGCCTGATATCGGCATTTTTTGTACTTTCGATTTCTTATGTATTATCCAGATTGCGTTTTAAAATGCGTAAAAAGCTTATGAATATTGCACTGATACTGGGAATGTTCCCTGGTTTTATGTCGATGATAGCCGTTTATTATATTCTAAAGGGGTTAGGCCTCCTGGAAAATGGTCCTTTTAAATTGTTTGCATTAGTTCTGGTATATTCGGCTGGCTCCTGTCTGGGCTTTTATATCGCCAAAGGCTTCTTTGATACAATACCTAAAACAATTGATGAGGCTGCCTATATTGATGGTGCAACGAAATTTCAGGTGTTTAAAAAGATTACCATTCCATTGTCAAAACCGATTATTGTAAACACCCTGCTGACTTCTTTTATGGCTCCGTGGGTGGATTATATTTTCGCAAAGGTAATTCTAGGGCAGGACAGGCAATATTATACCATCGCTATCGGTTTATGGACAATGCTCCAGAAAGAGTTTATCCAGTATTATTACACTACTTTCTTTGCGGGCTGCGTGATTATCTCCATACCGATTGCAATACTGTTCTTATATGCCCAGAGGTTCTATGTGGATGGAATGTCGGGGGCCGTTAAGGGATAGTATTGATAGTGCTTACCTGGTTCGAAAGAATGTAAATGGATACTGTTTAACTCGTTAGTAAAATTATTATTAATAAGATATCATCATGGAAGGCCGCTGTATAAATTGAAATAGTTTTACAGCGGCTTTTTGTGGGCTGATATTTAGGAAAGGGGTTAAATGAAGAGAATTGTATATGGACTTTGTATTACATTACTAATGGTACTTTTTTTGGCAGGCTGTTCCGGTAATAAGAATGCTGTCAAGGAAAGTAACAATCCTGTTATTGAAAAGGGAGAGCAGGCAGGAACAAAAGAAAAGACCGGTACCGGGAAAGGGATGGATAAAAGTTTCGGCAATCCGGCAGACTCCGCTACCCAAAAGGCTGAGGAAGGGGCAGCAGAGGATTTGGCAGCATTGACTCCGGTTAAACTGAATGATAATTACGGAACTTATTATGAGGTGTTCCTATATTCTTATTATGACAGCAATGGTGATGGAATTGGAGATATCAATGGCCTGATTGATAAGCTGGATTATCTCAATGACGGAGACCCAAAGACAACAACGGATATGGGAGTGAACGGAATCTGGCTTATGCCGGTAATGCCCTCCGACAGCTACCATAAATATGATGTTAAAGATTATTATAACATTGACCCCCAGTATGGTACTCTGGATGATTTCAAGCGCCTGATAGCTGAGTGCAATAAGCGGGGAATCAAGGTCATACTGGACCTGGTGCTCAACCATACTTCCATTCAGAATCCCTGGTTTCAGTCCGCAGTAAAAAGCCTTGGCATAGAGCCCTGCGGGCAGAAAAAGTGTACTCATAAGGAGCTTTGCAGAGAGCACAATCCCTATGTTGGATATTATAACTTTATAGAAGGCGGGTCTTCTAAAAAGAACTATCACAGTACCGGAACAGGGGACTGGTATTATGAGGGAGAGTTCAGCAGGAATATGCCGGACTTAAACCTGGATAATAAGGCCTTAAGAAAAGATATTGAGGACATAATGAGCTATTGGCTTGCCATGGGAGTTCACGGCTTCAGGCTGGATGCCGCCCTTCATTATTTTTCCGAAGATACGGGTAAAAATAATGAGGTCCTTTCCTGGTTAAATACCTTTATTAAGAATAAAAAGAAAGACAATTACATAGTAGCGGAGGTCTGGACGAATTTATCCCAGTATTCCCAGTATTACAAGAGCGGGATTGACAGTGTATTTGACTTTGACTTTGCGACAGAAGCCGGAATCATTGCAAAGACGGTTAACAGAAGGGCAACGTCTTCTCCAGGTATCTATTTTGCACAGGCTTTAAAGCAGGTACAGGACAGTATTAATAAATATAATCCTAAAGGCATTGATGCTCCCTTTTTCACCAACCATGACACTGCCAGGGCCTATGGCTATTTTGCCGGCAACCTGGATAAGCTAAAGCTGGCAGCCGGTATGAATCTGACAATGACAGGAAATGCCTTTGTCTATTACGGAGAAGAGATTGGTATGACGGGAAGCAGAAAAGATGAGGATAAAAGGGCCCCCATGTACTGGTCGGATACCGATTCTGCCGGTATGACCAAGGGTCCTGCGGGAATGGATGAACCCTCCTATCCCCTTGGAAGTGCGGAAGAACAGGCAAAGGATTATGCTTCTTTGTACAATTATTATAAGAAGGCCATTGCCTTACGAAATGCCATTCCCGGTATTGCAAGAGGTGAGGTTGAGGTTGTATCTTCCGTAACGGACAAGGACGTTACGGCTGTAACAAAGACATATAAAGGCAGCAGGATTCTGCTTCTGTATAATTTTTCACAGGAGGCAAAGCAGATAGATGTAAAGCCGCTTAAGGTCAGTAAGCTTCGTGGTTCCCTGGATACGGCGGGGGCAAGAACAGAACTAAAGGATGGGGTGGTTGCACTGCCGGCCTATTCTATTGGTATATTGGAATAACGGAATGGTTTGAAAAATGCGTTGCATTTTTAATTTTACTATCTGAACCGTTCCCTAATATAAAAACCCTGTATGAAAGATGTGCTGATTTTCTGATATGCTACCCTTTTCATACAGGGTTCTTTGCAATAGAATAAACAGCATGACATATTAGCCATGCTGTTACCATAAAATATTTTGTCTCATCTGATTTCCTCTTACGTCCTAAAATTATGTTTCTAGATGGCACTGTATTCATCATCCATTATTTTTGCCTGTTTTAAGAGAAATTTATATCTTTTTTGGACAGCATTCACTTCATAAATATAGCAGTCGATTAAATCAGGATCTACCACATTCTCAAAATTGGAATAAGCTGATTCCAGAGCAAGCTTTGTCATTTGGATTTCATTTAACAGTGCTTCGTAATCTTGCCTTTTTCTTTTTGCAAATAATTTCATAATTGCTCCATTCCGCCCTTTTACGGCTTATATAAGAAATAGGTTATTTATAGTATAGTCGGAGAATTACCAGAATATACTACATTAGATAGAAAAATATGCTAATTTACAGAAAGGAATTGTATGGAGACGAAGTGGTATTTTCTGGCGGCTATTTTGGCGGTCTGTGTCTTTTTGCTGATAATTGGCTTTTTAAAAAGCCGCTATGACCTTGTGGTAAACTTTATTCTCAGGATATGCCTTGGCTTGCTTGGAATTTATCTTCTTAATACAATTTTAGCAAGCAGCCATATTACTCTGGGAGTTGGGGTTAACAGTCTGAATGCCCTTGTAGTGGGGCTGTTGGGAATGCCGGGCTTTTTATTGCTGTATGGAACAGCGGCATACTTTTATTTTACATAGCTTTTGGCCCTACAAATATATGCGATAGGAATGCTTCAGGAGAAGAGACAGGTAAAAACCTACAAAGATTTGCAGGAATTTTATGTAAAGTAATGAAATTGCCTTTCTTTGGGTTTCTTTAGTTGACAAAATAATACAAGCTGGTGTAAGATGAGGACATCTTATAAAGCAAAGAGGTGAAGTCTATCGACTATAAGTTCCTTTGTATTATCTTTCTTCTCCTGGCAGCAGTAAGTGAGGATTTTAAGTCTTATAAGATACCCAATTACCTGATAGTTACAGGCCTTACAGCAAGTTTTGTGCTGCATGTGGCAGAGCATGGTTTCTTAAGTATCTTATCCTGGGGTCCGGGAATTTTTCTTCCCTTTCTTCTTCTTTTTCCCCTGTTTGTTATCCGAGTGGTAGGTGCCGGTGATATTAAACTGTTTTGCGTTATAGGAGGCTTTTATGGCGCAGAATTTGCTATCCGGACAATCCTTTCATCCTTTCTGGCGGCAGCCGTATGTTCTATTATCTATATTATTCGAAAAAAACAAATCCAAAAGAGATTTCTTGTTTTAAAAAACTACATATTAAAGCTATACCTTGCAAAAAACATGAGAGAAAAGGAGCCTCATTGGTATCATTATTATGATAGGAATACGGATAAGGGCGAGGGAATCATACATTTTTCAGTTTCTATCCTTACCGGGTTCGTGGCAGTGAATGTCTTGTCGGTCTATTTTCCGGGCATTTATTATTTCTCAGCTTTTTTGTAGGCATTCTTTTGGGAAGGAGACTAATTGTATAAAACACTTGCAATCTTTGACAGGGATGCAGAGTATTTAAAACATCTTGCGGATTATTTAAAAACCAAAGCTCCCGGACTCTTCCAAATTAAGCTGTTTACAAAGGAGGAGGCCTTAAAGGAATTTTTAAAGGAGGAAGGGGTAGACATCCTGCTCTTAGCGGAAGAAACGCCGGAGGCAGATAGTATGGCGGCGTACTGTAACCATCTGATACTCCTTGTCCAGACACCTGAGCAGGAAAAAAAGCTTTCACCCAATGCAATATATAAATACCAACCAGGAGAGGCTATCCTTAAGGAATTAAGAAAGCGGCTGCCCGAAGAGGCCTTAAGAAATACAGGGCAGCAATCTTTTCAAAAGGAAATAATCAGTATCCTGTCTTTAAATCCTGGCAAAGTAAGCCAAGGTTTTTCCTTAGCCCTGTGGAATGAAAAGTGCAGGGAAAAGCAGACTCTATTTACTACTCTTCTAGCCTATCCTCTTCTAAAGGAATTAAGAATTCAGGAGGCGGAAACCGGCTTCTCGGAACTTATTTATTATCTGAAACAGAATTCAACGGGACTATCCAAAAAATTAAAGGAATATGTACAGCGAAGGGAAGGCTATGAATATATCAAAGGGGTTTCCTTTGGCACGGACCTTAATGAATTGACAGCAGAGGATGTGAGCAGCTGGCTCTCAATCCTTTCCCAGTGGGAATATGATACGGTTATTTTTGAGATTGGTATCCTAACACAGGCGTCCCTCAAGGTACTTGCGGAAAGCTCCGTCATTTACCTGGTATCAGAGGAGGACAGGCTATGGGAAGAACAGCTTGAAAGCTTTTTAAAGCAGCTAAAATGGGCCGGCTGGGAAGCTCTCCTTGATAAGATTGTAAGGGTTACGCCGGACAGGGAGCAGATTACCGCTTTTGAAGGCCGCCTTCTTATGGGACTTAAGGAGGGACAGTGAAAAGACAGGAAATCATTGAAGAAGTAAGAAACAGGATTGATTTAACCAGAGAAATAGAGGATGAGGAGATTTTAGAGGCTGTGGATGAACTGCTCCTTCGGAAGGGCAGAGAGGAATTTATTACCCTAAAGGAGAAAAACGAGCTAAGAAAGGAAGTATTTAACTCCATCAGAAGACTGGATGTACTCCAGGAGCTGATAGAAGACCCTCAGATTACGGAAATCATGATCAATGGCTATCAAAATATCTTCGTGGAAAAGGCGGGAGCAATCTCCCCCTGGAAGAAGCAGTTTGATTCTGAAAAAAAGCTGGAGGATATTGTGCAGCAGATAGTTGCAAAAACAAACCGCATTGTGAACGAGGCCAATCCCATTGTGGACACCCGCCTGAAGGATGGCTCAAGAGTAAATATCGTGCTTCCGCCCATTTCGTTGGAAGGGCCTGTCATAACCATACGAAAGTTCCCCGAAAAGCCCATTACCATGGAACAGCTGATACAAATTGGTTCCATAACGGAGGAAGCTGCCATGCTTTTAAAGAAGCTTGTACAGGCTGGATACAATATCTTTATCAGCGGAGGCACCGGCTCCGGCAAGACCACTTTCTTAAATGTATTGTCCGGTTTTATTCCCTCTGATGAAAGAGTGATTACCATAGAAGATTCCGCGGAGCTGCAGCTTAAAAATATTCCCAATCTGGTAAGGCTTGAGGTAAGAAATGCCAATGTAGAGGGAAAGAATGAGGTAAGCATCCGACAGCTTATTAAGACCAGCCTTCGTATGAGGCCAAATAGGATTATTTTGGGAGAAGTAAGGGACGGAGCAGCTCTTGACCTGCTTCAGGCCATGAACAGCGGACATGACGGTTCCCTTTCTACCGGGCACGCCAATTCAACAGCCGATATGCTAAGCAGACTGGAAACCCTGGTATTAATGGGAGCGGATATCCCTCTGATGGCAGTCAGGCAGCAGGCCGCCTCGGCAATTGATATTATGATACACCTTGGAAGATTGAGAGACAGGTCAAGAAAGGTTCTTGAGATAACCGAGGTACTGAATATGAAAGAGGGAGAGATACAGCTAAACAGGCTCTATGCTTTTCAGGAGACCGGTGAAGACGGAAGGGGAAGAGTCCTTGGCGGCTTAAAATCTACCGGAAATGCTCTTAAGAATCAGGACAAATTAAAAGCTGCCGGACTTTCGTATGGGGCTGCTATGAAAGTAAAGTAAAGCGAATGGAGGGACAGATTGAAAAATAAGATGAAGTTATCAATTTCTACTTAAGCAGTATCGCAAGCAGGCTTGGGATATGCATGAATATTAATATGAAGTAGATTAGGCAAAGGAGAGGGTTCAGGGTGATAGATGACTATAATAAATATCAATACAGTAAAAAGGAGCTTTCTGCGTTAATTTTCCAGGGAATTATTCTTTGTATCATCTTTGGCTCTCTTTTTTACGACAGTCTTATTGGAGTTCTCATACTTCTTCCACTTATTATTGCTTTTGTGAAAGGTAAAAAGGATGATTTTATCAGTAAAAGGAAATGGCAGCTGAACACGGAGTTTAAGGATGCGCTCTCAAGTCTTATTGCAGCTTTAAACGCAGGCTACTCGGTCGAAAATGCTTTTTATCAGGCAGTGGTTGACTTAAGGCAGATGTATGGAGAGGATTCTTTGATTGTGGGAGAGTTCAGCGGGATTGTAAAAAAGCTATATATGAATCAGAACACGGAGGATATTTTAAGCGACCTGGGAGAAAGGAGCGATGTGGAGGATATTAAGAACTTTGCCGAGGTATTTCGCACAGCGAAACGAACAGGCGGTGACATTATCCGTATTATGCGGAGTACGGAAAAAACCATAAGTGATAAGATTGAGGTCGAAAAGGAGATTCAGACCCTGATTTCAGGAAAACGGCTGGAAGCTAAGGTTATGAATATCATGCCCTGTGGGATTATCTGCTATTTAAGGATTACTTCACCGGGGTTTCTTGCTCCTCTCTATGGGAACATTGCGGGGGTGTTAATGATGACGGTTGTACTGGCTGTTTATTATGTAATTACCCGGGTAACAAAGAAGCTGACCGACATACGGGTATAACTGCTTTCGAAAGGAGGTTGCCATGTTAATTATTCTGAGTGTAATTATCATCCTTTTTTTCTTCCTGCTGATAACAGTAAGAAATTATGAAAAAGAGCTTATCAGCTCTCTTATAAAAAAAGAACATCCACTGCTGTTTTTATACCCCTTAACATTTTATCTGATGGATAAAGCAGAAGGCTTTCTGAAAAAGAGTAAAATAATTCCCCCAAAGGCTGTAAAATCTATTGGGAATGAGGAATTACAGGGAAATTTAAAATCCCTGCATATTGGAGAAAACCTGGAAAGAGCGGTACGCATACACAGAGGCAGAAAGCTTGCACTGGCTCTTTTCATATTTATTCTGTTTGATGCTATGGCTTTTCTTGGCGGACTCAATCAGGAGGGTAGTAAATTAATCGAGGGGAAATACCTTCAAAGGCCATCCTGGAAGGAAGAGGATACCTCTGCCACGTTAACGGCCCTGATGAAGGATGCTGCCGGAAAACTATTTCATAAAGAGCTTAAAGTGCCTGTTTCTGCGGAAAGTCTGACAGGAGAAGAGATAGAAAAGGAATTTGATAAGGCAATTGCTTATCTTGATAAAAATACCCTTCAAAATAACAAATCCGCTGAGCTTGTCTATTCCTCCCTGGAATTTCCAAAGAGAATCCCAGATACGAAGATCAAGGTAAACTGGTCCAGCAGTGATATGGAAATACTTGAAAATGATGGAACGGTACATAACGAAGAGCTGGAAGGGAAGAAGCTTATAGAGGTTACAGCGAAACTGGCCTTACAGGACAGGAGTATGACCTTTACCAGGGCATATATGGTACAGCCAAAAATTTATACAAAGGAAGAAAAGGCAGTAAAAGAACTGGAAGATATCTTAAAAGAAGAGGATAAAACCAGCAGGGACCAAAAACGCTTCCATTTGCCGGGGAGTATTTCCGGCTATGCCGTCAGCTGGCAGGAGAAAAAGGATAGTATGGCAATTAAATTGTTCCTGCTTGGCCTGGTGGCGGCATGTTTCAGTATTCCTTTGACAAACAGGGAGGTATCCCAAAAAGCAGAGAAAAGAAAAAGGGAACTGTTACTTGATTATCCGGAGATAATCAATAAGTTCCTGCTCCTTGTAAATGCAGGAATGTCCATATCCAATGCCTGGGTTAAAATCACAGAGGATTACCGGAAAAAGAACGGAGATAAACGGTATGCCTTTGAAGAAATGGAATTTACGGTAAAGGAGCTTAAGATGGGAGTATCAGAAAGAACGGCATATGAGGAATTCGGAAGGCGGATTAAGCTGATGCCTTATCTCAGGTTTAGTACCCTTTTAACTCAAAATATCCAAAAGGGTTCTCCGGATTTTATAAGAATACTGGAGGAGGAGACCCTTAAGGCCTTTGAGGAAAGAAAGGAAGCGGCCAAAAAGGCCGGAGAGGAAGCGGGTACCAAGCTGCTGATTCCCATGGTGATAATGCTTGTTCTAGTTATGGCAATCATATTGGTACCGGCTTTATCCTCCTTTCAGCTATAGGATGTTTATAAATACCGGAACAGGAAAGGAAGCGAGTATGAAGCTATTAAAGGAATTTTTAAGTGAAGAAGATGGCATAGGTGTAGTTGAGGTAGTATTAATCCTGGTGGTACTGATTGGACTTGTAATAATTTTCAGAGACGGTATTACAGGAATCCTCAGTAATATTATTAAACGAATTAAAACAGATAGTGACAGCGTTTAAAGAAGTATGTAAGGAGAGTGTGCCTGCGAAATCCTCAGCCCAATCTTGCGGCGTGCTGGGAAGGCATGGCTGTTAGATTGAAAAATGCGATGTACTTTTAATCTTTCTATTTAAGCAGTATCGCAAGCAAACTTGTGATTTCTAAGGGGATTGGTTAAAAATTACGAAACAGTTATCAAATATCTATTAGAACAGTATCACAAGCAGACTTGTGATATATGAGGTGTATATGAAAAAGAAGGAGAGCGGTGTTATTACAGTACTTTTAAGTATCATATTGCTTGCAGTTCTGGCACTTATCCTTACAACCGTGGAAGCTGTCAGGCTTAACGGAGGGTATGTCATGTCAGACAGGGCCTTTGATACAGCCATGGATTCAGCATTTGCAGGGTTCTATTCTCCGCTGTATGAGAAATATCATATATTCGGACTTGATACAGGATTTGGCGGGAAGGATGCAGATTACAATGCTTTGACAGACAAGCTGAAGGAATATATGGATTATACCTTTTATCCAAGAAAGGACATGGAGGAGCTTCCTGTTAGCCTGCCCTCCTCCTTTGAACCCTATGGCATAACAATAAAGAATGTTAATATCACAAATACCCAGACCCTGTTAGATAAAAAGGGGGAGCTGTTTGCAAAGCAGGCCTGCGAATATATGAAGTACAGAATTCCGGAGGATGGTATCAAAAGCCTGTTAGAGAATCTTAAAATCACGGAAGGCGCAAAGCAAACAGGGGAAATCTTAGAACAAAGGCAGGAAGCGGAAGAAAGGGCAGCAGAGCTTGAAGGCAGGGTATTAAAGCTTATGGAGGTCATAGACGGTTTTGAAATGAAGAAACACGGAGTAAAGACCAATGGGGATATGGCTAAGATAAAGGATAGCTTTATAAAGAAGGTATGGACGGGGACAGTTGACAGAAATAGTCTTGGCATCGATAACGACTGGCTGTTTCGGTCCGTACAAAGTCATTATAAAAATCCTCTTACTAATATACAAGGAATAAGGGGAGAATTATCAAGTCTTTCTGACTGCGTAAATATGCAGGAAGAAGCAAGCACAAGATATCAGCAGCTTTTAGCTGTTGATACCTCTCAATATACCAGGGAAGAGAAGGAAAACCATGCTGATGAAATCGATGGAGTACAGGAGAAAATAGAAAATTACAGAGAGGAAGAAGAGCGATTGATAAAGAACCTTAACAGGGAGGGAGTTTATCTGACAGGTATATTGGATGATGAAGCAGATTCTATAAATAATGCTCTTGAGATATTAGGTGAGATGAAGCCTTTAAGTGAAAAGGTTAAAGAAGAGACAGCAAAGTATGGAGAAGCATTAAAAAAATACAAGGAAGATAGGAAGGAAGGGGTATCGGAAAATATACCCGAAGCTCTTTCTATGGCTGAGCCTGGTACAGAGGGAGCGCTTCAATATGACTTTGATGGAATGAAGGCTTGCCTTTCTGCCAATAAAGCCTTGATAGAAAATTGTCTTAAGCAGAATGATTTATCACTATCCTCCAATAAGGCTTCCTGGGAGGCCTATGAGAAAAATTTGCAGGTCTATGAGGAATGCGTCAGGAGCCTTGATTTTAGCCCTCTTAAGTTTTCCTATTCTGGCTGTATAAAGCCAAAGGACAGTAATCCGTTTTTTGAGGGAGTAAACAAAATCCTGGATAATGGCTTATTGGAACTGGTTATTGAGGATACGGACAGGGTTTCAAGAAATAAGATAAACACCTCGGAGCTTCCCACAAGCATTATGAATTCAGGAGTATCAGAAGAGGAAAAGAATAAGCCTGCAAAAGAATTTGGCCTTGATAACAAAAAGGAGGTATATTCCCCGGTGTTATCTTCCCTAAAGGATTCCCTGAATCTGAAGGAAGAAGGAACTGATATCCTGAACAATGCCCTATATTCAGAGTACGTAAAAGAGCATTTTGGTGATTATTTGAAAGGGCCGAAGGCTGGTACAAAAGTATTAAGCTATGAAAAGGAGTATATCCTGGGGGAAGAGGAAAAGGATGAAGATAATCTGAAAGAGATTATAAATAAAATTGTACTTTTAAGGAGCCTTACGGATACCATAACGCTCCTTACAGATACAAAAAGCAGGGAAGAGGCACAGGTGATGGCAGCAGGCTTCGTAGGCTTTACCGGAATGCCTGCCATTATTGAGGCTGTGAAGTACGTAATTATTGTAACCTGGGGATTTTGCGAAGCACTTGTGGATACGGCAGCTCTTTTTACAGGAAAGAGCGTGCCGGTAATCAAGCAGAAGAAAGATTTTTCACTGGGCCTTACGGATATATTCGGACTGACAAAAGCGAGAATTATAGAAAAGGCATCCCATATGAAAGCGGATGGAGGACTTGGCTATGTGGATTACGAGAACTATCTGAATATATTCTTATTCCTAAAGAACAGGGAGAGTAAGATTTACCATTCTATGGACCTGATCCAGGAAAACCTTCGGGCAGAATATGAGGGTAGCTTTTCCATTAAAAATTGTCTGTCAGGCTTTGGAGCAGAGGGAGAATTTCAGATGGAGAGCAGGTTCATTGATTTCCCTTTTATAACAAAGGACAAAGAGCTGACAGATGGAGTATACAGCTACCATATAAAGAAGGACTATGCATACTAACAGCCATGCCTTCCCAACTAATATCAAAATAAAGTGGACAGGGATATCCGTCTTACCAATATAAAAGCAATCTCTCTCCGGGAAGCATCATCCACTATATACACGGGCGGATATCCTTGTCTACTTTATGGAAATGGAAATAAGATGGGCATAAATACTAGAAATAATCGTAATTGCAGAGGGTCCTTAACAGTAGAATGTGCATTGGTATTTCCGCTGTTTCTCTATGCAATGTTAGCAATCATGTATTTCCTGCAGATCTATCATTTGCATGATATGCTCCAGCAGGCAATTACCAAGGAGGGCCTGAACCTTGCCAGATATGGATATGTATATCAGTATATAAAGGATTATGAGGGAAAAGGAGATTTAGGTGAGAAGGGTGAAAATAAGCAAGAGCCTGGCAGCATAAGTACCCATGAAGATTCTAAAGATGGTGGAAAATCAGATACACTCAAAGATCTTCTTTTAACAAAGAGCATTAACGCAGCCTTTTTTCACCTTAAGCTACATGATTATGTGGATGAGGATTATATTAATAAATCCATCATAGCGGGAGGAATGGATGGTCTATCTGCCTATCTATCTGATTTTATGGGAGAGGATGACCGGATAGATATCATACTTACCTACTTCATTAAACCACCTATTGCACTGCCAAGGGAAGGTGATTTTTTCATCCTTCAGAGAGTCAGTGTACGGGGCTGGAACGGATACCGGCCTGATACCGGAGAGAAAGAGGAAACAGGGGGGGAAGATAACGTATATGTTTATATTACGGAGAACGGAAGTGTGTATCATTTATGGGAGAACTGTTCCTATCTAAAGCTGTCCATAAGGGATGTCCCATTTTCTAATATTAAGAATCTCCGCAATATTTACGGCGGTAAATATTATCCCTGTGAATTGTGCAGAAACGAAGGAAAACCTGCCGGAACGGTTTACATTACCGATACAGGTGACCGTTATCATAGTGATATTAATTGCAGTGGGCTAAAAAGGACTGTACTTAAAATACCTCTTTCGGAAGTGGGCAATAGAAGCTTGTGCAAAAGATGTCAAAAGCGGCAGGGCTCAAAGTAGTAATGAGAAAAGGGAAGAAAGAAATAGGAAAGAAGGGGTGGAAGATGAAGGGACTATCAGAGATATTAATGAGTTTGTGGCTTTTTTTATGTGGGTGGCAGGACTTTAAAGAGAAAAAAATATCCATAGCCATGTTAGCACCAGGCAGCTGCTTATTGGTGACTTTTCTGGCAGCAGGAGGGATATCTGTTACAAGCCGTCTTTTGGGGCTGGTGACAGGACTTTTCCTGTTACTCTTAAGCAAGCTGCTAAAGGGACAGATAGGGTCGGGGGACGGAATTGTAATATGTATAACCGGACTATGCCTTGGCTTTCGGGATAATCTGGGCCTTCTTGTCTTTAGTCTGACTATTGCAGCTTTTATATCATTAGTACTGCTGCTTTTTAAAAAGGCAGGGAAGAAGGATACCATACCCTTTATTCCTTTTATATTTCTTTCCTATCTTGGAGGGCTGTTCCTATTATGAAAAAGAAACTGGAGGGCAGCTATACCCTGGAAGCAGCAATTCTATTTCCGATGATTCTATTTATAATAACCGCGCTTCTATACACCTGCTTTCTTCTCCATGATAAGGCGGCAATAGAAGGTGCTGTTCACCATACCGTACTTGAGGGAGAAAAAACGGCCAAAAAGAGTATGGATCCGGTCTCTGAGGAGATAGATTATGAAAGCTACATAAAGGAAGGAATCCTTCGGCTGTTATATGACAACAGGGAAGAGGAAGCTTTCCTGAAAACATTGCTTCAAAATACCATAACGGGGAAAGTATGGATTGCCCATATATCAAATGTTACAGTTGAAATAAAGCAAAACGAAGCTAATGTCTGTGTAAATTATGGATTTGATATGCCAATAAGGGGAATATGGGAATTCTTTAAAAACGGAGGTACGGAATTTTGTTATAAAGAGATAAAGAGCTTTGATAATAATGAGGAATTTATCAGAGTTTTTCAGATAGCAATGGATACGGGGGAGGAACTGCCGGGGGCGGACAGCATATTAAATATGCTGCAAAAATCAATTAAGGTACTGCAATAAGAGAAATGAGGTGCATATGGAAGGTGCAGATATCAGACTGAAAAAAGAATTTATAAAGGATATGAAAAGCAACTATCTGGTTCTAAAGGGAGAGGGCCCTGAAAGAAGCTATAAGAATAAAATGCTGGCACAGTATACCATTCCAGGCCTATTAAGGACAGAAATCAGAAGCATTGATAATATTGAGCTCTTTTACTATGACATAACGGATTTAAAAACAGTTGAAGCCATATGCAAAGATAGAATTTTTCATTTTTCAGAGGTAAAGGACCTTCTGGAAGGAATCTTTCAAACCATTGACAGCAGTCAGGAATATTTTTTAGAGCAGGATGATTTTATTCTCCATCCGGAATATCTCTTTGTGAAAGAAGGTCTGGAAAGTCTTCAGTTGTGCTATTTCCCGGGCTATGGGGAAAATATCGTAAACCAGCTGGCAGTTTTGTTTGAAGTTATAATGAATAAGGCGGACTATAAGGAAGAGCCGCTGATACTTTTAATATATGCCCTTTATAAAGAAAGCAGGGAGAAAAATACCACCCTTTATAAGCTAAAGGACATATTAAAGGCATACAATCATCCGGAAATTAAAGTTAAGAAAATTTTGCCCCAGGAGGTAAAAAGTCTTGAAAGCGAAACAGCGGCAGGACAAGAAGTAAACAATTTTGTAAAGTCCAGTGTTTTGCAGAAAACCAATATTTTGGACAATTCCAATATTTTAACAAAGTCTGATAACTTACTAAAGTCCAATAGCTTACTTAAGCCCAATACCATAATGAAGTCAAATATCTATCCAAAGTCCAATGCTTTATCAAAGTCCAATGCGTTATCAAAGTCTAATGCTTTATTAAAGTCCAATGCCTTGCTGAAGTCTAATACTTTATAAAAAACGAACTTCCTAAAAAAAGAAACTGATAGCCAATTAAAAGAAGGAAAAGAAAAAGCCGAAGCCGAAGTAAATCTTACCGGCGAATATGAAAAACAGGAGGAAGTCAGCTATTATGAAATACAGACCTATATAATAGCAGGAGCTGTTGCGGCTGTTGGAATAGGTGCTTCAATAATACTTTATAAAAGCGGTGTACTATCGAACCAGATGGGAGAAACGGATATCGTAAAGGTGGCAGCAGGAATCGCAGTAATAGTATGTATGGTGGGATATGTATTTTCCAAGCTATTTGATCCTAAAATGAAGAGTACCAGGATGGTTACCAAGGTTGTATATGAAGAAGAGCAGGAGAAAGAGAAAAAGGGGGAAGAAAATAGCCTTAGTGAAAATAGATTATTCAATCCAGGGATGGAAGAGCATATTAACAAAGCTGATAGAAGAGAAAGCTATTTAGAAGAAAATAATGCAGGAGGATACGCTGTAAAAGAAAACAGTATCAAGGAAAATGGAATGAAAGAAAATGAAATGATTGATGAAGAAGGAGAGTATGTTACACAGATTTTAACAGAAGATGACAAGACAGAAATTTTATATGCCAAGGCTGCGGAACCGTCCTACTGTCTGGTAGCTAAAAATAAAGAGAATCCCATTGATACACCTATTAAAAGTTTTCCCTTCTACATAGGAAAGGATAAGAACCGTAACCAACTGATTTTAAAGGAAAGCAGTGTAAGCAGGCTACATGCAGTAGTGACAATAAGAGAGGAAGAGGTATTTTTAACAGACATTGGTTCTACCAACGGAACCTTTGTGAATGGACAGAAATTGGAAAAGAATCATCCTACCCTGATAAATAATTCTGATGAGCTGGCTTTTTCCAGAGAGGTTTTTCTATTTAAGGTAAAAGAATTTTAAGCTAATCAAAAATGCAGAAAGCTTGTATAAGTCATAGATTAATAGTATAATCTACCATTATAGGGTGGCACAGACAGAATATACTGTAATGTAAGTGTCATTTTGGAGGGTGTATGAAGAACTATATCATGGCTCTTGATCAGGGAACTACCAGTTCAAGATGTATTCTATTTAACAAGCAGGGAGAAGCTGTAAGCAAAGCACAAAAAGAATTTGAACAGATATATCCGGTAGCAGGCTGGGTAGAACAGGATCCTATGGCAATCTGGTCCTCTCAGATTAGTGTGGCAGCGGAAGCCATGGCAAAGCTGGGAGTAGGAGCAGAGGATATCTCTGCCATTGGGATAACAAATCAAAGAGAAACGACCATTTTGTGGAACAAACATACAGGGGAACCGGTTTATAATGCCATTGTATGGCAGTGCAGAAGGACTTCGGATATGGTACAGACAATAAAAGCAAACGGATTAGACCAGGTGATAAAAATGCGCACAGGGCTTATTCCGGATGCTTATTTTTCTGCCACAAAGATTAAATGGATTCTTGACAATGTTAAGGGAGTAAGGGAAGAGGCAGAAAAGGATAATATTCTCTTCGGGACGGTAGATACCTGGCTTATGTGGAAATTAACCGGCGGAAAGGTATTTGCTACGGATTACACCAATGCTTCCAGAACCATGCTCTATGATATCCATAAGTTATGCTGGGATGATGAAATTCTTAGGGCACTTGATATTCCCAAAGAAATCCTGCCGGAGGTAAAGCCCTCCAGCCATGTATTCGGATATACGGAAAAGGGACTTCTTGGTGGTAAGATTCCTATCTGCGGAGTAGCAGGAGACCAGCAGGCAGCCCTATTTGGACAATGCTGCTTTGAAAAGGGTGATGTTAAGAATACCTACGGCACAGGATGCTTTCTCTTAATGAATACTGGAAATATGCCGATAGCTTCTAATAACGGGCTGCTTACTACAATAGCAGCCTCGGAAAAAGGGAAAATACAATATGCCCTGGAAGGAAGCGTATTTGTTGCCGGAGCAGCAGTTCAATGGTTAAGAGACGAATTGCAGATAATCAGAAATGCTGCCGAAACAGAAGAAGCAGCGATGGAAGTAGAAGATACCAACGGTGTTTATGTGGTCCCGGCCTTTTCGGGGCTAGGGGCGCCTTACTGGGACCAGTATGCCAGAGGGACCATTGTAGGTATCACAAGAGGCTTCCATAAGAATCATTTAATCAGAGCAACCCTGGAAGCTATTGCCTATCAGACCTATGAGGTATTAAAGGCAATGGAGCAGGACGCAAAAGTAGAAATTAATGGGTTAAAGGTAGACGGAGGAGCCTCCTCCAATAATTTTTTGATGCAGTTTCAGGCGGACATCCTTGACATAGAGGTGATAAGGCCTTCCTGTGTGGAAACGACTGCGCTGGGCGCAGCCTATCTTGCCGGCCTGGCTATGGGATACTGGAATGACAAAGAGGAAATTAAACAACATGGAGAAGGGTCAAGGGTATTTTCACCGGACATGGAAGAGGATTTAAGAAAGAAAAAGCTTCATGGATGGAACCGAGCCGTAAGAAGATCCTTTGGCTGGGAAGAAGAGTAGTGTAAAATATGCCGCAGCTTCAGGCAGATGCGGCATGCAATGGGAGCTAGTTTGAAAAATGCGTTGCATTTTTCAAATTTCTATTTAAGCAGTATCGCAAGCGAACTTGCGATATGCATGGGGATTAGTATGTTTATTGACGATATCAGAAGTTTTCTTACGGAAAGAAATTTAAGGCCAATAGCGGTAAATGCAGACAGAATTTCTCTCTATTACCAGGATAGGGAGGAGGGCTGTTATGCACTTATAGTTTTTGATTGCCCGGAGGGAGCAGAATTTACTGCCTCCCAATACCAAAATATCAAACGGCAGATTTATGACAGCCTGGCACAAGGCAGTCCCAAAAGAGTCTATATGCATACGATTCTGGTAACCGGGGATGTCAGCAGGGCCTGCCAGATTACAGGCAAGGAAGCAGAATCCTGGATTATTGATACAGGGAATTACAGGCTTATTATTTATGAAAACCAAAATTATGATTTTATTGGTATAAGAAGAGGGCTGGAGGATTTCTTATTAAGAGAGTATAGTCCCTTTGAGACTGGAAAAGAGGAAGAGATGCCCCAGGAACCTTTAAGGTATAAGGAAAAAAGTACCCTTTCGAGGTATTTTTCTCCGGTTAATACTGCGATTGTTCTTTCAAATATACTGGTATTTCTTATTATAAACAATCTGCTGCCTGAAAGTACAGGAGATATGTATGTAAATAAAGGAGCTCTCTCCTGGCGGGATATATTGGAGAACGGGGAATATTACCGGTTGATCACCTATATGTTTTTACATTCCGGATTAAGCCATTTGACAAATAATATGATAGTGCTGCTGTTTATCGGAGATAATTTGGAAAGAGCCATGGGAAAGTGGAGATATCTTACGGCATATTTGGCTTCCGGAATTTTAGCCGGGGCTGTCTCTATTTTTTATAATATGATAAAATATAATAATATTATATCAATTGGCGCCTCGGGAGCCATTTTTGGAGTAGTAGGCGGAATGGCATATGTTGTAGCTGTTAACCGGGGAAGGCTTGAAAATATCAGTACCAGGCAGCTTGTATGGTTTGTAATATTCAGTCTTTATGGAGGGCTGACCAGTCAGGGAGTTGACAATGCCGCCCATATCGGAGGGCTTTTAAGCGGTTTCCTTCTGGCGGCACTTCTTTATAGAAAACAAAAGAAAAATCATATTGGATGAAATACGTGAAAGAAAAACACATTCACACTCCATTTTTATGGCGGTACCTTAAACAAATCTGCGGTATACAATGTGAGCAAGTGTGGAAGAAGCCATTTTCACTCTAAAAGATCCCGCCATGGGGTTTCATTCATCAGATTATATGCCGCCAAGGCGGCAGAATGAGAGGTAAATATGAATATTAATATTTATTACGGAGGAAGAGGACTGATTGAAGACTCTACCATATATGTAATCCACAAATTAACCGAAGTATTGGAAGAGCTCAGGGTCAATGTAACAAGATATAACCTTTATGAAGAAAAGAACGGAATCGCCATGCTTCCAAAGACATTGAAGGAGGCAGACGGGATTATTCTTGCCGTAAATGTGGAATGGTTTGGAATCGGAGGCTTTATGCAGCAATTCCTGGATGCCTGCTGGCTGTATGCGGACAAGGAGCATATCGGAAAGCTTTATATGCTTCCTGTGGTTATAGCTACTGCCGGAGGAGAAAGAGAAGCGGAAAGCTATCTTATTAAAGCCTGGGAAGTATTGGGAGGCAATGTTCTGGATGGCATAAGGGCCTATGTGGAGGATCATGTGGATTTTGAGACCAACAAGGCTTACGGACTTATGATAGAAAAATATGCGGAACAGCTTTATAAAGCTGTAAATCAAAAAGCCAAGATGCTGCCGGGAAGCAATTTCCTCTTGAACAGGCAATTACTAAAGGGCAGTATTAACGATCTGACGCCTCAGGAGAGTGAGCAGCTTTCCGTATATGTGTCGGATGATACCTATGTGAAAAAGCAAAAGGAAGATATTGAAGAATTAGCCCAGATATTTAAAGGAATGTTAAGCAGCAAGGACGAGGAAAATGAGGAGATTCTGCCAAAGCTTATTGAAAATTACCACAGTATAAAGGACACCGACGTAATTTATGAAATCACATTTACTGATTCCGATAAAATTATTACGGCAGAGATAAAGAACGGAAAGCTTAACTGTTATTATGGCAAGGGAAGCGGCAGTGCGGACGTAGAAGTAAAACTGCCTTTAGGTGTTATGAAAAAGGTCATAGCAGGGAATATTACTATGCAGATGGCTTTTATGTCAGGAGAGCTGACAGCGAAAGGCAATTTCAGCCTGCTTCGGACCTTCGACCAGGCTTTTCCCTTTAAAAAGGCTTCATAAGAGAGTCAAAGGATTACCGGGGCAGGTAATCCTTTGAGACAAAGTGGATAAAATACATTTAAGTTCCGTGGAAAATAAACCTTAAGGGGAGGTTTATTTTAACAGGGAGTTACTCTCTTACAAGGGAAGGTTGATATAAAAGGAGGTTTCTTCCCTTTCAGATTTTACGGTCAGGGAACCGCCGTGGGCATTGATTATATTGGATGATATAGCCAGGCCTAACCCGGTACCGTTCGCTTTATATGTTACAAAAGGAGTAAAAATAGTAGGGAGGACATCCTCTGGAATTGGGCTTCCATTGTTGCTTATGGTAATCAAAAGATTGGATGGGTCTTCTGATTTACAGGCAATGCGGATGTAATCGCCCTTTTCAGTAGCTTCCAAAGCATTTTTAAGAATATTGATAATTACCTGTTTCATTTTAATGCGGTCAAAAGAATATAAGGTGTAGCAGGGGATATTTTCATTATCAATGGAAAGTAATACTTCCACACCCTTCTGACTGGCAGCAGCCTGGAAACTGGCTAATATGGACTTTAATAGTAGAAGGATATTTTGATCTTGCCGGTTCACAGCATTGCTGTGATTATATGTACTAAAATCCTCCAATAAAAGCTCTAATTCATGGATATCATCTTTTAGCTGCTCCCAATATTTGATATTTATTACTTCCGGATTATTGGCTTCAATAAGCTGGGAAGTGCTTTTTATCAATGTCAGGGGATTGCGCAGCTCATGACAAATCTGTGAGGAGATGCTTTTATACCCATCAAGGCTTTTGGTCATAAAATAAGCAAAATCATCATTGGAACTCATTAAATCCTGTAATTTATGTTGCTCTTCGTTGGAAAATAACATATTGTCCACCTCCTGAGATTATATTATCAGAATATGTTTTTTTTTACAATAAAATCTAATTTACAGGAAACGACAGTTAATTCATAGAAATTCCTTGTAAAATCAAGGATTGCATGCATTTTTGTCCTACAGCTGTAGGAAGAAAGGAAAAGGAGAGAGAATTATGATTAATAATTGTGTATTTTGTAGTATTATTGGGCACGAAATTCCTTCTGCTACTATATATGAGGATGAAAAAGTGATAGCTATACTGGATATAGCGCCCTCTGCAAAAGGACATACGGTATTGATACCTAAAAAGCACAGTAAGGATATTTTTGAATTGCCGGAGGAAGATGCAGCCCACATTTTTACGGTCGCAAAGAAGATTGCCGGTGTTTTAAAGGAAGAACTTCAATGTGACGGTATTAATATCCTGCAGAATAATGGCAAGGCTGCCGGCCAGACAGTATTTCACCTTCATGTCCACATCATTCCCAGGTATGAAAATGATACTATAAAGCTTACCTGGACTCCCGGAGAATATAAAGAGGGCGAGATGCAAGTTTTAGCAGAGACCCTGGCCAGGAAGGTAAAAGAGCTTTAAGTCGGAAAGCGGATGGTGAAAAATATAAAAGGCTGCTGCAAAATAGCTGATTTACGCATAAAGCTATTTTGCGGCAACCTTCTTTTTATGACATTCTTTCTTTCATTTTCCGGTTTACTTTCCCTGCTTTGTCAATTCCTTGATTAATTTAACGATAGTATCAATAGAGTCATTAAGCTTACTTTGGCTCATAGCTTTTATATATTCACTGCGCGTATCGTAGACGTTCTCTACGCCCTTTAATAAGGTATCCGTAGTAAGCTCCTCTTCCTTTATCACATAGCTGAAGCCCTGCTTTTTAAAGGATTCCGCATTTAATATCTGATCTCCTCTGCTGGAAGCAGCCGAAAGGGGTATCAGCAAATTTGGCTTTCTAAGAGCGAGAAGCTCACAGATAGCATTGGCGCCCGCTCTGGAGATAACAACGTCGGCAGCAGCGAGTAAATTACTTAATTCTTTCTTGATATATTCAAATTGGACATATCCCTTTGTACCGTTTAAGCTTTCATCCGTCTTATCCTTGCCGCACAGGTGGACAACCTGGTATTTCTTTAACAGCTCCGGTAATGCCTGCCGTACGGCTCCATTGACTGCTGCGGACCCGGTACTTCCTCCTACAACCAAAAGAACAGGTTTTTCCCTGGTAAATCCGCAGAAATCAAGGCCTAACAGCTTATTGCCGGCAAAGAGTTCCTGGCGGATAGGTGTACCGGTAAGAATTGCCTTTCCCTCAGGAAGGTATTTGACCGTCTCAGGAAAATTAGCACATACTTTACTGGCGGAGGAAATACTAAGCTTATTAGCCAATCCCGGGGTTATATCAGATTCGTGGATAATTACCGGAATGCCTCTTTTCTTGGCAGCAAATACAACAGGAACGGAAACAAAACCGCCTTTTGAAAACACCACATCCGGCTTTAACTGTTTCATTAGCTGGGAAGCTTCAAAATAACCCTTTAATACCTTAAAGGGGTCACTGAAATTTTTAGGGTCAAAGTAGCGCCTTAGTTTTCCAGAGGAAATTCCATAATAGGGAATCTTAAGTTCTTCTATCAGGGAACGCTCTATTCCCTGATGGGAGCCGATATATTGAATATCGTAACCTGCTTCCTTTAATGCCGGCATAAGAGCAATATTAGGTGTAACATGCCCTGCTGTACCGCCTCCGGTTAAGACAATGCGCTTCATTTCTATTTCCTCCATTCTTTTAACGCTTTAGATAACTGGTCGGGACATGAGGTAGCCTTGCGTCCGCATTTCGTTCCTTCCAGTTTTTCAATTACGTCTTCAACTTTCATTCCTGCAACCAGTTTGGACAGGCCCGCCGCATTTCCGGCACAGCCACCGTTAAATACTACTTTTTTAACAATATCATTTTCAATTTCGATATCTATATCGCTGCAGCATACACCGCTGGTCTTATATATCATATGTACACCAATCCTTTCAATAAAACATTACGTTAGATACTAAAAAGTATTTATACAGTATCGCAAGCAGACTTGCGATATGCATTGAGCTGTTATGAATAATAACATACTTTTTTATTATAGCATCTTTTTAAGGCAGTGCAAGCAGCAATTCCATAAAATTGCTCTCAGGTATTTGCTACGGCTTTGCTGGAGGAAAAATTTTTAAACCGAAGCAAAAATTCTTTATAGCTTGCAGGAAAAGGTACAGTCCGATATAATAATTTTAATTGGTATTATTTATGATGCTTCGGCAGATTTATAACAACAGATTAAATGTAGAAAGGATACCCCAAGGTGCAGCAGAGGGGATTGGTGCAGGAAATGAAAAAAACAGGCATTATCGGAGCCATGGAAGAAGAAGTAAATCAGCTAAAGAATATTATGGAAGGAGTTAGCAGCAGGAAGAAGGCCGGCATGGAATTCCTGGAAGGCACCCTTGAAGGAAGACCCTGCGTAGTGGTTCGTTCCGGTATCGGTAAGGTCAATGGGGCTATTTGCACGCAAATACTGATTGATGATTACAGCGTTGATCTAGTTGTTAATACTGGTGTTGCAGGCTCACTAAAGGCAGAAATCAATATTGGAGACATGGTAATTTCCAGTGATGCTCTCCAGCATGATGTGGATGCTACGGGTTTTGGCTACGATTATGGGGTGATACCCAGAATGGAGACATCCATATTTCAGACAGAGGAAAGCCTTACCGCTCTGGCCGTAAAGGTATGCAAGGAAGTAAATCCGGATATCGGAGTTTTTCCAGGCAGGGTAGTAAGCGGAGACCAATTCATCAGCGACAGGGAAAAGAAAATATGGATTACGGAGCATTTTCACGGGCTGTGCACAGAGATGGAGGGTGGTGCAATTGCCCAGGCGGCACATTTAAATAATACGCCCTTCCTTATCATACGTGCAATTTCCGATAAGGCCGATGACAGTGCCCATATGGACTATGGTGCCTTTGAGGCAAAAGCCATAGAGCATACGGTAAAGCTTGTTAAGGCTTTGATAATAGCTATATAGCAGAGTGCTTGTCCAATTTTTGATATACATGGGACGACAAGAAACACCTTATAAAAATAAAATACAAGGGAATTTCATAAAATATTTCGGGAAACTTTAGCCTTTTTACCAAAGATAGGATTTCCGTGTCAATGAAATATAAGCGTCCCCGCCTTTTCAAAGCCGTTATTATCAAGTATAATAACTGTTAATAAATGGAAAGGCGGGGAGTTTTGTGATACGGACTTTATTTGATAACCATGTTTTTATCTACATATTACTGGCGCTGACAGGCTGCGGTATCCTTATGAAGCTTGTGGTACAGGTGCTGTATGCCAGACTGCTAAAGGCTTCTGAAACCATGAGTACCTCAAAAAATAAACTGGCAAAAAACATGAAGAAAAAATTTGAAGCTTACTATAAACTTAAGCTGGGTGTGAATAATGTGGATATCTTTGTGGATAAACACTTTTTTCACTATAAATTCTGTGGAATTTTTTTATCAACCTGGGAAACCCTATGTGGACAAGTTCTGGTCCTGTCCCTTTTAGTAGGTGCAATAAGTACTATTTTAGGGCTTATTTATGAATGTGGAAAGAATCAGATTTTAACCACATTTACTGTGGGTATTTTATCCTGCGGTCTGTTGATATTTTTCGAGGGAGTTGTAAATCCCACCGGAAAAAAGGAAATGATTAGGCTCAATATGAAAGATTATCTGGAGAATGTACTGAAAGTCAGGCTGGTACAGGAAGAAAGCCAGCCGGAATTAATGGAGCAGTATAAAAAGGCATATCAGCCTTCCTCCTATACGGCAGTATCAAAAGAGCAGCAGGAAAGGGACAAACTTAGACCATTTCAAAAAAGAAAGAAAAGCAAGAGCCGGGAAGCAAAACGCATTGAAAAGCTGAACCAGAAAGCCAGACAGAAGGATGAAGCAGCAAAAAGGCAGGAGAATAAGAAGCTTTCAAAGATAAATAAAAAAGCAGAATCGCAGAAACAAAGAAATATTGAAAAGGAAGCAAAGCAGAATGAAAGGATGGAAAGAGAACTAAATGCGAGGAAGCAAAAGGAAGCAAAAAAGCAGGAGGCAGCAAGGCTTAAGGCAGAGGCCTTAGAGATAGAGCAGAAAAAGAAGGAAGAAAAGCAGCAGCAAAAGGAATTAAAAAGAGTCTTAAAGCTGGAAAAGAAGCATAAGGGGTATAGTGCCAGGACAACGGCACAGGAGAAGAAGGAGAACCTTCTGAAGGAAATCCAGAACAGAAGAGATATGGAGTCTAAAACAGCTGAAACGGTTGGACAGGCAGAGAATGAACTGGAGTCAGCTAATGCTTCATCAAACCATTTCTCTGGCAGGATGGTTGATAATTCAAAAGAAGTAACTGAAAGTAAAGCAGAAAGCAGTAAAATGAATCATTCAGGCAAGGAAAGAGTAGAGCAAGTGCCCGCTAAAGAGGGAGCGCCAAAGAAAGCAGAGGAGACAAAGGCCTATAAAAAAGAGGAGGTAAAAGAGGTAAAAGTCCAGGAAGAAACGGGCAAAGAAATTAAGACCGTGGAGGCAAATGCCGCTGAGGTTAAGGTAGCTGAGGTCAGAACAGCAAAAGTACGGGATATCAAGACAAAGCCGGCAGCAGTAAAATCGGTAGCAGCGAAACCGGTGTCGACAAAGCCGGAAACAGCAAAACAAAACATAACTTATCACGATGATAGGACTGCCGCTGCCCTTGAGGATGGAAGAGGCTACAATTACAAAGAGTACGAGATTGTTAAACCTACCTCGGAAGAGGAAGAAAAGATTATTGAGGACATTTTAAAAGATATATTTGCTTAAAAAGAAGGTACTGTTTTAATTGGGGCATTTGATAGCATTTGCCTGAATTAAAACGGTGCCTTATATTTTTGTTTGTATTATGGTTGTATAGAAAAGGGAATAGTATTATCTTATGTGTGTAAAAAGGGCATTGATTTTATCTAACCTTATGAAAAATAAAAAAATAAGATGGAATTAAGAGGAAATACATTCTTGATTTTTCCTAAAAAACATGTTATAGTGTGGATTAAATAGGGGAGTAAGAGCAGGAATTTTATCGGGGGAAAGAGGAATAAGTATTTAAAGGGGGAAGTTATATATAATGAGCTTATATCTTAGCTTTCATGTTTAGTCATAGGATTATCCTATTTTATCTGGCTGTTTATATTGGGATAATATTCTTTAGTTTCATATTTCATCTTATAATTATCTAAGGAAACATTATAATAAAAAATTCAAAACAGTGATTCATAGCTAGTCTTAATTCAATTCATAAAGATCAATTCACCATTAAAATTCGTAAACAAATCTTCTATTAAAATCCATGTGTATAAAATTAAATAAGCCGTTACATTGTAATAGATATAATCAGTTTGAATTGTTCTATTGAGGGTAGTCATAGTATTGTTTTCACAGCAGCAGTCTTACAATAAAAAATAGAATAATAGTATCGGTGGCGTTATAAACAATACATAAGGCAGCCTTAAATAGTAACATAATAAAATAAAATGAAGATGAAGGGAGCACTAAAATGAGAAGAAACATAATGTGCAAAGGAATTAGCCTATTGCTGGTTATTGTTATGGTATTAAGTGGTGTGATACCTGTTAAATCCGCAGAGGCAGCAACCAGCAGTAATATTAAAATTTATAATTTTATTAAGATCCTGGTATCAGCCACAGGACTTGAGATTGATACTGCACAAGCCAGTCCCTATTTGAAAGCCGCTATGGATGCGGGCATTGTAAAGGAGGGGGATTTTAAGGATGATGAAGCCTATATAACCCGGATGGATGCAGCTGTACTTCTTAACAGAGCTGATGAATATCTGCATGGAGATACGGTGGATGGGAAACTCTTAAAGATTGTGTTAGAGCAGCGCATTTCTGATATGGATAAGATACCGGAAGGAAAAAGAAATGCTGTTGCTAAGATATATGCAAAAGGCTTCATAGTGGGAAAAAGCAATGGCTTGTACATACAAAACCGTTCCTTTAATGGATATGATTATCTTAGGACTGCTGATGCAAAGAAGGTAATAGCATTGCTTAAGAATACAAAAGGCAGAGCCAAAATGAGCCCTGATGGTCAGTTGATTCGAACAACTAATCTTCCGAAGAATGCAAAGGATTATCCCTATATACTGGCGGCTTTTCCTAATTCTTTTTATGAAATGAAGTTTAGTTATCAATTTAATGAATATTCTTACACACCAAAAGAAGGGAAAGATTATGTAAGGCCAGCAAAAGTAAATAAAAGGATGAATATATTTGAGACGGATCAGGATGGTAGATGTATTTATGTTGACGATTGGATGAAAAAGGTGGAGAACAATCTGAAATATCGACTAAATGTGGATTACCGTAGCATTGATAACACTTGGTTAAATGGCTTGCGAAATACCTATTTTGTATATAATATTGCCTCAGCTGATAAAAAAACTACGGATGATATCAAAGATTATATGTCCTATGTAAAAAAGACCCAAATTATCATTAAAAGCTCAGTGATAGCAGTGGAACCTTCTACATTATATTTTGACAATGCATATCGTGTAAGAGCATATATAAAATTTAAGATATCCTTTAAAGGTGAACAAAAACCTCAAGATAAACTCTTTTTTGTACAGCAATTTATAAGGCTTAAGAATATTACAAAAGATAAATGGTTTGAAGGGGTTTATGATATAGAAATAGCCACAGCCAACGGAAGCAGTAACGGCAGTGATTATGCAGTGTTTAATGATTCATTAAATGATTATTTTTATAAGGGGAAATGGTAAGAATGCAATACAAAAGAAGAATGAAAATCATTCTATTATTTTTTATTTTTGTTATAGGGGCAATGATGCCTAGAAAAGTAGCGCATGCTGAAAAACCTATAGTAAATTTTGATAAATATACAGGAGAATTTACATTTATCACGATTGACACGAAAGCAACTACAAATATTAGATGGAATACTATAGGCTTTACTGTACGTAGGGAACTGACAAAAGGATATCCCAGGAAAAATAAAGAGTGGGCATATTTTGACCTAAGAAAAGGACAAAAAGTTCAACAAGATTATGGTGATGGAATACATGTACAAGTAACTTTTAAATTTAATAAAGATCAGGTAAATGCTGCATTTAAAAATACTAAGTTAGATGAAATCAAAGATAATGATATTATTTATTTTAATGGTGTCTTTGATATTATTTATAATGGTACAGAAGATAAAGAACATATTTATTATAATCTCTCTGGCAAACCTTACGGGATTGCTACAGCAGCTCCATGGAATGATACAAAAGATTTTGATGATCGATTTGATTTGCTAGTGCCCTTTCATGATGGTGACAATAAATACCCAATAACAATAGAACGCAGAATTTACAGTAATAGTGCAAGTACCTTATACGACAATACTGATTACCCAAAACAGAAAAAGAATACCACGTTCTCAACATCCTGGCATAATGTAGCAAATAAGATTAACACCAACGGAAAAGAATACTATCTCTACCGCCTGTACTATACCAACCTCCGTGACCCCAAAAAAATTGTAGGAAACCGTAAGACCGGTGTAAATCCCTACCTTTCTCCAACAGAATATAAGGATGCACTTAGTTACTTAAGGGACCGTGAATATACAATAAAAGACAAGGGGCTAAGAATAACAGCTATGTACCGCAGATTTACGGAGAAATCAACGGAAAGCGGAGACAGTATGGAGCGGGATTTTGAAACCATAGACCCTACGGCAGTTATCAAAGCAGATAGCAGAGGGAATGAAGCCTATGATGTCCTGGAGGGCATACCGGGAACAGAAAGCCTTTATGCCAATGCTATCACAAGCAAATATCTATCCGGATACCTATTCAAAAAAATAGAGGGGACCAAATTATACCCGGTAACTGTGACAAAGACATATACTCTTACCTGGAAAGACAAAGGGGAGCCGGGGAAGCCGGACATTCCTCATTCAGATACCAGAACGGTTCCAAAAACCTATTACATCGAGCGAAAGTATTCTTATTGGTATATTGATTTTCTCAGGGTATATGGGCTGGACAAGGCAATTATAGAAAATGATGCCTTACCCGGCGGAAGCATCACCCTCACTCCATCCGGATATAAGGCCCCTACGGTAAGCTACACCAATTCCACTTCGGAATCGGACCATATTACAGAACCTAAAATAAAGACACCTGCGGCGCTGTCACAATCCATTAATGGAGGATATTCAGAACCTTCCGTTCCGGACGAAAATTTGAAAGCCTATGCAGAAGCTGCTGTTGATAAAATACTTTGTAAGAATGATAAGCTTATTTTCAATGGACAAACCATGATGTCAGATACCAAAAAAGAAGAAGCAGCAGATACACCCATTGCCATCCCGGAAGGTACAGAGGAAATTGGGGAAAACGTATTATATAAGTCAAATCTGGTGATACCGGGTACGAGGGCAAACGAGGTATATGAAAGCACAGGAACCATTACCTATAAGCCTATTGTGAATATCTGCAACAGGGAAACCTTGGAGGTGGATACGGATTATGAAATAAATGATATTAACCCGGTAGTAGTACATACCCCAGTGGTTTGTGACGGTATGGTGCAGGATAACCGCAGTGACAATCAGATGATAACCCCGGATGCCGGAAGGGCTTCCTTGGTGCTGGACAGGCCTTTCTATGTGACATTGCCGACAACGGGAATGCATCGGGATATACAGGGCTATGGCTACCGGGATTATGGAAAATATATTGCAAGCAGGCAAGTCAAATTTGCCTTTGATACATACAAAGGCAGTTCCACTTCGGGAACCTTTATTCCCAAGGATACCTGGACCGGCGTGGCTGAAAACACAATCTTTTTTGTTCCTGCCTGGGTCACAGAAGGAAGATATGAAATAAGATTCCGAAGTACCGCCATCAATGCAGCGGCCAATGACGGATACGGCAAGAGCGAAGATATAGCCAATATCAGTCTTGCCAACTATGTGGCAGAAGACAGTTCAATCGTACAAATATCTGGAAGAATCTATGGTCTAAACATCTATGATGTAACAGACTATCCAATATGGGAAAAAGTATTTCGTCTTCCCAATTCTCTCAAATTTACAGGCTTTCATTATACCGTAGGGGTGAAGAATCAGAACGGAGAAAACAACGGACAGAATCCTCAATTTACAATCACCATGGTAAATGGCAGTCATCCCAATTACAAAAACCAGGGTATCCTAAAAACCGGCTACATGACAAGATTTTCTCTCACCACTGTAGGAAGTATGGCAGATAGTGATGATTATGTCAGGATTAAGCCAAAGTTCTACTTTGTAGAGAAAGACGGAAAGAACCGCCGGGAGGCGGACATCTACTATACCGAAAGCTTTAATGGAAAGGAACATATCCTTGTAAAAATGGGCGGGAACCTTGACCTGGAAAACGATAAGTCCATAAAGACCGGAGACCCCTACCTTGGAATACCGGAAAGTGAATTGCAAAGAACGGCTTATTATGAAGGAGTCTCCTTAAGAAAGTGGAAATCCCAGATAAAGAAAATCTATAACTACATGAATATCATGCTGCCCTTTACCCTTCGTACCTTTATCGGCTTTGTAGACCCTATACCGCAGACAGTCACAGAAAAACAGGCGGGCACCAGCGTCCAGCGCTGGTATGGAGAATATTATCTGCCGGCGGAGGTCCATATCGTGCCAAAGGGATATGATGTATCAAACTATGCACTTCATCACGGAGGACTTGATTATCATGAGAAATTCTGGCTTAAGGAAGGGTATATTATTGTGAACTTTGATATCACCACCGTAAAAGACGGAGAGTTGAACCTGAGCTACATCAACGCTGCTAACAGTGAAAATGGCTATTGCAATATGTGGAAAAGGGAAGGCTATCAATACCGGAAGACCAGTTATCATGGAACCAGCTTTAACTTCCAGGATGGAGATTATGTAATCTATTATGCCAATCACAGCGTCCAGGAAGACTACATTTCCTCCGGAACCCATTAATAACGGCTATTAATATTACAAATAAAATCTTACAGCTGCCCTTTTTGAAGATATATCAGTAAAAGAAATTGTAGTTAATAGCAGAATAGGAAGATAAATGCAGAAAAAGAGGGTCAGAAAATAAATTTTTTACACGATTAGCCCTGATTCTATGGAAAATGCATATTGAATAACACTCCTTACTTTGATAAAATAAGAGCGAATAAAAAGGTATCTATTATCCTTACAACAATGAAAAGGAGTGTAAAAAAAATGAGTGCTAAAGTAACATTTGACTATTCAGCAGCGAAAAGCTTTATTGCAGATACGGAAATAGAAATGATTGAAAAAGCAATAGAGGGCGCAAAAGAGACCTTATTAAGCAAAACCGGTGCCGGCAATGATTTCTTGGGCTGGATTGACCTTCCGGTAAACTATGACAAAGAGGAATTTGCAAGAATTAAAGACGCAGCAAAGAAAATCCAGAGTGATTCCGAGGTTCTTTTAGTTATCGGTATTGGCGGTTCCTATCTTGGAGCCCGTGCAGCAGTTGAATTTTTAAGACATAGCTTTTATAATTCTGTTTCCAAGGAAATCAGAAAGACACCTGAGATCTATTATGTGGGAAATAATATCAGCAGTACTTATATCAGTAATCTGATTGAAGTAATCGGGGACAGGAATTTTTCCATCAACATTATCAGTAAATCCGGTACGACTACAGAGCCTGCCATTGCCTTCCGTGTATTTAAAAAGCTTCTGATAGAGAAATACGGAAAGGGTGAAGCCGCAAAACGTATCTATGCTACCACGGATAAGGCAAAAGGTGCCTTAAAGAACCTTGCTACCGAGGAAGGCTATGAGAGCTTTGTAGTTCCTGATGATATCGGAGGACGTTTTTCCGTATTAACAGCAGTAGGTCTTTTGCCCATTGCCGTAAGCGGTGCGGATATTACTAAGCTTATGGAGGGAGCAGCAGCCATGAGAGAAAGATGCTTAAATCAGCCTTTCGCTACCAATGACTCCCTGCATTATGCCGCCATTCGTAATATCCTTCTTAGAAAAGGCAAGAGTATCGAAATCCTTGCCAACTATGAGCCCTCCCTACACTATGTATCAGAATGGTGGAAACAGCTCTTTGGTGAAAGTGAAGGAAAGGATAAGAAAGGTATCTTCCCTGCAGCCGTAGATTTGACCACGGACCTTCATTCCATGGGTCAATTTATCCAGGACGGCCAGAGAACCATGTTTGAGACAGTTATTAACCTTGAGACACCTTCGCGTGAAATTTATATAGAGGAAGAAGATGTGGATTTGGACGGACTAAACTATCTGGCAGGAAAGAGCGTGGATTTCATTAACAAGAGCGCTATGAAGGGTACTCTTTTAGCTCATACGGACGGAAATGTTCCCAACTTAATCGTGAACCTTCCGGAGCAGAATGAGGAATCTTTAGGAGAACTGTTCTATTTCTTTGAATTTGCCTGTGGAATCAGCGGATATCTCTTAGGAGTAAATCCTTTTGACCAGCCGGGTGTTGAAAGCTACAAGAAGAATATGTTTGCCCTCCTTGGAAAACCTGGTTTTGAAAAGCAGAGAGAAGAACTCTTAAAGAGACTCTAAGAAAGATAATATAAACTTGACATTATACAACAAAAGAATAATCCCGCAGAGATCACAAATATCCTCAAAAGTAAAGTGTATGAATGGATGAAATCCCAAGCTTTATTTATTCAGGCTTTGTTTGGAAACTTAAGCTGGATAGTTGAGTTATTAACTTATAAATAAGTCAACAAAATACGGCCTGCTGCTTAGGTTTATGCAGCAGGCCGTATTTTGTTTGGTATGTAAGCAGGGTGTAAGGTATCTTAAGCAGAATTGCTATCACCCAATATTGCTATCACCCATATTTCTATTACCCAATACTCTTTTGAAAATGCTGATAGTCCTTCAGAGAGGACCAGGAGCCGCCCCAGGTAAAGCCTCTCTTTATAAATGCCTGGTAACAGATATCATCCTTTTTAATATAATAGGGATTCTCAAGGCTTCTGTTAACATACTTCTTTCCCTCTGCCGGAGAAACCACAGTTTTACCATTTAATTTCTGAACGCTGGGGTTATAAAGAGGATTGATATCAATTGCAAGGCCCAGAGCATGCTTTGATAAATTATTAGAGCCTGCAATGGTGCGGTAATTAAAAGCGGAAGTATTATCATCCTTCATGGAAGCTTCATCATCTGCCTCATATTCATCTACCAGTACCATTTTTTCGATGGGATATTTAGCATTGTAAAGTTCTTTGAATACGGCTAAAATATCCTTTGCAATCTTCTTGTTCACAATCAGCTCCCCTATGTGGGTTTCCTCATCAAATCCATAATATAAAACCCTGACATACCGTAATTCCGAAAGCGCTACCTTCCCATTTTCCTTATAGGATTTATCCATAATTCTATTTTTCACGGAAGCTTTTATTGTCTGTGCATAGAAGCAGGTGTCTATTCCGCCTTTTACCCTGGCAGGGTCCAGAATCGAACCGGCTGTTAAAGTATCCAGAGATTTTTTGTTTAACAAGGCAGAAGCTTCTGCACTGTTTTTGGCATATGTTTTGATACCGAAGGAAATCAGAAGGGCAAGAAGCAGGAAGCCTGTGAAATAGAACATCCGTCTGCCAGAGTATTTTCCTTTACCGGGCTTTGCTCCGGAAAGCATAAGAATCCCTCCTTCTTTCTTAATCTTCCTCTATTACATGAATTTCAAGATAATCAAAGTCAATGGGGTCAATGAAATTATCCTGATGGAATCTGGCCTTATCATGCTTTTTAAATTCAGCCACCGTGGAATCCAGCCATATCGGCTTTGATAAATCAAAGTGATAGCATATTTCATCCACCGCAGCAAAGACCTTCCTTGTGCGGTTTAAGGAAGCATCATCATTTTCAATAACCAAATCAGATAGCATTCTGTTTTCTTTGAATATTTTTGCCCATAAACGAAACATAATAACCCCTTTCGCGGCTATCAAATTTTCAATTTGATAGTACTGAATAAAATATCTATAGGACTATAATGTGCCCTGAAAGATTAGTTTTAAGTATACCATGGTCATATGCTTTTTGAAATCCCTAAAATTGATTCGGGTTTCAGACATTACATAAAACTTAAAAAATAGGAAATCCTATCAGATAAAAAAGAGAGAGTTATTCTTTTTTTGGCAGTATCGCAGGTTTGCCTGGGATATGCATGAACCTTAGGCTGAAGGAAAAATGAATAAAAGAAAGGATGCCCTGTGGTGATTCTTTCAGCCTGTTTTCTTTATGGCAAATGGTGTTGAAATGAGTAAAATGAATAAGAGTGACGAATCTAAGATACCTTATATGAAGGAAGAGTTTCCTGTTATCAGTCCTTCCTTTATTCCGGAGCCAGGCTATGACAATATAGATAATATTCCGGATGGAGACGAGTATCCGTCCTATCAGGAACCCCTTCCCATTGACAAGCCTTCGGAATTTGGTGACAATAACGTGAAGGAATTTTAGAAAAATCAAGGAAAGACGAAAGCTGAAAGGGCATAAGTTGCGGCAAACCCATCTGTTTGCCGTTGCTTTTGTTCTTTTATTATAATACAATAGAAATACAAGAGGGAGAGGCATAAAAGGCTGTTGTAAACGGATAAAAGAGAAAAGTTATAAAAGTGAGGTGTTTTTATGGAGGGGCAGGACAGAAGGAATGAACTGACCAGGATACTGGAGGAGACGAAGGAACCGGTATCCGGTACGGAATTAGCAAAAAGATTAGGGGTCAGCCGCCAGGTAATTGTACAGGATATTGCACTTTTAAGGGCGGTTAATAAGAATATCCTGTCCACAACCAAGGGGTATCTGATCTATAAGCAGGATAAGCAGAAGGTAAACCGTTGCTTTGCAACAAGGCATACCACGGAAGAAATAGAGGATGAGTTAAATACAATAGTGGATAACGGCGGCAAGGTGCTGGATGTTATTGTTATGCATGACCTTTACGGTGAAATTTCAGTTGATTTAATAATTAAAAACCGCAGAGATGTTGCAGACTTTGTAGAAAAAGTAAAAGCAAAAAGAACGGTGCCATTAAAGGACCTGACCAATGGAACCCATTTACATACGGTGGAGGCTGACTCAGAGGAGATACTGGACCAGATAGAGCGGGCTCTCAGGGAAAAGAATTATCTTGTGAGCACCACATCTTTTGGGAAAGAGTAAGAATACTTTGACAACTATTCTAACCATTGGTAAAATAGATAGGAAGCAGATAAGGAACAGAATGTAAGCTGAAAGAAACATAAAAAGAGGAAGTGTAAGCATGTCATATACAGCGCTTTACAGAAAATTCCGCCCCACTGATTTTCATGATGTAAAGGGTCAGGACCACATTGTTACAACTCTGAAAAATCAGATAAAATCAGACCGGATAGGGCATGCCTATTTATTTTGCGGAACCAGAGGAACCGGAAAGACAACCATCGCCAAAATACTTGGCAAAGCAGTTAACTGCGAACATCCCATAGACGGTAATCCCTGTAATGAATGTGAGACATGCCGCTCCATTCAAAACGGCACCTCTATGAACGTAATTGAAATAGATGCCGCATCCAATAACGGTGTGGATAATATCAGAGAAATCGTGGAGGAAGTGAGGTATTCTCCGACGGAGGGAAAGTATAAGGTCTATATTATAGATGAGGTCCATATGCTTTCCACAGGAGCATTTAATGCATTGTTAAAAACCCTGGAAGAGCCGCCCTCCTACGTGATTTTTATACTGGCGACCACAGAAGCCCAAAAGATTCCCATTACCATCCTGTCCAGATGCCAGCGGTATGACTTTAAACGGATAACCATAGACACCATTTCAGACAGGCTGACAGAGCTGATAAAGGCAGAAGGGGTTGAGGCAGAGGAAAAGGCCGTCCGCTACATTGCAAGGATGGGAGACGGATCCTTAAGAGATGCCTTAAGCCTCCTAGACCAGTGTATTGCCTTTTATTATGGACAGCTTTTAACTTACGACAAGGTACTTGAGGTACTTGGCGCAGTTGATGTGGAAGTGTTCGCAAGACTTCTAAAGGCAATTGCACAAAATGATGTAGGACAGTGTATGGCTATCCTGGAGGAGCTAATTATAAGCGGCAGGGAGCTTACCCAGTTCACGGTGGATTTCACCTGGTATTTAAGGAATCTGCTTTTGGTAAAGACCTCGGAGGATGCCAGTGAAGCCGTTGAAGTGTCCACAGAAAATCTCGCCTTGTTGGAAGAGCAGGCCAAGGAATGGAATACGGATACCTTAATACGCTATATTCGGATATTTTCCGATTTGTCCAATCAGATCCGCTATGCCTCCCAGAAAAGAGTTATGGTGGAGGTAGCACTGATTAAACTATGCAGGCCTCAGATGGAAAAGAGCTACGAGGATATCCTGGAGCGGATAAGGCAGTTAGAGGCAAAGCTTGAAAATGGTGTCACAGTAGCTGTCAGAGAAAAAGAGACAGCCGAAAGGGAGCCGGCAAAAAGGGAAGAGATACCTGTGGAATTACCCAAGGCCGTACCGGAGGACTTAAAGCTGGTAGCAAAGAACTGGAGTAATATTGTAGCCACGACCACTGGAATCACAAAGGTTTCATTAGGAAATGCAAGGCCAAGTATGGGAAATAATAATACACTCCTTCTGGTATTTACCGATGAGTGGGACCTGGAAGCTCTTAAGAAGGAAGCCCATATGCAGGAGCTTAAAAGTGCCATAGCAAGGTATGTTCCAAAGGATGTAGAGGTTACAACAAAGCTGATAACTGCTGAAAAGGAATCGGCAGAGGAAGCCTTTGACTTACGAAGGATTATAAAAAACATTGACATAGAATATGAAGATTAATAGAAAAGGAGAACATTAATATGGCAAAACGCGGAGGATTTCCGGGAGGAGCAATGCCCGGCAATATGAATAATTTAATGAAACAGGCTCAGAGAATGCAAAAGCAGATGGAGGAAAAGACGAAAGAAATAGAGGAAAAAGAGTGGGAGGCCTCTGCCGGCGGCGGAGCAGTAACAGTAAAGGTATCCGGTAAGAAAGAAATTACGGCTGTTACCCTGTCAAAGGAAGTAGTAGACCCCGATGATATCGAAATGCTTCAGGACCTAATTATGGCGGCGGCCAACGAAGCTTTTCGTAAGATGGAAGAAGAATCCCAGTCAGTAATGGGACAGATAACAGGAGGCCTGGGAGGTCTTGGCGGCGGTTTTCCTTTCTAAGGAGCGGTTTTCATCACATTACTTTTATAGAAAGTAATTCCCTGAAAAATATCCAGTACGGCCTTGCACAAATTTCGCTAAATGTCCATGCCTGATATTTGTGCTGAGGCAGGGCGGAGAAATGAGGTACAACGGTGGCTGCGTCGATTGACGACAGCGCAGCATCAGTGCATATACTGGGAATTAATGAAATATATACAAGGCAGTACTTGTCCGTTTAATGAAATAAAATTAGAAAAAATGGCTGTTACAGAAGGTTTTTCAAATGGGGTGCAGAGACTGTATCCGGAAGCTTCCTGGACAGCCGTTTTCTTTGGATATTTCTTACTTTAAAGTTTATTCTTGAAAACAGAAAAATAATCAAGTATGATGATAATAGTATGCAGGTCAGCTGCAGAAAAAATGAAGGATTTCCAGAAAGAGGATATATGAATTATTACAGTAGTCAAATCAGCAAATTAATAGAAGAATTATCAAGGCTGCCCGGAATTGGAGCAAAAACAGCTCAAAGGCTTGCTTTTTACATCATAAATATGCCCCAGGAACAGGTAAATAATCTATCCCAGGCCATTACCTCAGCCAAGGCCAATGTTAGATATTGCAAGGAGTGCTATACCCTGACGGATAGTGAATACTGCCCCATCTGCGCCAGTGATAAGAGAGACCACCACACCATAATGGTGGTTGAAAATCCAAGGGATTTGGCGGCCTATGAGAAAACCGGAAGATATGACGGAGTATACCATGTCCTTCACGGAGCTATTTCTCCCATGCTTGGTATCGGACCTGACGAGATTAAGCTAAAAGAGCTGATTGTCAGACTGGAAGGGGATATCAAAGAGGTTATTATTGCCACCAATTCCAGCCTGGAAGGGGAAACCACGGCAATGTATATCAGTAAACTGATTAAGCCTACCGGTATTAAGGTAAGCCGTATCGCCAGCGGAGTGCCGGTTGGCGGAGACCTGGAGTATATCGACGAGGTGACGTTGCTGCGAGCTTTAGAGGGCAGAGTGGAGCTGTAAACGAAGTGAATTGTGTATCATTGGGAGTTATATTTACATTAAGGAGAATATGGGAATGTACTATGGAAAAAATAAAATGAAATATTTTTACCTGACTAGCTTAATATGTATTTTAGGATTCCCTTTTACCACAATACATGCAAAAGCTTATAAGGAGAAGGATGTTTATACTGCCTACGAGAAATTGATAAATTATGAGCACAATGCGGACGAGAAATATAAATATGAAAAAATAAATGGAGGACCCAACTCCGGTAACAGATTATATGGCAAAGCAGGGTTTCACCGCCCTGTCTGTGTCTATTTTTTTCCTTTTTCCAGACCAGATAATGTATAAGCTTCACAAATAAACACAAGAAAAACCCAAGAAAGTAAAAGATAATCCCAGCGAAATCAAGCATTCATGGAGGATAAATGAGATTGCCCCAAACAGGAAAATCGGTGTTACCTACGACCGTTATATTGTTACACGAAAAAAACGGTCTTACAACGGGAAAATATAGTTTTACTAGGAACCCCAATAGTTCTGCCATTTTCCTACATTTTGTTTATTGTTAATAGTTGTGTAAACACCTAAAATATGTTATTATTTAAGGATTAATAATAATAATTTAAGGAAGGTTAAATTGATATGATTGCAAGTAGAAAAATTTTAATTGGTGTAGGCTTAATATTTGTAATAGGAATAGCAATGTCCTATCAAATTGATGCGAAGAATAGCTCGGAAGTTTCAAATATAAACTCTATTGCTTCCATAGATGATATTACAGATGATATGATTTTGGAACAAACAATTGGATATGATGAAACTCAATTTAGCTCGAATAATACGGATTACAATTTTAAAGTAAGTGCTGATTATTTTTTAGGTTGTGATTACCTTATGGAAATTAGCGCTAAACAAAAAAGTAAAATTACTATTCATTATACTACCTCGATGAAAAAAAATACACTTAAGATGGCGTTAATATTAGGAGGGAAGAAAGTTAAATATTTACCAGTAGATAAACAAAAAGCTACTTATACAATTCCAAAGGGGAATACAAAATTTGTGTTAATTGGTTATAAAGCGAGTGGTGAAATTGATGTTACTATGGATAAGGTGAAAGGTGTTAAATTTGTACAAAATTCTGAATGGTAACTATTTGTATAACTTAAAAAGACATCATAAAATAGTAGACAACAATTTGTTTATGAAACTAATTTATGTTTGCCCAATTAATGTATACAATTGTATACGGAAAATGATATTACAATAGGAAAATGAATTTCTTTAACGCAGGACAAAGCCAAGCATTCTCTTTCTCCTGCGTTTTTTGCATGAACAAAAGCAGGAAAAGTCGGCAGGAGTGACAACGGGGAGCAGGAACTTTTTTGTGTAATCAGAACAATGGATTAAGGAGCCTATTTCAAGCTTTGCCTCATACTGTATTTTGGGGTTAACTTTTACCACAATACATACGGTGATGAAGGAATTGATTATAGCGGGAATAAATCAATTCGCTTTTGCTTACTGGACTTAAATGGAGACGGCATAAAGGAATTAATTGTTCGGGATATGAATGTGAGGTTTGATGCATATGAGTTATACACCTATTATAATAAAAAAGTAAAATTGGTGACAGCTTCTTACGGAGCCATATTAATGTTGAATACATATTCTAAAAAGAATGCAATTGGAATTATGGTATTTGATGACAATTCCAAAGCATATGAAACGACATATTATAAAATCAAAAATGGTAAGCTGAAAAAAATTGAATGCTGCTATTACGAAAGTAAGGGTCAGGTAATTGCCTGCGACTATTATAGACAAAATAATAAGTTTTCTACGATAAATTGCCATTTTTCTATTTCTACTGTATAATAATATTTCGTTAAATGAACTGCTGCGTGGAAGGGATTCCCTATAGAAGTACGGCCATAATACATGGCAACACTTCCATACACACTAGTATATTACTGCCTTTAAAGGGATATCAATGAAAGAGGAGCAGTACTTATCCCCTTATCCAATATCCCAATAATTGGATTACAGAAGTAGCAGGTAAATGTTAGGAATTTTAATACAAATGAATGGCATGGAGGTAGAATATGCCCTACGGTAATCAGTATTTTTCTAATTTAAACGATTTATTAGTTTGTATAACGAAAGCAATTGATTTGGTCAACCCTAACGTTACCGATCACCATCAGCAGGTCGCCTATCTGTCATATAATATAGCAGATGCGCTCCGGCTTCCACTGGAACAGAAACGCTCCTTGGTTATTGCCGCACTTTTACATGATGTTGGTGCCATTGCATTACAGGACAGGCTGGACTTTAATGAAGAGGAGCATACTAATATAAATGAACATGCATTTCTGGGGGCAAGGCTGTTTGTGGATTCACCCATTCTTTCTAATATTGCAACGGTAATTAAATTTCACCATATCCCCTGGAACAATGGAGAAGGCAAATACTATGAAGGAGAAAGTGTACCGTTGCTGTCACATATCATCCATCTGGCGGACAGGATCGCTGTTCATATAAACAGGGATGTGTTTATATTAAGCCAGACAAATTCAATCAAAGAATATATTAAGAACAGGAAGGATTCGGTATTTGTCCCGGAATTTGTGGATGCATTTCTGAAGATATGTGATAAAGAGGCTCTGTGGCTGGATTTTGACTATCAGCCGATGATTTCCAATATTCCTAATGATTTATCCCTTGAAGCAATAAAGCTTACCTTGGATGAAGTGGTCAGTCTGACAAAAATATTTTCACAGATCATTGACTTTCGAAGCCCCTTTACTGCCATGCACTCGGCCGGAGTAGCCGCTGTTGCAATCAAGCTTGCCGAATTGTCCGGGCTGTCTGAGGATGAATGCAAGATGATGAATATAGCCGGTAACCTCCACGATATCGGAAAACTGGCAATCCCCAAGGAAATACTGGAAAAGCAGGATAAGCTGGAGCCTTGGGAGTTTGATATTATCAGAGCCCATACTTTTTATACATACCGCCTTTTAAAACCGGTAAAAGGATTTGAGTCCATAGCCCAATGGGCAGCATATCATCACGAGAAATTAAATGGCCGGGGCTATCCTTTTCACCTTAAGGCAAACAGCCTTTCACTTGGAGCCAGGATTATGGCTGTTGCGGATATTTTTGCGGCAATATCGGAGGACAGGCCTTATCGCAAGGGCATGCCCAAGGAACGAGCAGTAACAGTACTTCAGGGGATGGCGGCAAATGGCGGAATTTCCCCGGAAATATGTGCTTTGCTGATTGATAACTATGAGTCAGTTTCCCAGGCACGCAGGGAATCTGCCCAGAAATCAGCTGATAATTACAGTAAAATTTTATAGCGTTACTTGATTTATAATAAGGCTTGGAAAAAGTAGGGCATGTCAGTGAGCAATGTTTGTGGGCTGAGGTAAGGCCTGCTTGTTCCAAGACTTGTTTTCTGCTAAATTTTAATTTTATTTCTACTAATAGACAAATTGGTGTCTAACTTTCAGGTTGTATTTAGTTGAATTTATTTACAAATCACCCACCTTCCTAACTGGCGTAATTTTATGTATAAAAAAAGGCACTTAAACAAGTACCTTAAAGTTATCTGCTGCCTTATATTTTGTTTTTTCTCAAATATCTGACTGCATTAATTATGATAACAATTATGAAATAAACAATGGTCGAATGTATTGACTTTACGAGATCTTTATCTTCTACCCAGAAGTATATCAATCCAAAAAACAGCAGTACACTAAAAACCTGTAATGTAATTTGCTGCAATGCTGACTTATTCATATCGGCTCTCCCTCTAATAGTATGTCCTTTATGTCCTTATAGTATCATGATTTTAAATAGGCTGCAACCTAACCTATAGAAAAAATCCGAGGGATGCCTAATTATAAAAAACGGAATAACTTCCTTCTGTCACTGTTCACAATCTTTTCAATAACCCTTCATATCCAGGACACATATGAACGGTATACTTAGTTCATAAGATAACAACAAGGTTCCCCACCTTGCTGACATAAACTTTTTCATAAATCGGCCAGCAGGCTAGCCTGCTGGCCACTCCTCTATTTCATTAAAATTTCTCCTCTATTGAATTTTCTTCATCCCTTCATCCTCTCTTTTACCTGCTTACGTTAATTTTCATCAAAAATCATTTTCCCCCGCGCCCGGTGTCCACATTGTCATTGACCGCAATCAATACACATCTTTCTAGAAAAATAGGACCTCCGTTAGAAACCGGCTTTCAGATAGCCGTGGTCGAAACAGCGGGTGTAGAAATATTTTCGCTTTTAATGAATCCCTGCATAGATAAATCCTTTCTGAGACTTCGGGTCAAGCCCTTGGCGTTGACGAAGGCCATCGGAAACGGCAAAGACAATGTTATTTCCCTCGCGACGATTGCGCGGGAGCCGGGCGCTAACGGAATGCCCCGCCCGGTTGTCCGTAGTGTGGATGCCTATTATGAAGAGGGCGTATTTTATGTTGTAACACATGGAAAATCAAACAAAATGCAGCAAACCTCACAAAATTCGGAAGTTTCAATCGCGGGTTGTTTAGAGATGTTCACCGCTAACGGAGTAGGTGAAAACCTCGGTTGGGTGCTTGATCCAAATAATGCCGAAATAAAATCCAAACTCCGTACAGCTTTTGCCGAATGGTACGATATGGCAAATAATGAAAAGGATGAAAACTGTTGCATTTTAGCAATCCGTCTCACGAAGGGAACCTTAAACATTAATCATTGGGAAAAACTATACCATATGGATTTTGTGAATAAGACTGATATGGAAAATGGGGGCATTTTTTAATCAGTAAACCTTTCAAACTATCCGCCGGGCAGTTATAAATTTATAAGTGACAATGTGTCATACCTAATAAACATTTGTTTATTAGCATTAATAAGGTCAACTGATGAAAGTGTTGTTTTCCTATGTTTCCAGTACTTAATTAATGTGACCCTATGAGATTAAATCTATGCAACGCATCGCATTATCTATATAATATTAATCTACTAACGAAGAAGCAGGACATAGGCCTTGCTTCTTTGTTTTGTATAAATAATCATCAATATTTATTCGTTTTTAGTATGTGGACTTTGTCAACACCTCGAAGTTGTCCCGGAGTTATAAGGCTTGTCCCTTGTAATTGAAGCAAAAAAAGAGAACAAAAAAAACCTTTGCGAAAAATCACTCGAAAGGTGTCGAATAAAAACTCATGTTTTTTTATTTGGCGAGTAGTTTATTTTGACTTTCGTTTATAAAGGTTTCTTCAAAATGTATTCTCACTAAATGGGCAAAAGGAAAACCTTCCGTAAAGGGCAGGTTTTATACGCAATTCTTTACAGTAGCCAGACTATCATCGTGCTTTCACAACTTAGATCTTCGGCTTTGCGTCCTTGTCTTTCGGCAAGTTTGCCCTTTGACGAATTTTATTTTATTTTTAAAAATCTTGATAAGGATATAGAAACAGCGCCTTGATAATCTGCTTTTTGTCATATCCAAGTGCTTTCATTTCATGTAGAAAGCGCTGTATTGTAAGCTGAACCAGTTCCTGACGTCTGCACATAATCTTTTGGTGATCTTTAATCACTAAATAACCTTTTCCTTTGTGGCTTTCCACCAAGCCTTCATGCACCAAAGAAATCATGGCATGCTGTACTGTGTTCGCGTTTACGTGCACTTCGGACGCTATTTTTCGTACCGAAGGAATTGGCATACCCGGTGCCAGTTCACCAGATAAAATCATATTTTGAAAGTGATTATGTAATTGCAGATAAATGGGGATCTCACTGTTGATGTTCATTCCGCTGTCTGTCCTCCTGTATCCTCCTTTGGCCTGTATCCAGATTTATGACTTGATCCGCCAGCCCACACATACGCTTTGTGGAAGTTAAGATTAGGAGCATAGCCATATAATGTATATCACCCATCTTATGATTGCTTCCTGTGTTTTTTTCCTGCATTTTTCGCTACCGTGGTTTTATCCTCGAAGCCTTTTATACAAAGCAACATAACGATTGATAGTGCTACCATAATGAGTAGGACACCGATTTCTACAGAAAGATTAAACGTGAGTGTGCTATCTCCCGTAAACTTGATAATCCCAAGGCCAGCGGTAATAGGATAGTAATCAGTCAATGCTCTGCCTGCGATAAAAATGCCACAGAAACCGTAAACAAATGCTAATCCAGTTCCGGCAAGAAAGCCGTTTTGTTTTCTGCTAAAAAATAAAATGATAGGCAACACGGCCAGATAACAGCAAAGTCCTAATCCAACGAGTTGAAAAAACGATTTCATTACAAGAACCGGAGACATATCTTCATGGCAGAACAGCGCACCTAAGGCAAATGTACATAAAAAGCTAAAAAAACCGTACAATACAGTAACAAGGCCAACTGTAATCATTTTTCCCGCCAATAATTTACGAAATGGAATCGGTACAGTCAACATATTTTTCAATGTATGATCCACATACTCACGGTTTATGATATAGCCTCCGATCAGAACAATCATAAACGGAAAAGCCATGCTGAAGTTATTCCATATGACGCTGTTTGTATAACTTTCATACTGCATTATTTCATTACTGCTGCTCTGCTGAAAAACGGCTAAAAGTGCAGAAAACAACACGGCTACAATGCCGACCCAAAGAATGCTGTAGCGCTTAAGCTTTTGAAATTCTGTGATAATTATATTAATCATAGTTCCCTCCTAATCTTCTTGCTTTTTAAATATGAATGAAATCAGCAAAACTGATATCACCGCTATTAAGAACAGTATGCCTGAACAAACAGGAGTGGAAAGCAAATATGGTTTTCTTATTGCAAGATATTCCGCGGTAAGCCCGTTCCAAGTGGACATCCACCAGCGCATAATGACCGGACCAGGCAATACGTTAATAAGAACATTGTCAGGGGCAAAATTCATCATATTAAGCATTATGCTAAAATTCAAAATTGAATATATGAAGGCAATGATAATAGAAAAAATATAGCTTTTGTTGAAATAGACAATGAGAATAACCACGGGTAGGACTGAAACAAACAGCATAATGCCAAGGATGGCACTTAGTCCTAACTTAAAAGCAACTCCTTCTACAGCACCTACTACTAGTCCCCCGATGATTGTAGCTCCTAAGCCAGCGATGGAATATAATACGGAAACAATCAAAAGCACGGACAATTTTGCTGCAACAAGTTTGGTTTTGGAGACCGGTACAGTCATCAGGTTTTTTAACATGTCACGGTCTCTTTCCATGAAGAACAGAATGCTTGCCACTATACTCAGTACACATGGCAAAAGGAGAAAATCTCCGAACACAACGATCATCTTAAAAAGCTGTTCAAAACGCAGACTGTCTTTTACTGCTAATGCAGTCAGGGGCATAGGAAAAAGGCAGGCCGCTAACATACAAAATAAAATAAACTTCTGCCGTTTGATTTTGGCAAATTCGCAAATAATTAAATCAAGCAATTCCCTCACCTCCGGTGACATGTCTGAAATAGTCCTCTAAGGTATCATTTTGGGTATGCGCTTCTGATATATTGAGGCCGCTTTCAATCCATCTACGGGTAATAGCGGCTACTTCTATCTCCGTATCGTAAAGCCGCAAATTATTGTCATCGTCGATATGAAAATTGGATGTATGAAAGTCGACCTCTAAAATCCTGGAAGCCTGAGATGTGTCCGTAACGATGAAATGAACATATCTGCTGTTCTTTTTCTCTAATTCTTCCAAGCTTTCTTCTTCCAGCAAAGCACCATGATCAATAATGCCAATATCGTCTGCCAGCAAAGCCATTTCGGACAAAATATGGCTGGAAATTAAAATAGTTTTACCTTGTTCCGTACTAAGTCGCTTTATGAAATCACGGACTTCCACTATACCGATGGGATCAAGTCCGTTGATAGGCTCGTCCAAGATCAAAAGCTCCGGATCATGTAAAATAGCATTTGCAATACCAAGCCGCTGCTTCATACCAAGCGAATACTGTGAAAACAGTTTTTTATCCTTATAAGGCAGTCCCACCACATCCAATGCGTTTTTAATGGCATTACTGCCCGGTACTCCACGGAGCCTCGCCATAATCTTAAGGTTTTCCGTGCCAGTGAGGTTAGGATAAAAGCCCGGTGATTCAATCAGGTTGCCAATTCGGGAAAGAATTTTCTTTTCATTCGTACGCATATTTTTCCCGAAAATACATACTTCGCCAGATGTAGGACTTGTCAGCCCCAGCAGCATTTTCATTGTGGTAGTTTTTCCTGCCCCGTTGCGTCCTAATAGACCGTAAATTCTGCCTTTCTTCGCATGGATACTTAAATTGGCAACACTCTTTTGTTCACCATACTGCTTTGTCAAATTATTTGTTTCAATTACAAAATCACTCAAGATTTAAAGTCCTCCTATATTTTTATAAATCTGATTTTATCCCCTCAACCTTGCATGAACCTTGCACGAACCTTGAATTAACCTTGAATCTTACAAGAGAAGTAAAAAACCTGCCTTTCAGCAGGTTCTTTCGTCAACCAGTGGAAATCGTATGATAAATTCTGTTCGTTGATATGGTTCGCTTTGGACTGAAATCGAACCTCCCATCTTTTCCACAAGCTGCTGCACTATGGACAGCCCTAAGCCACTTCCTTTTTCAGAACGTGCCGTATCACATTTATAAAGCCGCTCAAAAACATGCGGCAGATTCTGCTTGGAAATTCCCTTACCATCGTCTGCAACAGAAATCATTACACCAACAGTAAGGAGAGAAATCTTGATTTTGATGTGAGTTGCCCGACTATGGGAGATTACATTCTGAATTAGGTTATTTATAATACGGGTATAGGCATCTGTATCTAAATTGACCTTGATGCGTTTTTCCGGGATTTCTATGTCGAAATCAAGTCGATTGTTCTCAAAAATTGGAACCCAGTCTTTCAGTAAGCTTCTGGTAAGTTCCGCAAGCTCTACTTCTCGAATAGTATAGGTTTCTTCATTGGAATTCAATTTAAACCATTCAAACAGCACATCTACATAGTCTTTCATATCATGTGCCCTCAATCGGGCATTTTCTATATATTCTTCCCGTTCCGTACCAGCTACAATGCCTTTTTGTGCCGCGTCCAAATATCCAATCAGAGTTGTCAGCGGAGTACGCACATCATGGGAAAGACTTGTCATCAATTGACTGTTGGTTTTCTCCGCTCTTTTTAAGTCAATGACCTGTTCCCGAAACTCAATAACAATATCATTCATTTTATAACAGATCACAGAAGTCATATCACTGGGTTTTGCTAAAATTTTTCGATTGCTGTTGCCTTGTGCAATGTCGCCCAGTGTTTCCGAAATATCATTCAATTTCAACTTGACATTGTGCATTTTTCGGGAAAGCAGCAGGGTATAAATAACAGCGATAACGGCAACTGCAACCACAGCCACAAGCAACGGAAGCTTCACATAGACTCCATCCATTTTACACCTCCCGGCTAAAGCGGTAGCCTACGCCTTTCACTGTTTGAATATAGGTTGGATTATTCGGGTCAGGCTCTATCTGTTTTCGCAATTTGCTGATATATCCCATGATATTATTGTCATCATAGGCATATGGCTCCTGCCATATTTCTTCATATATTTGCTGTTTGGTTAAAATTCTGCCTTGGTTTCTGGCAAGGTAGCAGAGAATGTCAAACTCCTTTGCGTGGAGCTCAACTTGCCCATCTTCAATTTGAACAATTCGGGTGTCCAAGTCGATAGTAAGCTTCTGAAAGGAGAGCCGATGAAGTTCTTCACTGGCACTGTTGTTTAAGATTGTATATCTGCGAATTAAAGATAAAACGCGGGCAATAAATTCTTCCACGTCGAAAGGTTTTGTCAGATAGTCATCGGCACCGGAACGAAGGCCGTTTATTTTGTCGGTGCTTGCTGTTTTTGCCGTAAGCATTAGCACTGGGACGGCGCTAACACTTCTAATTCTTTCAAGAATATGAAAACCATCCATTTCAGGGAGCATAACGTCCAAGACAATCAGTTGATAATTGCCCTGTAATGCTAACTTTAAGCCATCTGTTCCGGTATGCGCAAGTTCCGCAGCGATATTCTCTTTCTCTACACATTTTTTCAGTAATTGACATAATCCCATGTCATCATCGATAATCAAAACTCTATTTTGCACGGCTTTCCCTCCTGTATCTCTTATCTTCTGGCTTGACGGCCTCTTTAGGAATAAGCCATGTATTTCCCATTTTTATCGCTCCGTCAATTCGGCCGGAGGTGCAATGATAAAGTACCATTCTATCGGAAATTCCCCATTTGACGGCAGCTTCTTTTGTTGTTATATAATTCATATCTCTACCTCCAATATATTTATTATATTTCTTTTGACCGAAGTATACAAGGTTCTTCATAGAGTTGGGACTGGATATCAAGGAAGCAGGTGCTGACAGCGCCTATGGTACCAGCCTGATTTACCAGGCTATGGAGGATATGGGCATTCAATTGTTTACACCGGGAACAACAGCCGGAGTGAATTACAAGGTTGCATTTACCCGCGAAGCTTTTATGTATGAGAAAGAAAAAGATTGGTTTATTTGCCCTGCGGGAAAGAAACTGACGCTGCGGAGTCTTGAGCGGGAGCATTACAACATCTGCCGAACGATACGGGTCAATATCTTTGAGGAGGCGGTAAGATGACAGAGAGAAAAGGATGGAACCCCCACTCATAAGCACATCCTGAAGTTGCGTCAAATCTGATGTGAGGGAAGCTTTGCAGTTCAGAAATGGATGCATAACTTAAAACGGCTGTTTAGGCGGGGAATAGAGGCGGCGAGAGATCACTGTCTCTTATCGGCAACCGCCTTAAACTTAAAACGTATGGTAAAGTGTCTGGGATAACGCCAAAAGGCGTTCTTTTTTACGCTGTTTTACCCACGCAGAGCTGAAAACATGCAATTTTATACCGCTCCTATTTTTAAAGGGGGTTTGTAAACACCTCGAAGAGTTGGCCCGAAGTGCATTTACATTGTGAAGCCAAGGAAAATATTGTATAATATAATTATGAAATAGAGTGCAGGTTACTTCATATAGCTGGTCAAGAAAGGGCGATAAATATTATGGGAAATAATTATAGGGTAATTGATGAAACCAAATGGAAAAGGGCTTTGCACTGTCAAATATTTAGGAACAGTATAGAGCCCGCCTATTGTGTTACCTTCGAATTGGATATAACCAATTTCTTGGAAAAAATAAGAGAAAAAAAATTATCTTTTACATTTTCTCTTATCTTCATCACCACAAAATGTGCAAATGATATTGAAGAATTTAGGTACCGCTTTCTTAACGGTCAGATTGTACTTTATGATAAAATAAACACAGCTTTTACCTATCTGGACAAGAATACAGAACTCTTTAAGGTTGTTAATGTTGAAATACAAGACACATTGGAAAGTTATGTTTCTGTGGCAGCTCAAAAGGCTGCAGCTCAAAAAGAGTATTTTACCGGACCTTTGGGTAACGACATATTTCAGTTTTCGCCTATGCCGTGGGTATCGTATACGCATATTTCACACACCAACTCCGGCAAAAAAGATAATGCCACGCCTTTATTTGACTGGGGAAAATATTTTGACAGAGACGGCAGGAAGATACTTCCATTTTCTGTTCAGGTACATCATTCCTTTGTAGATGGAGTACATATCGGAAAATTGGTGGATTCCTTACAAAACCATTTGGATAAGTTCTAAGCTATAAACGTCAGTTGCCATTCCTTTCAATTTAGGTTGAAAATGAAAAATAATCTATGATAATTGATTGGAAATGACATTTACCTGGTAGTAATATGGTCTTAAACTATAGAGGACATGTCAATCCAGCCCTGAGCGCACAAGGCTTACAAGTCAAAATCAGCAGAAACGAGGTAAATATGGGAGAGGAAGCATATATTTTTTATTTCTGCCATCCTTATGAAAATGAGATAAGGGAAGAGGCACCGGATTCCAGACAGATGCTCACGGCAATCCAGGCAGCCAGGCTTACGACGGACGGAGAAAGGCTCTACTGTGACCGAAATGAGATTTTTGAATGGAAGCTGACATCCAGCTAGGGAAACAGGCGGAATTAAAAGAGCTGTTAGCCGTTTCTGCAAGTAACAATGAAAGTATGTACTTCGTCAGAGCATGAAAGAAGTAACCAACGCATATCTTGAACAGATAGAATTGGTTTAATTATAAACGTTGGCTATAGATGCAGGATATCAAATCAAAGACTGGATATCCACAAAAGAAGCAACGAAAGGAGGAGAATTAGATGATAAAAGGATTTAAAATGAAATTATATCCGGGACAGGAAGAGGAATATGAAAGACGGCATAATGAAATCTGGCCGGAAATGGTAGAAACAATACATTCTTATGGCGGTAAAAATTATACGATATTTCTGGACAGGGAAACCGGAACGTTATTCGGAACGCTTGAAATCGAGAACGAGGATTTATGGAATGAAAGTGCAAATACGGAAGTAGTCCGTAAATGGTGGGATTATATGGCGGATATCATGGAAACCAATGAAGATAACAGTCCTGTGACCACAGACTTAGCTATGGTCTTTCATTTGGATTAAAAAACTGCCGCCAACAGTCTGGAACAGGAGCTGTTGGCGGCAGTTTTTTGCTGAAGTTAATATAAAAAGCGCTGAGCCTATTCCTTTATCAAATATTCTACGGAAATGGCTGACACTTAAGCGGCAGATATTTGCCAGAGCCCTAATTAAACGGAATGCATCCTTTGGCAGGGATACCTTCTTCACAGCCCTTATTATAACCGTCTGTATTTCTTCAATACTATGGTATTAAAGGTGCTAAGCAGAAGGATATATAGTATAAGAGCAAGCAGGAACAGCCAGATTCCGCTTAATCCGCTTCCGTATATCATTACCTTTTTAATAGCAGAGCAGCCATAATATATAGGCATGATATAGCTTAGGACACCAAGATGGTAAGGCAGTGTATCCAGTGGTATCAGCCCCGAAAAGAATATCTGGGGAATAATGATAATGGGAATAAACTGTACTACCTGGAATTCGGAATTGGCAAATATGGAGATAAATTCACCGGAAGCCACTGCCGCTATGGCAAGAAGCAGCATGATGGATATTACCCAAAGGGTATTACCTTCACTGTTCAGGTCAAGGACATAAAGGCTGAACAGGACCAGTATGACCGTTTGCAGGATGGCAAATAATCCGTATCCCATGGTATAACCATAGATAATGCTTTTTCTCTTAATCGGCGTCATGAGCATCCGCTCCAGGGTTCCGCTGTTGCGCTCTCTTACCAGTGCCATGCCGGATATAATAAAAATAAAGAAAAAGGAAATCACGCCCAGGAATATATAACCCATGGTCTGGAAGGTGGATTCATTTTCTACGCCGTAAATATAGCGGGTATCCATTTTCATAGCAGGGTTAAGGGTCTCCAGAGCCTTACGGATGGCTTGCATCGCTTCTCCGCTCTTGCTGGAGGCTTCGTACATTGTGATGCTTGAACCGGACTTTGACATGGTAAACAGGGCATCCACCTCTTTGTTTTCTTTCAGATAGCTATCCGGGTCGGAGTCGGCGTCTGTTACATTGATAATATCAGCATCCTGCTCCTTTAAGGCAGTTACCAGAGCTTCCGGCAGCTTATCTTCATTGACTGCAATAGTCGGTTTATAGGCAGAATCTCCAAGCAGCAGGTAAATAAGGGTGAAAATCAATAAAGGGGCAAATATCATCAACATCAAGGTACGCTTATCCCCCAGGATTTGGCGTATCACTCGTTTGGCAAGGCTTATCATTCTGCTTCACCGCCTTTCTTTTTTGCTGCCATAAAGAACAACTCCTCTATTTTATGGGACTCAGTAAGGGATAAAAGATTTGCGACTGTGTCATACTGTATAAGCTCTCCCTGATAGATAAGTGCGGCCTTATCACATTCTGTCACCTCGTCCATAACATGGGTTGACACAATGATTGTTTTCCCCTGTTCCTTTAACTTCTTAAGCTGTATCCAGACAGCCTTTCGCAGTACCGGGTCAATGCCTACCGTAGGTTCGTCCAACAGTAACACTTCCGGCTCATGGAGCAGCGCGGCAGCCAGGGACAATCTTTTCTTCATCCCGCCGGAATATTCCCTGACCGGTTTATTGGAATCCACCCCCAGGTCGACAAGCTCTAATACCTCCTCAATGCGTCCGGCATATTCCTTTTTTCCCATACCATAAAGCTCGGCAAAGAAGGAAAGGTTATCCTTGCCGGATAAATCCTCATAAATTGCATCATTCTGAGGCATAAAACCGATTTTCTTTAAGAGCTTCAGATTGGGTATCAATGTTTCCCCATAGCGGATTTCTCCTTCGTCCGCCGGTATGGCCCCGATAAGCAGGCGGATTAAAGTGGTCTTTCCCGCTCCGCTGGGACCTAGCAGGCCGATAATTTCTCCTGATGAAATGGAAACAGATATATTTTTGATAATAGGTTTATTGTGAAAGCTTTTACAAATATTTGTGCCTGTAATGTCCATAAGCGCCTCTTTTCAAAAGTATTTGATTTTTCTTTCTGGGCATATTATAATACACCTGTACATTAATTGGCAATAGTCATTTTGATTGAAACTGTTCATTATTTACAGGAGGTGATTACTTTGGGTAACCATACGGATTTAAGAGTAGTACGTACCAGGCAGATGATTAAGAATGCATTTTTAGAACTGATGGAAGAGGTTGGTTTTGCAAAGATAACCGTAGAGGGAATTACGAAGAAGGCATTTATCAGCAGAAATACCTTTTACCTGCATTATACCGATAAATTTGATTTGCTCAATAGTATCGAAGATGAAACCTTACTCGGAGTAAAGGATATTGTAAAGGAAATGCCCTTTGAAATTATGAGAACAAAAGGGCTTGCCGACAGCAAGCCAATTGCAATTCTTATTGCGGTGTACCAGTATATCAGTGATAATTCCCGCTTTTTTTCACTTATGATAAAGGAAGGCGGAGACCCCAGGTTCCTTCATAAAATGACTGAGATGATGAAGGATTTAATGAATCAAAATAATATGGATACACATCTCAGGACCCCTCAGCGCTATATGGTCGCCATTATTGCCGGTATCCAGACAAGCATCATAGGCGAATGGCTGAGGGGCGGCATGAAGGAAACACCGGAGGAGCTGGCAAATTTAATTGCTGCCGTATTTGAAAGTGCCCCGAAAAATCTGCTGAAGAAGCCCGCTGAGTAACAGCAGGTTATTCGGTTATAAGTTCTCTTATCTCAACGCTTTTTACCTTCTTTGAAGTAAAGTAGGAGAAGAGAAAGAAGCAGGAACAGATTAATACGATTGGTAACAGAAGGGTGAAAGCACTGTATTCCGTTATGAAATTCGTGATACCCACAGTACGCAGAAGCAGACTCAGCATCCGGTTATTAAGCAGTATACATAGTAAGACACCGGCGGCACTTCCCAGGGCGGAAACAAGGAGAAACCGAAGGGCGAACTGCAGACGCAGCCTTTTGGTGGTAAAGCCTAAAGCCTTGTAAATTCCGATATCCTTCTTTTCCTTCAGGAAGACCTTACCGCAGACCATATTTACAATAACAAGGATAACCAGGATGGATACGGTATAGTAATTGCAATCATATTTAAAGCAAGCTGTATCATATTATCGATTCCTTCATCCTCCTCGGAAGCCCTGGCTTTTAAAAGAGTAGGGAATTTTTTATTCAGCATGGAAACCACATCCGCTGTTTTTTCATTCTTTACTAACGCTGTATCCGTAGTCCTCCAGCATATCACTGATAATATAGGACAAATCGGTGTCATCATCAATAACAAGTATTTGTTTTTTCTGCATCCTTCTCCATCCTTCAGTTGATTTTTATGAAACCTATTTTATCAGATATCGGAATGGAAGTCGACATGGTATAAAAGGGCTTTCGGGGATATTATTGAGCGAGTGTTTTTTTAGAGTAAAAGTGCCATGGTATGCAGAGGCAGTAAACCATGACACTTTTATGAAGAGAGAATATAAGCGGTATCAGATGCTATGGTTTAGATACTGTGGTATCAGTTGCCGTAGTATCAGCTGCCGTAGTATCAGCTGCTGTGGGTATGTCCGTAACAAGTCCGAATTGGTACCCGGCATCCTCCAGCTGGGTCAGCATGGTATCCAGGTTACCGGCTACCGCGGGAGATACACCATGAAGCAATACAATAGCCCCTTTATGGCGCTGTACTTTAAATAGCTGCAGGGCTGATTCCTTAGTAGGCTGATTCGAGAGGTTCCAGTCGTTTGGCAGGGCAATGCTCCAAAAGAAGGTTTTATACCCCAGCTTCCGGAGGGCTGCCAGGGATTTTTCACTGTAACTGCCGGAAGGTGGCCGTACAATTTTAGTCATCTTTTCTCCCATGACCTTTTCATAAGCCTGTTCCACACCGTTTAGTTCACTTTTCAATTTACTGTCCGACAGCTTATAGAAGGAAATATGGTTAACAGTATGGTTTCCTACAACATGCCCTTCCTTTATCATCCGCTTAAGGCCTTTTGGGTTCTGGTCGATAAATGCCTTACAGACAAAGAAAGAGGCTTTCATATCATGCTTCTTCAGCACATCTAGAATATCAGCAGTATATCCGTTTTCATATCCAAGATCAAAGGTCAGGTATATTATCTTCTTTTTGGTATTGCCAACATAGTAAGCATCGTATTTCTTAAGCAAATCCTTGACTTCCTCGGAAACAACGGGAGTTTTACGGTTTTGGCTTTTCGTATAATACCAGTCCCTGGCTGCCGTACTGAGATTACCTGCATAGATTTTACCAGGAAAAGCAGTAAACAGCAGAATAATGGCTAATAACAGAGATACTAATTTATTGGCTGTTTTCATAGGATAACCTCGAATAATAAAATTTCTTTCTCATAGATAATGTCACTTTATATTATACCACAATATGGCGGGTATAGTTTAAAAATTGCATTGAATTTTTGGCTTTGATAACTGGTATCTGTACAAAGGATTGAAAGCCTTTCGGGAAAGCTTTATGTATGTAATTAGTGATAAAAAAAGGGAGCCTCAGGGCTCCCTTCCGGTTAATTTGCTTTTATAGCAGTATCCATAAATTTAATAAAGTCCTCCGAGCCTTTGTCAAAGCCGTCCTTATTCAGATAGAAGGCTTTATCCGGTCCGAGATAAATATAGATCAAGTCCTTATACTGCTTCATTTCAGTAATCTGCAGATAAGGGAAAGCAGAGATATACTGTATGCCGGATACGGTGAAATAGTCTTCGTAAAAGGTATATACAGCCTCCATTCCCTTGCTTTTATCATAGGATTTCACTGTACGTTCAACTAATTTCTCAACACTGACGCCCTGATAATATACAAAGATAAAAATAAGGATGATTGCCACAATACAGCCTAAAAATCCGGCTTTTGACTGGGATAACAGTACCAGAACGACCAGGGAAAGCACCGCCATGATAACCCAGGTAACGATTCGCTTTAAAAACCGGTTGTAATAGCAAAAATCTTTAATAATCTGTTCTGTATATTTGGTACGGTTGGTAAAAAGAGTTTGTTCTTTAATGTTTTGTTCTTCTCTTTCCTTTTTAGCAGCATAGAATTTGGACAGAGCAGCTCCCTTTACATCCTTTAGCTGCTTTTGCTTTTTGTTCTTTCTTTTCCGGTATACAATCCATATGATAATCAGAACAATCAATACGACAAATTCCACCAAAGCACGGATAATACTATTTTTAACTTCTCTTTCTACTTCCGCTTTATCGAGAAATTTTGTGAAATGAGTGCCGTCAACCAGCATTTTCATAAAAGTCTCATCAATAGGAGCGGATTTCGTACTCTGGTAGATATCAAAAGAAAAGGTATATCCGTTTACGATTGTTCCATAGACTAACTCCGTCATGTTACTGTTATCTTTATTCACTTCAAGGCTGTAACGGAAAAAAACAGCTTCCTTTTGCGGATATTCTTCAATTGCTGTCTTTGTATTTTCATCCTTTGTAGCCAAAAGGCTGTTAAAAAAATCCGTCTTTTCTTTCTCCGAAAGCAAAGACAGGTTAAATATTTTGCTTGTCTGGCTTGACTGTTTCTGGAGGAACCTGATTAAAGACTTTGTTTTAGGATCATAGAAAACGGCCTTTACGCCCATTTTACTCATGTTATCCTTTTCGCTTTTAATGTCTGCAATACCTGCACTTACCCAGCCCTTGTCCGTAGCAGGGGTATTCTTTGTCAGCACAATGGTGTCATCAGGAAGAGTTAACTCTATATTGATATCAGAGAAATCCTGTACTTTTGCCTGGACTTGGGAGGATGGAATTACAGCCAGGGTAAAAACAATTGCTATCAGAAGAGCACTAACAATCTTATTTTTCATGAAATTTATCTCCTTGTGAAGAAATCTGTATCAATATCTTACCACGATTCCATGTAAAGTTCTATGGTTTTTACTAATATGCGGATAAACTTCTTAAGATATGTATAAGCCTTCTGCCCGCTGCAAAAAAAACCCTGACATAACAGACTGTCAGGAAATTTGGAACTGATAAAGGAACCGCAATAAAAACAAATGAATGTCCCATAAAAAGGGGGAAAGCCACAGGTTTGCTGCTTGAGGGGAAGGTCAGTAAACTGTGGCTTAATGAAAAAGCATTATCTATATGAACAAGGGAGAGGGATTCCCTTGACTTCTGTATATATCATAAAGGATAAATGTGTCTTAAATTTGGATAAACTATTAAGAATAAGTGAAAAATACTTAAGAGATTAGAAAAATTATTAATAAAATCAAAAAATAAGTAACCAATTATGTTTAAAAATTCCATTCCAAAGTTCATTTGAAAAGGATAAAAAGCAGGATTTATACGGAAATTAAGCAGGATTAACATGGTATTTCATGTAATGAACTGTTAAAATGTAGAAAAGCAATGCTTTTTGTAGAAAAGACGTTTTGAGGAGAGGATAACTGCATGAAAACGATTAAGACAAAGCTATTGGTAAACTATCTAGCCATCCTGATACTGGTGGCAGGAAGCCTGGCACTGATATCGATCCAGACTGCCAGAGCAAATTTACGCGGACAGGTTAAGCAGGGGATAAGTACGTTGGTAGACGATGATGCCAAACTTGTCGAGAGCAGGTTGGAGAATGAGAAGCTTATAGTAGAGGATATTGCCGGCCAGACCTATGTGCAAAGCATGTCATTCCTTTTACAAAAGCCCGTATTGCTGGAATACCTGAAAAAAACAGACTTTCTTGAACTGGGAATAGTAAGCAAGAGCGGAATCGCTCAATATACGGATGACTCCCAGGCAGATCTTTCGGACCGAGAATACATCAAAGAAGCATTGAAAGGAAAAACAGTAGTTTCCGATGTAATAATCAGTAAGGTTACCAAGGAGCCGGTTATTATAATAGCCGCTCCCGTATACAGGGATAATGCTCTGCAAGGGCTTGTACTGGCAAGAAGTGACGCCAACAGGCTCAGTAATATGATCAGTGACATGGGATACGGGAAGAAGGGGTATGGGTATATTATAAACGGAGAAGGAACGACTATAGCACATCGGGATAAAAAACTCGTTACCAATATGTTTAACCCTATCAAGCAGGTAGAAAGCGATAAAAGCCTGACTTCCGTTGCAAACCTGTTTAAGAGGATATTAAAGGAAAAGCAGGGCACCTATGAATATACATATAAGGGGCAGCAATTATATTCCAGTTATGCTCCGATACCCAATACAAGCTGGTATTATGTAGTGACAGCGGATAAGAATGAGGCCTTGTCCAGGGTTGACGGCCTTATGGCAGTAATAGCGATGGTTTTTATCGTAGCATTAAGTATTGGTATCGTTATTACCATTATGGTGGGCAATAGTATTGCGGCGCCTATTACAAAAATAGTCAGGCAGTCAGAAAAGATTGCAAAGCTTGAGATTTCCGCCAGCTCTGATATGAATGAGAAGTTTTTTAAGAGAAAAGATGAAATTGGCATGCTTGCAGCGGCCCTTCAAAATATAACGGAAAGCTTTCGTGGAATTGTAATGGAATTAAAAGGGGCTTCCGGGCAATTGACTGACACGGCAGGCAGAATGGCTGCTATGTCAGAAGAATCGGCAGCATCCTCCCAGGAGATGTCAACAACAATAGAAGAGCTGGCGAAAGCAGCAGCCAATCATGCAGAGCATACCCAGGAGGGAAGCGTGAAGACCCAGGAGCTGGGTGATGCAATTGAGAAGAACCAGAGCAGCTTTAAGACCTTGGACAAAGCAACTAAGAAGGTAATCACCTTGTTGGAAGAAGGCAACGAGACAGTGCGGGTTCTTCGGATTAAGACTACCGAAAATAATGTTGCTGCCGAAGAAATCAAAGAAGTGATAGAAAAAACCAACCATAGTGCCGAGCTTATCGGACAGGCCAGTGAAGTCATTACTCAGATTGCAGAACAGACCAATCTTCTTGCACTGAATGCGGCAATTGAGGCAGCAAGGGCAGGAGAAGCCGGAAAAGGTTTTGCAGTAGTGGCGGAGGAAATCCGAAAGCTGGCAGAGCAGTCTTCCGCTTCCACCAATGAAATAGATAAGATAGTTGAGGAACTGCAAAAAAATACCAAAGGTGCCGTGCTGACAATTGAAAAGATGGGAGCTGCCATAAAGGATCAGACACAAAGTGTGGATAACAACGAAAAGAGCTTTGAAGGAATAGCAAAAGCGATTATAAAGGCAAATGATGCGGTCGAAGAGCTGAATAAGAGCGGTGCCGATATGGAACAGGTCAAGTTGGGAATTATCGAAACAATGGAAAGCCTCTCAGCAATTGCCGAGGAAGATTCCGCATCCACCGAAGAGCTGTCCGCAGCCATGGAAGAACAGACAGCATCCCTGGAGGAAATGGCAGATTCCAGTAAGGTAATGGATGATCTTGCCGTAAAATTAGAGTCAGTAGTTGGAAAATTTATAATATAAAATATGGAAAAGTATTTAATAAATCCATGGGGATTTTTCAAGGTTTCACCCCGTGTATTTTGTCTAAAAGGATTGACCTTTGTAGGGTAATCGGGTAAAATCAAAAATAAATGAAACCATGCAAAGGGAGTGAAATTGATGCAAGGCAATATATTATCCGGCGGTATAAAAGAACTGGAAGCTGTCAAACAGAAGTTAGCGGATTTAACTGCTTGCCAGAACCAGAATGAAGGCCTTGAACTACAGGAGGCCAGGCTTGAAAAGAGCATCAAGGGGATGGAAAAGGATATTGCGGACGAAATCGGAACCACTCTAAGACAGCGGAAAGAGGAAATCGAAAAGACCTATGATGCACAGCTTGACCTTACCAGACAGCAGATAAAAAAAATCAAAAATAGAAAGATGAAGTCAAAAACAGAAAAGGTTAACGAAAGAATCGACAATGAAACGGCTGGAACCAAAGAAGAATATCGTTTGTTCAACCTTGAAATACGGGACTTGTACAAAAGCGATAAAATACCTTTGGTGTTTCATAACCGTTTATTCTATGCCTTATTCTTTCCCGGCAAGCCGGTGGATTTTCTGATAATCATACTGACAGTGGCTTTATTGCTTCTGGCATTGCCTTATTTTATCTATACTATGGTGCTGCCGGTGGAAAAGCTGTTATACCTTTTCTTACTATATGCACTAATAGTATTTGTATTTGGCGGAATCTATCTGATGATTGAAAATAACATCAAAAACAGGCATCAGAATACCTTTGCCCAGGTACAGAAAATTAGAAGGCAGATGAGGCTGACACGCAGAGCGATTAAAAACATCAAAAAGGGCATCTTAAAGGATAAGGACGAGAGCACCTATGATTTGGAGGACTTTGACAGGGAATTGGAAGAGCTGGAGCAGGAGCTTGTAAAAGTAAACGCCGGAAAGAAAGAGGCCTTAAGTACCTTTGAGAATTCTACCCGTAATGTAATCAGGGAAGAAATTAACCAGCAGCATCAGGAAGAACTGCTGGGGCTTAAGACAGAATATGCAAAAGCTTATAGCGACATCAAAGAGGTGCAGGAATCAATAAAAAATCTTTCCCTTGAAATAGCCTCCGAATATGAGGCATATATAGGAAAAGAATTTTTAACAAAGGAAAAACTGGATGCACTCATTCAGCTTATGCAGGAAAAAAATATAGCTACCATATCGGAAGCCATAACCTGCTACAGAACAGAGCAGACGGAAACCACAGTATCACAGCATTAAGATAAATTAAAATCGGTGCAGCATAACAGAGAGATTTTCTCTGCTTTATGTTACACCGATTTTTTAATTTCAATCTAATCCTTTGTAAGCTGATAAAAGCAATAATTAATACCGGTACAGATATAATCGGCCAATGCCATGACCACATTAAGTCTTGTAGTCTGCAGCAGCATATGGTCAAGCATGCCCGAAAAATTAACAATTCCGGTAATAAAAATATCGCCGACAGGAGGAAGATCCTTGTCAACGCCGGCACCGGGGAGCAGAGGTCCTTCACCGAGAGTGATGTAGCCGATATGGCTGGATTTTCCCAAGGAGGCATCTACAGCAATTACAAAAGCATTTGGATGATGAACCTGGATATAATCTATGGTCTCGCCCAGATTCTTAGCATGAACAGGCTGCTCCAGGGTTCCATAGAGTGCCATGTTGTATTGCTTCATTTTGGATAGCTTGTATCCTACAATCGGTCCCAGACAATCACCGGTTGCCCGGTCAGAACCGATACAAAGAAAAACCAGAGGACGGTTTTTACTGGGCTTGGTCTGTATCATGTTTTGCAGTCTGCTGCTGAAATCATAAACGGAATATCGTTCCTTTGTATTGAAATAATATAATTTCCTCTCTATATCCAATTCTTTGTTCATCAGAACCTCCTATTAACTCGTACACTATACCTTATTCTTACTTAACAAAAGTATTACCTTTAAAATATGATTTAGTCAGGAATTAGAAATAATTAACAAACTAATTTTCAACAACCCCCTTGCAAATACTGCAAATATGTGTAAGGTTTCGGTGGACAATCGTAAAGAAGAGAAAAAATAAGAGAAATAATACTAATAAAAAAGGTAATATTTATAAATTACTGAGTTTGTTTTGACATAATTATTAATTCTTCTGTGCTACCATAAAAAATAAAAATCAGAGTAACAAGTGTCAGGAGGATTTGATAATGGACAACAATACATACCAGAAAGGACAGACAAACGGTAATGCCGTAACCATAAAGATGCCTAAAAATATCAGACAGGTGGGAAATGTCTTATACCATGGAAGAACCATTTATGTGGAAGACTATGTAATGACCTTCATAAAACAGCTTGCGGATACCGATCCGGGAGAATTAAGGGTTGCGGTATTTTTAGGCTACTGCGTAAAAACAGAAGAAGCCAGGAATGTTTTCATCAAAGGAGCGGTAGCAATGGGGAATACCGACTTTGGTGCCGGTATGACACTGACAGATGACGGTTGGACAAGTGTCTATGAAAATATAAAGAAGTATTTTACCGACGTGGAAATTGTAGGCTGGGCGTTGATAGGGCCGGGCTTTTATCTGGAAAGCAATGATAAGATAAGAAAAGTCCATATGGATAACTTCTCGGGAAGCGATAAAGTCTTACTGAAGATGGACAGTATGGAAAGAGAAGAGTCTTTTTATTTCTGTGAAAATAACCAGCTCATAAAACAGCTGGGATTTTACATCTATTATGAAAAAAATGAAGAAATGCAAAATTATATGATAGAGTATAAGGAAGACACAATAACAAGGGAAGAAGCTATTTACAATGACCAGACAACAAAAAAGATAAGGAGTGTTATTCAGGACAAAAAGGAGGTAAAGGAAGACCGGAATGTAGTAAGGCTTCTTTATGCCGCCAGCTCGCTCCTGGCTATTATTGTCCTTGTTATAGCAGCTACCATGCTGGACAGCTACGATAAAATGAAGAAGATGGAATCAGCTTTAAGCACCATCTCCAATAATCTTAATCTGGCAGCGGGAGAGGATGACCAGCAGGTGGCATCCAATGATAACACAGGTAAGGATAACGGTGCCGCAAAGGAAGATGGAAGCAATAAAACAAATAAGGATACCGGAGATGATAAAAGCGGCGGAAAGACCACAGATGACGGAAAGTCAACAGACTCACAGTCCGTAACAGTGGATAAGGTAGACGGAAATGTGACACCGGAGCCACAGACCACAAAGGAACCCGAATCAGCCGGAGAGAAGGAGCCGACAAAAGCCCCGGATAAATCCACAGAGACAAATGAAACTCCGGATAAAAATGATAAGGGTAAGACAGAGGGTACCAAAGAAGACACCACACCAAAAGACGGTTCCACATCCAAAGGGGGTAACAAAAAGAACACGGCACCTGCTTTGGCAGCAGTAAAATATTATACTGTTAAAGCAGGAGACTCACTGGCAAGTATCAGCTATAAGCTATATAAAACCTATACCTATATGGATGAAATAATGAAACTGAATAACATAGAAGATGAAAATAAAATCTTAGCCGGTCAAAAGCTTCGAGTACCTTAAAGGAGGCAAAGTTATTGCCGAGCATTGTAAATGAAGAAAGCCCCATGGCTTTCCTGTAACCTTGTCCCGAAACGGATAACGAAGGAAAATCATGGGGCTTAGTTTGAAAATTAAAAAGCAATTTTCAAACACAAGATTGAGCCTGCGAAATCATTAAAAAAAAAGATGTTATTATTCCGGAAATAAGTTATAATAATACAAACAAAGGAAAAACAGCAATGTAGAAAGGTAAGCAGTTATGGCAGTAATATTGGAAAAACCGGAACTTAGGATTTACGAAATCAGAAAACGCCAGCATCATAAGATGGTCGTCATTTTACTGCTGCTTTCTCTGATAGTTGCGGCTGTATTAATTGGTGGGATATACTATACGATAAATAATAAAAAATATACAAGCTATGAGGTGCTTCATTCATACCAGAAAAAAGACACAGGGTCGGCAAGGTATTATGCCTATGGCAGCGGATATATCCGTATGAGCAGAGACGGAATAATGGCGGTTGATAAGAGCGGGAATCAAATCTGGAATGACACCTATCAGATGAAGGATCCACAGATGGACATTAAGGGAGAATATGTCTGTGTCAGTGACAGGGGCAGTAAGCTCTTACAGATATATGGACCCAAGGGAGAGGAATCTTCCGTTCAGACAGATTACCCAATAATTAAAAGTGTCATAGCTTCCCAGGGTGTTACAGTTGTCTTGCTTAGCGGTAAAGGAGAAGACTTTATCCGGTATTATTCGAAAGAAGGAAAGCGTTTAGTAGACAGGGGAACGGTGGAAAAAGATGATGGTTTTCCGGTTGATATGAGCATATCTTCTGATGGAACCAAGCTTGCGACTAGTTTTGTGAATTTCAGTAAAGGGAATATGTCAAATAAAATTACCTTTTTTAATTTTAGTAATTTAGGGAAAAACTATATTGATAATATTGTAGGTGCCTCTAATTTTAGACAAACCCTGGTTCCGGATGTGGAATTTATAAACAATAACACAGTCTGTGCTTTTGGTGATGATAAATTCAGAGTATATTCCATTGATAAAACTCCGGAGCTGCTTTTTAAGGATGCCCTGAAAAGTCAGATAAAGAACGTTTTTTACAATGAGAATTACATAGGCTTTGTGTTAAGAGATAATGAGAGCAGCACTGATAATCAGATTGTAGTATACAATTTAAAAGGAAAAGTTATATTTGACAAAAAGACGGATTTTGACTACAGCAGCATCTCTTTAAACGGTGAAGAACTTCTTTTAACCTCAAGCCGTGACTGGCTGATATATAAATTAAATGGAAAAGTTAGAATGAGCTGCCATTTTGATAAAGAAATAGCAAATATATTGCCTGCCCCTGGAAGAAACAGATTCATAATGATTAATGATCAAACCATTGATGAGGTGAAACTAAAATGACAGCATTTGCTTCGGGAGAGCCTGTAAACTGGCTGTTAATAGCAGTAGTGGCTATATTAATAGGGTTTACCATAAATGGAAGGAGAATAGGGTTTATCCGTACTGTATTTACCCTCTTCTCAACAATTATTGCCATTATGCTTACAGTATGGGTAAGCCCGGTTATAAACAAACAAGTACAGCAAAATGAAAAATTCATGGACTACACCACCAAGAAAATATCCAAAATAATAGATTTTAAGGATAGCGGAAATAAGGTTACGGACGAAGTTAGTTTTATTAATAAGCTTCCCATGCCGAAAGCCATGAAAGAGTCTTTGGTAGAGAATAATAACAAAGAAGTATACAAAACAATGGCTGTAAAGAGCTTTAAAGAATATGTCAGTGAATCTATCAGCAGAATGATAATAAATTCTGCGGTATTTATCATAGTATTTATTATCATCAGCATTGCACTTGGTGTAATCTGTTTCGCCCTGGACATAATCAGCAAGCTTCCTGTTATAAATGGTCTTAACAAAACAGCAGGGCTGCTGACGGGACTCATACAGGGAATTGTGGTTGTATGGATTGGCTTTCTTATCCTAACAGCATTTGCAGGAACAAAAGTCGGACAGGATATGTTTGAATTGATAAACAGCAATACCTTTTTAAGTGTATTGTACAATAACAATATGCTCCTTAAATTCGTCACAAACCTGGGCCAGATTCTGCTGGCTTAAGGAATGGGGAAAAATTCAACTTATATGGAATGTATAAAAAAAGCAAGAAATTGTTCAGTATCATAGGAGAAATAAAGTACAGGATAGCTTATACTTTATATGATAAAATTTATAAAATAAAACAAAAGATAATAAACAACAAGTTTATAGAGAAAGGATGCTGCAAAAGATGCATGAAGTACTAGAACAAATCCAAAAGCTTGGGATTGTACCGGTAGTAAAGATAGACAAATTAGAAGACGCCAAACCATTAGCACAGGCCTTAATTGAAGGAGGACTTCCCTGTGCGGAGGTTACTTTTCGTACGGATGCAGCAGAGGAAGCCATACATATTATAGCCTCTGAATTTCCTGATATGTTAATCGGAGCAGGTACTGTACTAACCACCGAGCAGGTTGACAGAGCAGTAAATGCCGGAGCCAGATTTATTGTAAGTCCCGGACTTAACCCAAAGGTAGTAAAATATTGTGTGGAGAAAGGAATCCCGGTGACTCCCGGCTGTTCCAATCCCAGTGATATAGAACAGGCGATTGAATTAGGCCTGGAAGTGGTAAAATTCTTTCCCGCAGAAGCAGCAGGCGGGCTAAATATGATAAAAGCCATGTCAGCACCCTATGTGAACATGAAATTCATGCCCACCGGAGGCATAACTGAAAAGAATATCCTGTCCTATCTGGATTTCCCCAAAATCATTGCCTGCGGAGGAAGCTGGATGGTAAATGAGACACTGATAAATAACGGTGAATTTGATAAAATAAAAGCACTTACCAAGGATGCTGTAATGAAAATGTTAGGCTTTGAACTGCGGCATATCGGTATAAATGCAAAAAATGAAACAGAAGCAGATGGCATAGCATCCACCTTTGAGAATCTTTTCGGCTTTGCAAAGAACACAGGTAATGCCTCAATCTTTGCAGGCCTTGGTATCGAAGTTATGAAAGCACCTTACCTTGGCAATCATGGTCATATAGCAATAGCGACCAACTATCTTGAAAGAGCGGTATACCATCTTGAAAGCCGCGGATTTCACTTTGACGAAGCAACCTCCAAGTATGATAAAGGGAATAAAAGAACTGCAGTATATCTGAAGGAAGAAATAGGGGGATATGCGGTACATTTAATTCAAAAATAGTAAAAAGCATACAATAATTAAAATACAAAGCTGTTAGGGGAATAAGATAAAAACCTGACAGCTTTTTTTGTCCGTATGATTATAAAGTTATAAGATATATGAATTCGTAAATTAATGTTATAAGATGCATGAATTAAAAAGAGATAAGATAAGGCAGAAGTGTGAAAGAAAAGCGCTTTCACACTCCTTTATTTATGGCAGTACTGCAGACTTGTCTGCAGTATGCAATGGGAGCAAGTGTGAGAAAACCTGAAGCTGGAACAAAAATGTATAGAGAGATAAAATATAATTCAAAGACTTCCTTTTTCAAATAAACTATTAGTTGGTAAAAAATAAACGAAGATAAAATTTCTTTTAGAGGCTTCTCATTACCCTAATACTATTAACTGTTAAAATATAAACAAAGATAAATATAAACGTTATAAAAAATAAAATATAAGGAGATTAAAGTAGCGAAATGTACCATTATATTAGAAATATAGTAATTGAAATAAAAGAGTATCAATTAGCAATGAAAAATTTAGATTTTATAGAAAAAAGTGTTGACATTGATAAATAATGGTGCTATAATACTTTTTGCTGACGCGCTAAAGGACATAAAAAAGCAGACATATTTGTTAGCGCTGATGCATAAGAACCTTGATAACTGAACAGTGAAACAACCCTGAAATTTTCTTTAAAATTTCATTTAAGGATTTAAAAAATCAAGTCTTTGTTCCTAGTTATATAAGAACAGAAATTGATAGTAAGAAATCTTTAATAAAAGAACAGTATCAGAAATGATACAACCTTAAAACAGTAAAAGTATGTGGGTAACACCACAGACTACGGAAATTAACTTGTTGAAGTTTTGATTTATTTATAAATTACAAGCTTCTGAATAGCCAATGTTAATTCTGAAAATGATTAAACTTTAATTTGAGAGTTTGATCCTGGCTCAGGATGAACGCTGGCGGCGTGCTTAACACATGCAAGTCGAACGGAGTTAAAAGCGGAAGTTTTCGGATG
>JAEYPZ010000143.1:0-3229 GCA_023410275.1 Bacillota bacterium
ATTCTCTCATAAGAGCTTTATTGTTAATCTCAATATGGTTGATAGCGTTAAAAATGATGTAATCACTCTTGTCAATGGTAAAGCGATTCCTCTGAGTATGTCATATAAAGAATCATTTATGAAGGCACTACAGATAAACACATATAATTAACTCATTTCAGGTGGTTGCAGATATGATTGATATTTTCTTAGCTTTTGGAAAGTGTACATTGGATTTTATATTATTTTATTGGTTTACAATGCAATTTTTTAATATACGGCAGAATATACGTAAGGAAATTACATACCTTGTTCTATTGAGTCTTTCCATATGCTTATATTTTGTGAATCTTTTTCATATACCTCAGCTAAATACCGCAGCGGCGCTAATGTGTGCGTTGATTATTAATTTTCTTCTATTCAAAGGAAATGCAGCAGCTCTATTATTATGCTCTTTCGCAGAAGTTCTGCTCATTGTTATATGTGAGTTTATACCTATCTCTATATACTCAGCACTTTACAAAAGCGATATTGCTACGACTGCAAATGAAACAATAAAAAATGCTGGCTTTAATTCAATTGGAACCGGCATTTTTAGTGTTATCATCATGCTAACACGTTATTTTACTATTATAAGAAGACAACACAACAAGGGAATTGAAATTACGGAAAATCTTGTTATTATTATTGTTCCTACAGTAAGTATGCTTATAATATACTATATTCTTGGCCTTAATCATACTTACAATTTTGAGAATAGTGCTATCGCTTGGCAAAGTATACTTATTTTCCTTGGAATTCTAACAATGAATATAGCTGTAATAATTGGAGATAACAATCTAAGGAAACGCTATTTACTTCAGAGAGAATTGGATGATGTTAATCGACTTGAACAGCTAAACCGTGCAGTAATTGAACAACAGGATCACTTTATTGAGAACCTGAAAGGGTTAGCACATGATTACACAAAACAAATTGAAGGCTTAAAAAAATTGCTCAATTCAGGTGAAACAGGATATCCGGTTAAAAAAGAAATTCAAAAATATACAGAAGAAATGTATGATAATATTGAAAACAATTACCGTTTTGCATTTATTCCTACACCCGGATTAAGAGCAATATTATCCCAGGCTCATTTGCACTGCACCTCCTCCAACATTACTTTTGACATTGATATTCAATACGCAGATTTTTCTTTTATATCATTTCCTGATTTGTATTCTATATTTGAAAACCCGATAGAGAATGCAATTGCCGCTTGTCAAGAAATCAATGCAGAAACTTGTTCCCCAAAAATACAGTTTTCAATACTGCGAAAAAAGAATATGATCTGGATAGAAATAAAAAACACAAAGGTCAATCAGATTGTAGTCAAAAATGAACGCATACAAACAACCAAGCCCACTACTGAAAAACATGGTATGGGTATCGAAAATATGAAACGTGCCATTGGTCGGTATGGTGGTTATGTGAATATTGAATTTACAACCAATGAATTTACTGTAACCATGGTAATTTCTGTTCCTTCTGGACTATAAATGTTAAGCTGAGTAGTTCAAGGGGGCTGCAAATTGAACCTCTCCCCAATCCATTACCTTTTTCATCTACAGCCCATTTATCCGGAATGAATTCTCCTCTGGATCGTTTGTCCAGGATTACCCCCCACGCCTGTACGGTTGTTGCCATGTCAAATACCACTTTTCGCTCGTCTGCGGTAGGAGCCGCAAAGGAAATTGCATTTGTTCCGTAATATGGTTCTGTGACACCGGTTGGTACTGCAATTGGATCTATCTGGCAGAAGGAAATTGCAACCAGGTTCTGGTCTGCTGCCATTTCTGTATAATAACCAAGAGCGCCGCTGTGGGAGATTGGTTACAGCTTTACATCCCTGTTGCAGTCCTTGGAATAGATATAAGTTAAATCCTCTTCCCGTCCTACTGCGTAACAGGCCTGCGGGCAATAAGCATCCATAAATACATAATCACCCTTTTTCACCGGAACCCAGTCATTATCCAGTCTGTACATCGCACTTCCCGTAAGGAAATACATGCCATGCTCCTGAATATGAGTCTCTATGTAGCCGTGAGAGGCACCTAAATGGAATTTCAGAATATGCATATTCATATCAAATCCAAAATTCTCTGCTGCAGGCAGGAAATCGCGGATATAGCAGTTCTCCATACTTTCATATGAAATCCATGGAAGATCATTTGCATTCCCCACTACAGTATAGGCGCTGTATCCAGCCAGCTGGTCATATCTGCGTTTATAGGCAAAGAGCTTTGCATCTTCTTTTCCCGCATTTACAAAAGAAATGGTGCTGCTGGCAGGAGAATAAATATATCCGCCCTCTGTAAGCGTCTCTTCCTTGTCCACATTTTTAACCTTAATGGAACCTTCCATTACATAAATGAATGATTCCAGTCCTTCTCCGCCAAATGCAGGATTCCTTCCGCCTTCGTGGACTGTCACTAAGTAATCCGCAAAGGAAGCTCCCATCTGAGGAGAGCCAAGAATCGTGACATCACACTTCTCATATCCTGGAATCGCATTTTTTACAATTCCGTCCGGTTCAATTATAACATAATTTTCTTTTTTAACGACGGATCTGGTGGCTAATAAGTCATCACGGTATCCTGTCTGCCCGTTTAAATAGCTCATAATAAGGCTCCTCACTTTCCATTAGGTCATATTCATTCAGTCAACCAATTAACACCTGTTTATTATGGCAGGTATTATAAAGTATTTCAATTATATTATAAGATAAAATATAGTTCCCGTTTTATCCACGTTTCCCCTCCTTATTTATTTTTTAACAGTTATAATGATCTTACATTCGTAAGATACCCACTACGGCATTTATGTTTACGCCAGGCAGACAGGTACATGGAAATCTCTTTTTACGATGGCCGGGATAAATACTTCTTTCTGCACTTTTCGCTCCGGGCCTGTGAAAAACTACCTCCCGCGGACAAGCTATAGTTAAAAATACTTTATTGATTGGTATATTCTTATTCCGTTTTATGCTTGCCCCAGTAAGACTGGTTCATGGTACAGCTTAATATGAGGCGCCTGGGAAGAGTTCGATACCGTTTTCCCATGAGATATCCCATATATTTAAAACCGCTTTTTATAATCACTCCCGGTATCAGCCAGGGCTTCTTTTCCTTTGCCAGCCAGGCGCATGTATTTTTCACCAGCCGGATTCCCTCGCTCTCCGAACGGATTCCGCCAAACACTTCCGGGTGAT
>JAEYPZ010000168.1:0-2918 GCA_023410275.1 Bacillota bacterium
GGAGATGAAGGCGTTTATGGAACTGGTTTTAGAGATGGAGGAGCATTGATGTTGTACGGGCTTTATCCATGTGTTATACTTATAGAACTAAAATAATCAGCTGGAGGATAAAATATGGGAGTATTGAATGTTGGAATCATGGGAACAGGTAGAATTGCATCAGTTTTGGCAGAAACCATGGTTCAGATGCCAGAAGTCTGTTTATATGGTGCTGCTTCCCGAAGTCTTGAAAAGGCAGAAGATTTTGCGGCACGTTTTTCTATTAAAAAAGCTTATGGATCCTATGAAGAGCTGGCAGCTGACAGTGAAGTTCAGCTAATCTATATTGCAACTCCCCATTCGGAGCACAGCAGGAATGCCAGACTTTGCCTGGAACATGGAAAGCATGTTCTGTGTGAAAAATCATTTGCAGCCAATTATTCCCAGGCAAAAGAGATGATTGACCTGGCTCAGGAGAAAAATCTGATGATTACAGAAGCCATGTGGGTGCGGTATATGCCTATGGCTGATACGCTTAAGGAAGTTCTTGCTTCCGGTATCATCGGAGAACCTATGACACTCACTGCCAATCTGGCCTACTTAGTGTCAGATAAGCACCGGATTGTGGCCCCGGAGCTTGCAGGGGGAGCGCTTCTTGATGTAGGCGTTTACACTCTTAATTTTGCCTCTCTTGTTTTTGGTGATGAGATTACTGATATTACCTCCAGCGTGATTAAGACGGAGACAGGAGTGGATGCCCAAAACAGCATTACCCTTCTTTATCCAGGCGGTAAGATGGCTGTACTGAACAGTTCCATTCAGGTTCTTTCTGACCGTCAGGGCATCATCTATGGAACAAAAGGGTTCCTGGTTGTGGAAAACATCAATAATTTTGAATCCATTTGTGTATATAATACAGACAGGCAGCTGGTGAGCTCCTATCAGAGACCGGAGCAGATCACCGGATATGAATATCAGGTTCTGGCCAGTAAAGACGCAATTGAACAGGGATGGACTGAGTGCCCCCAGATGCCTCACCAGACCACTTTGCATGTAATGAGAGTAATGGACGAGCTGAGAAGACAGTGGGGGATACGTTACCCATTCGAGACAACCAATGAGGAATAATTTATGTTTTCAAGAAAAGATTTAACCGGGCTTCTGGCCCCTTTGATTGTAGAGCAGATCCTGGCCGTCCTGGTAGGTATGGTGGCTGTGGTGATGGTGGCAGCGGTTGGGGAAGCGGCTGTATCAGGCGTATCTTTAGTGGATGCCATTAACATATTGGTGATACAGATTCTTTCCGCACTGGCGACTGGTGGTGCGGTAATCTCCGCCCAGTATTTAGGAAAAAAACAATCAGTGAATGCATGCAAAGCAGCAGGCCAGCTGATGGGAGTTACGGCTTTATTTTCCCTGCTGCTTACATTTGCCGCCTTAGCAGGCAACCGGCTTCTGCTTCGGATGATATTTGGCAATGTGGAGCCGGAAGTGATGGACGCTGCTGTGATTTATTTTCAGATTACAGCTCTGTCTTATCCATTTATTGCAATTTATAATTCCTGTGCCGCACTTTTCCGGTCTATGGGAAATGCCAAGATATCCATGTTTGTTTCCCTTGTTATGAATGTGGTGAATATCGTTGGCAATACGATTTGTGTTTATGGACTGCATATGGGAGTGGAAGGCGTGGCTTATCCCACTCTCATAAGCCGTATTGTAGCAGCTGTCATGATGTTTTATCTGATACAGAATCCGGACAATGTGGTAAGAATCAGGCGGCTTTCCGAGCTGAAACCGGATTTTAAAATGATAAAGAATATTTTGGTGGTTGGCATTCCAAACGGTCTGGAAAATGGTATGTTTCAGTTTGGTAAGATTGCGCTTCAAAGCCTGGTTTCGTCTCTTGGGACTGCGGCAATTGCAAGCTATGCAGTGGCATCAAACCTGGTGACTCTTTTATACCTTCCCGGTAATGCCATTGGGCTTGGTTTAATTACCATTGTAGGTCAGTGTGTGGGTGCAGGGGAAATCAAACAGGTCAAGTATTACTCCAGGCTTCTGGTAGGAATTAATTATGGTATCTTATTAGTACTATGTACGGTTATGGTACTATTTTCAGACCAGCTGGTATCCATCTACAATCTGTCTCCCCAGGCAGCCCGGATATCAGCCCAGATGATCGTAGTACATTGTTTTGCCATGATTGTGTGGCCAATCTCGTTTACAGTTCCATATGCCTTAAGAGCCTCTATGGATGCAAAGTTCACCATGATGGTTTCTGTATTTTCCATGTGGCTTTTCCGGATCGGTACATCCTATTTATTCGTGCAGGTCATGAACCTGGGAGTAATGGGGATCTGGTATGGAATGTTTATTGACTGGTTTTTCCGCGCGGTTGTATTTGCACTGCGGTTTCGTGGAATTGAAAAAAGGGCAGTGTCCGTTTCTTAACGGCACTGTCCTTTTTAACGATTTTCATTCATCTTCCCATCTGCATTCACATAAGAACCTTCAATCACCCGGCTCACTGCCATCTGCCCCAAAACACCATCCGGACCCGGATTAAAGTAGTACCAGTGGGCATCAATCTTATGCCATCCGGTTACCATAATCCCTATCTGGTTTGTATAAAAGGTGCTATTATAATGAGAGTCTCGGATCCATCCGGTTACCATGGCTCCCTGTGTACTTCCTTCTTCCGGATTAAAGTAATACCAATGGCCGTTTAAATATCTCCAGCCAGTAGCCATATATCCATTATCCATAAAATAATAGGAATTACCCTGATATTCGATCCACTGTCCGGCGGGATATTTGGAATTCCACTGGTTAAAGTAGCGCCAGCCGGCATCATCTTTCACCCAGTTTCCGGATATATAGATGGATTCCTCTTTTGTATGGGCATAGCTGATAAAAGGGTCTGCACCGTATGCAGC
>JAEYPZ010000189.1:0-2880 GCA_023410275.1 Bacillota bacterium
TTCTTACACAGCAGTATTAAAGGGGCAAAAAGAATCCGGCTGGGAAGATGTTTATACACAGATCACATCAACAGCCACACATGATCTATATCCAATGCGGGCAGTTCAGGATGCAGAGTATGCTTACATATATAATGACTGGTCAGATGGCAGTTATCAGTTTATGAATGAATCAAAATTCGGTCTGACTTATCGGGCGATGGTGGAAGAATCGAAAATCAATGAAACGGTTGCCGCCCGGGTTCAAATGTATGATTACCGGAGAAAAGAGGAATTGTACGATTTAAAGAAGGATCCGGATGCCCTGGAAAATTTAATTGACAGGCCTGAATATCTGGAGACCGTGATTCGCTACCGTCAAAAAATGCTAAGTTATATGGAAAACACCAAAGATGCGATTGTGGTTCAGTATCGAAAAGCCATACTGGATTTGAATGAGAATTAAGAACTGTTTGTATAAAAAGGGCAAACTGCAATGATTTATCGTTTGGCCCTTTTTGTAATGTAACAAACATCTGATGTAAAGCGAGGATGGAATGTATGAATGTTTTTGGCATTATAAAACTGATGGGGAAACGTAAGGGGGAGAGGAATCATCGCGTATCTTTGAAAAACATGATTCCAGGTTTATTTTTAGGTATTATGATTCCATTAGCAGTTATTTTAGTCATTTATTCCAGTTATATCGCACGTAGTGTGGAAGTTTCGTCCAGCCATTCTTCCAGAAGCCAGTTAGAGATATTTAAAAGCCACCTGGAAAGTACCATGAAGGCAACAGAGCGGGTAATGTCTGGAATGGTTTCAGGAAACGCCCAGTTTCAAAGTTTTTCAGTAGAACTGATGCTCAATGATATGTACAATCAGTCTTATAATGTACAGCAGATTCTAAAGTCTAATCTGACTGCCAACGAGAATCTATATACAATGGCAATCTACAGTCCGGTTAATAACTGGTATACCGGTGAGTATAATGCTTATTATGAGATTACAGCTGCGCAGCGTATACAGGCACAGAAAAATCTTGAGCCGGAGATTAAGAGGCTGATTAATCAGGGGGATTTTGATTTATCCAAGTGGTTTTTCCATTCTGTCGGCGGAAGAGATTATCTTTTGCGGGGAATGAATTACCGCACGGTATACTGCATTGCAGTAATTGATCTGGAGCGGCTGAATACCATTGCAGTTCAGAACTATCACATGAATGGAACTTTAATATTTGGCAACGGCAAAACAGTGATTTATCCGGATCTTAAGCTGGGTCTTTCTCCAGATGAGATACAGAAAGCTGGTGACAGTTATCTGATCACTGATGCGGTGAGGAAATACCTTGTTGTTTCTGAACAGGCCGGTTATATTACCCTGATTTATGCAAGACCTTATGACGGGATATTGAATGAAATGACCTTGTTTCACATAATTGTTCTTTTCTGTGCCGCAATGGCAGTTGTCGCAGTTCCTTTTGTTTCAATCTGGCTGTGGAAACTGGTTGTCAATCCTATTTCCCACCTCACCAGAACGATTGAAGCCATTCGCAGCGGTGATTTTTCTGCTCATGTGGATACGTATGCAGTAGAGGAATTTCGTCAGGTCAATGATATGTTAAATCAAATGATTGATGAGATCTCAGAATTGAAAATTGCCTCTTATGAAAAGGAGCTTGAAAAGCAGAATACGGAATACCAGCTGCTGCAATCTCAGATCCGTCCACATTTTTATCTAAACTGTTTAAAAAATATATATGGTATGGCAGAGTCAGGGCAAAACAAAGAAATTCAGCAGACAATTTTACATTTATCAAGTTATCTGCGTTATATTTTTACAATCAGCAAAGATTGTGTTCCCCTTCAGAAAGAATTGGAGGTGTGCAAAAATTATGCTGATTTATTTTCATTAAATCAGCACCAGGATATTGAATTTTCCTTAACTTATGATGCTGTTCTAACTAATATACCAATTCCGCCTGTCAGTCTGTTAACCTTTATAGAAAACAGCATTCATTATGGTTTTGTACCAGGCCAGAAACTGAAACTGGTGCTTAAGGTAAGCCGTATTGTTACCGCTGAGAGGGTACTGATCCATATTATTGCGGCAGACAACGGACCGGGATTTACCGAGTTTGTTATAAACAGTATTGATAAAGAGGAAATGATGATTGATGGGAAAGGGAAAAAACATGTTGGTATTTATAATGTGCTGAAGCGTTTCCGGTTACGTCACGGAGATGATTTTGCAGCCGCATTCCGCAACCGGGATGGGGCACTGGTTGAACTGTTTTTTCCATATACGGAAGGGGAAGATTTATGAAATTATTGATTGTTGATGATCAATACCGCGTAGCAGAGGGGCTGCAATGGGGGATTAACTGGCTAAATATTGGTGTCGAACAGGTATATACTGCCCTTAGTGCATTTCAGGCTAAGGATATCATTCAGCAGGAAGAGATAAAAATCATACTTTGCGATATTGAGATGCCGGGGGAGAACGGGATTGAACTGATCCGCTGGGTGAAAAGGCGTTACCCCCATATCTCCTGTATTGTGCTTACTGCTCATGCTGACTTTTCCTATGCTCAGGAAGCGTTAAAAATGGCATGTGCTGATTATATTCTACAGCCAGCCTCTTATCCGGTGATAGAAGAAAGTGTCCGGCGGGCAGTTGAGGAATTATGTGCAACAGCTAAGAAAAAAGAATTGGAACAAATGGGAGATGAATATAAAAAGCAGGAAAAAACCCTGATTCGCAATAGTATCAGAAATTATCTAACCGGAGTCGTGGGCGGAAGACAGTTTTTCAAGCTTCAGGAAAAAGAAAAAGTTCCGAAAATGGAACAGACGGTCTACTTACTATTAATACAAATTATCCGCTGGAACAGTCCGGAAG
>JAEYPZ010000057.1:0-23534 GCA_023410275.1 Bacillota bacterium
TCTTTCACACTTGCTCCCATTGCATACCGCAGACAGGTCTGCGGTACTGCCATAAATAATGGAGTGAAAGCGCTTTTCTTTCACACTTGCTCCCATTGCATACCGCAGACAGGTCTGCGGTACTGCCATAAATAATGGAGTGAAAGCGCTTTTCTTTCACACTTTTCTCCATTATGCTATCAAATCTATCTTACAATTGGTTTTAGTGGAACTAAATATTCCAATGTATTTTCAAGGGTTCGAAATTTCCGTTTTTACCTTCCTCAGACATTAAACGGGCCATTGCAAAATCTCAACACGAACTTTCCGTCTGCATTTTGTAACAGCCCGTTAATTTTAATAACCTATTGATTTATCCCGGTATCATAAGTCAATGCCATGTTTCATGAGATGACTTATGACACCCGAAACATTCATTATTTTTTACTTTTTATAATATGCATCAATTTGACTCTGTACTTCTGAAATAATCGTATCAAGCCCGCCTGCTTTTAACTCTTTTGTGATTTTTGACACGGACTCTTCCGGATCAGAAGCACCTGTTAAAAGCTCACTCTTGTATTTGTTATAAACTTCCCTGCAGTTAGCAAGTTCGTTCTGAATCTTGGAGGTATCTGCATTGAATCCTAATAAAACGGAAGGTTTTGCATTTTCGTTTAACTTCTTAACTTCATCCCATTGATTTACGGTATCGGTTGTCAGCTGAGATACGGTAAAGAATGTTCCCTGTGTATATCCTGCCATCTTCCAGTCTGAATTAATTTTATCGATTTTGCCGTCATCCGTATATTTAAAGTTCTCTCCCTCAACACCATAATAGAAAGCATCTCTGACCTTCGGATCCAGGTTTACAAGCTGTAAGAATTCCAGGCATTTCTCAGGATATTTGGAACCGGAATAAATAGCATTCACAGAACCACGTACTGTTTCATTAGATACTATCGTGTCGTTAATCTGAACAGCATCTGCTTCCACACCCATGTTAGGGCCCCAGGTAGTTTTAGCAGCAGAGGGCCATCCCTGTGCAATACTAACACTCTTATAAGTGGGAGATTCAGAGGTAGTAGGTGCATCTGAATTGATAATGCCATCTTTATACCAGCTGTGAAGAGTCTTCAGCTGTGATAAAACGTCTTCCTGTTCCAGGGTATTTACTACTTTGTGGCTCTGGTCATCAAATTTCACACCAATTGCAGGAATTCCAAGGCCTACGCCATCATATAAGCTCGTAACCATGCTAAGTCCGTTCTGATCCATAGGGAAAGCAGGTGCTCCTTCACCTTCCGTGATTTTCTTTAAAGGTTCGGTAAGAGCATCTAATGTGTGGATATTTGCATAATCAATGCCATACTTAGCAGCCATTGCCTTATCCCATACGATATAATTTGACATAGAGGAATCTTTGTAAGTAGGAATACCGTAAATGCCTCCGTTGACGGAAACAGCACTCCAATAGTTTTCCGGAATATATGAATATAAATCAGGAGCACTTTTTTTAAGGATATCTTTCATATCATAGTAAGCTCCTAAAGCAACATCACTTGAAAAGTTACTTCCATCCGTGAAGAGAATATCGAAATATTCACCGGAGTTAACGATAATATTTCTTCTGTTTCCCCAGTCTCCCCAGGATACAACTTCCATGTCGATGTTAACACCGATTTTTTCCTCCAGATAAGGATTGATTTTAGCCAGCCATGCATCGTAATTATCCGGCATACCGCTTCCGACAGTAATCCACTTTAATGTGACTACCTTATCACCGGAAGTGCTGTTATCTTTCCCGTCGGGTGTCGTGGTCGCTGCTCCGTTGGCAGTTCCCTGATTGCCGGAATTCTTTGTATTCTCTTTGGAGCATCCGGCAAAGATTGTACTGAGGATAAGTACAAGTGATAGTAACAAAGCGATTTTTCTTTTCATAAAAACCTATACCTCCTATTTGTTTGATATTTATTTATTAAAGTATAAATACTTTTATAAATCTTCCTAATGCTGCAGGCAATCAGCTTCACCCCTTAACAGAGCCAATAGTTAAGCCTGAGACGAAATACCTTTGGAAAAACGGATAGGCACATGCAATGGGCACTACAATCAATACTGCAATTGCCATTCTTGCCGACTCCCCGGGAATCATGTTCTTATACTCCTGAAGGGATAAGCCCGCAGAAGGGTTGTTTGCCAGAAATTCCACATTCTTTTGAATATTGTTCAATATAGCCTGTAGGGACATTAAGCTGCTGTTGTTTATATAAAGGGAAGACTGGAACCAGTCATTCCAATAGCCAAAGCTCAAAAACAGTCCGATAGTCGCTAACAGAGGCTTGGAAATAGGAAGGATGACCTTTGTATAAATACTAAGCTGGTTGGCACCGTCGATTTTCGCAGCTTCTACAATGGAGTCCGGTATACTGGTTTTAAAGAAGGTCTTACATATGACTACATTGTAGGAGGATACCGCCAAAGGAAGTATCAATGCCCAAATGGTATCCTTTAAATGCAGGATATTTATATTCACTACATAGGAAGCCACCATACCGCCGCTGAATATCATGGGAATGAACACGACCCAGGTCAGGAATCCTTTTAGTTTGAACTCAGATCTGGATAGAACATATCCCATGGAAGAGGTAAGTATCAGACCTATTATTGTCCCCAATATGGTAACCAGCACTGAAATCCCGAAAGCGCCTAATATGGTATCCTTCTCATTCCACAGGAATAAATAGGCATCAAGAGAAAAACTCTTAGGAATGAACTGGTATCCCCATTTTGCAATGGATTGCTTTGATGATACGGATATCATGATTACAAACAAAAAAGGAACAATGGCTACCGAAGCACAAATGATAAAAATGATATTGAATAAAAAGTTCGTTGGCTTTGAAATTCGATTTAATTTGTAATCTGATTCTTCTTCTTTCTTTTTTTGAAACATCTTTCTTCACCTTCCTCTATCTTGTCATTAAATAATCGCATACTCGTCATCCACTTTTTTAACAATCCAGTTAGCTAAAAGAATCGTGATACAGCAGGCGGCAGATTGTAAAAGTGACGTTGCTGATGTCATTCCAATCGGTGCATTGGATCTTATTGCGTTATAAATATAGGTGTCTATGGTTGACGATACATTATAAAGGGAAGCCGGTATTCCTCTTGTCACCTGATAAAAGAGTCCGAAATCAGAGCTGAAGATACTTCCAATATTTAAGATGAACATCATGATTATAATTGGCTTTAAAAATGGTATGGTAATATATTTAACCTGCTTCCATTTTGTAGCGCCGTCAATAACGGCAGCTTCATAATAGGTCGAATCAATTCCGGTTATACTGGCCAGATAAACAACGGTTCCATATCCGACACCCTTCCACATCTTCATAAATATAAGAATAAAGGGCCAGTATTTCGGTTCCATATACCATTGGACCGGTTCATGTCCAAAGGCTTCCAGTATATGATTTAATATTCCTTTGTCTGCACTGAGGAATGAGAAAACAAAATAGCTTACGACTACCCACGATAAGAAATGGGGAAAGAACATACAGGTCTGGTAAACCTTGGATTTAAACTTGCTGTGCACCAGGCTGAGCATAACTGCCAATGTTACCGGTATCAGAATACCTAATATAACGAACACGATATTGTACAGGATCGTATTACGCAGCAGAATTGCAAAACTGTTGGATTTAAACATATATGCGAAATTACCGGTCCCTGTCCAGGCACTGTGATACAGATTGTATAAAAACCCCTTCCCGGCGGTTATCTTGTAATTTTTAAAAGCAATTATTACACCAAACATAGGTAAATAGCTAAATAATACATACCATACAAAAGTAGGCATAGCTAACAAAGATAATTGGCTGTCATCCTTCGACCAACGCCTTCTTTTTGTTCTTTTTTTTCCGGAATCTTTTTTCATATTAATACCTCTGCCTTTCATAATCTGCAAACCACACAACAAAATAAACAATACGGCAATAATGTTAATCAAACAACAATCGAATATAACAACCTATGTATTACTATAAAGAATTTTTACTTAACATTTATATTAACGTATTTTTCAAATCGTTAACATCATTTTAATCTATAACCCTCTTCATGTCAATATGATTTTTAAAATTATCACCAAAAAATTTCGCCTTAGAAATTATTTTATATGTTTTTCGCCCAATCTTTATAATTCCAACATAGAGAAGAATACTTTTTTATACATATTCTATAATTGCATCCATTTACCATATCGTAGTATTAATGTTTATTTTATTTAACGTATGTTGTCATAAATATAAATAATTTGAATTTATTATCTTAATATATCCCTATAAACCGTATAACCGGAGCTGCACGGTATTCACGAAAAACAATTTTCAATGCCGCAATCCTTTCCGGAGTTATCTCGCATATCTTTTTATAGCCAATGGTAGTTCCGCTATAAACCCTGCGGCTGACATGATTTTCGCCCTCCGCCCAAATTTCAAAACCCTCCACTCTCTGGCTCTGCCTGATTTGCTCCTGCAGTGTAACATACTGAATTACAGCAGGTTCGTTCAGTGTTATATCAATTTCACAGGAATTGCAATTATCAATTGCCTTCCAGTATGCTTCATCCTCCTTTACAACATTATAAACATTGCTTCCCGGCTCCGATGATGATGCTTTTAATAAGACTTGTTCCCCATAGTTCTTTTGAAAGGCTGTTCTGATAAAGCTGCCCAATTCCGTCAGCCGTTCTTCATCAAACCTTGTGATATACCCGTCTTTGTGAGGCGGTATATTAAGCAGCAACACGCTGTTTCCCCCTACGGAATTAAGATAAATATGCTTTAAATCACTTAAAGGCTTTACAAGGTGGTCTTCCGATTGATGGTAAAACCATCCGGGCCGGATAGATACATTCACCTCCGCCGGATACCAGATCAGCTTATCTGCTTTCTTTACAATATCCCGGCTTCCAAGATCTCTCGTCTGCTGACCCAGACCCTGCTTTCGAAATCCGGTATTATCATCCTTCTGAGAATTCTCCATAATATCCGATTGCGAAAAAACCTCCGCCGGTACAACGCTCCATTCAGATTCCCTGCAATCACCGGCTTCATTTCCGCACCAGCGCACATCAGGCCCGCATACCGAAATAACAGCTTCCGGCTGCAATTTTCGTATCAAAGCATAATAACGCTTCCAGTCATATTCCTGTTTTTTTCCGTTTGCTCCTTCCCCGCAGGCACCGTCAAACCAAACGCTGTATAATTTGCCGTATCCTGTTAACAATTCGGTCAACTGTCCGCAGAAAAAATCATTGTATTCCTTTCCGCTGCCATATGCTGGTTCGTGCCTGTCCCAGGGTGATAAATAAATCCCCATTTTGATTCCGTATTTTTCACAGGATGCGGCAAGCTCTGCCACAATATCCCGTTTCAGCGGACTGTTCATGACCGAATGCTCCGTATATTCCGTATCCCAAAGGCAAAAGCCGTCATGGTGCTTTGCCGTTATAATACATGCCTTTATTTCCGCCTCTTTTAATACTTCACACCACTGGTCCGTATTCAGGTCCTTCGGGTAAAAGAAGGATGCCTCCTCTTTTCCCATTCCCCATTCCCGGTCCGTAAAGCTATTCATCCCGTAATGAAAGAAAGCCGTAAACTCAAGCTTCTGCCAATTGATTTGGTTCTCATTGGGAACAATTGATACCAACTCTTCCAAAAATGATTTCATAAGTGTATTCTCCCTGCTTTTTGATTTTTTATGTGGCCGCCGGTTGGTGCAGCCAAATTAAAAAGCCCTGTCACTTTCATACAATAGGAAAGAAAGCGACAGTGCTTTTATTTTTACTTTATAGAGACAGCATGAACGCCAAAGGAAAAGTGAAATTCCTTCTCACTAAGCCTGTACTTTTCGATTAATTCAGGGCCGCAGCTATGAGAGCCAATGCCGCTGACCTTGTAATCCACTCTGACTATAGTCTGCCTGCCGCATCCCAATTCATGATTATGGGCAGCTTTTGTCAACTGTTCCGAACTATAGTGAGATACATTGCACTCAAATCCCTGTTCAGAGAAAAATTCTAAGGCAAGCCCTTTGTCATTGTGTACCTTCAGGTATTTCACACCGGTATGGTTGCCATGCTCCTGGGGCATGATATAGGGAACATATTCCCCGGATACGGTAGAATGAAATCTGCCGGTTTTGACATGATGGCACATATCAATGTAATTTTCATATGGTCCTTTCCCAAAGTATTCTATTTGTTCCATCTCCTCCGGCAAAACAAACTCAAACCCAAATCGCGGTAGCCATATGCAGTCCTTGTGAATTTTTACCTCCATATCAACTGTTAAATATCCATGGGAATCTATTGTATAGCATGCTTCATATCTGGCAAAGGGTTCTCTGGCAACTCCGGCAAGGCTTCCTGTTACGTTAACAGCAATAACCCCTTCCCCCCATTCTTTCCATTCCAGCTGATAACACTTATGAAACAGCCGGTTCATATTCCAGCCGCTGATATTATCTGCAAAAAGTCCCCATCGGTGTTTTATATGCCTGTCATTATCCGTCGGTGCTCTCCACGCAGTAATCTCTGCCTCTTCCGTCAGAAGGTCCTGCCCCTTTGCTCTGATGCCAAGAAGCTTCCCTTTATTCTTATCGAAGCTGTATTCACTGTCATCACTGCAATGAATTTTTAAAATATCCTTGTTTTCCTCTATCCGAAAGGCTGCCTGGGCGGCTTGGGGGTCTTCCTTATCTGCTTTATAAAACCAGCTGTCAGCTTGGACTTCAGGTAATGGAAGCTGTACCATGGCAGTTTCATAACCTGCCTCGGCCCACCCGCAGTCATGAAGCTTTACCAGCGTAAGGTTCAGAAAACAGCCCAGTCTGCAGTCAGCCGGGAGGCTGTACCCCAGTATTATCTCCTTGGACTGGTGAGGTTCCAAATCCAGAACCAATTCTCCCTGCTCCACCGCTTCCCCGTCTCTCGTCAGTTCCCATTTTAATCCGAATTCTTTTAGATTTGTAAAATCATGCAGATTTGTTACAATAACCTCACCGCAAGTACCCTTCACCAATTCTGCTTTCATATATTGATAAGCAGCTTTTGCTTCCAGAGAGCCTGCCTTCAGGCTTCGGTCTGCAAAAACCAAACCATCCACGCAGAAATTCCCGTCATGGGTAGCTTCCCCGAAATCTCCGCCATAATAATATTTTCCATCCTTTTGCACCGTATGGTCCGCCCACTCCCAGATGCATCCGCCAATCAGTCTTGGATAACGGTAAAACACATCCATATAGTCTTTTACATCTCCCGGGCCATTTCCCATTGCATGAGAATATTCGCAAAGAAAATACGGACGTTTATCCTTCTCTTTCCCTTCCTTCTCCAGGGTCTGCAAGTCCACATACATGTAGCTGACAACGTCCACGCAGGGAGGATTATCCACCATATTAGCTCTTTCGTTATGTATTAACCTGACCTGGTCCCTGCTCCTGAGCCATTCACACATTTTGTCATAGTGCGAGCCATAACCGGACTCATTTCCCAAAGACCACATAATAACGCAGGGATGATTTTTATCCCTTTCAACCATCCTTCGTATTCTTTCCAGTAAAGCTTCCTCCCACAGCGGGTCATCCGTAAGCCAGTCTTTTGCATAAGCCTTGTATTCCCAGCCCGTTATCTTGGAAACAAAGCCATGCATTTCTAAATCCGCTTCATCCACAACATAAAAGCCATATTGATTGCATAGCTGCAGGAATTCCGATGTGGGCGGATAATGAGAGGTACGTATTGTATTAATATTTAACCGCTTCATTGTAATAAGGTCTTTGCGAATATCCTCCATTGACATTACATGTCCATTGGCCGGATGGGTATCGTGATGATTCACACCTTTCAGCTTCACCGAGGTTCCGTTGATAAGCAGTTCCCCTCTGTTCGTTGTTGCAATCGTCCGGAAGCCTGCCTGAACCGGTATGAATTCGTCCTTCATCTGAAATACCAGGGTATACAGATTGGGGGTCTCCGCCGTCCAAAGCCTGGGATTATCTACCGTAAATGCAACTGCACCGTCAATCACTTTTTTCTTCTCAATAAGGATACTGCCATCATAAAGACTGCTCCACACAGGTTCCTCTTCACCGTCATTTTGATAGTTAACGGTATTGATTTTGGCTGTAACACTGGACAGATCACTGCTTATCTCAATATCCCTCACATGATTTCTGCCTCTGGATAACAGATACACATCCCGAAAGATGCCGGATAACCGAAAGAAGTCCTGGTCTTCCAGATAACTCCCGTCACACCATTTCAGCACCTTGACCATTAACTCGTTATCACCCTCCTTTAGAAACGGAGTTAACCGAAATTCAGCCGGCATATGGCTGCACTGGCTGTATCCCATCTCCACACCGTTCACAGAAAGATAATAGCAGGAGTTAACTCCTTCCAGCACAAGATAGGTCTCTCTTTCCAGCCAGTTTTTATCGATATGAATTATTCTTTTATATATCCCGCATGGATTATCATCCGGTACATAAGGAGGATCTACGGGGTGCGGATAATTAACATTGGTATAGTATGGCTTATCATACCCATACATCTGCCAGTTCGACGGAACCGGAATACTGTCCCACTGTTCAATTACATCCGGTACCTCGTAATATTTCTCATAATACTTAAACTCCCAGGTACCGTTCAGTAATTCATAAGCGCCGGATTGCTCCTTAATACCCTGCAATGCCGTATCCAGGTTATGATACGGAATGAAATACGCTCTTTCCTTTTCCCTGCCTTTTTGCAGGAATTGCGGATCTTGCCATTCTGTTTTATTCATAGCACCTCTTTCTTGGTCCTAAAATCATATAGTTTTTCAAAATCACAAGTTTTTTAACATTGTTAACATTTAAAGTAACATTTTAACGTAATATTATCACAACATGATTATAATGTCAAATAAACTTAGACAAAAAAAGGCCCTGGAAAGAGTACTTTTTATCATTTTTGTACTTTTCCAGGACTTATTCCTAATACTACATACTGGTAGAATTCCTAAAGATGACCTTTGTACGTATATAGGTTATCTCATAGGGATCTTCCAAATTATCTATACGGTACAGCAGCTGCTTTGCCAGGCGCTTGGCAATTTGAGAATTATTGACCTGAACAGTTGTTAAATTTTTTGTATATATGAACTCATTATTATCATCATAACCGGACACGGCAACATCCTCCGGAACCCGATAGCCATGGCTTTCCAAATACTGTACCAGCATATTGGCGGCATGATCATTTACACATACGAACGCATCCGGCAGCTGCTCTATATTGTTCATAAATTCCTCGATTATTTCAACATATGTTTTCACCGTCATGTTGCCGGTATAGCAAATATTCGGCTCTATTGGTATTCCCATCTGATACATTGCCGATACATATCCTTCATATCTTTCCATGTTGGTTTTTGCATATTGTATATCACCAATAAAGCCTATCCGTTTATGTCCCTTATTGGCCAATGATGTAACGATTTCCTTAATACTATCCCTGCCTTCCAGAAGCAGTATGTCACCGTTTAATGATTCAATTGTCATATCCGCAACGATATCCAGAAATACCTTGGGAAGTGACAACTCATTCAGCAAGCTGAGCGCAGTCTTATCATATACATTCATAATAATAATTCCCTGAATACTCCCGTCCATCAAAGACTGAGGCAGTATATACCCGTCCGGAATCTCTGCCGGAAGGTAAGTGTACATTAAACCAATTCCGGTATTAGAAAATTCTTCTGCCAGCTGATGAATAATTTTCATCCAGAATACCGATGTTTCCGGACGTGATACGACCACCGATACCAATGTCTGTTTCTTTAACGGAAACGAAAAACCTGCTTCCTGCAATTTAGATGGTTGAAAGTTCAGCTCGGCTGCACATTCCAGCACCTTCCGTCTCATGTCCTCTGAGACACCCTCTTTATTATTAAAGACTTTCCAAACTGTTACTCTGGAAATATTCAGTAAGTCAGCGATATCCTGTATTTTTGCTCGTTTCATCCAATATAAACCCTTTCATATATGTTCCAGATTTGATTCCATTTAGGTAATTAATGCAAATGTATGAGATTACAACAAAATCTCATCAAAAGTTTATATATTATTTCTTTTTCTAATTCCCCCTCATACTTCTTCGATTCTCAACGCTGATTTGTCATTATGTTAACACGTTTTTAATAACATTGCAACATTTTTAACTTTTGTAAATTTCAACCTTGATTCGGGTGTCATAAGTCAATGTCAAGTTAATTGAATGTATACTTGGGGTATAAAAATACACTCAGCTCCGTGAAAGTCGCTTCGCTGCATTTTTATACCCCAAATATACATAGATGAAAGCTGAGATTGACTTATGACACCCGAATCAACCTTGGAACCATTAAGTTTATAGCTGTTTATTTATACATGGGAGATATATCAAAGCTGCTGATAGAAAATAATTTATACAGCTTCTTGCAGAAATGGAGGGACACGTTAATAAGCTTGCGAAATGCATGGGGAGTTGATTGAAAATGCCGCAATAATACAGCCTGCAGGAATACATAACTATCGATATATGTATTACTCCAGGCTGAAATATAAACCATCACTGTTTCACAATATTCCGCTCTTCTCCTCTTAAGAAAGCCTTCATATTTTCCAATACTTCCTCCACACACCGTTTTCTGGCTTCAACAGTTGCCCAGGCGATATGGGGCGTGATAATGAGCCTTTTGCTGTCCTGTATGGCAAGCAGCGGATTATCCGCAGCCATTGGCTCCTGCCTTAATACATCCAGCCCTGCTCCTGCAATCCAGCCCTCCGACAAGGCTCTGTAAAGGGCCGCCTCATCAATAATCTGCCCTCTTCCAAGATTTAAAAGGAGGGCTGTGGGTTTCATTTTGGAAAGGGCTTCTTCGCCTATCAGGTTTTCCGTATCCTTATTTAAGGGTGCATGAATGGATATAATATCCGAATTTCTTAAAAGGGTATCAAAATCCACTTTTGTGTATTCCTTATTTTGATTCCTGCCGGAGGTGGAGTAATATACCACCTTGCAGCCAAAGGCCCCGGCTATGCCGGCCACACCCTTTCCGATATTTCCCAATCCTATGATACCCCAGGTCTTGCCGTAAAGCTCATTGAATTTCTCATCAAAACAGCTGAAAATATCGCTTTTTACATAGCCTCCCGATTTTACAAAAGCATCGTAATGGCTTAGCTTCTCATAAAGATAGAAAAGCAGTGCGAAAGTGTGCTGGACAACTGACTGGGTAGAATAGCCCTTCACATTGGCCACAGCAATTCCTCTCCCGTTCACATAAGGAAAATCAACCATGTTAGTTCCGGTACCCGTGATGCAGATCAGCTTTAAATCCTTTGCTTCCTTCAGGTTTTCTTCCTTCATGGGAATTTTATTGACCACCAGTATGTCAGCTTCCTTTATCCTGGTGCTGTTCTTATCTGTCTCACTTTTATTGTACTTAATAACTTCTCCCAGGGACTCGAAGATGGATAAATCCACATCATCACCTAATGAATCGGTTTCCAAGAAAACTATCTTCATAAACCTCTATCCTTTTTCTTTTATATCTGCTTATTATCGTATTCTTTCAGGAAGCCCGATTTTTTTCTGTACCTTTCTCAGGGTCTTGGCCGCATAATAATTGGCTTTTTCAGCGTTATCCTTAATGATGCCGTCCACATAAGCCTTATCCTTTGTAAGCTCCTCCATTCTTGCATGTATAGGGCGTAAAACGCTGTTTACAGCTTCTCCTACTGCCAGCTTAAAATCCCCATAGCCTTTACCGTCAAATTCCTTCTCGACTTCGGCAGGTGTCTTATCGGTAACGGCAGAATAGATATCAATAAGGTTCTTGATTCCTGGCTTATCGTCTGTATAGCGGATTTCATTATCGGAATCCGTTATTGCTCTCTTAAATTTGCGGATAACGGTATCCGCATCATCCATCAGGTAAATCGTTGCATTGACATTCTCATCGGATTTGGACATTTTCTTGTCCGGCTCCTGAAGGCTCATGATCTTTGCTCCGATTTTTCCGATATAGGGTTCGGGTATGGTGAATACCTCTCCATAGATACTGTTGAAGCGCTCTGCAATATCCCTGGTTATTTCCAGATGCTGTTTCTGGTCAATTCCAACGGGAACAACGTCTGTCTGGAATAAAAGGATATCTGCTGCCATAAGTACCGGATAGGTAAAAAGGCCGGCATTGATATTGTCCGCATGCTTGGCTGCCTTATCCTTGAACTGGGTCATCCGGTTCAATTCTCCCATATAGGTAAAGCAGTTTAATATCCAGCTGAGCTCTGCATGCCCTGATACATGGGACTGATAATAAATGCAGTTCTTAACCGGGTCCAGGCCGGCGGCAATATAAAGACTCAACAGGGTTCTGGCCCTCTTTCTCAGCTCTGCCGGATCCTGCCTTATGGTAAGGGAATGAAGATCCACCACACAGTAAAGGCACTGGTATGCCTCATCATTATTTAATGCAATCCAATTCTTTAAAGCTCCCATATAATTTCCCAGGGTAATGTTCCCTGTTGCCTGCATTCCGCTGAATAATACTTTCTTTCCGTCTAACATTTTAATCTCCTTTCATAAAACCAAATCTCCGGTTTGACATGCCTGAATCATTATATCAGTTGAAATAAGTTTCCTGACATAAAAAGAACTTTTGCCTCAGCATATTACTGTTGTAATATTTACTGGGACAAAAGTTATAAGCTTCTGCGGTACCACCCGGTTTGGCGCAAAGCGCCCTCTTAATTCATATACATAAATATATGCTTCGCTGATAACGGATGAAGCTCCCGTCGGGCATTACTTGGAATTCTCCTTTCCTCCCGAGCCTATAAGTCCATTCATGCAGAATCTGCTGCCGGTTCGCATCCTTCCTCCGGCTCTCTGAAAGCAGATAAAACTGATTACTACTCTTAATCATTGGCGTTATTCATTTCTTTTCCTGTTTTTAGTATACCCATTTAACCAATATAAGTCAACCAAAAATATATGCCGTCAAAAATTTAAAAGCTCGGCAAAGCTGTCGATTGCCCTGTCACAGTCCTTTACTTCCCCGAAACCGTATCTGGCATAAATAAAAGGCACGCCCGCCTTGCCGGCTGCCGTAAAATCTCCCATGGTATCTCCTACATAGACCGGATTCTGCAAGGCATTTCGAGATATAACACTTTTTATATTTTCTGCCTTTAACTGTCCGCTTCTGCCAGGATATTCAAAATCCGTAAAGATGTCCCACAGCTTATGGGCATTTAAAAAGCACTGGATGTATCCCTCTTCGCAGTTGCTTACAATAAAAAGCTTATATTTCTTCTTCAATTCCTTTAATGTATCAATCAGTCCGGGATAGAGTATCCCTCCATCCTTTTCCAGATATGGACACTGCCTTATTACGCTTTCTCTCATAATAGCAAGAGCTGTTTCTTCCTCTGCACCCGGCAGCAGTCTGATTGCTATTTCCTCCAGCGGCAGTCCATAAAGGGCCTTTAACTTATCCGCTGTGATAATATCCTTTACTTCACCGAATTTCCCGGCTACCTCTTTCCAGACCTCTGCTGCTCCGTCCGTTGCATCCCACAAGGTCCCGTCTAAATCAAATATAATGCCATCCCACATAATGCTCTCCTTGAATTTAATCTTTTGCTTCTGAGAAATTTTAGTTTTATAATACTATAAATCATGCTTCATTTTTTAATGCCCATATACTCTTTATCTGATTCTCAAGCTGGCTGTAAGTCCACTCCTGATTGCTTCGGTACAGGCAAAAAGGATCATTCACTTGAAAGCCCTTTTTGTTATAACCATATATAACGATAAAATGCCCTGCAAGTGTAAAATCCCCCTGACCCATGGAACATATCAGAAACCCTCCCTCATCGAGACTTTGCTCCATCCTTTTCTTATCCGATTGAATCATTTCAGAGTTGATTTTATATTCGGCAGCCCCTTCCGTCATCAAAGACCATTTGGTTCCTGTTCCTTGCAAATAAAATCCGTTATTCATAGCAAATTCAGCTATATTATCGGGGGTTGCCTCCTGATTATGGGTCAAGCCTACAATAACCATAGAAAGTGCTGTTGGTCCGCATCCGCTCACAGCTATCATGCTTTCATTTCCATAGGAAAAAGCCCCCCAACGTTCATCCCATTGCAGAAACAGCGGGCATTTTTCTTCTAATTCCTCCTTTGAAACGCTTCCTTTTCCGGCATCTTCCGAAAGACTTGGATAATTTGCAACAAAGGAAGCCATTTCAGGATTGTTTGCCAAATCCTTCAGCAATTCATAGGGGTATTCATTCATCTGATTGAGAATTGTTTCATATCTCTCATCCTCTTCCAGAGATTTTAGCTTCTGCATTACCTCCTCTTCCGTATAATCCTCAGGAGCAGCAACCGTAATTTCTCCCTCCTGCGTATTCATCATATTTCTGGCTATCTGTACCGGATTTTCTGCTTTCCTTATGCCGGTCCCACTGCCCGGGTCAACTGTACTCCGGCTGGAAACACTGGCTATCGTTTGGTTCATCTTCCCTGAGCCAACCATATAACCCGCAAGGTATGCGAGTAGAATTCCCAAAAATGTCAATATCATCCGGCGGCGTCTTCTTTGCTTTCTTCGCAGCTGCCTCATCCTTTTTTCATTTATATTCCGGTTATCCATTGTAGATCAACCTGTCCCTTTTTTCTGATAATAATCTGCATTTTTTGCTATTTATTATTATATTACATCGGTTACGCCTTATCAATAAAACATTTTCTTAATTCTATATTAAGAACTTTCAAAAGCTCTATATGCTATTGGCTTGCGCTACCGGTTCCGGGTTTCTAATTTTTTCTTTCATCCGTTTCCCTGTTATGCTATAATATCCATGATATCTTAACCGATTGTCACTTTTGCTAACAGAACTTATGATAACAAAAAATATAAAAAGTTGAAAGGAGAATATTATGGAACAGATTGCAAGCTTTACCATAGACCATCTGCGGCTGCTGCCAGGAATCTATGTATCCAGAAAAGACAAAGCAGGCGCTGAGACTCTTACCACCTTTGATATCCGCATGACAAGGCCCAATTTCGAGCCTGTTATGAATACTGCGGAGGTCCATACCATCGAACATCTTGGAGCAACCTTCCTAAGAAACCACCCTTCTTATGCCGACAAGACGATTTACTTCGGTCCGATGGGCTGCCGTACCGGATTTTATCTTATCTTAGCGGGAGATTATCAATCCAGTGAGATTGTTCCGCTAATTACAGAGATGTATGAATTCATCCGTGATTTTACCGGAGAGGTACCCGGTGCCGCGGCTATTAACTGCGGTAATTACCTTGATATAAACCTTTCCATGGCTAAATATCTGGCAGGCAAATATCTTAAAGAGGTTCTGACGGATATTGATGAAACACATCTGAACTATCCGGTTTAGGACTGTTCCTCTTTTGCCAGCTGAGCTACGGCTGCTTCTTCTGCATCCAGAACGGAAAGAATAAAGCTCCAGCCATCCATTTCCGGCCACGGGGACGCCTTTTGTATCTGGTGGTACAACGCCGAATTATTTCGGATTGCTTCAATTGGAAGCTCAAGCTGCCGCCGGGCAGCGAGCAGCTGAGGAAGATTTCTTGTGGAGCAAGTCAAGGGATGAGCCCATTCAAAATACCGAAGTAAACGAACCCGCTCTGTGCAGCCGCGCTGCTTCCACTCTTCTCTCTTGCGTTCCCAGCCGGCAAGACTTTCCACCTGGGCCAGCTCAGGGAGGATATAGTGTTCCATATCCTCCCTGATATGCAGCACTATATCCTCCAGCTTCCTATCCTGAGGCTGATAATTTTTATATCCATCAATCCGGTATTCCATCCCCTGCCGGTAAGGATGCAGATATCCCATATCCGGCAGAAGAACTGCTTCGGAAATGGAGGTGTACTCCATCCACCATCCCTTTTTAATACTCTCTGTCACCTCTCCCTCAAAGGCCATGATTTCAAATCCGAAGCTGTAGCCTGTAACAGTCGAGTTATAGTGGGAGCCTTTCAGGCAAAGGGCAAGGCAGCAGTTTCCCCGCTGGGAATAATAAACTCTCCCGGAGCTGCGGTACCCCGCTTTTTTTAATAAGGGCTTTACAATCTCTTTCAAAACCAGATTCTTTTTTTCTTTTGAAGTCATTTGCATTCACACTTTCTAAGCCTTCCGGCTTCTTTTTCTGATGGCTTGTCACTCCTATTGGTTATATTTTTCCCTTCCCTGAATATAGTATAATGATAAAGCAGAAATGGAGCAGTCATGGAAGGTTACGGTAATCCAGGTTCCTTTGATAAAGAGGAGGCAATTAAAAAAATTAATCCAGACATTGCAAATGGACCTGCTCCTCCCCCTGTTAACGGTAATACAGGAAATACAAACGGGGATTTTGGTACCGGTAATTTTGGCAATGGGTATCCTTACGGATATCCCTATGGTGCTACGATAACCAGTGACTACGGATATAACTATAGTGCAGCGGAAATCAATGACTCCGGCTACTCTTATAACGGAGTTAACACGGGCAGCTCCGGATACGCCGGCGATTCCGCAGGCTCCGGCTCTTTCGGAAATTCTAATAGTACTGAACATTCCGATGAAGTGAAAGCTCCTGACAGCTCTGAAGGCCGTGAAAGTTCCGGTAACCCTGGCAGTTCTATTCATTCCGGCGGCTCTGAAAGCTTTGGAAATCTCAGCACTTCCAGCAGTACTGGTAGTTCCGTTGACTATGGCAGCTATGATAATTCCAGCAGCTCTGGTAGTTCCGGCATTCCCGGCCCCTCTGGAAATTCCAGCAGTCCTGGCGGCTATGACAGCTTTGGAAATCCCGGTGATTCCGGCAGCTCCGGTAATTCTGCTGGTTCCGGCAGCTCCGGCACTTCCGCCGGTTCAGATGAAACCGCTCCCGAAAATAGCTTAAAGCACATGGTCGACATTATGAAAGCTGCCCTCCCGCATCTAAATGGCCAGACACAGGAATCTGCCAGCCTGATTATTAAAACCTCCGAGCTTATGGATAGCCTTCGGACTGTCGGTAGCAATGAACATGTATCTGCCCTTGGCTTCGACTTGCAAAATATAGACTTAGAAGCTCTTTTGAACAGTATCCGCACTGTCTGTTATGCCAGCGAAAGGAAAATTATTGATAACATACTCAACATATTAAGGATGAAAAATATGTACGAAACCTATTCCGCCCTGTCCAGCATGATGGCTTCCCAGCCAGGTACCGGAGAGACCCCTGAAAGCAATAAGGATGATTCCGGCGGAAATGGAACCGGATTCAACCAGAATATGATGGAAATCCTGTCAACTATGCTGACACCGGAACAAAAAAGTACTTTCGATAACATTTCTATGATGTTTAATATGATGCCAAACGGAGGTAATTATGAATAATTTTTCGTGGATGAATCATCCGGCAATAAAGAATATCGATGCCAGAAAGCTCGCAATCCTTATGGATTTGGCAAAGGAAGCAGAAGGAAAATCCCAGGATAAGCTGGTCCCGCTCATGGTAAAGGCCAATGCACAGCTTAAGACTATGAATCTGTCCTTTACAAAGGAAGAAAATGATCTGCTGGTAGATATACTGACACAGGATATGTCCCCTGCTGAAAAGCAGAAGGTTGAAATGATAAAAAGAATGGCCAGAAATATGAAATAAAAATTATAAATAAAATGCAGATACCGGATACAGTCCATAAATTCAATAATGGATACAGTATCCGGTATTTGTTCTTCTTATTACGACAATTCCTTTTCTTAAATCACTTTCCTGTAGTACTGTTTGCCCGAACTGATTCTTTACGGATTGGTTGGCTCCGGAGTAGTTGGCTCTGTAGCAGGCTGCACCTTTTGGTCCGCATCCCCGTTGCTCTGTGAATCCAGTGTAAAATGGCAGACAACCGATGCTTTCCTATTCTGCTGCTGGATAATGGTATAAGTCACCTCATAGGTTTTATTATCCTCTGTTGAAATGTTTACTGTTAAAAGTCCTGCGCAGTCGGTATTATTACTGTCAAGGGCCTGGATGCCTGACAATGCAAATGCATTATCTATTACCGTATCCTGAGGTATGTCATACCGGTTTTCAATTCCCTCAATACGCATATTGTCAAAATAGGTGTACTGCACAGTTTCCTTCGTAATATTACCTGCTTTATCAGCGACCTCATAATGAACCATGTATGCATAATCTTCCTTGGGTTCTACCGTTATCTTTACATCATCGGGAGTTAACTCCGAATAATCGTCATTTACCGCTATATCCTTTTTCGCTAACTTCAGAATCTCCTTCTTGCCGGCTGCCAGTTGTTTCTTGGTAATATTCTTAAAGGAAACCCCTTCCAGATCAGGAGGAGTCATATCAATGTAAACCGATGCTGCTGCCTTTCCTGTCTTGTTGTTTTCAGCCTTTATGCTGTATGCAAAAGCATATTCATCCGCACTGGTTTTCTTAATGGTAACCTTAATATCCTTACTTGAAAGCTTTTTCGTAGAAAGAAATGCGGATACTCCCTTCAGGGCATAGGCCTTGTTAATTACGGTACCTTTTCCTGTGATTCTGTCAGCTACTCCCTTAATCACAGGTGCTTCCTTACACTGCTTGACCGTATAGGTTACGGTTTTACTGGTTTTTCTTCCCAGCTCATCACTGACGGAATAGTTGATTTTATATTTTCCGGCTGTATAGCTGTCTACCTTTCCTTTGACTTTGATGCTCTTTGTAATGTCAGCACCGGTAGAGGATACTGCCTTGAGGCCTTTATACAGATCAATTTTAGAACCCCATTCCACCGATTTACTGGTAGCAGCTGTTAAAACCGGTGCTTTATTCAGGTATGGATTATTTTTATCAGGATCTGTGGGATCCCAGCCTGTACCAAGTGAAAGCTTTATTGATTCCGGCTTTCCAAGTGGTCCCGGGTCTTTCCCATTATATATTTCTACTGAGGTTCCAAGAGGACAATTATCATAAATCCACTTGGCATCCTGCACCGTCAGCCTAACACAGCCATGGGATGCGGTAGTGCCAAGCTTATTATACTGGGCTGCCGACAAGGTGGAGGCATCCATCTTGTAGTACCAGACGGAGTGAAATAAAATCCCTTTTACAATTCTGGTGGAATACTGTCCCCAAACGTCTCCCATCAGTAACTTCCAACGATATTTGGCAGGTGTTTTAAAAACTCCCAAGGGGGTATCGGCACCCACGGAGCATATCATTGCTTTAACCGGCACCGTGTAATTCCCTTTTGCATCCTCTTTGTATACTGTGACGCAATTTTGCTGCTTATTGACCTTGATATAGTATGGTTTTGTTACATTTGCTTCTGTTATTACCGGAGAAAAAAAACTTATCATTAGCGTGGCAATGCTTAAGATAATAATCCTTTGTATAGTTTTCTTTGAATATGTCATTGATTACTCCTTGCAGCTATTTTTCTTACCATATTTTGTCGTACTAAGTACTGATACCATAAGTAATTTTTGTGTTAATCTTATGGCAAAACTGTTTCAAATCTATTAAGACGAGAATTGGGAATGATACAGCTTATAATAGAAGCCCTTTCTGTCGAGCAGTTCATTGTGATTTCCCTGTTCAATGATATTGCCGTTCTTTAGTACCAGAATGGTATCCGCCTCCTTTATGGTGGAAAGCCTGTGTGCAATGACAAAACTGGTTCTTCCCTTCATCATCTTTAAGAAGGCTTCCTGTATTTTTATCTCTGTTCTGGTATCAATACTGCTGGTCGCTTCATCCAATATCAGCATGGGAGGGTCCATAATTAACACTCTTGCTATGGTGAGCAGCTGTTTTTGCCCCTGGGAGAGATTCCTTCCATCCTCTTCTATCATGGTGTCATATCCTTTGGGAAGCCTCATAATAAATCCATGGGCTTTCACAGCTTTTGCAGCGTTTATGATATCCTCTCTGGTTACCTCCGCCTTTCCGTAGGCTATATTTTCGGCAACGGTTCCCGTAATGAGCCAGCTTTCCTGGAGAACCATTCCTATGCTCTGCCTTAAATTATTTTTCTTAATGTGAAGGATGTCCTTGTCATCAACGAATATCTGTCCGCTGTCCATTTCATAGAATCTCATCAGCAGATTTACAAGGGTTGTTTTACCGGAGCCGGTAGGCCCTACAATTGCTACGGTACTTCCCTTTTTCACTTTCAGATTAAAGTTCTCTATTAAGGGAACCTCCTTCTTATAAGCGAAACAGACCTCTTTAAATTCCACATTTCCCTGGCAGTCCGTCAGTTCCTCATAGGGCTCTTCCGCAATCCTCTCCTCTTCTTCATCCAAAAGTGCAAATATTCTTTCAGCGGATGCAAAGGCTGCCTGTATCTGGGTGGTAACTGCCGTTATCTCATTGATAGGCTTGGCAAACTGGTTGGAATAGGTCAGGAAGCTTGCGATATTACCGACTGAAAGCTTTCCCGCCAGGCTAAGGAGAGCACCCATTACCGTCACCATAACATATGCGATATTGTTGATAAGCCTTGTGGTAGGATTGGTAAGGGAGGAATACCATTGAGCCTTCTGCCCCACACGGTACAGCTCCTTATTTTGCTCTTTAAAATGGTCCATTGTTTTCTCTTCATAGCCAAATGCCATAACCAGCTTCTGGTTTTCGATTATTTCCTCCGCATAGCCATTGAGTTCTCCTGTAAGGCTTGACTGCCTATGGAACATCAGCTTGGAGTGCTTTGCGATAAAGGAAGCCAGGAAGAAGCATAGCGGTGTCACTATAATGACTCCTAGGGTTATCAAAGGGCTTATTGTCATCATAAATACAAAGCTTCCCGTAATAATAACCACCGAGGACATTATCTGTGTAATCCCCTGAAACAGTCCGTCAGATATGGCATCAATATCGTTGGTCAGCCTGCTGATAACATCGCCGTGGGGATGCCTGTCAAAATAGCTGACGGGCAATTTATTAAGCTTACGAAAAGCATCTTCTCTCATTTCCCTTACGATATTCGTGGATGCCCGGTTGCTGAAGACAGACATGAGCCATTGAAAGAGGCTGCTTACCAGATAAAGCACCAGCATCAGGAGCAGTATTCCCTTCAAGGCTTCAAAATCGACCTTACCGGCTCCAATAATCGTATCAACGGCTTTCCCCATTAACAGAGGGGTAAACACTGCCATGGTATTCCCAAGGATAGAAAAAAGAAATGCTGTAAGGAGTACCTTCTTGCTTTTCCCAATATAACCCCATAACCTCTTTCTCGTTGTTTTTTTCGTAGTTGCCCTTTGGTTACTTTCCACTGCCGACACCCTCTTTCTCACCGGTTTCAGAAGTTTCCTGGGAACGGCATATTTCTTCATAGACCTCACAGCTTTTAAGAAGCTCCTCATGGGTGCCAAGACCGGCAATCTCTCCTTCATTTAAAACCATTATCTGGTCACAGTTTCGTAAAGTACTTGCTCTCTGGGATATCATAAATACCGTCATTCCCTTTGTCTGTTCTTTCAGGGCTTTTCTCAGGGCGGCATCTGTGGCATAATCAAGAGCATTAAAGCTGTCATCCAAAATCAGGATTTTGGGCCTTCTCACCAAAGCCCGCGCTATGGCCAAACGCTGCCTTTGCCCGCCTGATACATTCACTCCTCCCCTTCTGATAGGCGTATCAAAGCCCTCCGGCAAGGAGCGGATGAATTCCTCCGCCTGGGCAATGGATGCGGCTTTCTTTAATTCTTCCAAGGTACTGTCTTCTTTCCCCCACCTGAGGTTTTCTGCAATTGTCCCGGTAATCAGTACGGACCTTTGGGGCACCATGCCGATTTTCCCCCTTAGCTCCGCAAGCTCATAATCCTTAACCTCTTTTCCAAATACCTTAACGGACCCAAGCAGGGTATCGTAGAATCTCGGAATCAAATTTATCACAGAGGATTTTCCCGAGCCTGTGCCTCCGATAATACCGAGGGTTTCCCCTTTCATCACCTTAAAGGAAATATCATTCAGGGCATAGCTGCCTGTTTCTTTCATATTATCATTACTATCGTTACTGCCCTCTTTATATGCAAAGAAAACCTTATCAAATTCTACGGCAGGTGCCTCTTCACTATACCCCCCTTCCCTTCTGGCGGCGGCAGGATTTGTAATACTTGTCTCGGTGCTTAATACTTCATTGATTCTTCCCGCACTGGCATAGGCCTTCGTAAATATGACCACCAGATTGGATATTACAATTAATGCGGTAAGTATCTGGGTAACATATCCCACAATGGCAATCACTTCACCGGTTTCCATAAATCCCTTGTTTACCCTGACGGCTCCCAGCCAAATGATGGCTGCAATAGCCACATTTAATATCAGCGTTGTCAAAGGATTCAGCATAGCCGAGATTTTACCCACCTTTACGGCATTCAAGGCATACTCATTATTTACTCTCTGAAACTTTTCCTCCTCTGCTGCTGTTCTGGCAAATGCTCTGATCACTCTGACTCCGCTCAGATTTTCTCTTAAGCTCAGGGAAATCTCATCCAGCTTCTTTTGTACCCTGCCATAAAGGGGGATTGATTTCTTCATGGTCTGGTATAATACCCCAACAAAAACAGGAAGTACGAGAAGTACTATCAGCGACAGCTTTACATCCAGCAGAAAGGACATGATAAGGCCTCCGATGCATAGAAAGGGTGCACGGATAACAAGCCTGATGAACATGGCGACCGCAAGCTGTACCTGATTTACATCATTGGTTATACGGTTGATTAATGAAGCTGTTCCAAACTTATCCTGCTCCTTACCCGACAGGGTCTCCATATGCCTGAAAAGCTCATTTCTGATATCCGTTCCTATTCCCTGGGATACCAAGGAAGCACTGTACTGGCATATCAGGGCACAGATAACACCTACGATGGCTGTTACAAGCATCACTGCTCCCATCCTATAGACATAATCCCTGTCTCCGTTCTTTATCCCGACATCAATTACCTTTGACATAAGGAAAGGCAGGAAAAGTTCCAGTATTGCTTCTGCCAGTTTAAATGCAGGCCCTATTATAAGAAGCTTCCTATAGGGTTTAAAGAAAATTCCCAGATTTCCCATATATAAATTCTTCTCTTTCACTTCTTTACCTCACTATACTATTTACCTAATTCTGCCTGAAAAGGTACCCTTTTAAACAAACATGTTCTAAATTATACCATTGTTTGTAACACTTGTTAAGAGTTATCCGCATTTTTGTATGATATTAACATGAAACTTTTTCCTGTCCCAATTTAAAAACCATCTTTTTTAATTTTTAACTCCAGTATTTCTTCTCAATTATCTGCATGTGCCAGGGGATTGGGAACGGACGATGATTTTGGCTTACCTTTCGTAATTTTCTCGTTCGGGGTTCCAAATTCCACTAAAATGCCAGCAGCTGTTCCTGGCAGGTGAAATTATACCAAACTCGCTGGAAGGTTGT
>JAEYPZ010000110.1:0-8201 GCA_023410275.1 Bacillota bacterium
AGGGATGGGATTCATCCAAAGGCGTTGGGGAAGATCATTGACTTTGGGGTGGACAGGCTGGTTTATGTGTCTTGTAAGCCAACGAGTCTGGTGAGAGATTTGGAAGTGCTGCAGATGAGGGGGTATGAGGTGAATAAGGCGTGTTGTGTGGATATGTTTCCTTCGACTGCAAATGTGGAATCCATAGTCCTGTTGCAAAAGAAAATGGGTTAAATTATAAAAGAAAGGTAATAGAAAGCCACGATGATTGAGGACCTGAGAGTAAAAACTTTCACGTCCTTTTTTATTCTGAAAATCCGTGAGGTTATTCATTTTATATAGATGTCGGAGAAACGTTTTAAGAAAAAGGTTATAGTCATACCAGCTAAATTACAAAAATATAAGAAATTGAAAGTTGTACAGAGACGTAGTCTTGATTATCAAATTAAGTCCTATACAAAAATGGTTACAGAGAATCCGGATTGGATTTATGCTGGTATATTTTATGATGTAGGAAAAAGTGGTTTAGGGAGGAGTGGAAGAACTGGATTGGATAGGCTGTTAAAGAAAGCAGAAAAAGGAAAAATTGATTATATCATAACAAAATCAATTAGCAGAATATCGAGAGATACTGTTGAAATATTAAAAATAGTAAGATATTTGAGTAGTATTAGAGCAGAGCATGGGGAACAAACATTAAAACAGTTGTCTAAGGAATTGACTAAAGAGTTTGGAAGAGGATTTTCCAGATCAAACATCCAAAATATGAGGGCGATTTATATAAACTATGACCTTTGCTATGTACTTAAATTATTATGAAAATGATGTAAATGAAAAAGATGATAATAAACCCATTGGAATTATTTTGTGTACGGATAAAGATGCATTGACTGTTGAATATGCTCTTGGTGGTTTATCAAATAATATATTTGCATAGAAACATACCTATTATATTCCAGATAAAGAGAAGCTAATTGCTGAAGTTGAAAAGATTGTGAGGAAGTGGAATGACTAAGGAACAGGCACAAAATGAAGAGAAGTATAAAGTTTCTTTAAAGATGTTGAATGCATTGTTGGAACAAGGACTAATTACAAAGGAAGAATATAATGAAATAAATATTTTGAATCTTGAAACTTTTTCTCCTAAATTAAAAGATTTATATGTTTGAATTATAAGACATTAATATATGGCACGAAATATTGCAAGGAATCCCTCACCATTGAGAAAAGACGATTGCACCAAGCTATTGTCACCACACTAAACCGGCAGAATGAGGATAATTTTATAAAGCTGTTATCCAAACCCGCATCGCCGAATTGCAGAGTGTAATGATAGATTTAGTGGAACTCAGCTTCAATTCTAGTGCCGGAGCGGATTACTTCGATACCATGTTTGAGGAAATCGCAGCGGAGACAAAGGCACTGCAGGTGGGACCTTGGCGAGCACCAATAGCATGCCATGCTCGTCCCCCAATACACAAGCCTGAATCTATGAGATGCTTTACTTAATGGAACATATTGACTTTAGCGTAAAGAAATATCGTAATGGTGTATTCAAGGGGATTATTACTAAGGTAGTGGTTTATCCGCAGACCAAATCCGAATCATTTTTGATAACAATATGGAAATGGAACAGAATATGCCAGGTGAATAAAAAAGCAGAGAAGCAGTCAAAAAAGCTGACGTCTTTACTCATTTGAATGGGATTTTTACTGTTTTTCTAATAGTTTCACCATAATAATATGAATGTTTCTGCGATTTTTACAAAAAATATTGTTTTATTTATCGATATAACATATAATGTATACAATATTTGATCAGTAAAGGATAGTTTTTATGGATTATATAACAGTGAAAGAAGCAGCGAAAAAATAGGCAATCACTCCACTCCGGATGAAGGTGCTTTGTGCACAGGGTAAAATATCGGGTGCTATTCGGTTTGGGGTCACTTGGACAATACCTAAAAATGTAGTGAAACTCAAGGTAGGTCGATATAGGAGAGTAAGAAACCCATAAAAGGCAACTATAAAAAGAATTCCTTTAAGTATTAGGAGGAGATTATGAAACTTAATAAGATACAGGTAGATAACTACAGGCAGCTCAATAGTGTAAGTGTGTTTTTTGAAAAGGATATTACGGTATTGGCTGGCCCTAATAACAGCGGTAAAACGACATTTATCTCATTAATTAAAGGAGTTCTAAGTGATAGCAAGCTTAAATACTCATATAGTGACATACCAGTAAGCCAAGTCACCCAATGGCAAAAATTAATATTTCCTGTTTTTATGGAGAGTTTTTCAGATAATAAGAAAGATGAACAAGTAATTGATGATATTTTTAGTAAAATCACCTGTGACGGGATGCTAAAGCCGGAGTATTGTATTGACCCTTGCAAAATAAAGATTGAAGTCGTCTATAATCCGGAGGAAGATGATATTAGACATTTCGCAGAGTATATTATGGATTTAGACGAATCACAACATTCATTCTATTTTATATATACTTTCTCTTTTAATCTTTTGTCTTTTAAAAAATTACTACTTCAATATTTTGAAAAAATTAATACACGTTTCGCGAGTTATTCTGAAAAACAAGATGAACAAAAAGCTAATATCATAAAGGAGTTGTTGATTGAAATATATTCAAATAGCTTAGTTGAGACCTGCTTTTTTGCAGACTCTAACTATAAAAATATAAATAAAATGGAAATAACGGACTTCAAGAAATTATTTAATTTCAAAAGTATAAATGCAGCTAGGCAATTAGACGATACAGATACGGACTCCTCCAAAACATTGAGTAAAAGCATTGTCTCCTTGGCAAGTAAAGACAAAAATTGGAAAGACACTACAAAAACATTACCTGATAGTTTGCTAACAAATATTCAAAATTCTGGTGTAAAGGAGAAAGTTAGAAAAGCGTCGATTGAAACGTTAGGAGTAGCAATAAAATCTTTGTCACAAACCAATGGTGGTCATATTGGTGATATAATGCTTGAAATGGATGTTACAGAAGATGACGTAAGCGATTTAATAAAAAAAATAACATGTGCAAAATATCAGTTAGAAGGGCATATGCTAAATGAGTCTTCTCAGGGATTAGGTTATAGTAATATGATATATCTTCATATGCAATTAGAAGGATTTAAAAAGGATATGAATCCGTTCTTGGTAAATATGTTTTTTATTGAAGAACCTGAATCGCATATGCACCCCCAAATGCAAAGTGTATTTATTAAGTATTTGTTAACCATGTATAATCAAATTGGGTTGCAGGGTCTGGTTACTACACACTCTAATGATATGGTTAGAGTTGCTGGATTAGAACATTTGCGTGTTATTAGAGAAACGCAAATGTTTAAAAGCGAAATTTTTGATTTATCTGCTTTTCGAAGATCTTTTATGGCAGATAATAAACAAACAAATAAAGAAATTAATCCAGCTGATAAATCTATTCTGGAGAATTTCTTCGATTGGTTCTTTGAAATTGGATTTTCAGAAATAATTTTTGCTGATAAAGCTGTTCTTTATGAGGGCGATAGTGAACGCCTATATTTAAAGAAATTGATTACACTTCCTGAATACCAGAAGTTAAGTGAACAGTACATAGCTTTTATTCAGGTAGGAGGAGCATATGCTTATAATTATAAAGCACTTATTGAATTTCTAAAAATAAAAACCTTAATTATTACCGATTTGGATTATAAAAAAGCAACTTTATCAGAAACTGAAATACTTACTTCAAAATCCACCAACTCAACCATTAATAATTTCTATAAAGTTTCAAATGGTGAGGTGGTTGATATATATGAAAATATTGATGAAAATGAAGAAAGTCAAAACTCGCCTTCAATTAAAACTCTTTATGAATGGAAAGAAAAAGGGGCAAATAAGCTATGTGATAACTTAATTTATGTTGCTTTCCAAGAAAAAGATTTTTATGCAAGGACTCTTGAAGAAGCCATGCTGTCTAAGTTATTACTAGTAAAAGCTTATGAGGTAAGGCCAAGAAGTGAGTGGAAAAAACTAAAAGCAGACTACAAGCTGAAATTTGCAATTCCTAATAATAGAAAAGATGAAAAAGATAGTACATTCTCTCTAAGAGATATATTAGAAAGTATGACGAAATCTAAAACGGATTTTATGTATTCTGTTATTTTAAATTCTTTGGGAAGAGAAATGCTTCCCCAATATATTGAGGAGGGCTTGATATGGCTGATGCAATAATAGAAAAACCTGAAAATATCTTTCTTGTAAATGCACCAGCCGGAAGCGGAAAAACTACAAAAATAAAGGCAATGTTATCGGAAATTATGGCTTTAAATCTTAACAATAATATACTTTGTATTACTTATACGAACCGAGCTGCCGAAGAACTTGCAAAAGGAATGGATAGTGACAAGATATTTTTTGGAACTATACATGCTTACATTCATAGCCTTATCTCTCCTTTTTTTAAACACCAGCAGATTATTGACCTATATTGGGAAATTTATGGCAAACAAATAAGAGAGAGAATTGCTAACGTTTTAAGTGATGAGAACATAGCCGCAAGTAATAAAAGGTATATTGAAAAATATGGGGAGTTGACTGAAGAAATAATAAAACAGAACATTCTGAAAATCAATTATAATGAAACTTCTTTTAATTCTCTGTATTACGGTGGATTAGGACATGATGATCTTATAATATTTGCTAAAACAATGTTCGATAGATATCCGACTATTCGTAAAAAAATCGTAAATAAGTATAACTTTATATTTATTGATGAGTACCAAGATACTTCGGGCTATATTCTAAAACTTTTTTATGATGCTGTATATAATACCAAAGTTCAGTTATACCTTCTTGGAGATCGGATGCAACAAATTTATAAAAATTATGACGGTTCTTTTGAAAAAGAATTAAACATGCTTAATGAGTCTATTTCGTTAGATGTAAATCATCGTTCAGTAAAAGCGGTAATTGATATATTAAATAATATTTATAATAATCCCAACTATGAACAGGCCGTATCAGAAGATAATAAAAGAAAAATGCCTGATTACTTGCCGGAAGTAGTAATAACAAATGACATTAACAGTGTGATAGAAAAGCGACAAGCAGAGTATAAAGATACTCTGGTATTGTATTTGTTAAATAATGATAAGTTTAAAGAAATAGGAGCGAATTCCCTCTATAGAGCGTTTAGTCGAATGGAAAAATACTCTTTCCCCAAAAAGTATCATTCCAATGATGTTCTTTCTGATAATACGCAAGAAAACCCTGACCCATTAATGCGATTTTTATTTTCTTTTAATAATATAATGACGCTTTACCAAAGTAGAAATTTTGGAAGTATGATTAATCAATGCAAGCTTTATAAGGAATTTTATTCTTCCAACACATATTCTATAACGAAACATGTTGATAAAAATCGCTTATCAGCCATATATGAAGAACTATCTAAAGGATATTTTGATGATAGTATAATTACAATTGAACATCTTTTAAAGGATCTTGTAGCCAAAGATATTATAACTGAAGAGTTTATGCAAGGGGTTATGGACGATGGAGAGTATCAAGAAGTTCTAAATGTAGACGTGGTAGAGGTAAAACGATTAGCGGCTTATTTACAAGAACCTCGAATATCTACTCAACATGGTGTTAAAGGAGAGAGCCACACATCTGTATTATTTGTTGCTGCCGATAGCTATAGCACTCCTATTGTGCATATGTATGATTTTTTTAAGGTTTGGTCTCAAGTGGATTTTTCTCTAAACCAAATTGAAGAGTTTTATTATAAATATGCCAGGATTATTATTGATACTGAGAACCTATTAGGTATGCAGACAAAAGATTTAACTGCAGATTCACATAACAGAAATGAAGCTAATAAATTGATCTTAAAACATGCTTCCGAAAATATGTTGAATACTTTTAAAACAAATAAGCTTTTTGAATTGTTATGCAAGGACTATTATGAGGACTATTTACAAAAACCCAATGTTGGTAATGCAAAAAAATGTTTTAAAGATAGTGCCGTATACGGTGTCCTAGTAGCGTATAAACTATTTTATGTTGGCTGCTCTCGGGCAAGAAAGAACTTAACGGTTGTAATTGATGAAAAAAAAATTTCTGATTTTACGGATGCGTTTAAAGCTAAGCTTGAGAAAATCGGTTTCAAGGTAAAATAACGTATCTATAACTCGCATCTATTTTGTACTAATGACACAAATAGACAAGATTTGAAGTAGTGGACAGTTTTATTGGACTGTCCAGTATTTCGTACCTTTTTCTATATTACAAAGTCGGAATCTACAAACATTTTCAGGCTTGCTGTAAGTTTAGATAAAAAAGGCATTAGAAGTACCTCCAGAAGATGAATATGTAATTATTAATAGAATGCAATTATTGAAATGAAAAAAAGAATTATTAGATGAAGAAATCGTAAAACTGGAGGAAATAGAAAAAATTAGATAATCTTATGGTTAAATATCGATTGAAAACAAAATTGATTTGTTATAAAACATACGTATTTTAAATATAATATATGCTGTTGACATATGTCTAAACAGTTTGTAAATTAAGTGATGAATGATTGGAGAGTTTTATTATGGAATTTTTAACTAGTACCATTCTATCAGGAATAATTTATGATCTTATCAAAAGTGGTATAAAACTAAGTATTAATAATGTTTTTTCCTTATATGATATACATAAAATTGATTATAATACATGCGAAGAGTTTATTGGGAACATAAATGCTATTAATGATAAAGAACATAAAGTTAAATATGTTAGCGATTTATTAAACAATGAGAATAAGTACACCACGCTATTTGAACAACAACTGTATCCAACTAATTTCGCTAAAAGATTAGACTATATTCTTACATTCATTAATGATTGTGGTTATTGGGAACAAAAAATAAATGTTGAAAAATTAGGTAATTATTTAGGTTTTAAATCTGTAAATAATTTAAAACAATACTATATAAAAGATGTTGAACCGGATTATGAATTTATCGAAAATATAGCAAATAAGTTGGGTATTAATACTGAGTGGCTGAAGTATGGACAAGGAGAACCCTTTGCCTCTTCTTTAAGACGTATTTATAATGCAACAGATATACTTAGAGACAATATAGTTAATGATGTTAGTGAATTCATTTTTGTTATAGATGATGGAGATTATAGAAGAGATATCGGCATAATTGTAAGATTTGATGAATTCAAATATAGTTATTATCCAAGAACCTTAGTATTTCATGCGGATGTAGGGGCAAGTGGAGCTTCGGAGCTGTTTTCTGTATATAAATTTTTGAAAGAATTAAATGAGCTTAATAAGATGCCATCAGGTGTCTATAAGGTTTCTGAAGAAGAAAGTATAGATTTCTTTTCTGGAAAGATATATCCGGGAATGATAAAGAAATATAAGCAAGATGGATGTAATTTCTTATTAGATGATTTTATTGATCTCTACGTCAATGACTCTCATAAAGAAGAATATAAAAGTATGTATGGAGAGACATTCGTCAATTGTCAAGACCTTATTAAACGTAAATTGAATCAGATGGATCTATCTTCAGATGAAATAAGATTTGAAACGTAAATTGATATTGATTTATTTTTTAAAATATTAAATAATAGAATCCCAAACGACGAGAATACGTGATGATATTGCTCAAGTTGGAAGAAATACTTTATGTTCATGTGGGAGTGGTATAAAATTTAAGAAATGTTGCGGAAAAAAATATATTATAAACATGAAAGAAATATTGTTATTCCAAAAAAAATATTTGTTTTTGCATTAATTAAAAGACTATTAACTGTAATTTTTAGTAAGATAAACTCCAAGGAGTACCATGCCTCATAGTCATCCGAATTACAGCAACAAGGAATGTGGAGACAGTTTGTCTGCTGGAGAGAAAAGCTTGATTTTATGCGGACTTGCTTGATTGCTTGAGAAAAATAGAGTTGTGTTTTTTTTAAATTGTTTGGTGTGACCGAATCTCAGATTGGGATGGGGTAATGCCAAATAGTTAAAATAGGGCTTTTGCCAAAATGTATTGAGTATCGCCGGATAGTGTGACAAATCGGAGAATATTGATACAAATGGTAAAGGTCCTATTTTTTGAAGTAGAGTCCGGTACAAATCCGAATCGGAAAAAGTTTCTCCAGTTAAAGTCAGAGATTCGGGCTGGTAAGTGGAATGCGATGGTAACCATGAAGGTAGATACC
>JAEYPZ010000144.1:0-44217 GCA_023410275.1 Bacillota bacterium
TTGTCCGTTGTTGTTTTTCCCGTTGTTGTTTTTCCCGTTGTTGTTTTGTCCGCTATTGTTTTGTCCGTTGTTGTTTTTCCCGTTGTTGTTTTGTCCGTCATTATTTTGTCCGCCGTTATTTTGCCCGCCGTTATTTTGCCCACTGTTATTTTGCCCACTGTTATTTTGCCCACTGTTACTTTTCGTAGTTATCTGTGAGGTTTTTGTCCCGCTATTCCAGCTATAATCATATCCCAGATTTGCTGCAATAAAACTTCCTGGTACCATTACACAGGCTTCCTTGCTGCTTAGATTCGTTACATATAAAGGAGGTGTATCCAATACATTTGCTTTTCCGTTTACATAGGCTGTTTTACTTCCTATGGTCAGTTTTATCACCGTACCGTTCTTTTTTAAGGTAACCTCATTGGTTTTTTTATTATAAGAAAATCCAGCCTTAATGGAAGAATTGGCAAACACATTCCATCCTGGTAGCAGTGCCGTATCATCTACTATAATAACCGGTATGGACCCTGTTTTTACCGTATTACCATCAATACTTACCTTTCCCTGTGTGCCTGTATAATTTATATCCCTGCCGTTATAATTTAAGCCCAGGGCGCCTGTAATTCCAGCCGTTGAAATTCCGTCCCACTGATAGGAAAATCCAAAGGATTCTGCCACAAATCTTGCAGGAACCAATATTTGGGATGTATTCTGTGCTTTAAATTTCACCTTTACAGGTGCCAATGGTGCTGTAACCGTCTTACCGTTTACAATGACAGTTTTACTGCCAAGTGTCATTGCCATAACTGTTTTTCCATAGGTTAATGTTAGTTTATCTTCTCCCTGAAGCTTGTATGCCATTTGGATTCCGGAATCTGCAAAGATTTCTTTCAAGGAAGCCATGGAGGTACCATCAATAATAATACCCGGTACCTTTGAAGGTATTTTCTTCCCGTTATAGGTATATACTACCTGATTTCCGTTATATGTAAAATCCTGTTTCGTCTGATAATTATAGAATGAAAGCCCGGAAGCTGCCTTTACACTGGTAACGGGCATAAAACATATCAGTATCACAATTGCCATGATATAGGTTAATCTGCTTTTCCAAAAGTCAACATGTTTATTTTTTCTTCTGTCTTTATATTGATTTTTATTATTTTTGTAATTTGAGTTTTTAAACTTTATCACTCCTGATTCCTCCCTAATTTTTTAGTCATACCAAATTTAATGCCATAATTTGTTGGAAATGTGTCAAATTTCTATCATTTTCCTTAATATTCCGCCGATGGTTTTTTATTAGGAATAGTACATAATACATAAGATAATTTATAAAAATCAGGGGCTGCCTCTAAAGGACTGCATCAAAAAGACTGTTTCAAAAAGGCTGCTTCAAAAAACAGTAAATACCGGACATTATATGCACAAACGAATTTATGCAATATCCGGTATGAACTTCTTTTTGCAACAGCCCAATAATTTTTAAAATACTCCATTCTCTTGGTTTTCCTTTACAATTCTACTGAATGTGGAAATCCACCTCAAGATTTATTGTAAGATCCTTTAGAAAATCAGCCTGCTTCTCCTTATAAGCCAGCCACAGACCTCGATTCCTGTATCCGGTCATCCGGTATAGATTCATATAGTCCAGGCCTTTTTCAAAGCAGATTGTATTAATGGTCTTTGCAATATTCTCCTTTACATAAGCACTGCATTTGTCTTCTATCTTTTCTATATCCTCATTTTTAGCCTTGCCATCTTTTTTTTCCAGGCCTTTTTGTATGGACGCATTGCCCTCCACAATCATAGTAAGATATGGCCTGCCATCCTTTTCATGAAACTCCATGGTCCTGGTCAAACGGTTGACTTTTATTACATATTCAGGCAGAGCACTCTTATCCTCCCCCGGCAGATAAAGTATCTTATTCTTACCGAAGCCGCTGGCAAAATAGATAAAGTCACTTTCCTTTTCCGTTGCATGAAAATTTACCAGCCTGTCTGAATAAATACCCAGTCCGGATACTCTGAGCTTTTTTTCCTCCGATTTAAGCATGGGAATGATAACGTTCATATTACCTTCATTTCTCGCCAGAACCAGGTCCCCCACATCAATTTCTTCGATTCCGTTGCTCCTGAGATTAATGCGGCTTAGCTGGGCCAGGTAGTCTCCGATGCCCCCTTCAATCACCTTATTCAAATCCATAATATCCCCGGCTTTACTCTCTGCTAAAAATACGGGAGTATTTCTTCCAAGCTCATATTTATTTTCCACATAGGTCAGGAAGGCATCCATTTTTTCCTTACTTCTTGAAATGCCGTCTCCAAGAATAACGGCCTTAAGCTGGCTGAAATCAAGCCTCTTATTATTCTCAAACCGGTAATCCTCTTCAATCTCGGAAAAATCCTTATCCTCAAAGGACAGGGTTAATTTTTTCGGGTCTTCCGCCCCCTGCTTTGTCAATGCCTTTAAATCAGGAAGGATATAATAAACCTTTATCATATCTTCTCCCTCGGAATCAATTCCTACCGCCTGTATAAAATTCCGGTCTTCTATTTCAGTCATATCACTGCAGCCCGTTAAGGTCATTGCCCCCGCTGCTATTACAAAGGCAAATAATGTGTTGATGACCGCCTTCTTATTTATGATTTTTTTCAATTTCCCCGTAAATGCAACCAGAAAAGGTATGATCAGGGATTGGGGCATACCAATGTACATCATATATTTTTTGAAATAATAGTAGAACTGGTCGGTGTCGATAGGAATAACGGCCACCCCGAAAACAAGCAGAATCAACGGTATCAGCAAATAATTCCGGTTGGACAGCTTTAAAATATGCCCTGAAATATAGCTCAAATAGTAAAACAGAGCACTGGTCAAGGTAAAGATACTGAGGAGCCAGATGGAAAGAATAAGAGCATCCTGCCTTTGCACCAGGCCTCCGGGGAGCTTTACCATCTGAAAAATGTTAATGGCAGACCACAGCTTATCCGCAGTTTCCTTCCTGCCAAGCAGGCCCATGGTAACAATGTACATCAAGACGTCCAGGATACCGGTTATGATGATTGCCCTTCCCGCATAGTTAAATAATCTTTTTCCCTTTTTTATATCGGATTTCCGGTAGTGAATCATGGGTGCCGCAAAAATCATCATCTCCAAAGCACTAAAGGTCAATAGCACCAAATAACTGCCAAGTCCTATGTCATTAACACTTTCCGTAAACAAAGGGGTAAGATTGGCAGGGTCTACCTTTCTGATGCCCAAAACAAGGAAGAGGATTATCGGGATAATTACCAAAAAATAAATGATTTCTGTTATTCTTGCCCTTACCTCCATGCCCTTTGAGGCAGCATAGGCCGATGCCATCAGAAGAAATATTATAATTATCCGGTTATCCGTATCTGCAAGAAGGCTCTGATTGATAACCTGTCCAAATAACTTTGCTGAAAATACAAGGCACAGGAACAGCTTCACAATATAGGGTATTGCTACGAAAAAGGTGACAAACCTGCCGAAATTATCGTCACAGTAATTCAGATACTTTCCCCCTGCCTGCTTACACAAAGAAAGTATCAGGTAGCCGTATATAAATGCAAGCAGCGTGCCGATGCAGATAGCTAATAATCCGTCCCTGCCGGAGGAGGCTGCTGCAATGTTTGGAATTATCAAGCCGGAAATACTAAAGAGGTCAAATACTAATAAACGTGTGAACTGTCTTAAGGATATTCTGTCGTTATCTGAAAACATTCCTATTCTTCTCCCTTCCCATCCTCATATTCTTCTTCCATACCACTCATCCCACTGCTGCCCTCTTTTCTGACCAGCTTCGTTCTTTCATCCCTTCTGGCAAATAAAGGACGCCTGCTCAGCCTGCGAAAGGGAAATCTGATCATGCCGTCCTTGGTATCAGAGCCATGATTGATACCGGATGCAGCAAAGGGAACCATATAGGGCATGCCGAAGCTTTTTAAACTGCCTAAATGTATCAATAAACAGGTAATTCCTATAATAAAGCCAAACAAGCCAAGAAAAGCGGATAAGGCTAAAATAAAGTAGCGGATAATACGAAATGCAGAAGCAAAAGGTTCGTTTGGAACGGTAAATGCCGTAATGGCGGTAAGCGCTATTACGATAACGACAATGGGACTGACAATATTGGCAGTTACTGCGGCGTCACCGATTATAAGACCGCCTACAATGCCTAATGTTCCTCCCATCGGCCCCGGCATTCGGACTCCCGCTTCCAACAGCATCTGAAAACTTATTTCCATAATAATGACTTCCACCAGTACGGAGAAGGGAACCCCCTCTCTGGCTGCCGAGAAGGAAAGGGCCATTGCAGGTGATAAAAGCTCTGCATTATAGTTTAATACGGCCACATAAAGCCCCGGAAGCGTCATTGTTATAAAAGAGCCTATATAGCGCAGCAGGCGGAGAAAGGTTGCCACCTCCCATCTGGAGTAAGCATCATCGGAAGCCTGAAAAAAGGAATTCAGGGTAGTGGGCAGCAGAGTAGCTACCGGGGAATTGTCCACCAGAATTACCACCCTTCCCTCCAGTAAGGCTGCCGCTGCTTTGTCCGGCCTTTCCGTAGACTGGAATTCCGGAAAGGGGGAATAGGTATTGCGCTCCGTAAGCTGTTCCAGCATGCCGCTGTCCAAGAGGCCGTCTATGGTATATTCATTGAGCCGCCTCTCAATTTCAGCAATAACCTCGGGCTTTGCCACCCCATCCAGATAGCAGATTGCCACATCCGTAAGCGTTCTGGCTCCTAACTTTTGCTGCTTCATCTTAAGGTTAGTATCCTTGATTCTCCTCCTTAAGAGTACCCGGTTTATAAACAGAGCCTCACTGAAGCTTTCCTTGGAGCCTCTGACGGTTACTTCATTCTCACTGGTGGGTACACCTCTGTTCGGCGCCTTGCGCATGGATACTCTCAGGGCTTTGTCATAGCCGTCCACCATAATAATGGTATCTCCTGAAAGAATCTGTCCTACCAGCTCCGGTATGGTGCTGACTTCAATCAAATCCACCGTCTGTATGCCCCGGTTCTTGATATAATCAAACTTATCTGCTTCAGGCATATCCTGTAAATCCCTGAATAATTGTAGCAGCGTGTTCATTTCAAGGAGTTCCTTATCTATCATGTTGTCGATATAAATAATAAAAATATCAACCTTATTTCCGCCCCCCACGCTGAGCTTTCTTTTTACAACATCGGCACAATTTTCAAACAGCACCGACAGGGTGTCGATGTTCTCATCAAGAACCTTGGAAAAAAGAGCCGTTATATGGTTTTTATCATCATGTAAAAGGGTCATTTGAGCCTCCTTAAAGTCCATTGTTTTCATATATCTGGTATTATATCCAAAGATACGCTGTTTACTCATGGTCAGCAGGAGGACTTATAGACCAAATGCAAGGAAATTATTGTAACGAAGGCATCAAAAAAGGCACCATGACATTAATTAATATTCCCTCGCATTGCAAACAATTTTTATTGCTTGAACTGTCTGCCCCCAAAGATTATACCGTCTAAAGTCATGGTGCTTCTGTTATATTTATTTTTCTATTTGTTAAATTTGTTCTTACAGATATAACTAACGATAATCAAAGGCTCTTCCTTAGATATCCAGCCTAAGCTGAACCTCTTCCTCCGCCTCCAATTTAAAGTCCTCCACCTTATCCGAAGCTATGACAGGCAGATCTTCCAGTGAGTGGATACCAAAGCTTCTTAGGAACTCCTCTGTTGTACCAAAAAGAATCGGCCTTCCCGGCGCATCCATTCTGCCCACCTCTCCGACCAGATTATACTCAATCAGCTTATTGACGGCATGGTCCGATTTCACACCTCTGATTGCCTCAATCTCTATTCTGGTAATGGGCTGCTTGTATGCAATAATGGATAAGGTCTCAAGAAGTACATCCGTTAATATATGTTTCCTGGGCACATGGGTAATCTTAATCAGCGAATCGTATAATTCGGTTTTGGTGCACATCTGGTAGGAATCCTCCAGCTCAATAATCTGGATTCCCCTCTCTTCACTGCTATAATCATCCATCATGGTATGTATTATCTTCTTTATTGTATCCTTATCATGTCCCAGGGCAGCTGACAGCCTGTCCAGCTCCACCGCTTCCCCCATGGTAAAGAGTATGGCTTCAATTGCCGCCTTAATCTGCTTAATCTCCATTTAAACCTCTTTTCTGCCTGTGTTGAACCTGCGGGCAGGCTGAATCCTTTATTCCTGGCAAATCAAATGCAGTTCCGTCATACTACTGCAGCTTCTTTATATGTAATCATAATATCCTCAAACAGGTTGTCCTGTTTAATGATAACTTCTCCGGTCTTCATTAGTTCCAAAACAGCAAGGAAGGTAACGATAATCTCTGTTTTTCCGCGTTGTCCCATTAACAGCTGATAAAAAGAGAAATTCTTATGCAGTCTCCCATATCTTGCCACTTCTTCCATCTTCTCGGACAGGTTGCCCTCTTCCTTTTCAATTCGTCCGAATTTGCTTCGGATAGGGTCAATCTTATCCGTCTGTCTTTTCATCACAGTTTCAAAAATCCGGTGTAATTTGGCAAGGGTCAGGTCTGAAAGCAGTACGCTTACATCTACCTTTTCTTCATAATCCTTAATCTCTTCCGGTATGGTCGGGGTTTTATAAAAGGCTCTTCCCGCATCCAATTCCTTATCCTTTAATTCCAGTGAGATATATTTGAACATTTTGTATTCCAGGAGTCTTTCCACCAGCTCCTGTCTTGGGTCCTCTTCAATGGTATCCTGCTTCTCATCCTTGGGCAGCAGCATCTTTGACTTTATATTAAGAAGTGTAGCTGCCATAACAAGAAATTCACTCATGATATTAAGGTCTTTTGTCTCCATATTATTAACATAATCCATATACTGTTCTGTTATCAGAACAATCGGTATATCATGGATGCTCACTTTATTTTTTTCAATCAGATGCAGCAGCAGATCCAAGGGACCTTCAAATACCTCCAGCTTAAATGAAATTTCCATTACTTCTACCCTTTCACCGTATAATATCAACTCTATCCGTACTGTTAACGCTTTTTTACAATATCAGCACTAAAATATATTTTGAAAGATCTGTTAAAAGCTGAAAGATTACCACAAAAATCAATAAGACTTTTATCAGATAGTCATTTTTAATAATAGAAAAATATCGGGAAGGAGACTTTGCGGCAATGCACAGCCCCATATCAAAGGTCGACACCGGAAAAAGATTCACGAACAGCATACTCAAACTGATAAGTGCCATATATATCAGGGAAAACTGGCAAAATAATCTCCCGGTACTGTCATTGGGATTATAGCTCAGGGGAGTAGAAAAATTATGCTGCAGTTTCATTACGACGACACTGATGACAAACACGAGGAATAAACTTGTAAAACCGCAGATTCCAAGCAATAAATTGCTCCGCCTGTTTTTTAACCGGTACATATAGGGCTTTGAAAATCCGGCCTGATTGGTGATGCAGAACAGAATTCCGATAGGGTCGATATACTGATATAATTTATAGACATTTCTCTTTTTCTTTGGGTCCTGATTTTTATTTAATCCATTGTATAATAAGGCTTTTGGAAATTCATGGAGTATCATTACGATACAGCCTGCCAAAAAAGCAGCGAAAAGACTTATCAATTGTATTCTCATAAATGTCATTCCTCCTGCATAACAAATCTGTCTGCTACTGTTATTTTCTTTTTAAGGTAATTGTCATTAATTCCGGACGGTTTCCGATACGGAATTTTAAGGTATGAAGTCCCAGGCCTCTGGATATCAGCATAGTACTTCCCTTCTCACTGAAGCGCCCGGCATCATATTTCGGAAAGAAGCGGTATTGGGGTGATAGCATTCCCCCTAAAAAGGGAAGCCTGATAATCCCACCATGAACGTGTCCGGCCAAAATGAGGTCAGACCCATAGGCTGCATAATTCTTAAAATATACAGGATTATGAGCAATCAATATATTATAACACTGCCTTTCGCATTTTCCCACCAGATTTTCAATATAATCTGCCGGCATCTCGGGTATTTTACATTTACCATAGTAATCCTTTTCAATGGAAAGACCAGTTATCTTCAGGTTATCATTTTTTCTTCTCAGTATTACACTTTCATTATCCAGGAAGATAATGCCCTCTTTTTCCAGCTTATTCACATACTCACGGTAAAGAGCCGCATATTCCTCTTTTTCACCAGCCAGACTCTGCTCATGATTACCCAATCCATAGTAAATGGGGTACTTCCTGGACAGGGCCTTTAAGAGCTCAAAGGCGGTGTCGTACTTTTTTGGTGCTTTGCGTACCAGCATGTCCCCTGCCACCAGGATAAGGTCCGGCTTCACGGAATCAATCTGTTTTTTTAACACTTCATTCCCTTTGCCAAAGCTGTAATTATGAAGGTCCGCCAAAATGACCATACGAAACCCGTCAAAGACCTGCGGAAGCCTCTCCGACTCCACATTCTCATCTGTTATTTCCGGTTTCAGATTTCTGATGTATTCTATAAGAAGAAGGAGTAAAATAAGAGCTCCTATTATTTTTATCATTCATAGCCCTTTCTTTTTATTTTTCTATTTATGATTTCCATAAAAAGGATAGACCGCCAAAAAGCCTGTTATCAATTATAACACAGACTTTCTCTGCGGTCTATAGTGCCCTTTTAGTAATTCTCAGCCCTTTTAGTAATTCTCATCATGAAACCAATTTATGAGATTGTTTAATGGTATTACTTGACGTAATTTATAAATAAAGCTATAATAATAAAAGTTAATTTTATCCATTTAAGTAATTTATTGTAATTTATTATAGGATAAATTTTGAATATAAGGTTATTCAAAACCGGTTGTTATTAACATAGAAATATTTACTATGGTGAAAAGAACAGGGAATCTAATTTTTAGATTTCCTGTTCTCAAATTATATCCTAAAAATCTTCAAAGAAAATCTTCACAATCGCTTTATTTTAGATAAAAATACAAAAATTATCATATACCATTTTAAATTTAATTATTAATCAGGAGGTTACCAAGTGTCAGCTAATTTATTAAAATTTCTTGCTGTTATATTTATGACATTTGATCACATTAATGAATTTTTTCCTGATATGCCTATTTTTTTTCGATGGACAGGCCGATTAGCTGCACCAATTTTTATCTTTTTAACAGGCGAAAGTTATCGTTTCACAAGTAATAAAAAAAGATATCTATTTAGACTTTACATTTCAAGTGTAATAATGGCACTTATTAATTATATAAGCTTATTTAAGTATACAGAGATAAATAATAATATCTTTCGAACACTATTAATATGTGTCTTATCGTATTATTTATATGAACAAATAAGAGAAAAGAAGTATAAGTTTGTAATACTATTTATTACATGGCAAATTACAACATTCATTATTCTAATCACTTTTGTAAATATAAATTTTATTACAGAAGGTATTGCTACAATCTTTATTGCACCGTTATTAGGAAGCATTTTCAATATGGAAGGTGGAATACTTTATGTACTTTTAGCTCTATTCTTCTATATATATCATAAAGATAAAAAAGCCTTATCAATCTCCTTCACAGGTTATGCTATAATCTACACAGCAATATTACAATTTAATATCTTAGAGAGAATAATGAACCTGTTAAATCGAGTATCCCGAGCTTTTAAGTTCTCTTTTGATGACATATACGTTTTTTTGTCAGTTACTATTTTAAATTTAATGCCGAGAAATTTATATCACAGGTCATTATTATTAAATAATTATTATTGGATGATGATTTTTTCACTACCCCTTATTCTTTTATACAATGGAAAAAAAGGAAAGGGTCCAAAATTCTTTTTTTATTTGTATTACCCTCTTCATTTGATTATACTTAGTATTATAGCTTACTATATATAATTGTAATTGTATTTAGGTATGTTATTCTCCTGTTATGATGATGAGTACTGGATAATGAACAGGTTAAAACTGAATTTTACTTTTTTCTCCTTACCTTACAACAGAATTAAAAACGAAATCCTGTCTATGTAAGGTAAGGATTTTATAGAAAGCTGTCTATTTAAGCGACAGGAATATATCTTGATCGTGTAACCAATAAAATATATCCGTACTGTATTTAAAATAAGAATTTTTTAACTGCTGCCTTAAAATAATCTTTAAAGCTTGCTTTATCGACATTTTCGGCGGCTACAATATCCACCTTTCCTATGGTTTTTCCTCCCAGCTGATAGGTGACCTCACCAACCTTATCATTTTCCTTTACCGGTGCGGAGACACTTTCTTCTATTGTTACCTTTTTTGTAATATCTGCCGGATTGGTTCCCTTAAGGCAAAGGTAGGAAAATTTATTGTTTACCCGGTAATTCAAGCCGTCGGCCACACCCTTTTTCACCGGTATTGGAGTAACTGCAAGGTCCTTGTTGTCATCCTGAAATATACTGCAATTGGCAAAGCCATAGTCCAATAACTTTGCTGCTTCTCTAAAACGCACTTTTGTTTCAGGTGCCGCCATAACGACTGCTATCATATCCATGCCGTTCCGTTTGGCTGTTGCAGACAGGCAGTATTTGGCAAGGCTGGTGGAACCGGTCTTTAGCCCGGTAATCCCATTGTAGCTTTTAATCAGCTTATTGGTATTGGTAAGGCCGAACTCGCTTTGCCCTTTTTTCGTAGTATGCGTGATATTTTCCATCCAAACAGTGGAATAATCACTGATCTGCGGATATTTTGTGATAAGCTCCCTGGACATAAGAGCTATGTCATAAGCCGTGGTATAATGGTTATCCACATCAAGACCGCAGCAATTCACAAAATGAGTATTGTTCATACCCAGTTCCTTTGCTTTTTCATTCATCATGTTTACAAAAGACTCTTCAGAGCCTGCTATGTATTCGGCCATGGCAACAGCTGCGTCATTGGCACTGGCTATGCTGATGCATTTTATCATGGTATTTACATCCTGGGTTTCACCTGGCTCCAGATATACCTGGGAGCCTCCCATGGAGGCAGCATATTCACTGACAGTTACCTGATCCGTCAGCTTGATCTTACCGCTTGCCAGGGCATCAAATATCAATAAAAGTGTCATTATCTTTGTAATACTGGCAGGCTTTCTCTTCTCATCCTTGTTCTTATCATAAATTACAACCCCAGTTGAACCTTCTATAAGAACTGCCGACTCAGATGTTATGTCAACTGCTGCATTATCCTGGGGGACATTCTGTGTGCTGTCCTTCTGAGCATTGTCTTTCTTCTCGCCGTCTTTTTGCTCGTTGTCTTTCTGATTGCTGTCTTTCTGCTCGTTATCCTTTTGCTCGTTGTTCTTCTGATTGCTGTCTTTTTGTTGATTGTCCTTTTGTTCGTTGTCCTTCTGACCGCTGTCCTTCTGTTCGTTATCCTTTTGCTCGTTGTCCTTCTGGCTGCTGTCCTTCTGCTCGTTATCCTTTTGTTCGTTGTCCTTTTGACTGCTGTCCTTCTGCTCGTTGTCCTTTTGCTCGTTGTCTTTCTGTGCGGTGCCGTCATTAGCTGCATTCATCAGGCCAACCGTATTTTGTCCGGTCTTTGCAAAGGTTTTTACTAAGCCTTCTGCGCCTATATTACTGGAAAATAATAACGCAATACATAACACAAAGCATAGAATTTTCGCATATTTCTTATACTTCATACTAACCTCACTAGTCCATAACCTATTAGTATATAATTAGTATGAAGTATCCGATTTTAGACCAACTTTATTCGCTTCTAAGGGCATCTATGGGGTTTAATTTTGCAGCCTTGTTTGCCGGCATAAAGCCAAAGCCCACACCAATTCCGGCGGATACTCCAAAGGCCAGTATTATGGAGTTTATCGTTGGATAGGCATCCAGCCCAAAAGCATTTCCTATGCTGGTGGTCGCCGCCCATCCCAGGATAATCCCTACTGTTCCTCCCAGAATACTGATGGTTGCCGCTTCAATTACAAATTGCAGAAGGATGTCTTTTCTCTTGGCTCCCATGGATTTCCTGATACCGATCTCCCTTGTCCTCTCAACAACGGATACCAGCATGATATTCATGATTCCGATACCGGCAACCAGTAGTGAAATTCCTGCAATACCGCCCAGGATGGAACCCATCATATTGGTCATCTCCGTTACCTTTTCCAGAAGCTCTGCCATAGTCGATATGGTATACAGGTCTTCATCCTTCATAATATTGTATAAATAATTATCAAGGAGTGTCTTGCAGATATCTACCTTGTCATCGCTTACAGCGGCAAAACTGTAGTTTGAGATAGTGGTTCCGCCCATTCGCACGGCATTGGAATAGGGAATGTATACACAATCGTCTGCGGAATTTTCCTCTGAATCCGCTTTTTCCTCTTTGATTCCGATAACCTTGTAGATCTCACCATTTATCCGGATAGTATCTCCCACTCTGGCTGAACCGTCAAAGAGCTCATTTACGATGTAGGTGCCGATAACACAGCCTTTATAACGGCTCTTAATGTCCGCGTAGTCTATAAATCTTCCGCTGGAGAGCTTAAAGTCATTCAAATCGGCATAATCCTCTCCCACTCCGGTAACCGTTGTTGTCATAGAATTGGTTCCATATTTTAAGGTATACCTGTTCGTAACGGAAGGTGTCACCCCTTCAAATACATTACTGTATTTATCTGTAAAGGCATAGACATCATCCACCTTTACGAACCTGGTATCCGTATTGGTTACCGATACCGTCAGCATATTGGTTCCCATGTCGGAAAAGGTGGACAGTACATAATTGGTTACGCCGTTCATAAGGCCGATCAAGGTGATAACAGATGTAACACCGATTATCATGCCAAGCATTGTCAGAAAGGAGCGCAGCTTATTTCCGATAATACTTTTGATTGCTATTTTAAAGGTCTGAAGTATACTCATGGACGACTCCTCCTGTATTCCTCTACGCTGCCGTCAAAATCAATTTTTCCGTCTTTTAAGGATACAACGCGGTTAGCCTCCGCAGCAATGGACTGGTCATGGGTAATTAATACAATGGTATTGCCTTCCTCATTGAGCTGCTTTAAAATGTCCAGCACCTCTCTGCTGGTCCTGGAGTCCAAAGCTCCTGTAGGTTCGTCGGCAAGAATCAGGGAGGGACTTCCGGCCAATGCTCTGGCAATGGACCCCCTTTGCTGCTGTCCGCCGGAAAGCTGGTTTGGAAAATTCTTATATTTATCCTTTATACCCACCCGGTCAAGGGCGGCCATTGCAAGCTCTTTTCTCTTACGTCTGGATACCCCCGCATACAGGAGGGGAAGCTCCACGTTCTCAAGAAGTGTCTGCCTGGCTAACAGATTATATTGCTGAAAGATAAATCCTATGGTCCGGTTTCTGATATCCGCCAGTTCATCCCCTTTTAAAGTAGAAACATCTTCTCCGTTCAGGATATACTGCCCTTCCGTCGGAACATCCAGAGCGCCGATAATGTTCATAATCGTAGATTTCCCGCTTCCTGACTTTCCTACAATAGCAACAAACTCACCATGAAAGATTTTAAGGCTAATTCCGTCATTGGCGCGTACTTCTGTGTTTCCCATCTGGTATATCTTATAGATGTCAATTAAATTAATTAATGGTTCTTTTCCATCCTCCAACCTTTCATTCATAACGGTAACACCTCCTATTTGCCGCCGCTGCCGGAACTGCCGCCCTGGCTTTTACTGCCCTGGCTGCCTCCGAAGGAGCCGCTTCTTTGACTGCTTCCGCCGCCCTGCCAGTTACCTCCCTGACCTCCCGGGCCTCCCTGTCCGCCAGGGGCACCTTCTATATTTATCATTCCGGGCATCATGTTCTGTGTGTTACCGGAGCTGGTACGCTTCACATAGACTTCCTCTTCTGCTGTTAACCCGCTCTTTACCTCTATATAGTCACCGTCTGTCAGACCGGTTTCTATCTGTACTTCCTTAAAGCCTGCCGGAACATTTCCATTTGCTTTCGTTACCGTGGAATCCTTCACATAAACTGAATTTCCGCGCATCAGGGCATCTGCCGGTATGGCCAGAACACCTTCCGCCTTTTCTACCACAATTTCACCGGTTACATTCATGCCGGGAAGTAAATCTCCGATATCATCAATGCGTACCGTTACAGGATACTGGGTAACTCCGCCGTTAGTCGTGCTTTCTAGACTTATGTTTGTTACCACACCGCTTATTTTTGTATTTTCCAGTGCGTCTGCGGTTACATTGACCTCCTGGCCCACCGCCACACTTCTGACATCCAGTTCATCCACGTACATTTCAAAGCTTACGGCAGATAAATCATAAATGGTACATAAGCTGCTTTGATTATTAATCGTATCTCCTTCCAGCGCATCCTTACTGATCACCTTTCCGGAAATTGGTGCCGTAATGCTGTAGTCTGTCTTGGTATCCACGACCTCCTCCAAAGAGGATTTTGCATCTTCAATGCTTTCCTTTGCGGTTTCAATGGAATCGCTGGCATTTTCCATGGAATCTTTTGCATTCTCTACAGCCTTATCGTAGGAATCCAGCTGTTCACTGGTAGAATCCTTATCCAATACCGCGATGGAGCCCCCTGCTGCGACTCTGTCTCCTTCCTCTACAGAAAGCTTTGCTATTTCACCGGCTTTATCTGCCGTAATCACGGTGTCGGTAAGTACCTGAAAGGCTCCTTCCTGACTGGAGGAAAGGTCTCCTATAGTGGCTGTTGCCTTACTCTCAGTGGTTATACCGCCGGGATTCTTTACCTTTATGGTGACCTTCTTTACTATCCGGTTGCCGCTTAAGGCTTCTTCAAGGCTGCTAACCTTGGTAACAGTACCGGATAAGGCCTCACCACTGCCTGATAATTCAATGGAAGCCTTCTTCCCCACCAGGGAGGAAACAGCATCAGAAGCATTAAAATAAACCTCCAGCAGCATGTAGCTGTTATCATAAATCTTGGCAAGCTGACCGCCTTTTTGGACATTATCCCCTGCTTTTACCATAAGCTCCGTTATAACACCGGAGTCCTGGGAATTTAAGTTTAAATCCTTGTATTTTTCTGCTGCATCGTCGTAATCCTTCTTGGCATCCTCATAGTTTGATTTTGCTTTATCGTAATTTTTAACAGACTTATCATAATTCTTTTCCGCCCTGGAAACGGAGGTTTTCGCCTGGTCTATCTTCTTGTCAAGAGTGTCGGTGGTAACCTGGTAGAGAACCTGGCCCTTCTTTACCTCATCTCCTTCTTCAAAATCAGCGGATATTACCTCCCCCTCTACCAGAGTCTTTACCTCATAGGTATTAAGGGGCTGAACCGTACCGGAGGAAGTCAGGACATTTTCAATATCTCTGGTTTCAACCTTGGCTGTCTGGACCGTATTTTCCGAGGATGTTTTTTTGGTTTTATCGGCTGCCAGCTTTTTATAGCCTAATCCAGCCGCAATTATAAGGATAAGCAGAATAATTACAATACGTATGATTTTTTTCCCCCTGCCTTTTTTTCTTACTTTTCTGCCATTTGCCGCTTCTGTCTTTGTGCCGTCTTTTTTCTTAAACAGACTCATTCTCTATCCTCCTTAAACTACTGCTTAATTTGTTTTCTGTGCTATGATGACGCGCACACGGCCTCCCAGGGCTGTGGTTTTATCATAATAAGCCGTCAGTTTATATCTTGTTAAGTCCGATACCTGACTTAACGTTGCCTGGGTATAATTTATTCCGTCATAAAAATAAACCTGCACATTATCCGATAATAGATATTTCATGGAGGAATCCTGTATGTATGTGGTTCCTGCTGCTTTTACAGAGGTCGACTGCAGCTTCAGTGCAGAGGAGATTTCCGTTCCTTTTATCATTAAGCCTACCGGTCCGGTACTGTCTGAAAGTACCTTCGTTGATGTGCCCGTAGAGGTTTTGCCATTTAATATGTACTGGCTTGTAATACCGGAACTGTTTGAACCAGTGGCGCCAAGATAGATGCCATATTGATATAAATCACCGCTTGCATTGTTGAGGATCAGCTCTGTTATCTCATTTCTGGCATTTAATTCATAATAGATAACACCGCCTGTACCCAGCAGGGTTCCTCCAAGGCGGCTCGGATAAAGGGTAACATAGGCTCCGTTGCTGTAATCCAGTATCTTTGCATCGGCTGCTAGCTCATAATTTCCCAGAGCCAGGCCATTTGCGGAAAAGGTCAAATCGGTCAGCAGGGTATTTGCAGATTTGCAGATTTCAACTGTTGAAATTCCGTCGGTATAGGTTATACTTACAAGCTGCCCGGCCATAAAGCTCACCTTTGTATCATCATAGTCCTGCTCAAAGGTGCTGCCCCCTGCATCGACCACCGTCATATAGGCCGTATATTTATAATTTCCGTTAACATCGGCTGCCGTGTGGTTTCCTGTACTTAAAATAATACCCGTTAAAGATACATTGAGCTCATTCACACTCAGGGCATAAACTACGGTATTGTCCTTGCCAAGCAGTAAGGTTACAACATCTCCCTTTCCAAAGCTGCCGCCTGCTGCAAACTGCTCTTTTGACTCAACTGTACTTAAAGTATACTGGGTTCCTGCTATGGTAACCTGATCCGGTGAAAGGGTTTCCGTGCCCACAGACTGGATAGTTCCTGTAATTTTATTATCATATGCCCAGACCGTTTTAAGTTTCGTGGAATAATATAACACGTCATACTTGTCAATTGCCGTTAAGGAAGAAGCCTTCCCATCCTTGTAGTATTTGGCCTGTGCCAGTGCAAAAGGAATCTTCTCTTTCCAGTTGTCCTTTACTACAACAGGCCCTTTCATGGAAGAATTGACTAAGGTAAGATAGTTGATTTCACCATTAGTATCCACCTTATATCCCAGGGTCTCTCCGTAAACCTTCCCCTCCTTGGTAGTTCCTGTCAGTACGTTGTAAAACAGATTGATACAGTCATTTCTGGTCAGGGACTGGTTTGTTGTCTTAGAAATATTTTCATTCAGATTCTTGGTTGTATACAGATTCATCATTCCGGTATATACATTGCCGGTAAAATCCCCGTCGGTATATCCAAGGAGCTTGATAACACCATATACGGCTTGTTTCAAGGTAACCGCTGAGGAAGGCTTAAAGGAACCGTTTATGTAACCGGACATATAGCCCGCTTCCACTGCTGCCTGAATATAGCCTGCTGCCCAATAGGTTTTCTTCACATCTCCAAACAGGCTTACATTGGTTTTAGCTGTTACATAATCTTTTTTTGCAGACAAATTAATCAGCATCTGCGCAAATTCAGCTCTGCTCACATTTGCAGACAGGGCATTGGAGCTGCCCTTATCCGTATTCATAATCCCAAGTTCATTGATTACTTTTTGTGCATTGCTGCTGTCTGCCTTTACTGATACAGACGGATACACTGTTGTAATAAGAACAGCCGCAATAAGTATTACCATTAGTAGTTTTCGCTGCATTTAATGTCTCCTTTTCAATAAGTTTACTAATATCAACCAGTAAAATACATTTTCATTCTAAAAATAAGCGGTGATTTTTCTGTGAATAAATTGTGAAAAATTTAAGGATAAATTAAGAACTTTGAAAAGTTATCGTAATATTTTAGAAAGAATTGAAAGAATTAAAAAAACTGCGCCATCTTAAAAAGATGACGCAGCCAACGGGCTTGCTATTCTTATTTTACTGTGACCTGACAGGTCAAAAGCTTCCCTTCCACCCTGGCATAAATTACAGTACTGCCTTTTTTCCGGGCTCTTACCTTGCCAAAACGGCTTACAGTTGCTACTTTCTTGTTTCCGCTATACCATTTTACTCTGCCATTGGGCCCCTTTATATAGAGCCTGCAGCCCTTCCATTTGGATAGTACGAGCTTTTTACGGCTGATATCTATTACCCTTACTCTGCATTTACGCACCTTATCATCAAAACGGATACGGATAAAGGTAGTTCCCGGCCGGAAGGCCGTAACTGTTCCGAATATGTTGACGTCTGCCACCTTTATATCCGTAGAGGAAAAGCTCACCCTCTTATTGAGCCTGAGAAGATAGATATGGAATTCTTCCCCTTTCTTTAAGACAATATCCTCCGCGTTTATCTTCTGGGAAAACGGGTCAAAGATATTGCTTTTATAATAGATAGAGGTATGGGGTATTATAAGATACCAAAGCAGACCTGCAAAGGCAATGTAATATACGATTGAAATCGGTCCCTGAAAACGGAATAAGCGAAAAAAATCCTTTTTCATCCCTTATCCTTTTCGCTTTTCTTATTATATCTTATTCCGGAATTCCGAATTTATTCAATGGCCAAACCCGAAGCAGCACTTTGCCTCCGATATTTTTCTTTTTAACCGGTCCCACGTCGGAATAACGGCTGTCAAAGCTTACCTTCCTGTTATCTCCCAAAACAAAGTATTCGTCATCGGCCAGGGTAATGGGATTGGCCGCAATACCTGCCTTGGTTATGGGCTGCTTGCCGTAATGCTCCGTTATTTTTTTGCCGTTAATATAGATGTCTTTGCCTTTTATCTGAACGGTTTCTCCCGGAAGACCGATAACACGCTTGACAAAATAATCTTCCTTGTCCTGCCTGCCATAGGGATAAAATACAATAATATCAAAACGCTTTAAAGCATTCAGATGATAACTGATTTTTTCAACCATAAGCTGCTCACCGTTATGAAGATTATTCTCCATAGAGGGTCCGTCAACGATTGTCTTCTGAATAACGAAGGTAGGAATTACATAAAGGCAGACAACAAAAATGATTGCATATGTGATGATGTCCTTTATAATCGCCTGTCTTTTGGACGCTGCCTTCTTCTTTTCAGGCAGACTGCCGTTTAAGAGCAGGTCAGGCTTATCATCCGTCTCATTTACCCGGACATCTGCGTTCTCGACCTCTGCGTCCTCGACCTCTGTTACCTCGGTCCCCTGTGTTATTTCATTTGCTTCAGCTTTCCTGGCAGTTTCTTCTGCCGGGGAATCGGCATATTCCTTTGGCTCCTGTTCCATTTTCGTTCCCTTCCGTTTCACTGACTTTACTGATGTTTTAATACTTCAAAATCATTTAGAGGCCATATCCTGACCCAGGCTCTTCCCAGGATACTCTTACGGCTGACCACTCCTACCACAGGGTTTCTGCTGTCCTTGCTGTTATTACGGTTATCACCCAATACGAAATATTCGCCTCGGTTCAGCTTAATTGGTTCGCCGGCAATTCCGGCATCCTCTATTAAAGCATTCCCATAATCCTCCTTCAATATTTCACCGTTAATATAGATATCGCTTCCAATAATCTGAACGGTTTCTCCCGGAAGACCGATAACTCTTTTTATATAATACGTTTTTTTGTCATCTTCATAGGGTCTGAAAACAATGATATCAAAACGTTTGGGATCCCCTTTTTCATAGGATATCTTCTCCAATATCAGGTGGTCTTCATTATGTAGAGTAGATTCCATTGAACTACCGCTTACCTCTATCTGCTGCCCCACAAAATTATGAATTAACAGCGCGGCAGCGATAATAAGTGTAAAATAAATCAGCATATCCCTTATATCCTTGCCATAACTGGATTTATTTGACGCTGTTTTTTCCTGTTCCGGGCTTTCTTCTATCTTGTTAGCCCCATATTCATCAGTCTCTTTATGCTCTGAATCATGCCCGTTTTCAACTGACTTATAATTCTCTGCATTAAGCCCGCTTACAACAGACTTATTATTCTCTGCATAAAGTCCGTTCTCAGCAGCCTCATTGTTTCCTGCTAACTTTTTATCATCCATATTATAGAACCTCCGTATATAAAGCAAGGCACCCCCGCCATGCCTCCTGCCTGCCAAGCTTGCTTTTAAAGGACGTTAGGAGGATAAACGGGAATGCCTTTCGCATTTATTCGGATTTACTTTCCTTTCCTGCTTCTTCATCATTTAGTATCTTTACCTTAGACTGATACATTTCTTCTACTGCAATAGATAAAGGCTTGGAGGTAGTTGCGCGGACCATAGGATCTGCCCCGCTGATTAACTGTCTGGCTCTTTTTGCTGTCGCAAGTACAATAGAATAACGGCTGTTTACAACCGGCTGTTCTCCGGGTTCAACGTCGCTGTTTACAACTTTCATTAAATCTGTATAGGATGGATGTAACATATAGAATTTCCTGCCTTTCGCTTTATATTAATTGGATTTTATTCCTTGCTGTCTTTTATTCAGAATCATCCCTTGTATTAACACGGTTTGCAATGGTATCCGGTAACAGAGAGGATAGCACCAGATGTCCGCTGTCCATGACCAGCACTGCTTTTGTTTTTCTTCCGCAGGTTGCGTCAATGGCATTTCCTGCATCCTTGGCATTCTGAACCATTCTTTTGATAGGAGCAGCCTCCGGACTGATGATACCGACTATTTTATCAGCATTTACTACATTACCAAAACCAATATTGATTAACCGATTCATTCCTGTCTCACCGCCTCAGCTATTCTATGTTCTGAATCTGCTCTCGAATCTTTTCAATTTCTGTCTTTAAATCAATAGCCATATTGGTGATGTCGATATTATTGGCCTTTGAAAGAATCGTATTGGCTTCCCGATTCATTTCCTGGGCAATAAAGTCCAGTCTTCTTCCAACCTCTTCCCCTTGATTTAAACACAGCAGCATATTTTCAATATGACTCTTAAGTCTGACCGTCTCTTCATCTACACATATCTTATCTGCATAGACCGTTACTTCCGTAGCTAAAATACTTTCATCTATCATGGTGTCACCTAAAAGCTCTTCCACTTTGCCTCTAAGCTTCTCACGGTATTCTATCAGAATCTGGGGAGCATAGCCTTCTATGGTATAGACTACCTTAAGCATACCGTTTAACTTGTCGCTTAAGTCCTTCTTCAGATGTTCCCCTTCCTGACTGCGGGATTCCACCATCTGCACACAGGCACCGGTAACGGCTTCCTCAATGAGATGCCATATCTCCTGTTCATCGGACTGCTCTTCTTCTAAGGTAAACACTTCAGGGTAGGAGGAGAGAATGGATGCTGTTATATCATCCTTTATTCCAAAGGTATCAGCCATCTTCTTTAGATTATCATAATATTCTTTCGCTATGGCCTCATTATATTTTACACAGACGCTGTTTTCCTGATGCTCCTCATAACTGATAAACACGTCTACCTTGCCACGGCTAATATATTTCTTTAAGATACTTCGAATCCCAGCCTCATAAAAACTCAGTTTCTTTGGTATCTTAATATTAATATCCAGATACCTGTGGTTTACCGCTTTCATCTCCACAACAACCTTGCGCTCTGCATCTGCCCTTTCGCAGCGCCCGAAGCCAGTCATACTTTTCAACATGATTTCACGTTCTTTCATTATTCATTTTTTCTTGCCTGCCTTTTAAAGGCATTTCATCTAATTATAATGGAAATACCTGTACAAGTCAAGATTTGAGTTTGAATAAAAAAAATAAAGGTGATAACCAACTTTATCCATTTTTCTTGGTCTATTGTACCCCAGGGAACAAAAAAAGCAGTCCGGCTTTCTTAATGTATACAGGAAACCGGACTGCCTCTCTTAAGACATAGAGCTATTCGTGACATTATTCATCTATATATTCAATCAGTTTCCGATTTCTGCGGTTATCTCCTTCCCAGTTCGGTATCAGAATCTGTGAGACTGCTATTTTTCCTGATATAATCTACAATCTCCTCCAGCCTTGTAAATGCAAGGGCCACATAGCTATCGGCAGCTCCATAGTATATGGCAATTCTTCCGGTCTCAGAATCGTGTATGGTAGCACAAGGAAAGCATACATTCGGAACAAAGCCTCTTTCTTCATACCATTCTTCCGGTGTCAGAAGATATTTACTGCATCTGTATTTTACAACAGAAGGGTTGTCAATATCGAGGATTACACCACCAATACTATATACAAAGCCGTTACAGGTACTGCTGACACCGTGGTAGAACATCAGCCAACCCTCACTGGTTTCTATAGGAGTAGCGCCCCCTCCTATTTTAACACTTTCCCACCAGTTCTTGCCCTTTTCCATAACATGCCTGTGCTTTCCCCAATAAGTCATATCAGGGCTCTCACTTACAAAAATGTCTCCAAAGGGAGTATGTCCGCTGTCACTGGGCCGGCTGAGCAGGATATAATTACCGTTGATTTTACGAGGAAATAATACAGCATTACGGTTATATGGTATAAAAGGATTTTCCATTCTGACAAATTTCTTAAAATCCGTAGTTTTTGCCATTCCTATTGCTGCGCCGTAAAAATCCTGGCACCAGATAATATAATAGGTTCCCTCCACCTTTACAAGGCGCGGATCATATGCATACCGGGGCATAAAGGAATTGCCGTTTTCATCTTCAAAGGGTATCTTTTCAGGCTCAATATCCCAGTGAATGGCGTCCTTGCTTTTTCCAAGATAAATATAGGGAATTCCATCGGTCTGCTCTCCGCGGAATACTCCGATAAAACCGTCGCCATAAGGTACAACGGCACTGTTAAATATTCTTGCGACTCCTTCTATGGGATTCCTTCCGATAATCGGATTATCACGATATCTCCAGACCGGCGCACCTGTATGGTTTTGTGGTTTTTCCTGCCATGGCATATTTTTAACGGCAGGGCTTATCATTTTAATTGTACTCATATATTTTTTACTTCTTTATGGAAGATCCTTTCTTAATTTTGCTGTAAATTTCTATCTTTACCAGTTATGAATGTCCATTCTTGTTAAAAGGAAAATCTGCCAGGTAATAAAAAGCATCCTCTTGCGTGATATTCCCCGTTATCTTTCGATAGGTTAATATCTGTATAAATATCAGAGTTTCCGGAAGGAACAGGATAAATGCTGCCGTAAATGCCCCAAATAGTAATATGGCACCGGAAGCAAAATATAATACACAGACTATTCCCGCGAACAAAAGAATAGAATAATACGGTTTAATAAACATAATACAAAAAACTTCAATCAAATCTGCCCGTTTACCAATAAAGGTATGATAACCTGCAATATATAGCATAAAAGCAAGAAGGATGGAAGCAAGAGTTAGGCATAATACGGAATATACATTCTTTCCCATGCCTGACCAGAGGAAGATTCCGGCTATATCAAGCAGCAACAGCAGATAAATTGGAGTAAACTTCATTAATATAAGAGAATTCCTGAAATAGTTAAAATAGGTCTTTATTGTGCTGTCATTTACGTTAATTTTCTTATAAATAACATCTTTGCCCATCTGAAATACTGCCCCTATGGAAGGCAGCAGAAACAATCCAAGACTTCCAAGGACTGTGGCAGAAAACATCAGGCTGGAAAAAAACACAATGTGAATATAGGATAATATTTTATAAAACAGATTTTCCCTCATCATGACTTAATTGCACCTGCCAGCCCATAATATATGTATTTTTGCAGAAAGATGTACACAATCCCAATTGGTATTATTCCAAGTAAAATAGCCGCAGAAACAATTTCAAAAGGAGTGGACATACTTCCGAAAAATTTGTACAGAGCTACGGTAAAGGTTTGCACATCCTTTCTCAAGTAAAGGTTAGGAATATAAAAATCATTATAATAGCCAATTCCGTTGAGAATCAAAAGCGTTGTGCAGGCAGGCTTCAGGAGGGGAAGGATGATACGCCTGTATATAGTAAAATAGCTTGCACCGTCTATAAGTGCCGATTGGTCCAGCTCCTTTGAAATAGAATCCAGCAGGTTAAACATGATATAGATACCAATAATACCAACTCCGGAATAGAGTATAATAACACTTGCCATTTTATTCACCAGATTCAGTCTGTACATTATCTGAAATACCACTGTCTGTGTGGTTACTACCGGTATAAACATTGTAAGGGTAAACAATGTCATAATCACCTTTTTACCTTTAAATTGAAAGCGGTGTAACACATAAGATACCATGGAGGTGAATAATATCTGAAGAGTCAGGGAAATACCCAATATTACCGCCGTATTCAGCAGGGCTCTTCCAAGATGTCCCACACTTATTGCATAGGAGAAATTATAGCCATTCAGCCAATTCTTAGGAGGTGTCAGTACTCCGGTAGCGGCATATTCCGCACCGGTCTTAAAGGCCATGTACACCAGGGGAATCAGCGGAATTATTACGAACACACATGCCGCTATCAGGAATATATAACGCAGCATCTTATAAAGCTTGCTTTCCTTTATCATTGTGTGCTTTCTCCTTTCTTGTTTAAAATACTCTGAAGCCCTACAGCCAAAACTACAATGAAGAATACCATGATAGATAGAGCGGCAGCAAATCCCACTCTGTTTTCCATGAATGCACTCTGCTGAATCTGAATAACCGGAGTTACTGTTCCATTGGCACCATTCATCATAATATAAGGAATTTCAAATACCTGTATAGAGCCGGATATACTCAACAGAATATTTATGAACAAAACATTTCGTATGGAAGGAATAGAAATATAACGGATTTCCTGCCATTTGGTACATCCGTCAACGGCGGCAGCTTCAAACAGCTCCGAAGGAATCGTCTGGAGTGCTCCAAAGAACATTATAAAATTCATGCCATAGTACCGCCAGATACTAATAGAAGCGACAGAAGGGTTCACCAGTTTCAGGTTCTGGAGCCATTGTTGTTTAAGTGTTCCCAGCCCTACCGTATCCAGTATCAGGTTAAGAGTTCCTGAATTATTAAAAAAGATGATAAAAATTGTTGAAACAATAACACCATTTAATAAATAAGGGATGATAAGGATACCCTTAAACAAATTCAGACCTTTAAATTTGCCATTTACAAAAATAGCAAGGACAAAGGCGAATACAAGCTGCGGAATGGCAACAATCATATACCAGAGGCAGTTCTTAAATACCATAATATATTGCGGGTCCGTAAGAAGCCTTTCATAGTTTTTTAGTCCAATCCATCTGGGAGTCCCCACTCCCTTATAATTTGTAAAACTTAAGTACACATTAGCTATAATAGGTACATAAGAAAATACCAGCAATTGGATAACCGGTAATACTAAAAATGCAAAAATTAATATTCTGCTGCTTTTTGTTTGTTTCATATTGTTCTCCATGTAGCGCTTGTTTGCGCCTTACAAGTAAAGTGGAATTTGCATGCTGCTCTTTTACCATTCTTTGCAGCTGCTTAAAACCGCCGAAAAGCCATTACACGGCCTTACGGTCTTGCTGTTGGCTTTTTCGGCAATCATCAATCAGATAGAGACATTATGTTAGTCTTTCCACTTAAGTCCGAGTTCGTCTTTATACTCTTTATAAGCTTTGTTCTGTGCATCCACTTGCTTGTTGTATGCTGTCCAGTCATCGGGTTTCGTTACGTCGAGAGCATCAAATAAAAGACCCACATACTTATAATCCGCATACAATCCTGCTTCTGTTAATACTTGCTGATTTGCAAGAGTATTGTCATCCGTAGGCGAGGAAAGAAGCACTTTACAGGTTCCGTCAGACACCATTTTATCAGTAATTGAATACAATTCAGGAACTATAGGTGTCACACCCTTCTTGTTGGCTATAAAACCACTATCCGCAATAAACTGCGGATCATTAGAAACATATTCAATAAATGCTCTTGCAGCTTCTTTATTCTTGGAGAACTTACTGATTGCCCAGTTATCGGCAGGTGCGGCAAGAACGTATCTGCCCTTTCCGAAATCAGGCGCGGGAGCGAACTTTATAGCAGAAGGATCTTTTCCCTCCGGTACACGTCCTTGAATCTGAGGAACTACCCATGAACCAAAGAGCATCATTGCAGCTTTTCCATAAGCTACACTATCCATTGCCACACCAAAATCCGTATAAACTTCCTGCTCAAAATACCCTTTTGCCTTCCAATCGGTGTACATTTTGATTGTTTTACCAAACGGAGAGGTCTCACTGAAGGGATTATCAATTTTTAAGGATTCAGTAAAAATATTTGCATCTCCTGCTACATAACCGGCAAAATCCTGTACAGTTGCAAGAGGCCAGTTTTCCACTCTGTGAAGGGATATCGGTGTGACACCCATAGCCTTGATTGCATCACACATTTTGTTAAATTCCTCCAGGGTTCCCGGAATTTCATCGTAGCCGGCTGCCTTGATCACTTCTTCATTATATACAATTGCCTGATTATATGCTTTGCCGGGCATTACACTATAGATATTCTCACCATCGTTTGGCATTGCCATAGCATAATCACCATACAACTCTTTTCCTTTTTCCAGCGTAAAATAAGGCTCCGCATACTGCTTCCACTCGTCAAGACTCCAGTTAGGAGATGTGTAAATATCTACAGAATCATCTTTAACCTGGAAAAGAGGTCTTAAATCATCTTCATTGGAAATTACATTCAGTTTTACATTGATACCTGTCTCTTCGGTGAATTTCTTAGCAAGTTTGGCAAGGTAGGCCGTTGATTCATCACGATATGTATTACCATCCTTATCCTTCTTTTCTTCCCCAAGTACACGGTTTCCCATATGGGTATATACTGAAATCGTGGTACCCTTAAGTGCTGATAAATCTCCCTGACCGCTGTTTTCTGTACTTTTGTCAGATGCTCCATTCGTAGTTTTTGTTCCACTTGTCGCACTAGTGTTTTTCTTACCGGAATTGTTATCCGATGAGCATCCTGCCATGGAAGTTACCATTGCAATTGTTAAAACAGCTGCTAAAACTTTTCTTAATTTCATAATATCCTCCCTGTAATAATTTTTAACAACGATTAAAACGAATACGGTTTTTATTCCTTTTTAATCTTTTTTAATTATATATTTACTTCATTCTTTAGTCACCAACTAATCTTGCATAATATATTCAATTATTGCTTTCATTATACAATTTATAACATTTACACAATTATTCATAATCATTTTTGTATGATTTGTATATTTTACATGGTTTCATTTATCTTCTTATTCGTTTATATTTACTTTGGTTTTATTTTAGGTTAAAATAATCATGACTACAGGTAATTAAAACAGCGCTAAAAAACAAGTTAATACCTTATTATAAATTGCTTCTATTTACTTGCTATATCCGAATACATCTCGATACATGGAGGAATATATGGAAATTCAACTTATATACACTAAAAAAATCTCCTTCTTTTCCAGCTCAGGAAAACTGCCTATTAATAACTTTATGGATTTTGCCACGGCTCCCCCACCGTCTGTCACGGAGCACCTTCCTGTAGTAGAGGCATATGGCAATATAAAGGCGGAAACAGGCTCTTCCATGGAGCTTTCCCGTCTGGATGCCTGGTGCCTTCTCTATACTCATACCGGCCTTGGCCAGGTACAGGTAAAAAACCATAAAATTGAATTTGCTCAAAATACACTTGGATTTTTAGACTGTCAGTCCTACCTTCATATTAAGACTCAAAAAGCCCCCTGGCATTACACCTTCTTTTTTCTTAAAGGGGGTTCTCTGCCCTTTTTATTCCAAATAAACTGTGAGCAATCCCCTTTTGCCTACCATATTCCTGATGCCTCATTCATACACCATGAAGTTATGGAGTTATATGAACAGCTTGCAAAGGGATATGGTAATTATTATCACCAGTCCAGGCTAATATTGGACATTTTATTGGGGACAGCATCTGAAAAGGAGCGAATGAAAGAAACAAATATCCTTTTACCGGATTACATAAGAAGAATCAAGCAACGCTTTGATGAGAACTGTAAGAGCAGGTATTCCCTGAACTCTCTTTCAGCAGATTACCAAATCAGTAAATACCAGTTGTGCAGGGAGTTCACCGCAGCTTACAACTGCTCCCCCATTCAGTACTTAAACAATCTACGCATTATGGCAGCCCGGGATGCCCTGATATATACCGATAAAAGGATTAATGAAATAGGCCGCATGGTAGGTTTTGAAAATACCAACAACTTTATAAGAATTTTCAAAAACAAAACCGGAGCAACCCCCTTGCATTACCGCAAAGAAGCCGCTCCGAAATAAATATTGTATTCAGCCTGATACACTCTCTTTCTGAACAATGCAGCCATCAACCACCGTAATCCCAAAACGGCGGGAGGGATTGTTTATTTTTGCGACCAGAGTACTGATAGCCTTTTCCGCCATTTCACTGACATTGACATCATAGGTCGTAATACCGATATTGCACAGGCCCGGGTAAAGGTAATTATCAAAGCCCACCACCGACACATCTTCCGGTATTCGGTACCCCTTTTCCTGCAGCCTTCTGATTAATGCAAAGGCTGTAAGATCACTGTTACATACAAAGGCTGTAGGCATCTTTTCCGGGAATTTAAGGGGAAAGGATGCCACATCTCCCGTTTCCCAATCTCTGTCATCCAAAACACTGTCACCGGTTACAGACATACCATGCTCCAGCATAGATTTGTAATAGCCCAGATATCGGTCTGTAATACTGCTGGTATAAAGAAGTGTGCCAACATAGGCAATCTTTGTATGTCCTCCCTGAAACAGCAGATTAGTAAGCATATAGGTTCCATAAAAACCATTGGATACAACCGCATCACAATCCAAATCTTTATCATAAAAGTCCAGACAGACAAGAGGAATATCCTTTTCTTTTTTCAGGTAGTTTAAGTATTTTTTACCCGGACCGCCCATCAGTATAATCCCATCCACCTTCTTCTCACGAATCAGCAAGGGCATCTCCGGGTTTTCTTCCATTTCAGGACTGATTACCTCCAGCATGGTAAAGCACTGGCTTGTGGCTGCCTTTACAGTAACCTCTTGATACAGCTGCCAGTAAAAGGATACATACTTGCCAAAATATCTTCCCGGTACCACTATTCCAATATTATAGCCTCCTCCGGTTTTCATACTCTTTAAAGAATTACCTTGCTGATAACCCATTTCTATTGCAAGCTTTTTAATTTTCTCACGAACTTCATCACTTACACCCTTCTTGCCAGAAAGAGCCTTTGAAACCGTAACGATACTCACTCCTAAAGAATTAGCTATATCCTTCATTTTAATTGTTCTACTCATATTTACCCTCATAGTTAATTATTGTTAGTCTGTTTTTACTTTCATTTTACTCTCTGTATTGTAAATTACAATAAATCATTTGTCAATAAACATCTCCAAAATCAAGTTTTTTCGCAAAATAATATAGACAAATCGTCACCACTTCTTGCATGGCACACCAGCAAATGGTATACTTTATATATCTGTAGTTTTATTATTCCTTTGTATCCTGCAGATAGAACTAAACAATTGAAGGAGAAGAAAAATGGCTCTGGACGGATTTGTAGTCGCCAACGTCGTTTCGGAATTAAAGGATAAATTGATAGACGGAAGAATCTCCAAGATATCCCAGCCTGAAAAGGACGAATTGGTATTAACCATAAAAAGAGGAAAAGACAGTTACAAGCTTTATTTATCAGCAAATGCAAGCCTGCCGTTAATTTATCTGACGGAGGAATCCAAGCAGAACCCAATGGTGGCACCGGGTTTTTGCATGCTGTTACGAAAGCATTTAAACAGTGCCAAAATTCTGGATATCTTCCAGCCTGGCCTGGAACGCATTATCCGTATTAAAATCGAACATTTAAATGAAATGGGTGACTTATGTATAAAGTACCTTATAATTGAAATCATGGGAAAACACAGCAACATTATCTTCTGTGATGAGGAAGATATCATAGTGGACAGTATCAAACGAATCTCCCATATGGTAAGCTCTGTCAGGGAAGTCCTTCCGGGAAGGCAGTATAAAATTGCCCAGACCGGTGAGAAGTCAGATCCCCTTACTATTACCTTGGATGAATTCAAGGCCTCTGTGCTGAATAAGCCACTGCCTTTGGAAAAAGCTATCTATTCGGCGCTTACAGGCTTTAGCCCTCTTATGGCTACGGAACTGGTCCACCGCTCCTCTCTGGGTTCTGCACCCTCTGCCAATGCACTGACAGAGGAAGAAGGCCTGCACTTATTCCGTAACTTTGAACATATGAGGGAGGATTTGATAAATTCCAGGTTTTCTCCCAATATTGTCTTTGATGGTAAGGAACCGGTGGAATTTTCCTGCTTCTCCTTAAGCTGTTATAAAGACCTAGAAGTGTACGGTGAGGATTCCATTTCAAAGGTTCTGGAAACCTTCTATTCCTCCAAGAATACCGTATCCAGAATCCGTCAGAAATCCACGGACCTTCGCAAGATTATTACAAACGCTATGGAAAGAGCCGTAAAGAAATATGACTTGCAGCTTAAGCAGTTAAAGGATACGGACAAAAGGGATAAATACAGAATATACGGTGAACTGATTAATACTTATGGCTATCAGGTGGAGTCTGGAGCAAAGTCCTTTCAGGCTCTTAATTATTACACCAATGAAGAAATCACCATTCCTTTGGATGAGACCCTTACTCCTGCCGAAAATGCCAAGCGTTATTTTGAAAAGTATAATAAGTTAAAGCGGACCTATGAAGCTCTTACCAATCTTCTGGAAGAAACAAAGGTGGACATCGAGCATCTGGATTCCATTAAAACCTCTTTGGATATGGCCCTTGCAGAGGAAGACCTTGCTGCCTTAAAGGAAGAGCTTATGGAATTTGGCTATATGAAGCGTAAGTTCTCAAAAGCTCCCGGAAGCAAAGGCGGTGGAAAAGTCAAGGCTGCCAAGAAAATCAACAGCAAGCCCTTTCATTATATTTCCTCTGACGGCTTCCATATGTATGTAGGAAAGAACAACTACCAGAATGACGAATTAACCTTTAAATTTGCCACCGGCGGAGATTGGTGGTTCCATTCCAAGAAAATCCCGGGTTCCCATGTTATCGTAAAATCCAATGGCACTCCTCTGCCTGACCGTACCTTTGAAGAAGCCGCCGGCCTTGCTGCCTACTACTCAAAGGGCCGTGAAAATGACAAGGTAGAAATCGACTATACAGAGAAAAAAAATGTTAAAAAGCCCGGCGGTGCCAAGCCCGGATTTGTCGTATACTATACGAACTTTTCAATGGTAGCAGCCCCAAGCATTGACGGACTTAAAAGCGCAGAATAAAGAAGCATTTTTATGATTAGAGCAGTAAATGTCCCCAGGCCACAATACCTGGGGACATTTACTATATGCAAAAGAATAAATGCTCTGGTGTAATAATCTCATGAAATTACCTTATAACCCCCCAGAGGATGCTTCATGAATTAATTATTTGACGGAATTATTAGCCCTATAATGACCAAAATAAATCCAACATATAATCCATAGGTTAATATCCCTTGGATGTGGTCACTTAGGCCCAAAAAACTACCTATATAAAAGAATCCCCCTATTATCATTAGTGCAAATCCTAAAATAATTATCTTAATTTTTCCATCCATATTAACCAAGTCTCCTTTGTTTGCTCAAGCATATTATACAAATAATACCATACTTAAAAGGTTTTCACAACAAACAGGCACGTCCTATATATCAGACGTACCTGTCTGCTAATTCATACTTTCACCTCTCACTGTTCACAAACTTTTCAATAACCTGTCATATCCAGTACATATATGAACGGTATACTAAATTCATCGCGTAAAACAAGGTTCCCCACCTTGCTAACATAAAACTTTTTTTCATAAATCGGCCAGTAGGATAACCTGCTGGCCTCTCCTCTTTCTAAGGATTAGTTTTCATGCTTTATAGACTCATGACACGCCAAGCTGATTAATATACTTCCCAGAGTTGTCCTGACTTTCCTTGCTGCTTCATCCCATATTGCATTAGTGGTCAATTCCTTAACCCTGCTGTTAACCATTTCATCTATATTGATTTCATGAACATCTTAATTAATAGCTTTTTACCAGACTGGAATAATAGCCGCGCAGCTCTTAAGTTTATCTTCCATGATTGACTACTTAATTTTGGATACAAAAAACTACCAACCGATTTTAATAGTTGGCAGCCGTGGAATTATACTTATTATTCAAAATTATGCACATTGATTATAATTTCAAAAGATATATACCGTCCCAGTTTCTGAAAACACAAGATCATCTGAATCAATGTAATCGGCTATGTCTGTCCAATTATTAATATCGTATTCAGAACTTCCATTATTTACGTTTTCCTCAGGATATTCCATAATTTCCAGATATTCTTTTATGATTTCTCCATTCTTAATCTCAATAAATTCCCCAGAAATGTCTGCATCATTATAACCGGCTACAATCAAATCTTCATTATGGGCAAACTCCAGCCATGTATTTGCTGGTATAGAAAAGTATGAACCCGAAATATCTTCAAATATTGTCCAGCCATTCTTCTCATATGCATACAGAGCACTGCCTTTCCAGTTACCCTGATCATTTAAAGATACCTGTACAATTTTATCTGATGTGGTTTCAATTTTTTTATAAAAGGTTTTCCCTCCATTTCTTTGCATAACCTTTTTACTGCATCTTCTTCTGGAAGTTTAATTCTAAAATAACTGGGGTTCATATGTCCATACCTCCGAATAATATCCTGATTAAATTTAATATGTTTATAATACACCATTTTCTTCCGGCTATCAATCTACAGTTGTCAATGTACGACAATTTATCTTAAATTTCTTCTGAAATCCTGGCTTTACATACAAGCGATATTGATTTAAAATTAAAAGTAATAAATGAAAAGCTTAAAGTTGATGAAATATATGATTTTTATAGTCAGTTAAAAGTCAGCCAACCTTAAACCAAAAATGCTTGATGTATTGTAAATACAACAACTTAGGAGGAAATTTATGATTAGAGCAGATTACCATGTACATTCCGAATTTTCCAGTGACTCGTCCACTCCTATGGAGGATATGATAGAAAAAGCAATTGAGCTTGGACTTGAAAGGATTTGTTTTACCGACCATATGGACTATGACTTTCCGGTTACCTCCACCTATACCTTTCTCTTCGAGCCGGAGGATTATTTTCGAAAGCTTGCGGAGTTAAAAGATAAATACGAAGGTAAAATAAAGATACTAAGAGGCATTGAGCTGGGACTCCAGCCCCATCTGGGTCAACGCTACCAGCAGCTGGTAAATGAGTATCCTTTTGATTTTATGATTGGCTCCACCCATTTGGTCAGGAAGCTGGACCCTTACCTTTCTGAATACTGGGACGGCCGCTCAGAGGAAGAAGGAGTACGTATGTACTTTGAAGAGATAACACAGAATCTTATAACAAATCCCTGCTTTCTTATAAATGGGCATTTAGATTACATGATACGCTATGCCCCCGATACAAACAAGGATTTTACTTATGAGAAATATGCTGAATCCATAGATACCATGCTGCAGACTATTATCGATCATGGCAAAGGCATTGAGGTCAACACCTCCGGCTTTAAATATGGCTTGTCCGTGCCCCATCCTCATACGGATATCATAAAGCGGTACAGGGAGCTTGGCGGGGAGCTGATAACAATAGGCTCCGATGCACATAAGCCAGAGCATCTTGCCTTTGACTTTGACCGGGCAGAAAAACTCCTGCTGGAGCTGGGTTTCCGTTATTATGCTGTTTATGAAGAACAAAAACCCATCCTCCTGCCGCTTGGAAAATAAGCTGATAAATATGCTATTTGCTTTACCTGCAAAAATCTGCAGTACCTGAGTATCTATTGCCAGTAAAGCCGCTGTAATAAAACAAAAAGCCATGGCACTTTTTAAGTGAAATGGCTTTCTTTCTTATGTCTGATTAATTAATAGGAAGGAAATCAAGCAATTTGGATTGTTTTCCATGATTCAATCATATTAATTAGGCCCTTATAATAGTACCGCCTCCCAGCACATAATCCCCATCGTAAAACACTACTGCCTGTCCGGGTGTTACTGCTCTTTGAGGTTCTTTAAATATACATTCTATAAGGTCTGCTCCCGTCTTCCGAATAACAGCCCTGGTGCCTCTGTGGTTATACCGTATCTTAACATCCACTTCCATTTCACCCTCTAAATCTTCCACGGACATGAAATTGAGATTATTGGCATAAAGCTTGTCAGAAAAGACCTCGTCTCCTGTGCCGATTACTACTTCATTGGTATCCGGGCGGATATCTACTACAAATACAGGATATCCCAATGCAAGGTTTAAGCCCTTACGCTGGCCGATAGTATAATGGATAATTCCCTGGTGTCTTCCAATGACTTTTCCGTCCGTAGTCACAAAGTTACCTGCCTTGGCTTCCTCCCCTGTGTATTCCTCAATGAATTTCGCATAGTCCTTATCGGGAATAAAACAAATTTCCTGGCTGTCCGGTTTGGAGGCAATTCTTAGATTGATTTTTTTAGCAATCTCTCTTATCTCCGTCTTATTATAATCGCCCACAGGCATCAGGGTATGGGACAACTGATGCTGGGTCAGATTATATAAAGCATAGGTCTGGTCTTTTTCTACTGTTACGGACTTTTGAAGGGTATACCTTCCATTCTCCAGCTGCACAACCTTGGCATAATGTCCCGTTGCAATATAATCAGCGCCAATATCCATGGACCTCTTTAAAAGGGATTCCCATTTTACATATCTGTTACAGGCAATACAGGGATTAGGTGTGTTACCACTTTGGTATTCCTTTACAAAATAATCCATGACCGCGCACTTAAATTCCTGCTTAAAATTCATTACATAGTAGGGAATCTCAAGGGCAAAAGCAACTCTTCTGGCATCTTCCACAGCACTTAAGCCACAGCAGCCGCCGCTTTCTTCCTGTATGGTTCTTTCCTCATCCTGCCATATCTGCATGGTAACCCCGATAACATCATATCCGGCTTCCTTCAGCAGATAAGCAGTAACAGAGGAATCCACACCTCCCGACATCCCGACTACTACTTTCTTCTTGTCCAAACTAATCCTCCTAGCTCCAACAGCAATAAATATCTAGTACTCTTCCGTTACTTCCTCTTCGCCGATATCGGACTTCGGTTTTTCCAGACCATCAATCACAATGTTATTCTTTTCCGCATAATCCCAGAGAGCTGCATGAATTGCCTCCTCTGCCAGTAAGGAACAGTGAACCTTAACGGCAGGAAGTCCATCCAGAGCATCCATAACTGCTTTATTGGTTATCTTAAGTGCTTCATTGATGTTCTTTCCTTTTACCAACTCGGTTGCCATACTGCTGGTAGCTACTGCGGCACCGCACCCGAAGGTTTTGAATTTAACATCATTTATGATTCCTTCCTCATCAATATCCAGATAGATACGCATGATATCACCGCATTTTGCATTTCCTACGGTACCTACACCACTGGCATTTTCTATCTCTCCGACGTTTCTGGGATTTGTGAAATGATCCATTACTTTCTCGCTGTACATCTTAATTCCTCCATTGTTTCCTGATGTCCGTACTTTAGTGCTTATTGCAAATCAGGATTTCTTCTAAATTTATACCTGTTCAATATATTCCGCTCTTACTGCCTGCTCATACTCTTTACAAAATCTTCATAAAGAGGAGACATGGAACGGAGTTTTGTAACAATCTCCTTAATGGTATCCACTACAAAATCCATCTCTTCCTTTGTATTATCTTCGCCAAGGGTAAGACGTAAGGAGCCATGTGCGATTTCATGAGGAAGACCGATTGACAATAGCACATGGGAAGGGTCCAGTGACCCGGAGGTACAGGCAGAACCGCTGGAAGCACAGATATTTTGCATATCCAGCATAATCAGCAGGGATTCTCCTTCAATAAATTGAAAAGCAAAGTTTGCATTGTTGGGCAATCTCCTGGTTCTGTGTCCATTTAACCTGACATAGGGGACTTCTTTTAAAACTCTGTCAATCAGATAATCCCTTAATTCAATTTCCTTCTTCTGACGTTCCTCAATTGTATTCATGGCTATTTCTACCGCTTTGCCAAAGCCTACGATACCAGGCACATTTTCTGTTCCCGCACGCCTTTGCCTCTCCTGGGCTCCGCCGTGTACAAAGGATCTTAATTTAAGGCCCTTCTTTATATATAAGAAACCAATACCCTTAGGACCGTTAAGCTTATGTCCGCTTGCGCTTAACATATCAATATTCATATCTTTCACATCAAGGCTAACCTGGCCGAATGCCTGAACAGCATCCGTGTGGAAGAAAATATTATTGGCTTTTGCGATTTCACCGATTTCCTTTATGGGCTGGATTGTTCCGATTTCATTATTTGCTGCCATAATGGATATTAATATGGTAGTAGGCCTGATTGCCTTCTTTAATTCCTCCATTTTAACAGTGCCGTATTCATCTACATCAAGATAAGTAACTTCAAATCCTCTTTTCTCCAGATATTCGCAGGTATGAAGAATTGCATGGTGCTCGATTTTAGAAGTGATAATGTGATTCCCCTTATCACTGTAAGCTTCCGCAGTTGCTACAAGAGCCCAGTTATCAGACTCTGTTCCTCCTGCCGTAAAATAAATTTCATTGCTTTCGGCATTTAAAGCCTTGGCAATTGTATTTCTTGCCTCATCCACAGCTTTCTTATTCTGTGTGGCAAGTTCATAAACGCTGGAGGGGTTTCCATAATACTCTGTAAAATAAGGTAACATAGCCTCCACTACAGCAGGACGTGTCTTTGTTGTAGCTGCATTGTCCAAATAAATCTTCTTTTCCATCTGTGTCATCTCCTAAATTGATTGAAATCTTATTGCCCGCATGAAGGCTTAATACGGGTCTCCTTGCTCTCAGACGTATTTTCATTTGTAATACGCCTGCCCTCTTCCAGCAGTTCCGAGAGGAGCATAGTATCCACCGTATTATTTATACTATCACTTATACGCATCCAGACATATTTTGTTACACATGAATTAGCTCCCGTACAGGTATTGCTGCTGCCTTCAATTTCTGCACAGTCTACGGGATTCAAATCTCCCTCAAGAGCTCTTAATATATCTCCCACCGAAATTTCCTCCGGCTTCTTTGCCAGTACATAACCGCCCTGGGCGCCACGGATGCTGTTTACTATTCCTGCCTTTTTTAACTTGGCAATCAACTGCTCCAGATAGCTGATCGAGATACCTTGTCTTTCCGAAACTGAGCTTAGTGCCACTGCTTCATCCGTACTATTTAAAGCCAGATCGACTACTGCCCTTAAACCATATCTTCCTTTCGTAGATAATTTCATTGTACCACCTCTCTATTAGCTGCTGAAATTCCTACCATTTTATTTCCGAGTAAATTAGTGTACATTACAAAAATAATAGCATTGTGTATCTAAAAAGTCAATATACTTTGCCTTCTATTTTAATTCTTTCTTGTTCGTCCAATGAATATATTAATATGAATCATATGGTTAATTAAAGGTTTGTCTAATTTATGTCAAAAAGCAAAAGTAATTTAATAAAGGGTACCCTAATCCTAACATTAGCCGGGTTCCTCACCCGCATAGTCGGCTTCTTTTACCGCATCTTCCTGTCCAATGCAATGGGTGCCGAGGCTCTTGGTGTATATCAGCTTGTATTTCCTATCTACAGCATATGTTTTACTATATTTGCTTCCGGTATACAAACTGCCATATCCACTTTAGTAGCAAACGAACTGGGAAAACAGCGCTATACAGGAATTATGAAGGTATTAAGAAACGGAGGGCTGATATCTGTCAGCCTGGCACTTCTCCTTTCCTTTTTTACCTACCGTTATTCCTCCTTCCTTGCTGTACATATATTAAGGGAGCCGACTACTGCCTCCTCCCTTAGAATCCTTGCTATATGTTTTCCTTTTTGCGGTATCACTTCCTGCATCAATGGCTATTACTATGGTCTGAAGAAAGCCGGAATCCCGGCAACTACCCAGCTCCTAGAGCAGGTTATAAGAGTCCTTGCCGTCTATTTTATTGCCGCTTCCGCCGGCGGGGGCAGCTTAAAGGTTACCTGTGACCTTGCGGTCCTTGGTATTGTATTCGGGGAAATAGCTTCACAGCTTTATAACGTAGGTTCCATGTTTCTTAATAAAACCTCCAAAAACATCCGTAACCTGTCCACGTCCTTTGAAGCATTGAAGTCTTCCGGTCCCATGTCCATGAATACGAAGGGTGACGGTCTGACCAGGAGCCTGGTTAAAATGAGTATTCCGCTAACCGCTAACCGCTTATTGATCAGTATTCTTCATAGCATAGAAGCAATCCTGATTCCCGCCATGCTGAAAAAGTATGGTTTAAGCAGTGAGGAAGCCTTAAGTATATTTGGTGTCCTGAGCGGCATGTCCCTGCCTTTTATCCTATTTCCCTCAGCCATCACCAATTCACTTTCGGTGCTCCTGCTGCCCACGATCTCCGAAGCCCAATCGGCCGGCCAAAACAGCCTGATTGAAAGGACCTCAGCTATCACTATAAAATACAGCCTGCTTATTGGCATATTAAGCACCGGTATCTTCATTACCTTCGGCAAGGAAATGGGGAATCTGGTATATCACAACAGCCTTTCCGGAGATTTCCTTGTCATATTGGCCTGGCTGTGCCCTTTTCTTTATATCACTACAACACTGAACAGCATTATCAACGGCCTGGGCCTTGTTCATCTGACCTTTGCAGGCACTGTACTTGGACTTATTGTAAGGATAATTATTATCATTGCTCTCGTACCAATTCAGGGGATAAACGGCTATCTGTTAAGCCTTTTGATAAGCCAGCTTATTATGACAATCTTTGGCGCCATCCTTGTAATTAAGTATATCCATCCACCCTTTCAAGCCATGGAGGTTGTTGCAAAGCCCGGTATCATCGTTGCCCTATGCAGCTTTTTAATCCATCAGTTTTATTTACAACTGCCTGCTGCCAGCCAAAGCCTAAAATCCGTATTGCTGTTATGTGTCTTAATACTTTGTGCCAGTATACTCTTGATGTATGTGACTAAAATAATAAACTCGGAGGATTTTAAGTAAAAGCTTGAATATCTTGCTAAGTATAAAGCTTGAAGCTGTTCTTGCCCTCATCTTTTACGGAATAAAGTGCTTTATCCGCACAATTAATTAATTCCGTATAGGTGGTACCGTCTTCCGGATATACAGAAATCCCTATACTTCCGGATACATATACCTCCTGCCCGTTCACCTCATAGGCAGTGCTGAGGGCTTCCCTGAGCAGGTTTGCTTTATCGATTATGCATTCCATGCTTTCCATATAGCCTAAGAAAACAATAAATTCATCACCGCCGATACGTCCGATAATTTCTCTTGAAAATATCCGCCTGATTTTATCTATAATAAACACCAGGATATAGTCACCGGTAAGATGCCCGTAGCTGTCATTCACACGTTTGAAATCATCTATGTCAATCATCATAAGTATGTGCCTGGAATTTTTGTTGCGCTTTAAGTAATCGTCAATGATTTCCTTTGTAGTAACTTTATTATAAACGCCTGTCAGCAAATCCCTCTTGGCTTTATATTCAAGCTTCTGCAATTCTTTTTTATGCAAATCGATATTTACTACCTTGCCAATAACACTGATGGCCTCCTTATTCTCGTCATAAATCGTCTTGCCTCTGATATGGCACCAGACAAAATCCTGATTTACATTTTTAATACGAAATTCTGCCTCAATCATTTCTTTTCCGCTTTTCAGAGTTCTTGCAAAAAGCTTAAGATCCTGAAAATCTTCCGGATGGACCATGTCTTTGTTATAAGCATCCACTGTTGAAAAATTCTCTATGACCGGGTCACGTCCATAAACCTCCTTGTACTTGTCCGCAAATATCATAATGTCGTCGTCGACCTTATATTCAAAAAGGATATCATTTGATATCTCAGCAGCAATCCTGTATCTTTCCTCCTCCAGCATAAGCTTATCCTGCATATTCTTCAAATCGGTAACATCCAGCAGAACAGCTGAAAAAGCCTTCTCTCCCTCCCTGCCAAGTATGTAATTACCGTTGAGAAGGACATTGATAACATCTCCGCAGCGGGTAACCATACGCAATTCAATCTGCCGGTAAATACCATTTGAAAATTGCTCTTTCAGTCCCTTTATTTTCTCCTGGTCCTCCTTATAAATAAAATATAAGAAACAGTTGTCGTATTCCTTCTCGATTTCATACCGGTCATAACCTACTATTTCATAGAATTTCTGGTTGGCATAGGTAATCCGGTACCCGGACTCCAGCCAAAAATTTAGAAAACCGGCATGAACACTTTTTGTGATATGAGCTAATTCCGTTGTAGCCTTCTTCACCTTGTTATTGCAAATTATACTGACGGTAAAGCTTACTATCAGTGATAGTAATAAGAGCAAAAACAGGAATAGCACACCTCCCATTTTTGCTGCCTCATCAAATACTTCATTATCCTTTACTGCCAGGTTTATTATAAGTAATACGCTTGCACATGACGCCAGTCCGAGAGAGACTCCAATGGTATTATTCAGTCTGGGAATCCCTTTTTTCAGAATATTATCGGTATTAATCTCCTTCATTTTCATCACCCTTTCAGATTTGTACATAGACCTACCGTTTTCAGTCACTCCAAATCTGTTTTCTACAATACGAATGAAAGGATAAACGTTAAAAAAAAGCTCACGCTTTTACATTGAGCTTAGACTGCAACATATCCCATTTCGTGCAACTGGCTGTCATATCTGCGTACAGATTTAGACCCTAAGCTTTGCGTCCTCATCTTTCAATGAGTTTGCCATATAAATATAGGTCTATTGTACTATACGGCCTTTCTATTTGCAAATTAAATCATGCACCAAAATATTACATAAAACACCAGTTTACTTCATTTGTCTGCTGTTTTTAACCATAGCTTTATACAAGTTCTGAAATATTAAAATACCCAGTATTTACGGTTTTATATTGGGAAGCGGTAAAAAGACCGGCAAATTCCTATTTAATAGATTTGCCGGCTCAAATTTTAGAGTTACTTTCGTAATATTTTAGTTTATTCCTGTGACCAATGCCTATCCGCAATTCGATAGATGGGATCATCCTTTCGTATGTCATTCACTAAAATCTGAATCATCAGCTCATCAATCTCCGGGTCATCCTTGATCCGGTCAAGGATTTCAAAAGCTGTAAGCCGCAGCGGCTCGGGAGTTGACAGCCCTGTAAACTTCATAGCAAATCCCTTGGCATCGATTTCAGGCTGCCGGGCAGCATAAGCCAGCAAACTGGCTGCCGTGGAAGCTTCTTCATAGTCGTCATCATATGCCAACATCAGCAGTCCCTCTTCATTTAATTGTATTTTGGGATAAAGGGCCAGACAGCCTGCCTCCCGGCAGGTTGGATACCGGATGGCGGCATCAGCATACTCCGGGGGCCATGAGGGAGGAAGCTTCACAGGATGCTCTGCCGTCGTTTGAAGGGGCTTTATCAGTTCTCCTGCCACCTGATGATCAAAGAGCTTTTGCTGCTTTGGGGACAATAATTCCGCTGCAGCGGTCTCGCTTTCGTCGGGCCAGACTATGTACGGAACTCCATTCCGCCAAATGCGGCCTGGCTGGGCGAGGGTCAGGCAAGGCACCTTCACACCTTCCAGCGCACAGGCACAGGTCCTGTGATGACCGTCCAGCAGCACGCTCATATAGCCATAAATATAATAAGCCAGAACAGGCGGAAGCTTCTTTCCAGCCCTGATACTTTCCCTATAATAATCAACACGTTCCGGATTGTATTTCTGAGCCGGCTGGGATGGATAAAGAAAACAGGGAAAGCAAGGCAGTACACGATAATTTTCAGAATCATAGAGTTCTGCCGTTGCCCTGAATGCTGTCAGCTCTTCCGGCACATCCCAAAAGAAACGGCCATCTCCGTCAGTGGGAAAATAGTCTGAATAGGATAGGACATATAAACCGGGATAAAGCAGCCCAAGGATTGGCTGCAAGCCCTTCAAGGCATCGTCTAGTTCTGTATATGTCCTGCACAATGCTTTTAGAGCATTCGTAATTTCACCGGAGTCCTCCGGCAGTCCATACCCTGCAGCCAGCAAACTCTCGCAGGTCGGGCATCCGCTGGACTGTGTCCTGACAAGGGGCGTATCATTCAGCAGCAATGCAGCGCAATAATCTTCATAAGGCGGCTCGTCCTTACTCTGCTCAAAACGGACCATGCGCAGATTACCGGTACTGTTTTCAACAGAAAACAGCAAATGCTCCGAGGGAAATTTGGGCATAGTACCTTTCTGTAATGCAATGGAATTGACTTTCGTTTTATGGAACAAAATGCTTTCCACCTCCTGCTGCGGATAAAAAAATCCGGATTTCCTTGATTTGTATTCGTTGCTGTATCTCTTACTATCTTTTAGTATACCATACGCTTATTCTAAAAACTACTGGCTGCTTTTCCTATGCCTGGTAATTGTTATAGAATATACCTATATTAATAAAACCCTGCCGTTTTGAGGTTCTCACAGCCTTATAGCCGCCCAGCTGTCCGCCGCGGCACTGAAGCCTGATATCTCTGAGCTTTCCCTGCTTTTTATCAATACAGCCTCCGGTACTGCTCTTAAACACCAAGGAAATCCTGTTAAACCGCAGGAAAGCTACAAAACTTATTTTACAGCTTGTATTGCGCTAAGAATAGCAGATCAGGATAAGAATAACAAAGCTGTAAATACATAGCCTATGTATGTCATCATTTACAACTGGAAAAGATATGTGTATAATAATCATGCGGTCAGAAGGGAATTGTTCCATAGTAAATGGTTTCAACTGCTTCTGATTCAATAAAATTTATATGCACTTATAGTTATTATAGTAGCTTATACCGATTATAGAAAGAGGTTCCTAAATGAATAAGAAACCCAAAGGTCATTTAATAAGAACAGTCATGCCGGATTCCATTGGGGAAGAAATGGGAATAGAACCCGGAGACTACCTTATTGCTATCAATGACGAAGAAATAGATGATGTCTTTGATTACCAGTACCTGATCAAAGATGAATATATAGAAATTCTTATCCGGAAAAGTAACGGGGAAGAATGGATTCTGGAAATAGATAAGGAATATGACGAGGATTTGGGCATTGATTTTGAGAACAGCCTTATGAGCGATTACCGCTCCTGCCATAACAAATGCATTTTCTGTTTTATTGACCAAATGCCGAAAGGAATGCGTGAAACCCTGTATTTCAAGGACGATGATTCCAGGCTGTCGTTTCTTCAGGGCAACTATATCACCTTGACCAATATGTCTGAAAAGGATATCAATAGGATAATCCGCTTTAATCTTGCTCCCATTAACATATCCGTACAGACAACCAATCCCGAACTGCGCTGCAAGATGCTTCATAACCGTTTTGCCGGACAAGCCCTAAAAAATCTTGACAAATTGTATGAGGGCCGTATCGAAATGAACGGACAGATTGTTTTATGCAAAAATGTCAACGATGGCACAGAGCTTGAAAGGTCCATAAATGACCTGTCCAAATACCTTCCCTTTATGAGAAGTGTTTCCGTAGTTCCCGCCGGAATTACGAAATACCGGGACGGGCTGTATCCTCTTGCCTTATATAGTAAGGAGGAGGCCGGAGACGTTATAGACCTGATTGAGAGTCATCAGCAGGAATATTATGATAAATTCGGACTTCATTTCATCCATGCAAGTGATGAATTTTACATTACTGCCGAACGTGAATTTCCGGAGGAAGAACGCTATGACGGTTATATACAGTTAGAAAACGGCGTAGGCATGATGAGACTGTTCATAAATGAATTTCAGGAAGCCTTAAAGAATCTTTTGGAGTCAAAAGAATATAATGATTTAAAATTATCTGTACAGAGAAACATTACCGTTGCCACCGGAAAGCTGGCATATAAAACCCTACGCTCCTTTTCAGAGGAAATCATGCAGGCATTTCCCAATATAAAGATTAATGTAGTATGTATCAGGAACGATTTCTTTGGTGAGACGATAACCGTAGCCGGACTGATTACAGGACAGGATTTAATAAAGCAGCTGAAAGAGCTTAAAGAGAAGGGAACCGATTTAGGAGACAGCCTTCTTATCCCCACAAGCATGCTAAGAACCGGAGAAAATGTATTTCTTGATGATATTACCGCTGAGGAAGTGGTGAAAGAACTTAAAATAGAGCTTGTACCCATTGAATCCGGCGGCCAGGATTATCTTTATTCTGTCTTGAATAAGGAGCACCGGATGATGAGAAATAACGAAAACTTTGTTTATGTTAAAGCATATGAAGAATAAGCGGTAAAATCCTTTATGAATTCTTCGGAATAATGAGAGCGTTTCAAGTTCCGTGTAAACGGTAAAACCAATGTAAAATATGTTGATAGTTATTAAGGGCAGAGACTGATTTTTGGGTTTCTGCCCTTGCTTGTATTATAAGACGATTTTTGAACATGT
>JAEYPZ010000146.1:0-12926 GCA_023410275.1 Bacillota bacterium
ACCTTCCAGCGAGTTTGGTATAATTTCACCTGCCAGGAACAGCTGCTGGCATTTTAGTGGAATTTGGAACCCCGAACGAGAAAATTACGAAAGGTAAGCCAAAATCATCGTCCGTTCCCAATCCCCCTTACTACAATCCTCTTTCTTTCAAGATATAATTACCCTTTTCGTAATGCTAATAAAATATCTGTCAAATAAAACTATTTTTCCTGATAGCGTTAAGAATTTGTTAAATGTCATTATTTCTATTGTATAAAGTGTATTTCGGGTGTACAATCACTTATGTTGGTAAATGAGGAGAGTACCGTTTAGAGAATCGAATCTCCCGGAGCCATAGAGCTATTTGTCGATCATAAAACAGGAGACATGAATGAGAAAAAAATCACATATTTCTTTAGCAGGTTATTTACTGGACAGCATGGAGAATGATGGACTTACCCATCATAAAAAAGCTTTTTACATCGGCAGTATTCTGCCGGATTGTCTTCCATCCTTTATCACAAGAAGACATACGATTGACGAGACCTTTGATATACTGAAAAAGGAAATATTAAAAGTAACAGATAATTATGAAGCAGATAGAGGAATAGACAGGTATTTCAGCAGACATTTAGGAGTTATCACTCATTATTTGGCAGATTACTTTACCTATCCTCATAACAATATCTTTCAAGGAAATATCAAGGAACATTGTGGATATGAAAAGAAACTGATAACAGCTTTAAGAAGCTATGTAAAAAGTGAAGAGGCAGTAAAGAACCGTGAACAGAATCTTATTTTTGCCACGGTGGACGAGATACTTAAATTTATTAAGAAAATGCATGAAGAGTATTTAAAGGTAGCAAAGAAAATAAAAGTTGACTGTGATTATATCGTTGAACTTTGCCATAAAGTAGTAGACGGTATCCTGCAGATTTTTGAAAGGAATTACCGTATTGCCATGTCATTACAGGCTAATATAGCTTAAGATATACCAGAATAAGGCTGTCCCAGTAAAAAAATGGGGTAGCCTTATTTACGTTCAAAGGTAGTTTTGCTGAAAAAAATACTGTTAATAGCAATGAAACTGATATTGGATTGGGAAGAACTGATCTTGGTTAACTGGAGGATTAGGATTGAAGGATAACCTATAAAGAAATCCTATATTGAAAAATACTCTTTTATGTAATAGGCCATAAGCAGATCAAATTTTATTTTTGAATTATCCAGTTCCGTATGAAGCAGTTCTTTTATTTTCTTAATGCGGTATATAATTGTATTCCGGTGGGTATGCATTCTTTGGGCAGTATCCAGCAGGTTACAATCAGACAGAAGGAAGGTTCTTAAAGTCTCTGTGTAATCCGAATCATGGGCGGTGTCAAATTCTTCAAGAGTTCCAAGGCTTCGTTTATAGATGTTCATTAACATATCGGGATCTGATGTACAAAAAAGCACCTGAAAGAGTCCCAAATCATCAAAATTAACATAGGTGCTGCTCCAAAAAACAGCGGCTGCCAGGGAGAAGCGCGCCCGTTTATAGCAGAGGCTAAGCTCAGTCAGGGATGGAATGATATTGCTGATTCCAAGCTTTATGCTGTCACAGAACAGTAAAATATCAAGTATTTCATTCAGGGAAGGCTGCAGGTTGGATACCAGGTATACCAGTATCTGGTGGTTCTCGTGCTCGAAAAGATGGTATTTTATCTTAAGACGGTTTAGCGAGAAGGTAATCCGCGTGGTGTTTTTTAAATTCTGTATGACAACAATCCTGTAATCTGCCAAGGTTGGAAAACCATACTGATTCAAGGTCAGGAGTATATTCTCATGGACAGGTGCTTGGTAGAGGGCTCCCTGAAAGGCAGCGTTTAAATGGTCCGTGCTCTGGATATTGTTGAGCAGAATACGGCAATAATCCTGCATAATATCTACCAGATGGATTTTCCAGGGCATGGTGAATATAGGAAATTTGCTGATATCGCAGAATTCTGTGATTTCTGCGGTAATATCTTTCGTATCCAGATATTTTCCTACATTCAGAAGGATACCGCTGCAATTGTGGGTAACGAGTGCACTGATAAAATCATAAAGGTTTACGCCGCCCTGGGTAAAAAGGCCGGTTGTGATTATCAATTCCCCGCCCTTTAAAAAGGGCATATTCTGAAAGTCCTCGGCAAGATATACCCAGGAAACGGAATTAGTAAGGCCGCTTTCCCCGCCGTGGAGCGCAAGGCTGTATTTTTCTTTTGCGCATTCAAAAAGGTCTGTAATCTGTGTACCCATTTTCCGGTCCTCCATTTTCAATGATGGCTTAGTATAGCATACTTTGTACTTTAAATACAATAACATTCATGACTGAACAGAGGCAAAACCCCCAGGATAATTAAGGAGTTTTGGACATTGCTAGGTGTGCATGAGTATGAATGGAATAGCACTGCCAGCGAAATTCGTAAGGAAGAATAAATTGACGAATATTGACAGCTGCGTAAATTGACGAACATTGACAGCTAGATGTTGATAATTGGAAGGAAATGGTGTATAATTTGGCTTGGAAATTAATTTTGGAGGTAAAGGCTGAATTTGAAAAACATTGAAATACGTCCATTTCATAATGGGGACATACAAGCTTTTATTAAAATGTTTACTAAATACTTTAGAGATGATTTTAAAATTGAGATTACAGAGAAAGCGATATGTAAGGAATGTAATGCAATCGGGGAGTCTTCAATAGCGAAAATAAGCTCGCTGGATTTATTATTTCTTGATGAAGAACCAGTTGGATTTATATATTATCAGATCGATACCTCGCAAAGTAACTGGTGTGAACGAGAGGATTGGGGCTTTATCAGAGAGATTTATATTGAACCTGATTTTAGAAAATCCGGATTAGGAACAAAGTTGATTTTACATGCCGAAGAGAACCTTTATTCAAATGGCACCAGGAATCTTTATCTTACTTCGGATAACAATGATACATTTTGGAAGTCACTTGGTTATAATAAAACTGATAAAATAAGCACAATTAATCATGATCCGATATATGAAAAGATAAATTATAATTTATAAAATTCCACTACCAACTACCAATATCGGTTGGTAGTTTTTTATAATCCAAATTGAAGTGGTTGATAAAAAATGCAGCTTCCCTCCAGGTGGTTGCTTTTCATTGCTGAAAACTGGGAAATCAAAAGCCTGTTTTTCGCTAAATAATATGTGCATATCATATAATAGAATTCAGTAAAATCTATCATTGAAAAAGCAGATAAAAAGCTCATATGTACTTAAAGTACAATAACAGCGTAAAAAATTAGAATTAGCGGATATTGTAACCTCTCATCCGGAGGCATATAATAAACCCAAGGCAAGAGAAGCTTATGGAGTATAACCTCTTATAGGAAATATTCTTTTACAAAAAAATTACCTTTTATAAAAATAGCATTCTATAAAAATTACCTTTTATAAAAAATAGCATTCTATAAAAATAGCATTCTGTAAAAATAACCTTTATAAGAAAAACCTTTATAAGAAATAACCCTTTGGAAGAAAGAGGTGGTCGTTATGAATGAGAAATTTGTTGTGACAATCGCAAGGCAATTCGGCAGTCTTGGAAGACCTATTGCGCGTCTGGTCAGTGAAAAACTGGGAATTGAATATTACGACAGAGACATTGTAGAGATGGCAGCAAAGAATTTAAACCTTCCTGTTTCAACTATCAGTGATGTGGAGGAAAGTGCCAAGTCGGCTTTTTTCAACATGAATTATCCTCTGGGAATGGGAACTACCGCTATTCAGGATTCTATCTTTTCCGTACAAAGGAAGATTATAGTGGATTTGGCTGAAAGAGAGTCCTGTATTATTGTTGGGCGGTGTGCGGACCACATATTAAAGGATTATAAAAATATCATTAATGTATTTATTTACGCACCCTATGAGGCAAGACTTGCAAACTGTGTGGAAAGGCTTGATATGCGGCCGGATGAAGCAAAAAAGATGATTGCTTCCGTGGATAAGGTCAGGGAATCCTACCACAGGCATTATTGCGGCTATTCCATGTCGGATAAGGATTATAAGCATGTCATGCTGGATTCAAGCCTTTTGGGAGTGGATGGAACCTGCGAGGTGCTTGTGGATATTATCCTGCGAAAATTCCAGCTTCCTGTAAAACAGTAAGATTAGGTGAAGGATGGATTAATTCAGGTTATAGATAATTGAAAAATCTTGTTAAAGATAAAGGCAATGGTGCTCAAAAAGCTCATTGTCTTTTTTTTGTAATATAAAAAGTAATAATGCATTAAAAAAAATCCAAAGCAGGAAAAAATCCAAAGCAAGAAAAAATCCAAAGCAAGAAAAAATCCAAAGTAGGAAAAAATCCAAAGCAGGAAAAAATCCAAAGCAGGAAAAAATCCAAGGCAGGAAGAAATTCAAAGCAGGAAGAAATCTAGAAACAGGAAGTATCGCAGTAGCAGGAAGAAATATGGGAACAAGAAGAAATGCAGAAACAGGAAGAAATGCAGTAATAGAAAGAAATGCAGTAATAGAAAGAAATGAAGCAGCAGGAAGAAATGCAGAAAGGATGATTATAAGTGATTTTATGGAAGAGGGTGAACACATGTCAATGCTGGAGATAAAAAAATTGTCCAAATGCTTCGAGGATTTGGAGGTACTGAGGGATGTCAATATCTCAGTGGAAAAAGGAGAGGTGGTAGTAATTATTGGGCCATCCGGTTCGGGGAAAAGTACCCTATTACGTTGTATCAATCTTCTGGAGCAGCCTACCGGCGGAGAGATTTTATACATGGGAGAGGATATTACCAAGCTTGGCAAGAAGGTTACCAATTACAGGAAGCATGTGGGAATGGTGTTTCAGAGGTTTAATCTGTTTTCATTAAAAACTGCGGTGGAAAATGTAATGTATGCGCCGCAAAAGCTGAATAAAATCCCCCATAAGGAGGCAAGAGAACAGGCAATGGAGCTTCTTGGCAAGGTGGGCTTGGAAAAGAAGGCGGATACTTATCCCCTTGCCCTTTCAGGAGGCCAGCAGCAGAGGGTCGCTATAGCAAGGGCTCTGGCTATGGAGCCGGAAATCCTGCTCTTTGATGAACCGACCTCCGCCCTTGACCCGGAGCTGGTGGGGGATGTACTGGAGGTTATGAAAAAGCTGGCGAAGGAAGGAATGACAATGATAGTAGTAACCCATGAAATGGGCTTTGCAAAAGATGTGGCAGACAGGGTTATTTTTATGGATGGAGGCTATGTGGTAGAAGAGGGCTCTCCGTTAGAAATCTTTACCAGGCCTAAGAATGAAAGAACCAAGTCATTTCTTGCAAGAGTACTGTAAAGGAAGGTGAAACAGAATGGAGTTGCATTTTAAAAGAGCTTTTGATACCCTTGGGCCCAGTCTTTTAAACGGAATTGGAATTGTAGTATTTATTACTCTGGTGGGTTTTACCTGTGCCCTTATTGTGGCTTTGCTGGTTGCGATCGGCAGGCTTTCCAAAAGAAAAACGCTTGTAAGAATTCTTGGATTTATTATAGAAATCGTAAGGGGAACGCCCCTGCTGGTCCAGTTCTTCTATATTTATTATGTAGTGCCTACCTTGATAAATGCGCTGATGGCTTTGCTGGGCTATGATACCAATTTTCAGCTGGAGGCATCTACCTGCGGTATTATAGGCTTTGCCATTAATTATGGCTGCTACATGTCAGAGGTTATACGCTCTGCCATCCTTGCCATTGATTCCGGCCAGCGGGAAGCGGGGCTGGCCCTTGGTTTTAGTGAAAACCAGGTGCTTTTTCATTTTATCATACCGCCGGCTTTGAGAAATTCCGTACCGGTCTTTGGAAATTACCTGGTCATGCTGATTAAGGATACCTCTCTGCTGGCCATGATTTCGGTTCAGGAGCTTTTGCTTCGGACGAAGACCTTTGCTTCCCAGACCTTTCTGACGGTGGAAGCTTATACCATTCTGGCACTGGTATATCTGGTGCTTAGTATCCCCCTCTCTCAGTTAAGCAGAATTGTGGAAAGAAAGTTAAAGAGAGTGTAAACAAGTGGAATCATTGCAACTATGCTCAACGAGCAGGAAAGAAGGTAAAGTATGAAAGAAAAGCGCTTTCACACTCCATTATTTATGGCAGTACCGCAGATCTGTCTGCGGTATGCAATGGGAGCAAGTATGAAAAGAGTAAATCTTAAAAGGAGCATTGCTTTAATGCTGGCACTTATTATGGTTCTTGCACTGGCAACAGGCTGCGGTACAAAAAGCACTTCTGGCAGTAATGCTTCTGCTAATGGGGGTGAGGTGACCAAGGCTGCCGATGGAGGAGAGCCTGCGGAGACTGCAAAGGATGATTCCCAGGCTTCCGGCAGTGAATCCAAATTATTGCAGAAAATCAAGGAAAAAGGCTATATCCAGATCGGCTCTTCCAATGATGCACCCTTTTCCTATACGGATGTGGATTCCGGCGAGCTGAAAGGGGTTGATATTGAAATCCTCCGTGAAATATGTAAGAGACTTGGAATACCTGACATTAAAATGAAGGTTATCGATTTTTCCAATCTTTTGGTGGAGCTGAACAATAATAATATTGACATGGTAGTGGATGCCATGTATGTAAAGGATGACAGGCTTAAGATTGCCGCATTTACGGATAAATGGTACCAGGAAGGGGAAGCGGTTGTAATACCTGCCGATTCCACCATTGCCGGAAAAGAGGACTTAAAGGGCAAAAAGATAGGGGCACAGCCTGGAACCACCTTTTATGAAACCGCCCAGAAATGGCTGGATGACGGCAAAATAGGGAAACTGGAGGCCTATGATAACCAGGCAACCCTCATGACAGCCGTTAATATGGGAAAGGTAGATGCGGTCGTGACAGACGGTATTGTAGCAGGCTATACACTGGCATCGGACAGTGCCCTGAAGCTGAAGCTGTTATCCCCCTATGAAGCAGAAGCAAGCGGGCAGATTGGCGCCGCCTTGCGCTTTGAGGATAAGGACTTTTTGGCGGAAGTCAACACAACCTTAAATGCCATGAAGGATGACGGAACCCTTTTAACCATCCTGAAAAATAACGGTTTGACAGAAGATTACTTTGTTGGAACAGAAGATGGAAAAACAACGAACATTAAATAAAATAATACGAAATATAAAGAATGTAAGATACATCTAATAATAAGGCTGCTATCAATCAAACATTTGGAAAAGAGAGTAACTATGGAATTTCAATATTACCTTCCGGTCAATCTGGTATTTGGCCGGGGAAAATCAGATATTATCGGTGAAAAAGCGAAAGAGCTGGGAAAGAAGGCATTAATCGTTACGGGAGGGAAAAGCACAAAAAGCTCCGGCTTGCTTGCTAAAGCACAGGAGCAGCTTAAAAGCAACGGGGTTACTTCCACGGTCTTTGACAGAGTAACACCGAACCCGCTGACGACTACTGTCTATGAAGGGGCACAGCTAGCGTTCGAGGAGGGCTGCGATCTTATAGTAGCCCTTGGAGGGGGCAGCAGTATTGACACGGCAAAGGGAATTGCCTTTCAGGCAGTGAACGGAGGCGATATTAATGACTACATTTATGGCAGGAAGATAAGCAATAAAGCCCTTCCCGTCCTGGCTGTACCCACTACCTGCGGTACCGGAAGTGAAGGAAACGGCTTTGCCGTTATGACAAATCCCGAAACACTGGATAAAAAGTCCCTGCGCTGCAGTGCCATTGTACCGGCTTGCTCCATTATTGACCCGCTGCTGATGAAGACCATGCCAAGGGAAACTCTGGCTTGCGTAGGCTTTGATGCCCTGTGCCATAATGTGGATGCCTATATATCCTCTATTGCTCAGCCTTTGACAGATATCATGGCCCTTGAGGGAGCAAGGCTTGCAATAGAAAGCCTTCCGAAACTTTATGGGGATGCAGAGGAGCTTGCTGGCTGGGACAGCTTATGCCTTGCCAGTACCCTGGGAGGGATGGTTATTAATACGGCAGGAGTTACGGCACTTCATGGCATGGAACATCCGGTCAGCGGTCTGAAGGATGCTGTGCACGGCAAAGGGCTGGCAGCACTTGCACCCCATGTCTACGGAGCTTCCATAAAGGGAGCAAGGTCCAAATTTGCAACGCTCTCAAGGTACCTTGGCGGAAGGGATGAAAATGATTTCACAGATAAAATCCAGGAGCTTTTAGAAGGAATCAACTTAAGAGTAACCTTGGGTGAGATGGGAGTTGAGGAAAAGGATGTGGATTGGCTGGCAGACAATTGTCTAAAGGTATCCGCACCCAGCATTGCAAACCATCCGGTGGTTTTCTCTCTGGATGAAATGAAAGAGATATATAGAAAAGCTTTATAATGATTCATAAGTAATTTCAGCTTTCCTATATATTTGGGGTATAAAAATGCAACGCATTTTTCAATCTACTTCAGAAATGTTTGTGTCAGCGCTGCCCACATGAAGGAACATAGGAAAAAAGCAGCGCAGAAACGAGGAGAAATATGTTAAGAGATTCTTTACCCAAAATAATTACCCCGCTGCCGGGGCCGAAAGCCAGTGCTATTTTAGAAAGAAGAAAGGAAGCAATACCGGGAGCCATTAAATCCGTTTATCCTTGTGTTATAAGCAGGGGAGAGGGAGCAATGCTTGAGGATGTGGACGGAAACATTTTTCTGGATTGGGTCGGAGGAGTAGGGGTGCTTAACATCGGCTACAGCCACCCGGAGCTGGTTGAGGCGGTAAAAGCCCAGTCAGAGAAGTATTTCCACGCAATGATGAATATTGTTACCCATGAAGGCTATATCGAGCTTGCGGAAAAGATGAACCAAATTGTTCCGGTTAAAGAAAGCAGAAGAAAGACCATGTTTGCCAATTCCGGAGCGGAGGCAGTGGAGAATGCCGTGAAGATTGCCAAGTCCTACACCGGAAGGCCAAATATTATCGTATTTTCCGGAGCTTTCCACGGAAGGACCCTTCTGACATCCACCATGACCTCCAAGAAAGCCTATTCTGCCGGCTTAGGGCCTTTCCCCGACGGTATTTACCGCGGAGAATTTCCCTATCTGTACAGAGGGCCGGAAGGCCTTAGCGAGGAAAAGGCCATAGAACACTATACAGAGAGGCTGGAAAGGGTATTTGAGGAAGCATCCCCGGCTGAATTTGTAGCGGCTATTGTAATGGAGCCGGTTCAAGGAGAGGGAGGCTTTATCCCTGCTCCTATCGAATGGGTAAAGGCCGTGAGAAAAATTTGTAACGAAAAAGGCATTCTGCTTATAGCGGATGAAGTACAGACCGGCTTTGCACGTTCCGGTAAGATGTTTGTGTCAAATTACTGGGCAGAAGCAGGCTGTGCCCCGGATATTCTTGCTACGGCCAAATCGATTGCAGGTGGGGTTCCTTTAAGTGCCATAACGGCAGGAGCCACCATAATAGATGGGGTTAAAAGCGGCATCATAGGGGGGACCTACGGCGGTAATGCCCTAGCCTGTGCCTCTGCCCTGAAGGTGATTGAAATAATCGAAAGAGATAATTTGTGCGGACGTTCCCTTGAGATTGCCGCAAAGTGCAGGAAGGAATTTACCAGCTGGATAGATACCTATGAGGAGGTCGGTGATGTAAGGGGCATCGGCTGCATGATGGGAATCGAATTCATAACGGATAAAAAGAGTAAATCACCCAATGGAAAGCTGGTATCCGATATCCTGGATTACTGCTCTCACCATGGACTGATTGTTGAGAGTGCGGGAACCTATTCCAATGTTATCCGCTTTTTATGTCCCCTGGTCGTAACCGACGGACAGCTTGACAGCGGCCTTAATATCTTAAAGTCCGCAATAGAAGCCTGCCGATGAAATGTTTACCGGAGCCTGCCGGATTTGTAGCAAGGCTCCGGTATTCGTTTTTTCAGGGGAATCTTGCTCATAACAGGTAACCAAATAATCTTCCGTTATTACTTTGGTGCCCAATTTTGAATAATCTCTGTTATTACTTTGGTACCAAATTGTGAATAATCTTCTGTTATTATGTTGGTACCCCAATTTTGAATAATCTTCGGTTATTACTTTGATACCCAGTTTTTGAATCTTCGTTAGTTTTTACTTTAATACCCATCTTTGAATCTTCTGTTATTACTTTGATATCCAATTTTATTTCCCAACTATATTTGATAATAATAACTCTACTACACTGCATGAGGCTGTGGATAGTATTTTATTTATTTCTCCAGGCCCTGTTTTTTACTGCGCTCATTTATAAAGAAAAGCAATTATATAGTATTTACTCCGTATCTGGAATGGGATATGATGGATACAGCTAGGAAAAAATTGAAAAAAGCCATTTAGAGGATAGGTGTATATGAAATATGATTGCTTAGTTATAGATGATGAATTAGATATTGCCAAAACTACGGCGGAATATTTTGATATGTTCGGTATTAAGACGGCTTATGCTATAGAATATGAGGAAGGAATGAAATTATTTAATGAGAATGAAGTGTCATTACTTATTCTGGACATTAATTTGAAGGAATACTCCGGGTTTATATTCTGTAAAAGCATACGTGAGGAGTCGGATATTCCAATATTGTTTATCAGTGCAAGGGATAGTGAAGGAGACATATTAACAGGGTTTAATATCGGAGGAGATGATTACATTGTAAAACCATTTACCTTAAATATTTTACTGGCTAAGGCTAAGACCATGCTGAAACGTTATCAAACTTATAGAAGCAAGGAAGAACCTGTAGTATCGCCTGTTCCCGGGCATATTACAATTGATTATAACTACCGCCAGGTTAGTGTAGCAGGAGAAATAGTGAAATTGAAGAATCAGGAATTTCGGCTGCTGGCATATTTGGTTGAGAATTGTAACCGTGTCATTTCAAAAGAGGAATTGTTTGAGAAGGTATGGGAGGATGCTTATGTGAGCGACGTTACTTTAAATGTCCATATAAGGCGTATCCGTGAAAAAATCGAGCAGGACCCCAAGAATCCAAGGTACATAAAGACAATCTGGGGTGTTGGTTATGTTTTCGAAGTAAAGGTATAATGCTGAGATGAAAAAGATAAAACATATTTTTATAAGTATGGCAGCAGTGACGATAATTGCTATTGCGGGAATCATAATTTTAAATGGGCGGCAGCTGGAATACAGCAATGATATCGTAGCCCTTAACCGTATAACAATCGAGGCGGGCGAGAACTTTGAGCATTTGGAAGATATGAAGCTGCAGGCAGATATAGGGGCTTTTGCCATATATGATTTAAAGGGAAAGCTGGTATACAGTCATGGCTATAGTACCAGTACGTTAGTAGAGGCAATGAAAGAAGCCAATGCCATGCAAAATATTACCCTGGATAATGTGATCCTTGGTACTGTAGTGCTAGCCCCGGCCTATATGGAGGCCGTACATCATTTTCAAACAGAGATAATAATCATTTTAGGCTGTGTTCTGGCTGCAATGTGGGGAATTGCGGCAGCAGCGACTTTTTATATCAATCGCTCAATCATAAGACCATTTGAAGAAATGAAGGCATTTGCCAAGGAAATAGCAATAGGAAACCTGGAAATGGATCTTAAAATGGATAAGAAAAATGTCTTTGGTGTATTTACCGAAAGCTTCGATATCATGCGGATGGAGTTAAAGCATGCAAGGGAAAAGGCAGAAAAGACAGAAAAGAGCAAAATGGAACTGGTTGCATCCATCAGCCATGATATTAAGACACCGATTACCTCTATAATGGTTATCTGTGAATTCCTAAATGTAGTTATAAAGGACGAGGACCAGCTGGCTAAGATTTTATCCATATACTCGAAAGCAGAGCAGATCAATCTGATGACGGCAGATTTGCTAAACAGTCAGCTTGGGGAATTGGGAGAGTTAAAAGTAACAATCACCTCTATCCTTAGCAGCGATATCAGTAAGATGTTTCAGGTTGCAGACAGCCAGAAAAAAATAGTGGAATGTAAGCTGGAGCATTGTATTGTTAAGGCTGATAAAGTGCGTTTACAGCAGGTAATTAATAACCTGATTGACAATTCCTATAAGTATGCGGATACCTCAATCCGGATTGGAAGTATAATCGCAGGCAGCCGTTTGCTGATTCGTATCAAAGATATGGGGAATGGAGTAGCAGAAGAAGAGATACATAAGATAAAAGAGAAATATTACCGTGGGAAGGGTACGGAAAATAAACATGGAAGCGGTCTGGGCCTTTTTATAGTGAATGATCTTATGAATAAAATGGAAGGCAGCGTATCCTTTCGGAATGAATGTGATGGATTTGTTGTTGAACTGGAGTTGGAATTGGCTTGATGAATATTGGGGGATTAAAGGAATAAGAGGCCTTAAGGAGCTGCAGTAAAAGGAGGAACAAATACCGGATATTGAATAAATTCAATAAATTTATGTGCAATATCAGTTGCGTTTAAAGGCAACTGCCCCAATTTATATACTTGATATATTAATGGTGTAATTTTATTTTCATTCGTCCCAAATGACGAGTGAAGGGAAGAAGATGTGATTTATTCTTTGAAATAGAAGAGAAGATAGCAAGAGAGCAAAAAAAAATTTCCCAGGCTCACGTAGCCTGGAAAATGGGGATGTTTATTCTTGCTAACACACTTTTATAAATCTAAATCAATCGGCACAAATATGTTATCACAATATACATAATATAAAAATATTTGTTGTATTCTCAAAAATTCATTTACTTCTTAATTTCAAAAACATAATCTTTTATGTCTTCATCAAAAGTATCGGTATGGGCTTCAATATTAAATTGAAAGCCTGACTTTGAATCGATTGCCGGGAAACTTTTCTAAAACTATTTCATATGAGAGCGTTTCAAGTTCCGTGTAAACGGTAAAACCAATGTAAAATATGTTGATAGTTATTAAGGGCAGAGACTGATTTTTGGGTTTCTGCCCTTGCTTGTATTATAAGACGATTTTTGAACATGT
>JAEYPZ010000159.1:0-140822 GCA_023410275.1 Bacillota bacterium
GGCAGTACCGCAGACCTGTCTGCGGTATGCAATGGGAGCAAGTGTGAAAGAAAAGCGCTTTCACTCCATTATTTATGGCAGTACCGCAGACCTGTCTGCGGTATGCAATGGGAGCAAGTGTGAAAGAGAAGCTCTTTCACAACATTATTTATGGCAATACTGCGGACCTGCGGTATGCAAAAGGAGTAAAATGAAAAAGGAATTATTTGGTGTATGCCCCTATGTGACCGCACAGAAGGTCTTAACGGGAAAATGGTCTATGTATATTCTTTACCTGTTAAGTAACGGACCTGTGAGATTTAATGAGCTGCAGAGAAGGCTGCCGGAGGAAATGACCCATGCGACCCTATCCCGCCAGCTGAAGCAGTTGGAGGAGGAAGGGCTGATTGTGCGGCATGAGTATGAGCAGATACCTCCAAAGGTGGAATATTCCCTAAGTGAGATAGGGGAAAAATTTAGGACAGTACTGGATGTACTGGAGGCTTGGGGAAAAGAATATATCGAGTGGAGAAGTAATTCGTTACAATGATAAATACAAGCATCCTTTTCCTTATAATTCCTTGATTCAATGTTACGGCAGAAAAACCATGGAAAGCACCAGAACCGGCAGTAAAAGTGCCAGGTTCAGAACCGTAAATATACCAAGATAGCGCAGGGGCCTGGCATTTTCAGTGCGGACATAGAATTTAAAGGAAATAAGGCTTGCAAGGGAAGCTATTAAGGTTCCAAGGCCGCCGATATTGGTACCTAATAAAAGTGCCTTATAATTATCAGTAAAGGCAGAGAGGAGAACGGCCGCAGGTACATTGCTGATGACCTGGCTTAACAATACCCCTGACAATAATTCATGGCGTTTGATCAGGGAGGACAGGACAGTATGGACAGCGGGGATTCTTCCTGTATTGCCTACAAATATAAAAAAGCATACAAAGGTCAGCAGCAGGCCATAATCTGCATGAAGAATTAATTTCCAATCGGCAAAAAGAAAGACAAGGCATACGATCAGGACCATCAGCCGATAATCAATCACATAGAATACGGATAAAAGACATAGGATAAATAATATAACATATAGCAGTAAGTGCTTTTTACTGATATTATAATTTCTTTCTTCCGGCTTCATGTTTACCGGCTGCTTTTTGCATAAGAAAGAAGCGAAGGACAGAAAAACGAAAGCAATAATTACTACCGGAAGGGTAATACGGAAGAAGTCTCCGGGACTTATATGAAAATAGGAATAAAGGTAAAGATTCTGAGGATTTCCAAAGGGTGTCAGCATACTGCCAAGATTAGCTGCCGCAGTTTCCAGAACTGCCGTATAAATAAGCCTGTCCATAAGTCCAGAGGCTGTATATAGGATAATGGTAAAGGGAACAAAGGTAATTAACGCCACATCGTTGGTGATAAACATGGAAGTAAAAAAGCACATCAGTGTAAGCACCAGGCACAGTGCCCTGGCATTTTTAAAATGGGGTATGATGCTTATTGCCAAGGCATCAAAAATGCCTGTGCTCTTTATACCTGAAACTGTTAACATCAGGCAGTAAAGCAAAGAAAGTGTCCGAAAGTCTATGTATGTTAAGTATTCCCTGGAGGGATGGACAAAAAGCATGGAAAGAAGGGCTGCGCCAAAAGCAATCACCAGTACGATTTCTGATTGAAGGAAGTGTTTTATTCCGGTCATTGTTTTGTCCTCCTGGAAGTGCTTAAGGATATTTTCGTTTCTTTTATGTCTCGCATATTTTCTGTTCCTTTTCTTTTGGTTTATTAAATCCAGACGCTATTATACCTCCATATGGCATAAGGTACAAGTAATTATTTGATAATTTGCGCTGATGAGGCCATTACGGTGATGTGGTCACAGAAAAAAAACTGGTAAACAGTATAATTAAAAATGTGCGGCAGTCTGTCCGAAGAAATCTTTCTGCTATAAAACGAACGTAAAACACAGGAGGTATAAATGGCTGGTATCGTGTTAACTAACCACATAAGCTTTGTATTCGTTTTTCTGGAGGGGTTATTATCCTTCTTTTCACCCTGCGTAATTCCTTTGCTACCGGTTTACATGGGCTTTTTGGCTGGCAGTGCGGGAACGGAGAGGGATGGCATGATAGAATACCAAAGGAAAAGGGTATTTTTAAATACTGCCTTTTTTGTTCTTGGTATCTCCTTTGCCTTTCTCCTGCTCGGAACTTCCTTTACCCTAATAGGAAAGCTCTTAGGCAGCTACCGATTCCTCCTTATAAAAATCAGCGGTATACTGATTATTCTCCTGGGTCTGGTACAGCTGGACTTTATCCAATTTTCTTTTTTGCAAAGAGAAAGGAAGCTGCATTTTAATGTGGCGGATAAAAAAGTGAATCCTTTGGTTGCCTTGATTTTGGGATTTACCTTTAGCTTTGCTTGGACACCCTGTATCGGTCCGGCTCTGTCATCCGTACTGATCTTAGTGTCAGGAGCTAAGAGTACAGGAATAGGTTATCTGCTGATACTTGTTTATGCCGTAGGATTTCTCCTTCCGTTTTTATTGCTGGGGCTGTTTACCTCACAGGTATTGAATTTCTTAAAGGAAAAGAAAAAATTCGTCAAATATACCATTAAGGCAGGCGGAGTACTCCTTATACTAATGGGGCTAATGACCTTTACCGGTTATATGAATGGAATATCCAGCTATCTCAACAGGGCACAGGCTGTTAAGGAGAATGTAACAGCTGATAAGGAAAACCAGGAAAATGAAGCCTCTGCCGATGATAACAGCAAGGGAGAGCAGGCGGAAGCTCAGGCAGGAAATGAAGCTGATACGGGAAATAAAGCCGGAGCGAAAGCTGAAACCGGTAATGGAGCTGAAGAAGGAGCAGAAGCTGAGTCTGATCCTGCCACGGATTTTACATTAACGGATCAATACGGTGATACCCATACACTTTCGGACTATAAGGGACAGGTGGTATTCCTGAATTTTTACGCAACCTGGTGCCCGCCCTGCAAGAAGGAGCTTCCTGATATAGAAAAGCTCTATAAGGAATATGGCTCCAATGAGAAAGAGGTGGTGTTTCTGGGAGTAACAAATCCAAAGAGCAAGGATTATCCAAACAACTCGGATGAAGATGTGGACTATATCAAGTCCTTTATAGAGAAAGGGGAATATACCTTTCCGACCGTATTCGATGAGACGGGAGAAGTTCTGCAAAAGTATGGTATATCCGCTTTTCCCACTACCTTTGTATTTGATAAAAATGGAAAGCTGTTGGGCTATGTTCCGGGGATGATGACGGAGGATATTATGAGAAATGTCATCGGCCAGGCACTGGAGTCAGATAAATAAGAAACAATAGGAAGCTGCTGCCGGTTATATTATTGGCAGCAGCTCTTTTATTTTGTAAAAAAACACGCATTGTTGTTTGAACTTGGAATATTTAACGAAATATTTCGTGAAATATTTAAAAGATGATGTAATATTTTAACAATATGGTTGACTAAATTGTAAAAAGATGTTATATTGTTGGTAAATAGTTACATAATTTGGTGAATAAACTTAAAATGACCGCAAAGAACAGCGAAAGTTTAGTGAATAGATACAGGAATAGATATTAAATTTAATTTTTAAGGCTTAGCAGGATAGGACAAGCAAGGGGAGCATGTATGTACCTAAGCCTTTTAAATAATAGATAATACAGGACAGGAGGATGGATTTTTACAACTAATTTCTAAATTTGTGAGAGGGGCTTTCAATTATTTCAAACAACCGGAAACAAAGCTAAAATTTGGCAGGGAAAGGAGATGCAGTATTGGGGTGCTACATAGTGAAGTTCCGGTTGGTGAGGTAATTGTAAGATAAAAATCAATGAGGAGGTTTATAGTATGTTGCACAAAGATCTATTGGAACGTAGCAGTTGTAAACGCCCGAACAGGAGAAGTTTTAAGCATCCCTTTAAAGTAATGACGGTATACGCCGTTATTCTTGGGATTTTTACCACTTCCTTTCTACCGGGCAATCTGACAAAGGCTTCCCAGGTTTCCGTAAGCAGCACGGATGCCTACGAAAACAGGTTCCTGGAACTTTGGGGAGAGCTTCATAATTCGGAAAATGGGTATTTCAGCCCCCAGGGTATTCCTTATCATTCTATTGAAACCATGATAGTGGAAGCACCGGATTATGGTCATGTTACTACCAGTGAGGCTATGAGCTATTATATGTGGCTGGAAGCTATGTACGGAAAATTTACAGGGGATTTTACCGGTTTTGATAAGGCCTGGGATACGGCAGAAACCTATTTGATCCCTACAGAGAAAGACCAGCCGGAGTCCAGCATGAGCAGGTATAATGCCGGTAAGCCGGCAACCTATGCTCCGGAATGGGAGCTTCCAAGCCTCTATCCGGCTAAGCTGGATTCCGGTGCGGCGGTAGGGGTGGACCCTATTAACAGTGATCTGGTGTCAACCTATGGGACTTCAACCGTGTATGGTATGCACTGGCTACTGGATGTTGACAATTGGTACGGTTTCGGCAGCAGGGCAGATGGCGTTTCAACGCCGTCCTATATCAACACCTTCCAGAGAGGCAAAGAGGAATCCACCTGGGAGACTATTCCTCAGCCTTGCTGGGACCAACTGAAATACGGCGGAAAGAACGGATATCTTGACTTATTTACCGGGGACAACAGCTATTCCGCCCAGTTTAAGTATACGGACGCACCGGATGCGGATTCCCGTGCAGTTCAGGCCACTTATTGGGCAGCCCAGTGGGCGAAGGAAAACGGTACGGATATCGGAGCTTATAAAAATAAAGCCAGTAAAATGGGAGACTATTTACGGTATGCCATGTTTGATAAGTATTTCCGTAAAATCGGAGCTTCTTCTTCGGCTGGTACAGGCTATGATTCCGCTCATTATCTTCTTTCCTGGTATTATGCCTGGGGCGGTGGAATTAATGCGAACTGGGCATGGAAAATCGGAAGCAGCCATAACCACTTTGGTTACCAGAACCCTATGGCAGCCTGGATTTTGTCACAGGACCAGGAATTTAAGCCGGCTTCTAAGAACGGTGCTTCTGATTGGAGCAAGAGCCTTAACAGACAGCTGGAATTCTATCAATGGCTGCAGTCATCGGAAGGTGCCATTGCAGGCGGAGCCAGCAATTCTAAGAACGGGCGGTATGAAGCCTGGCCTGCCGGAACAGCGACCTTTTACGGTATGGGTTATGATGAAAATCCCGTATATGCCGATCCGGGAAGCAATACCTGGTTTGGTTTCCAGGCATGGTCCATGCAGCGTGTAGCAGAATATTACTACAAGACCGGGGATACCAAGGCAAAAGCTCTTCTGGATAAGTGGGTCAGCTGGGTGAAGACAGTGGTTAAGCTAAACGCTGACGGAACCTTTGAAATACCAAGCAATATCAGCTGGAGCGGACAGCCGGATACCTGGACCGGAACCTATACGGGCAATAAAGGACTTCATGTAATTGTTAAGAGCTATGGTACGGACCTTGGTGTAGCCGGCTCCTTAGCCAACGCCTTATTGTATTACAGCAAGGCTTCAGGGGATGACGATTCCAGAGTGATTGCAAAAGAGCTTTTGGACCGCATGTGGAAGTTGTACAGGGATGATAAGGGATTAGCTGCTCCGGAATCAAGAGCAGATTACAGCCGTCTCTTTGAGCAGGAGATTTATGTACCCCAGGGCTGGACCGGAACAATGCCAAACGGCGATGTTATAAAATCAGGAATTAAATTCCTGGATATCCGTTCCAAATATAAAAATGATCCGGATTACAAGAGGGTAGAGGAAGCATACAAGAATGATAAGGATCCGGTATTTTATTATCACCGTTTCTGGGCACAGTGCGATATCGCAATTGCAAACGGAGTATATTCCATTCTTTTCGGGGATGGTAGCACCCCTGTTAACAATTCCGCTATAGCACCGGTAAGTGCAGCCTTTGACAGGAATACCGGCAGCCAGGAGGACATTAAGGTCACGCTTACTCCCAATGGCAATCAATTTACCGGTATTAAAGAGGGAAGCACCTACTTAAGCGAAGGAAAAGATTACACACTTTCAGGAAACGAAGTAACTCTGTTAAAATCTTACCTGGCTGCAAAAGCTACAGGAGATTTCAAGCTGACCTTTGATTTTGACAAGGGAGCCGACCCTGTGCTTACGGTGACCATAAGTGATACCACGGCAAGCGGTACGGTAACACCGACGGCTGCAACATTTGACAAGGCGAAGGAGAAGCAGGCGGATGTGGCGGTTACTCTGGATAAGGCAGGACACACGCTCCTTGGAATTAACCTGGGTGACAGGGCGTTAAGCAGCGGCACGGATTATACGCTGTCAGGAAATACCGTGACACTGCTGAAGACTTCTCTGGCCTCTTTACAGGCAGGAGCTTACAAGGTGGTATTTGATTTAAGTGAAGGAAATGATCCGGTGCTTACCTTGACGGTTACAGATTCTTCTGTTGCCCAGGGAAGCCTGAAGCTTCAGATGTTTAACGGTAATACCTCGGCACAGGCAAATGGCATCAGCCCCAAATTTAAGCTATTCAATACCGGTGATAAGAGCATTGGACTGTCAGATGTGAAAATTAGATATTATTACACCATTGACGGCGAAAAGGCTCAGAATTTCTGGTGTGACTGGTCAACTGCCGGAAGCGGTAATGTGACCGGTGCCTTTGTGAAACTGCCCCAGGCAAAGACAGGTGCGGATTATTATCTGGAAATCGGGTTTACACAAGGGGCAGGAGAGCTTTTACCCGGACAGGCCATAGAAGTGCAGGCGAGGTTTTCAAAAGCTGACTGGAGCGATTATACCCAGACCGGAGATTATTCTTTTTCCGGCACGGGAAATAGTTATGCCGATTGGAATAATGTAACGGGATATGTTTCTAACAGTCTAAAATGGGGAGTGGAGCCGTAAAAGGCTCCGGTAAGGAGGTTATTATGGGTAAAATACGTAAAATGATGAGTCTTTTACTGATTGTCTGCTTATTTATGACGGGTATTTATACACAGCCGGTCAAAGCAGAAACCAATTATAATTATGGGGAAGCATTACAAAAAGCAATTATGTTCTATGAATTCCAGCGTTCCGGAAAGCTCCCGGCCGATATCAGGAATAACTGGCGGGGCGATTCCGGTCTCCAGGATGGAGCAGATGCCGGGCTTGATCTGACAGGCGGCTGGTATGATGCCGGGGATCATGTGAAGTTTAATCTGCCTATGGCTTATAGTGCGGCCATGCTATCCTGGAGTGTATATGAATCAGAGGATGCCTTAAGAAAAAGCGGACAGCTGGATTATCTATTAAAGGAAATCAAATGGGCAACCGACTACCTGATTAAGTGCCACCCATCAGCCAATGTTTTTTATTATCAGGTAGGAGATGGCAATGCGGATCATTCCTGGTGGGGGCCGGCTGAAGTAATGCAGATGAACAGGCCGTCTTACAAAGTGGATTTATCAAATCCAGGCTCTACGGTATCAGCTGAGGCAGCCGCCGCTTTGGCAGCCGCCGCAGCAGTATTTGCAAAGAGCAATCCTGATTATTCCGCAGAATGCATCAGGCACGCAAAGGAATTATTTAACTTTGCCGATACAACGAAGAGCGATGCCGGTTATAAGGCAGCAAGCGGTTTTTACACTTCTTATAGCGGCTTTTATGATGAATTGTCCTGGGCGGGAGTATGGATTTATCTTGCAACAGGGGATAAAACCTATTTAAGTAAGGCTGAATCCTACGTGACAAATTGGGGAACGGAATCCCAATCCACAACCATAGCTTATAAGTGGGCCCAGAACTGGGATGACGTGCATTACGGAGCAGAACTTTTATTGGCAAGGATAACCGATAAGGACATATACAAACAGAGCATAGAAATGCATCTTGATTACTGGACGAGCGGATATAACGGAAATCGTATCAGTTATACGCCAAAAGGGCTGGCCTGGCTGGATTCCTGGGGAGCATTGCGCTATGCAACTACAACAGCCTTTTTAGCCAGTGTTTATGCAGACTGGTCCGGATGTACATCAAGTAAGGTAAGTACCTATCAGACCTTTGCAAAGCAGCAGGTGGATTATGCTCTTGGAAGCGCCGGAAGAAGCTTTGTAGTCGGCTATGGAGTGAATCCTCCTACAAGGCCCCATCACAGAACGGCACACAGCTCCTGGGCTGACAGCCAGACCACACCTGCTTACCACAGGCATACGATTTACGGTGCTTTGGTTGGCGGTCCCGGAAAGGATGACAGCTATACCGATGATATCGGTAACTATGTAAATAACGAAATCGCCTGTGATTACAATGCAGGCTTTGTCGGAGCACTTGCCAAGCTGTATGGTGAATATGGCGGAACTCCCATTTCGAATTTTAAGGCAATTGAGAAGGTTACCAATGACGAATTCTTTGTCGAGGCAGGCATCAATGCTTCCGGCAGTAATTTCATTGAAATAAAAGCCATTCTCAATAATCAGTCCGGCTGGCCGGCAAGGATGGGAGATAAGCTGTCCTATAAGTATTTTATTGATATTACGGAAGCGGTGAAAGCCGGCTATTCCGCAAAGGATTTTACAGTGAGCACCAATTATAACTCCGGAGCAAAAGTAACCGGACTGCTGCCCTATGATGAAGCAAACAATATTTACTATGTTAATGCAGATTTCACCGGAACCAAGGTTTATCCGGGAGGACAGTCGGCTTACAAGAAGGAACTCCAGTTCCGTATTGCAGCGCCCATCAACACGACCTTCTGGAACAATACCAATGATTATTCCTATACGGATTTAAACGGTGTGGTAAATGGAAGTGTTGTAAAGACAGGTTATATACCGGTATATGATGCGGGAGTATTGGTATACGGCAAGGAGCCCGGCAATGCAGTGAACAGTGCTGTTATCAGTCCCACGACGGCTGCTTTTGATAAATTCAGTCCGAAAGATGTAGCGGTATCTGTTAACTATAACGGCAATGCCTTAGATAATATAAAGAACGGTACAGCAGCTTTGGTAAAAGGAACAGATTATACGGTCAGCGGTAATACCGTTACCATATCTGCCTCATATTTATCCGGTCTGCCGGCAGGAACAGCCACACTGCTCTTTGATTTCAGTGCAGGCATTGACAGGACATTGACAGTGACCATTGCAGATTCCAGTCCAAGCGGCAGTATTTCAATTACGGAGGCACAGTTTGATAAGAATCCTGAGAAGCAGAAGGATATTGGCGTAACGGTAACCTTAAACGGAAATACCCTTACAGCCATTCGTAACGGCAGCACAGTACTTGTAAAGGGAACAGATTATGCAGTATCCGGCAATGCCGTTACGATACTAAGTTCCTATCTTGCCGGCAGGGCTCTTGGAAAGACTGAGCTGACCTTTGATTTTAACAAGGGAACGGATCCTGTACTGGCGGTTACGGTTATTGACAGCTCCATTGTTGTACAGGGAAATCTGAAGGTACAGATGTTTAACGGAAATACCTCTGCAACAACCAATGGAATCACTCCGCGGTTAAAGCTTTCTAATACCGGAACGGATAGCATCAATCTCTCCGATGTGAAGGTAAGGTATTATTATACCATTGACGGAGAGAAGGCACAGAGCTTCTGGTGCGACTGGTCTTCAGCCGGAACCGGTAATGTAACCAGCAAATTTGTCAAGATGGCAGAAAGTAAAGCTGATGCCGATTATTACCTGGAAATTGGATTTACAGCCGGTGCAGGGACTCTGGCTGCCGGACAGTCCGTTGAAGTCCAGGCAAGATTTTCAAAGAGTGACTGGTCCAATTACACCCAGACCGGAGATTACTCCTTCCAGGAAACAGGTTCTTCCTATGCTGACTGGAATAGGGTAACCGGATACGTTGGTTCCAATCTGGTGTGGGGTATAGAGCCTTAAAACAGAGAACTTATCTGAGGCTGTCCAAAGGGCAGCCTCAGTATCAAAGCAGTTCAAAATTATTCTTATGAAAGGTAAGGATTCCTTCATCCCTTAGTCTGCCCAGCTCACTGGACATGGCACTGCGGTCAATGCAAAGGTAATCAGCCAGTTCCTGGCGGTTATAGGGGATGGTAAAGGATTTGCTCTTTGCCTCTATGGCCTGAACGGAGAGATAGGACAAAAGCTTATCCCTGGTAGTACGGCAGGAGATATGGTCAATCTTTTGCATCAGCATTACATTCTTACCGGCTAATATACGTACCATATTATTGATCAGGGCTGTATGAAAACCGCAGGGAGAAGGATAGGCATTCAGAATATTTTTGCAGTCTATAAAGAGCACTTCCGCATTTTCTGCAGCCACAACGCTGATGGGAAGCTTGGGAATACCGGCAAAAGCAAAGGACTCCGCAAACATATCGCCAGCAGACATTCGGGAAATAATAGTACGGTTTCCCCAGAAATCTTCTTTAATGATAATAACACTTCCAGACAGTACAATACCTATTTCAGACACGGCATTTCCAGCCATATAAATATAAGCTTCTTTTTTGTATTCCAGTTCTCTTGCACACAGGCAGGAAAGCATGGAATCAAATTCTTCCTCCTTTATTCCGGAAAAAAGCGGACAGCTTTTCAAAATTTCATTTCGTTTTTTCATAGAACAGCTCCTTTTGTTGCAAAAACAACGGATATATTTTCTATATCTTAGTATAATATCAAACAGAAAGTCAAGAGTGACTGCATAGCTGGATTGTTGTTATATTAAAAGGAGGAATTATATGTCTGCACAATATTTGAAAAACATTGAATTTGAAAAAGCACTGAAATTATCGGAACTGGTAGAATATCAGCCAGGTCAGGTGGTGAGCCGCACCCTTGTACAGAATAATCATGTCGGAGTTACTTTATTTTCCTTTGACAAAGGGGAACAAATCAGTTCCCATGCTTCTTCCGGAGATGCAATGGTAAATGTATTAGCCGGTAAAGCCCGTATTACCATTGGAGATAAAGAGTATACTGTTTCAGAAGGAGAGAGCATAGTTATGCCGAACAATGTTCCTCATGCCCTGTATGCTGAAGAACAGTTTAAGATGCAGCTTACGGTTGTGTTCCCGTATTAAGGCAGGAGATATAAAAAATATAGCGTTGAATGGATACAATGTATTTTCACAGGTTGTATCCATTTTTTTATGGCAGGGTTCCTTACTTAAACAAAATAAAACAATATGTGTACTGGATTAAGTAAACAATTGATTTCTTCAAGGTTTTAGGTTAAATTATTTATATGTTGCTCTTCTGTGTGATTTCGCATGCCGAAACCTGAAGCTGCAAAGGCTATATGCCAGTGTGGCGGATGAAAATACCGGTTCTGCCCGTATCCTTATCAAGAATGGTTTTGTATTGGAGGAGCAGGAAAAGTAGCCCCGTTAATGTGAGCAGCTTGACTGCCGTATAAATTATGAAAAGGATGAACATAAGTTGAATAACGGAATGAAAGACATACCCTGCGGTTATCTGCTGCTTACACGTCAGGGGATAATTGAAGATATCAATCAGAACCTGCTGGGTCTGCTGGAATATGATGCTTGTGAGGTAATAGGAAAGCATATTGAGACATTTTTATCGGCTGCCAGTAAGGTTATTTTTCATTCACTATTTTACATGCAGCTGGCTTCTCAAGGAAAAGCCGAGGAGATTTATCTGACTTTTCGCACGGATAACGGTAATGATATCCCGGTGTTACTAAATGGCTGCTTTGCGGATGTGAATGAGGGTGAATTTGTTGAATGCATCGTAGTGAAAATAACCAAGCGTGATAATTATGAGCATGAACTCCAGAAGGTCAAGGAAAAACTGGAGGAGGCCTATAAGCTTAAGGAAGAAGCCCTGAATACGGAAAATAAACTTCGAAATTTATTTGAAACAATTCTTTTCTCCATACATGAGGGAATTATAGTTTCCAACAATCAGGGAGATATAGTTCTGATGAATAAGCTGGCTGAAAAGTATACCGGCTGGGGAGCGGAGGAAGCTCTGGGGCTTGGTGTAAACAGTATTTTCTGCTGTACGGATATCCGGACAAAAGAGATAAAGACATACAGCAGGGAAGAAATTTTAAACAGCAGGGACAGCTATGTGAAGCTGGAAAATCTGGTCCTGACCTCCAAGGATGGGAAAGAACGCATTATAATGGGCACAACGGCAGCAATTCTTGGAAAAGACGGTTTACCGTCCGGTACAGTGACATCCTTTCGGGATATTACCAAAGAATATTTACAGGAGAAGGAAATAGACAGCTTTCTCAACATTAACATGGAAATGCTCTGTGTTTATAATACAGAAGGCAGTTTTTATAAGACGAATGTCAAATTTGATGAGGTCCTGGGGTACGGGAAGAAGGAATTGGAGGGGAAAAGTTTTCTTTCCTTTGTTCATGAGGAGGATAAGGAAAAAACCATACAACTATTAAAGGATATTACCGATAAGAGCAAGGTATATGATTTAATCAACCGTTTTCGCTGTAAGGATAATTCCTACAAATATCTGGAGTGGCGCATTCAGCTTGGAACCGGAAAATATGCCTATGCTTCGGCAAGGGATATAACAGCCAAGATGCTTGAAACAGAGAAATTAAAGACCATAGCCATTAAGGATCAGCTTACCAACCTGTATAACAGGCATTATCTTGAAATGATCTTAGAAAATGAAATGGAGAGGGCAGACACCTATAAGGAGCCCTTAACTCTGGCAATTCTTGACCTGGACCGTTTTAAGCTGGTGAATGACACCTGGGGGCATCCCACTGGAGACGAGCAGCTTAAGCTGACGGCTGAAATTGCAGGAAAGAGCCTTAGAGCCTCTGACTTTTTGATAAGGTTCGGAGGGGAAGAGTTCGTTGTAATGATGCCAAACACGGATATAAAGGAAGCGGTTATATCATTGAACCGGGTGCGCCAGGCTATTGAAGACAACCGCCATCCCATTACCGGCAGGCAGACAGTAAGTATCGGTGCGGCAAGCAGGCATGAGAACGAATCCTTTGAAGAGTGGTATAAAAGAACGGATGAGGCCTTATACCGGGCAAAGGACCAAGGACGCAACCGGGTCGTTGCAGCTCCCCTATAAGCCGGTACCCTGGTAAAACCATGGGCTCTTCCGCCTATGGTGCAAGCGCAAATGGTTGACGGAAGTTCCGTCAAATGCTATACTTGTGGCATACCCCTATGGGTATCAGGAGGTGTAAACATGAAGCAATGTATGGATTCGGAAAATCTGCACAGGCGTTTAAATAAGATAACCGGACAGATTAAGGCGATTGATAAGATGGTAGATGAGGATGTTCCCTGCGAGGATGTGCTGATACAGATTAATGCAGCAAAGAGTGCCCTTCATAAGGTTGGTCAGATCGTATTGGAGGGGCATCTGAATCATTGTGTAAAGGAAGGAATTGAACACGGCGATGCGGAAAAGACCATTGCCAATTTCTCTAAAGCAGTCGAGCATTTCTCAAGAATGTCATAATAAATAAAAAAATGGCCGTTAAGGCCATTTTTTTATTTATAGAAAATTCCTCACTGTTTGACATTTAAAGCAGATAAGAAAAGAAGTTGATATCATTTAATAAAAGAATCATCGTAAGCAGAATTAAGGAAAAATACTGTAAGATTAAAGGATATCTCAAGTAAGAATAGAGGATTGTTTTAATAACGTGTAAGAATAAAATAATAGATGAGTGTGGATATAAGTATTAGACCGCACAGGAATTTAAGGATATTTCCTTGTATTCCTATACGGTTTAATATGATATCCTCTTAAAATAACGTACAATAGGAGAAAGAGAATTATGAAAAGTAAAAATTTTATGAAAGTCTGGAAGTATGCATTTATGCTAACCTTGATTCTGGCAGGAATGGCATTCAATGGGAAAGTTGTTAAGGCTGCAGACGGGGAAATCAAAGCTGTTACAATCAAAACCGGAAAAGAAGGGCTGGATAACAGTAATTATACGGGCAAGCTGTCAGCCGTAGGAGACGACGGATATGTTAGAGGCTCAGTAATAAAAGTAACAACAGACTGTTCCGGTTTATTACGTTTTCATTATCAGGGAAACAACTCGGATATTGTTTCTATAACCGTTTATTCGGATGAAGGACTTACAAAGGATATTGCGTATACCTCTTTAAATGCTTCTTCAAAAACAGAAATAAGTATGGGATTGTCTATTCCTAAAGCTGGAACATATTATGCATCTGTAAGAACCTTTGAGGAAGAAGATATTGATTTCACGATTGCAGCTGATATCTATTCATCTGATGATGACAGCCTGACAGAGGGAAAAAGTAAATTGGTTACACTTTTAAGCAATAAAGACAGTAATTTTTATAAAATAACACTGAAAAGCCAGGGAATTGTGAAGGTATATACTACATATGCAAATGGAAAAAAGTGCTATGCAGATGTTGATATATATGAAGCAGCTGGTGGTAAGAGGAAGCTGGTTTCTAAAGGAGAGTCTTTAGCAGAGGGCTCTGTTACCGGCCTGGCACAGGGGACATACTATATCAAATTGTCAAATGGGAGTGATTCCTACTACTCAATTAAATATAAATTTACCGCTATAAATGATAAAAGCGGGGCTAAAAAAACGAAAGCTGCATCTCTGAAGTTAGGAACTGGATCAAAGGGGCTAATTCTAGCGAAGGATACAACCTCAAAGGAAGATTGGTATAAAATTACATTAAATAAGGCTCAGCATGTAAAAATAACATTTACCGGAGATGTTAATGGAGACGTAACTTTATCTTTTTATGATTCCGAAAACTATCTTTTTGGAGGACTTTATATTGATGAATATACTGCCAAAGATTCAGCAATTCCATATGTAGGAAATGGTAATGGCAAAAAATTACCGAAAGGTACCTACTATGTAAAAGTAACAAAAGATGGCAGCAGTACCTCCGGAGCATACTCAATCAAGATTCAATAGAAGCATAAATATAAGAAGGCAGCAAAAAAAGCTTATCGAAACCAGCATACATGAAGGAGCGCGATTATATGGCAACATCATTCAGTCAGAGTATAGAGACATCACATGAACGAAGAGAGGAACAGTTAAAGGCGGAGTGCAGCAAAGAAGGAATTGAATTTATAAATATTCAAAATATATCGCTTCGGGAAGTGAGTTCTTCAAAAGCAGCATTAGGTTCTGCATTAACATCGTTAGTAGGGGGAAATGCAGCATATGATTTTCTTCAAATATATACATTACGCCAAGGGAGTCAAGTCCAATACTATTATCAGCCTTTTAGTGGAATAACGCCTCTTCCGGGACAGCATTTCAAGGTTATACCTGTCTCATTAAAGAATCCAATCCAGTATCGGATCAAAAAGAAGCAAACCTTCACAGAATCACTTTATCAAACCTATATCAATCGAATCCCTTTTTTTATAGGAAAGAAGATTCGCGTATGCGAATGGCTGTGTGCAGATAAGGCAGAACAGATTAAATTAAAGAGTTTGAAGTTACCATTCTTACGTGAAATTTCACATGTATGGCAAGACGGACTAACCAAAATTGAACTTGATTGGACTTTCCAGGCAAATGCTATAACAGAGGGATATTCTTTAGTGAACATGCAAACAGGAAGGTATGGTGCACTTGGTGAAAGAGTGGGTCTAAAGCAATTTAAGGACATATGCGCTTTTATTTCTCAGCATGGGGAGCATTATTCAGGGGACAGTTCCAATAATGTAATGATTTCAAATACATACTTAGGGTATTTATTTAAAAATAAATTTATGTCAGATGAACAGGAAAATAAAAATACAGGTGTACCGGTGTGGAAGCCTCAAAATGTAGTAAAGTCGATTATCACTAATTTAATACAGTTCGAGAACCACAAGAAAGTCTATCTGGTACAAAATATTGATGAGAAAAAGATGAAGAATCTTAAGTCATGCTCACTTGATAAAAATAATATTGATAAATCCGAGGTAATTGCTGCCGCTGCAATGGATACATTCGGAAATATGAAGAGTGCAGCAGTTTTTACGAAAGATAAATTATATATTTCTGATTCAAATTATGAATTATCCCTTAATCTATCGGAAATTCAGGCAAACAAAGGGCTTAAGGGACTTACAGATTCCTCCCTGGAGCTTATATTATCAAATGGTGAAGTATCTAAAATAGAAGTCACTTTAATAGGAGAGTTCATGAATGACTTTATGAATGAAATATGTAATATAAACTGATTGTGAATTATTAACAGTAGGAGTAATTATTTCTTCCCATACTGCATTAAATTAAGATACGATGAAATGATTTAGTAAACGGACTAAAAGCAGTATGGCTTTCATTCTCAAATTCTGTTATAATAACTCTTGGTATTTTGACAGCTTGTTTCTTTTACCGGAGGAGAGAGAGATGTACATAAGAGAAGAGGAGTTATTAGATCTGATCCATCAACAGGAGGAAGAGATTAGAAATAAGTTAAAGGCGAACATTCAACAGGTTTTGGATGAAGAATTCGTTATGAACAATATTTTTCTCAAATTTCTGGACCACATCAAAAGATACCATACTGAAAGAGATACAATGGATATTAAAGAATTTGTAAAGAATAGCGTGGCACCGGTCAAAAAAATAAAAGATTTTGATATCAGCCGGCAGGATTCAACTACTGTCATGTACTTACATAAGCATACTTATATTGAGATAGATTATGTGTATAAGGGGAGCTGCAATTATTATATCAATAGTGAAGAGAACGTATTACATTTAAAGGAAAAGGAACTTTGTATAGTGAATCAAAATGTTGTTCATGGTATTGAGACACTAAGCGAAGAGGATATTGTATTTAAATGCATGATACCCTTTGATTATATTGAAATAGACCAATTTAAAGAAATAAATCAGGATGTCCTGATGAAGAAATTCTTAATGCACGCACTGAATGAAAATATGACGAAGGCATCTTTTATTATTTTTGATTTGCGAGGTAAGGATATTATAGATGCACTGATATGCAATATGTTTTATGAATATGTTAAGAATAATATTGGTTGGGGAGGTGCTGTGAAAAACTTCTTATCCCTGCTCTTTATTAATCTCATGCGAATGAAGGAAAGTGATATTCGGATGTTTAAGGAGATTGATAAAGAGAATTTAAATATTACAAAAATTCTTAACAGCATCCAGAAAAATTATCAGTACATTACTTTAAAGGATATGGCGGAAGACTTACATTTCCATGAAAATTATCTTAGCAGGATGATTAAGCAGAATACGAAGCAGACCTTTAGGAATCTGTTATGCCAGATCAGGCTAAAGGAAGCAGAAAATTTATTACTCCATTCAGATTTATCTGTGACGGAAATTGCCGCTAGGGTTGGATATAATAAGCCCAATTATTTCTTTAAATTATTCAAGGACCACTATGGCATAACGCCTATCGAATTTCGGACATCAGGAATGGTATAAAAGTTGTATTTTAAGCCCGTGTGCCGCTTACAAGAGAAAAATTAATACTTATTTTTAAATCACCTTGTACCTGCTATGTACAAGGTGATTTTTATAATGTATTCATAAGGCTATGATGGAACAAAGAAGTAAAAAAGAACCTCTTTCTCCTATCAATGAGGGGATTACACTTTGTTCCTTATAACAAGCTTCTTTTCCAGACTTTCTATTGACAGGGTATACCCCTATGGGTATAATAACAATATACATATACCCCCTATAGGTATATAAGCGTTGAAAGAAAAAGGAGAGACAAAGTTGATAGAATTTTTAAGGAATGGAGAAAAACGCACCCTTTTATTTTTAGCAGTTTCTTTACCTGCTCTTATCGTAAGCTTTTTTAACCTGGGCAGGCTGCCGGTCGATGCGGCCTGGCTGGCAATAGTACTATGCGGTATACCAATTATAAAAGCGGCTGTAATTGGTTTGATCACGGAATTTGATATAAAGGCAGATGTGTTGGTTTCCATGGCCTTGATTGCCTCTGTTATAACAGGTGAAATATTTGCTGCCGGGGAGGTGGCCTTTATCATGACCATCGGCGCCTTTCTGGAAGAGCGGACAGTGGCAAAGGCCAGGGCTGGAATTGAAAGCCTGGTACATATGACGCCTACGGCTGCAAGAGTAATAAAGGAGGGAAAGGAAAGTATCATACCCGCCAGTGAGGTGATGGCAGGGGATATTTTGCGGGTGCTTCCCGGAGAAACCGTAGCAGTGGATGGAGTCATTATAAAGGGCCAGACCTCCATTGACCAGTCTGTCATGACGGGAGAATCCCTGCCCGTAGACAAGGGGGAAGGGGATGGGGTATCCTCCGGTACAGTGAATCAATTCGGTTCCTTTGACATGAAAGCAGAAAAGGTAGGGGAGGACAGCTCTTTCCAGCGTTTGGTAAAGCTGGTAGAATCGGCTGATGCCGGCAAGACGAAGATTGTAGGGCTTGCAGACCGCTTTGCTACCTGGATTGTTGTGATTGCCCTTCTTTCAGCCCTTATTACCTGGGCTGTTACTGGGGAGATTATCCGCTCTGTGACCATTCTGGTGGTATTCTGTCCCTGCGCATTGGTTCTTGCTACTCCGACAGCAATTATGGCGGCTATCGGGAATGTTTCAAAGTATGGTATTCTGGTCAGGGAGGGTGACGCCCTGGAAAGGCTTTCCAAGGTTAAACGTGTTGCTTTTGACAAGACTGGCACCATTACCTGCGGAAAATTAAAGGTATCCCGGATAAAGGGGACGGATGCCGTAACAGAGGAGGCTTTGCTGAATATGGCAGCCGCACTGGAGCTTCGTTCAGAGCATCCCCTGGGGAAAGCAATCCTGGAGCATTATAAAATGTATGGAAAAGGCAGCCTGGCAGAAGCAACGGAATTCAGAATCTTTGCCGGAAAAGGAGTCAGCGGGTTATATGAGGGAAAGCCTGCTTTTGCCGGCAATGAAGTATTCATGGAGGAAAATGGAATTCAGCTTTCGGAGAAGCTGAAGGAAGAGGTAAAAGCAGCAAAGGAAAACGGCAGTACGGTAATCTATCTGTCAGGGGAGGATACCGCTGTTGGCTTTATTGCCCTGGCTGATACACTGCGTCCGGGAATCGAAGATGTTGTAGGAAGAGTTCATAGTACCGGCATAGAGACCGCTCTTTTAACGGGAGATGAGAAAAGAGCAGGTCTTTCTATGGGAAAGAAAGCAGGTATCAGGGAAATACATACCCAATGCCTGCCGGTGGATAAGCTTGCAATTATAAAAGATTATGAAAGGGCAGGAGAGGCAGTTTGTATGATTGGAGACGGAGTCAATGATGCTCCTGCTCTTAAAGCAGCCTATGTTGGAATTGCCATGGGCGGAATCGGCAGCGATATTGCCACCCAGGCGGCGGATTTGGTATTCATCAGGGATGATATCAGGGAACTGCCCCATTTGCTGAGATTGTCAAGGCAGATGATGAGAACTATTCATATCAATCTGGCGGCTTCTATGCTGTTAAATTTCATTGCCATTGCACTTGCAATAACCGGCGTACTGTCACCGGTAGTAGGAGCGCTGGTACATAATGCAGGCTCCGTAGCGGTAATTACCAATTCTGCCTTTCTCTTAAGATGGAGAGAGGAAAAGAATTAGAAAGAGAGACCAATCCTGGTAATGCCGGCAATGTGTTGCATGCGGAATCAAAATCTGCTATGATTAGGGCAAATAAGCGAAGGAGGTTACAGGATGGATAAGTTTTTGATTAAAAATACCACAAGGGAACAAAGAGAGCAGATTATAAGAGATTCTTTGAACTGCGGTGGCGGCGGCTGTGAAAACTGTTCCGCCTGCGGGGCATATGGAGCCATAGACCCCTACGAAATGTATCAGCCCTATATCGATGGAATTAAGGAAATAGCAGAGATAACCAAAGAATTCCAGGCTTCTTATCTGCGGTAATATAAATATTGAAGCAAGGGGCAGCTGAAAATTGAATTTGCCGAGTAAAAATTGGGCTATGTTTTTCTGAAAACGAAAAGCATAACCCTTTTTTATTCCGGCAGCTTCGTTATGATAGCCTTTCTCATCCAAGTGAAGTTGCAAGCAGCTTGGGTATAAGTGTATATTGTATCAGCCGAAAGAATCATGGACGGTGTGCTGGTATAAGCCGATAAAATAACCAGTGCTTATATATACACATAGATTTTATTATCAGAACATACTTAGCAGTGAAATTAAATCCATGTGTACAAGCCGTAACTGATAATAGAATTCATTACAAGGAGGTTAGTTGTGAATAAGAAAAAAGTCTGTATATTCTTAGTTGTAATTATGCTGATTAATTTATGTACTTTTAATTTAGGCAGGGAAGCCGTAAAGGCAGCTTCCGTATATTATGTTTCTACGACGGGGAATGACATCACCGGAACCGGTACACAATCTAAACCATGGAAAACCATACAAAAGGCAGCAGATACCATGACAGCCGGAGATACCTGTATCATACGAGGTGGTACATACCGGGAAACAGTAACACTTAAAACTTCCGGAACTTCTGCAAATCCCATAAACTTTAAGGCTTATACAGGAGAGACCGTAACAGTATCCGGTGCCGATCCGGTCACTGGCTGGGTAAATTACTCCGGTTCCATCTATTATGCAGCCATGACTGGTTCCCTTGGAACAAAAAATCAGATATTTGTTAATAAGCAAATGCAATCTGAAGCCAGATGGCCCAATTCAGCAGTACTTGATCCCTTAAATTCAACCTTTGCAACTGTTGATTCCGGCTCTGCCACGACCATCAAAGACGGGGACTTAACGCAGGCAGCAGGATACTGGGTTGGTAAAACTGTTTGGTGTGTTCCGGGAACAGGCTACAAATCCTATAAAAGTACCATCACCGGCTCAGGTGCCGGTTCCATTACCTTTGATACAATGGGTATTGCAGCGGCAGCCGGTAACAGCTATTATATTACCGGTAATCTGAAAGACCTTGACAGTGCGGGAGAGTGGTATTATGACAGCAGTACCGGCAGGCTTTATTTATGGGCACCTGGCGGAGCTAATCCAAATACTCTGACAGTAGAAGCAAAGAAGCGGACTTATGCATTTGATTTAAGTTCCCGCTCTTACATAAATATTACCGGAATTAATATCTTTGCTTCCAGCATTAAAATGTCTGATTCTAATTACTGTAAAGTTTCTGATATAACTGCGGAATATGTCAGTCATGATTCGGATGTTACCAGCCAATACAGCACAGGGATATTTATGTCCGGTACCAATAATGAGCTCAGAAATAGTACTTTGATCTACAGTTCCGGTAATCTGGTAAGTATACAGGGAACAGGAAATAAGCTAATTAATAATCTTATTCATGAAGCGGATTATTCGGCAGCGGATATCCCGGCAATCTATCTGCTGGGGTCAGACCATCTAATCAGTCATAATACGGTATATAACGCCGGACGTCATCTGATATTTATGCCTGCCCAGAACAGCCGGATACAGTATAATGATTTGTACAATGCAGGAAAGCTGACAAGAGACTGCGGAATACTCTATGAGTTTGCCTGGGATGGGCAAGGGACCGTAATTCATCATAATTACATCCATGATAATCTGGCAAAGAATTATTCCGGTAGTGGTATTTATCTGGATAACAGCAGTAAGGGATATATTGTGCATCACAATGTCGTATGGGGAAATTATACGGGAATTAGATTGAATACACCCAGTAATTTTAATCTGATTTATAACAATACCACTTACAGTAACGGAAATGTGGGATATTGGGGAAGTGATTTTCAGACGGATATGTATGGTGACAGGATTTTCAATAACATCTTTACTACGGCCTTTACACTGCCAGGGACTCATAAAGAGGGAAATAATATTACTTCGGGAACCAATCCCTTATTTGTAAATCCTGCTGCCTGTAATTTCAGGCTGCAGGCAGCTTCTCCGGCTATTAACGCCGGTGTTGTAATACCTGGAATTACGGATGGTTATATTGGTACTAAACCGGATATTGGGGCTTATGAATACGGCGGGACCGATTGGAGGGCAGGGCATAATTTTACCTCGCCCCCGGACCCGGTCTTTGAGAATGTCAGTGTACTTTATAATAATATCGTGAAGCAGTCAGGGTTTGAGAATGGAATAATCTCACCCTGGGTAACAACACATTCAGGAACTGCAGCTTGCGTATCGAATTCAAGAAGCTGCTCTAAGAGTGTGAGACTGGGGACCGGGGAAGATGGTATCAAGCAGGTTCTTACGGGACTAAGTCCTAATACCAGCTATATATGTACTGCCTGGGTTAAGGCAGATACGGGAGCGCAGATTCAGATTGGTGTCAGCGGCCTTGGTGGAACAGACGTAACTGCAACATCAGCGAGTACCTCCTGGACAATGGTAAGCATTCCTTTTACAACCAAAGCAGGTGTTACCAGTGCAACAGTGTATGCTTACAAGAAGTCCGGTACGGCATTTGCTTATGTGGATGATTTCGGAGTAGTTGAGCAATAAAATAGAATAAATTTGAGAGTGTGGCTATTTATTGCAGAACCACGATAAAATCGTTTCTGAAACAGCATCAGCATTATTTCAAAGGGTATTTTATATCAACTTTTTATCTTAACATCAACATTTTATTTTTACATCGTGTAACATGAAACTCCTATGGCATCATATCTATATACTCTCCTATTTGTAGCCCAAACCGGAAATAAGGGATTGATTTTTAATACCGTACTGTAGTAGTATAGTGTGAGGATAAGAAGAGAAAAGCCAGTTGGAGGAACGAATGAAAGATATTGTAGTTATTGGTGTTGCGGGAGGCTCTGCTTCCGGTAAGACAACCGTTGTTAACCGTTTGCAGAGCAGTTGTAATGACCGTGTGGTATTACTAAGCCATGATTATTATTATAAACCATTTTCAGAGCTGTCACCGGAGGAAAGGACAAAGATTAATTATGACCATCCGGATGCCTTTGATACGGAGCTTTTAATTAAGGATATCAGGAAGCTAAAGCAGGGATTTGCCATTGACAGGCCGGTATATTCCTATATTGAGAATACCCGGCTGAAGGAAACGGTAAGGGTAAATCCTGCCAAGGTCATTATTATTGATGGGTTCATGATATTTGAAAATGAAAAACTAAGAGAACTAATGGATATTAAGGTCTTTGTGGATACCGATGCCGACGAAAGGTTAATCAGGAGAATCAAGAGGGATGTTAATGAAAGAGGAAGAAGTCTTGACTCTGTCATAAACCAGTATACTGAGACGGTAAAGCCCATGCATGAGCTGTTTGTGGAGCCTTATAAAAAATATGCCGATATCATTATCCCAAGAGGAGGCCTTAACGATATTGCCATTGATATGCTGGTTCACCGAATAGAAGCTATCGTGGAAGAGGATTTTTAGAAATGAAAAAGAGGAAATAAAATGAAGCTAATAATCATACGTCACGGGGACCCTGACTATTCTATAGATTCCCTTACGGAAAAAGGCTGGAGGGAAGCGGAAATGCTTTCGGGCCGGATTACAGCCATGCAGGTGAAGGAATTCTACCTCTCACCCCTGGGAAGGGCTAAGGATACGGCATCCGTTACTTTAAAGAAAATGAACCGCGAAGGCAGGGTGCTTCCCTGGCTCAGAGAGTTTGAGGCTCCTATTATCGATGAAAATACGGGGACGGAGCGTGTGCCTTGGGACTGGCTTCCGGCCGACTGGACGAAGGTGGAGGAATATTATGACAGAAATCGCTGGTACAAAACACCGGTTATGCAGGCAGGACATGTTCAGGAGGAAGCATTAAAGGTATATGCAGGTCTGGATGAGATATTAAAAGAGCATGGCTATGTGCGTGAGGGCAGGCTATACCATGCTGTCAGATCAAATAACGATACGATTGTACTGTTCTGTCATTTTGGAGTTGAATGTGTGATGCTGGGACATCTCTTGGGTATCTCACCTATGCTTTTATGGCATGGGTTTTGTGCTGCTCCAACATCAGTGACAACTCTTATTACCGAGGAGCGCAGAAAGGGAATTGCCTGCTTTCGTATGAGTTCCTTCGGAGATATTTCGCATCTGTATGCCGCAGGTGAAGAGCCTGCTTTTGCGGCCAGGTTCTGTGAAACCTATGATAATATGGAAGAACGCCATGATTAAAATAAATAAGGGGCTGCTGCAAAATTTTGCAGCAGCCCCTTATAAGAAAATCAATTGTTCTATTATTCTTTAAGGAGGTATGGCTGTAAAGGAATATTTTCCAAGCCAAATTCTTTCTGGTATGCTTTCAGATTCTCATCTTTTAGGGAGAACAGGTCAGAATAATTACTGAAATGGTCCATTATTTTATTTGCCAGGCCGGGTATCTTTTTGCCTGAAATGGGCAGGCCGCAATAAGTCTCTATGTTTCTTTTAAGGTTTTTCATTATAGCGTTTTTTAGAAATTCTCCCAGTAGCTTTTACAGCTGTTACTGTCCATAACAAATTTAAGAAAACGCAGGGCTGATTTCTTTAAATCAGAAAGGGTCACGCGCCCTTCCTCATAGCCCTTTAGAACCTGCTTAATTACAGGGGGTCCTCCTGGCATGATGACATCGTTGCCGGCGGCAATGGCATCGGCACCGTCTACTACAATGTCCATGTCACCCCAGTCGGTTACTACAATGCCTTCATAACCCCATTCTTCTCTTAAGATACCTTCGCAAAGGTCTCTGTTACCGGCCGCAAAGACACCGTTGATTTTATTAAAGGAGGTCATAAGGGTTGATACCCTGCTGTTTTGAATAACCATTTCAAAGGGCTTTAAGTACAGCTCTCTGGCTGCACGCTCCTCTACTATGGAATCCAGGGCATCAAAGGAATTCTTTGTACTTCCTCTGCGGTAGGTTTCCTGCTCATTCAGTGCAAAGTGCTTCGGACAGGTGGTAATGCCTTCCTCCTCCGCACCAAGGGTGATGGAAAGGCCGCAGAAGCCGGTATGCCGTGGGTCCTCGGAATAATATTCAAAGTTACGTCCTCCCACAGGGTTTCTCTGAAGGTTTATTCCCGGTGCCAGCCAGCTGTCTACATTTTGCATGGCTGCTTCCTTTGCGCAGGCAGCTCCGAAGTCTTTCAAGAGCTCTTTGCTGAAGGTGCAGGCCATGGAGATTCCCGTAGGCCAGGCTGTCATCTGGACACCTGCGGGGCCGTCCTTATAAAAGACAGAAGGAATGCCGTATTGGGGGAGGGCAGGTGATATATAACCGGCAAAGCCTGTGGGGTGGGTGGAGACAGCAATATCCGTACCGTCCTTATATTGGATGGTGGAGGAGTATATGCCTCCCATGCCTCCGAAGGGAAGTCCGGGGCCGTAACCATTCAGCAATACGGCCAGCTCTTCCACAGTCAGCTTGTCAACCAGCTCTTCCAGGGTAAGAAGACCGTCTCTGACATCCTTTAAGGTACCTGATTCCAGGGAAAGGGAAGTTGAGGTCCTGCTTTCAAAGGAGGAGGCATCCGTACAGGTTTCCTTAGAGTTTTCTTTCTTAGTGGTATTAAAATCTATGTGAGTGGTATTAACATCTTTCAGATTGTTATTAATATCCTTCTGCTGTAAAATCAGGAGAAGGGGAGCCTTCTGTTTTTCCTCTTCCTCGCCCTGATAGGAGTAGGAGACTGCTCCTTTGCTGCTTAAAAACGTAAGATTGCCTTTATTGGCAGGGGAGATTGACAGCCTGTTCGTAAGCTGGGCAGTTACAAGGGTTTCGGCAGCCTGAAGCTTACCGATGACCTGTGTATTTCTGGAGGAGCTGCCGAGCCGGAGGAAATACATGCCCTCTTCAATGAGATAGGCAGCGGATGCTTCATCATAGCTTGCAAGTTCCTTTAAGGGAAAGTTAAGTGTAAGCTCCTCGGTTTCTCCCGGGGTCAGTTCCTTTGTCTTTGCATAGGTGAGCAGCTCCTGATAAGGCTTTTCCAGGTGAAGGGAAGGGGCGCTGACGTAGAGTTGTATGACCTCTTTTCCGGAATATAGGCGGCTTTCATTTGTGACCGTTACCTTTATCTGAAGGTTTTCTCCTTCTTTAACGGCACCGGTACTCTCTATGTGAAAATTGGCATAGGACAAGCCGAAACCAAAGGGATACATAACCGGTATGTTAAAGGTGTCAAAGTAACGGTAGCCTACATAGATACCTTCTTTGTACAGGGCAGCCGGACTTTTGGCAAAGCCTGTACTGTGGTTATCCGCGGAGGATAATCCGAAATCCTCATAGCTCAGGATAGTATCCGGTTCGTCCTTATTGGTAAAGAAGAGATTGGAGGAGGGGTAATCCTCGTAGGAATAAGCAATAGTGGAGGGAAGCTTGCCGCTGGGAGTGGTCCTGCCGGTAATCACATCTGCAAGTGCGGCAGCTCCCTGTTCTCCTGCGGTACCAAGGAACAGGATAGCATGTACGGAGGGGTAAGATTGTGCAAGGCTTAAATCAATAAAGCCATTTACATTTAATACCAATACCACCTGGCTAAAGTGTGAAGCAACCTTATGAAGCAGTTCTTTTTCGGATTCCGTAAGGTAATAATCCTCTTTCACACGGCGGTCGCATTCCTCACCGCCGGAGCCGCGGCCGAGAATCAGGAAGGCAGTGCGGGAGGAGGGGATGGCTGCAATCAACTCTTCGGGAACGGGAAATTCCACGGCAGGAGCCCGGTATTTCCCAAAGATTTCATAAATCAGGCCGCTGTTAAGAAGTTCGGTAAATTTAACACGTTCTTCCTCCGGGTCAGGAGCATTCTGGCGCTCCCGGTCCAGGGAATTCCGGTAAAAGGTTTCAAGCTTTTCTTCCAATAAAAGGCCGGCTTTGCTAAATTCTTCTGCTATAATAGTTGTTTCGTCAGAAGAGGTAGCACCGGAGCCGCTTCCTCCTATAAGAGTATCAAGCTGTGCACGTCCAAAGACGGCAATTGGGGCAGCTTTTGCCAGGGGGAGAAGGGAGTTATCATTTTTAAGCAGTACGATTCCTTCAGCAGCCAGCTTTTTTGCCAGAAGCAGCCTGTCTTCTCTCAATTCATAGGTATTCATAAGCAGTTCCTTTCATGTAAAGCCTCCTTTATGGAAGCTTTACAAAAATATCAATTTGGTTGGAGGCGTTCTCCAGAACTTTTCGGTCTATTTTTAAACCGCCTTCACGGTAAGGATTGGACAGAACCTCACCGGTAACGGGAGTACCGCCGATGCTCACAGTAATTCTGCCCTGCAGGCTCTGATATTCCTTTTCATTGGAGGGCTTTACCATATGATAGCAGAAGCTTACTTCTTTTTCAAAGCAGGTATAGGTGAGCTTAAGTCCGTCAAGACTGTCCGAAAGCACAGGGTCAAGCACAAGGGAATCGGGTAAAAAGCGGAGGCCTAAAATATTGGATACCAGCTGGTTCAAATAGATTCCGGGGCCGCTGGAATACAGTCTCCAGCCTGCTTTTACAGGAATGCTTCCACTTTTAAGCTTATCAAAGTTCTCTGCAAAATCATAGCGGTCCATAAACATACCGTCAGAGCTGCTGAAGTACATGTTGCTCTGCCTTAAGCAGGCAGTAGGCACGGAAGCTTGTATCTGAATAGGATTAATGGTAAACAGGCTGTCCCAGGCGGTGTTGCCGTCACCGATTTTTGCGCAGGCTTCCAGATAACGGATATGGGCATGAGTATATAAAAGGCTGATTTCTCTTCCGACATTGGCAGCCTGTTCGGCTCTTTTAAAGAGCTTGCTTACCCCTCCGCTGTAACGGGCAGGGCGGCTCATAAGATGAACGCCATCAGGGAATTTCAACTCCTTCTTAATTGTCTGCATGTTGGTCTGTGCCTGGTCCGGGGAGACCAGTTCCGCTATAATGCTGCGGGTCATGGGAAGAAGGCGGTATTTAATTCCGGTTTCGGTATCAAGGGGGTGGAGCATGTATTTTATATCCCTGTTATCATACAGCACAAAGCCCGGTATGATGTCATCCTTTATCAGCAGGGCTTCAAAATCGGCAGCGATTTTTTCGGACCTTTCAGTGAGTTCCTTAGCAAATTCCCCATCAATATCCTTCAGTGCGGCACCAAGGCGCTTTAGGGTCTGATATGCAAGGGCTACTGTCCAGGAGCTTACCAGATGCTCACGAAGAATGGGGTCGACCGGCTGCAGGGTATCATCCCAGTCTCCGCCGGCATAGGTAATCAGGCCGGTATCTCCGATAAAGCGCTCCAGTATTGCTGCAAAGGCACGTTTTATATGAAGGAGAAGGGAAGCCTTTTGGCCTTTTTCATCGGAATAAGGAATTTCCTTCTGAAGCAATGCATAATCGCCGGAAGCCTCCAGATAATCGCCGATGCACTTAAGGGGCCAGAATACCACATCGCCGTGGCATTCACCGGCATCCATTGTATAGCGGTCAAACATAAACCACTGGGGCCATTCTCCGGTAGAACGGGACTGGTGGGAGAAGATATTTAAGATAATTCTGCCTGCCAGCTCATAGTTCTGGGTCATCAGGAAATATTCCATCGGGCCCTGGCATACATCCCTGGTTCCCCAGGCTGCACCTCCGGGCTGTTCCAGTCCGTGAGGGGAGGAGAAATGAATCATGGCATTATGGGTGTACCACCAGGAAGTCTGATTCAGAATCTCAATGCGGGCGTTTAATTCTTCCTTATCCGTTTGAAGCTGAAAGTCTCTGTTTAACTGCTTGTAATACTCATTGGCAGCGGCTTTTTCTTCCTCGAAATCCAGGGAAGGCAGGACTTCTGCCTGGCCGGCTGTGAAAGAACCCCTGATAATACATTTAAAACTTCCGGTTTCCTTTATTTTAACCGTTAAGAAGCTATCATCCCTTGAAAGGCCGTCTTCGAAGAAAATCCGGTCATCACCGGCCTGCCATTGCGCTCCGGAAAAGAGCATATCAAAGTGGAGGTCAGGGTATTCCGTTGAAATATCCGCAAAACGTAAACCGTCCGGAATTTCTGCATAGGTCAAATCTTTTGCGTGTTCGTTTTCCCCAAGTACCAGCTGGTTCGTCAGAATAAAGTCATATTGCTTCGCCTTAAGACTGGTAACCTCTAAAACTGCAAAAGGCTTGTGAGCGGCAGTATAGGAGGTGATGCTTAAGAGGTCATCCTCCATGACATAATACCATCTTGCGTAATTCATGCCCATCTCAAAAAGTGCAGGCAGTGTAAGCAGGCGGTAGGTGCCCTGAAGCTTTACATACAAATGCTGGCCGCAGTTTTTCTGAATATTTATAAGGCCTCTCGGGGTGGACAGGAGCTTGTGGAAAGAAGTGTTTCCAAGAACTGTCTGACCGTTGAACAAGCCGTACATATAGGCCGTACTTGACATGACACCTTGGTCTTGCTCTTCCTGCTCCTTTGACGCATCGCCCTGCAGGGTATCCGGGCAGGTGATGAAAATGGTGCCGTGGGGGCGCTCCGTACGAAGCTCCTTCTCCTTTGTTACTATGTGACTGTGGTCCTTTGTAAAGAAGGAGAGAAGAGTATCCTTTTCATATTCCTCCAGAGTACGGGAGGGAAACAGGGAAAAAATCTTTTCATTGGACAGAGAAGGGGAAGAATAAGGAGCTCCGAACTCTGCCTTAAGGGTAACAGCAGGGCAGGTTACATATGCTTCTTTTTTCAGGGATTTATAGGCAGCATTTATTTCCTCATCGAACTCAAGGGTACTAATTGCCTCCGGATGATTGTCCTTTGCAAGTCCGTAAAAGGATACTTTTTTAGGGGAATCCAGCTTGAATTTCTCTGTCTGGAGAGCAGTATAGGAAAATTCAAACTGATAGTTCACATCCGGTAAGTCTTCCGTAAGGGCTGCAGGAATGTCCGTATCCTTATAGGAAGTCTTAAAAAACTGCATGCCGTCTGTGGAATAATGAATGATCTTACTGCCGATGCCGCCCTGCCTCAGATAAGGAAATACACCTCCCTGATCCTGATTCTGCCTGGAGCAAAGGGTATAGCCATTTTCTGTCTCAAATACACTGTGTCCCAGATACTGTGCGGCATATAGTTCATTGGTAAGCACGCCTCCCTGGGAAGCCACTCCAATGTCCTGACCATAGAGCAAATCTATGGTTTCGCCATTACCAGTCAGTGCAACCTCCCAGAACCATATACCCTCTATGGCATAAAAAATTACTTCATAGGAAATATCCTCGATTTTTCCGGTATAAAGAAGAGAATTACCACCTTTCTTTAAGACTGAATGGGAACGGATTCCTAAAAGAGGATGTGCGATGATAGAATTCTCTTTATATATTCTAAGATATATGTTATTGGGAGAGCCATCTTTTGAATTTCCGCAGAATTCATTTAACATTATGCCGTTATGGTTAAATTCAAAAATATCACCGGTGGGCAGAAAGCGGTAGCTTGTTTTGCCCGGCTTAAATTCAATTAAATTATCTAATAAGTTCATAACACGGAGTCCTTTCTTTAAAGATGATAAATGCATCAGTTATGAAAATGAAAAAGTAAAACTGAAAACGTTACCACTTTTGTAGATTATTGAAAATATTATATCCTTGCTTTTCGAAAATGTCAATGAAAAGAACAGGCTTTTGAAATTTCTTTTGTCTAAATTTTCAGACATTATAAGGAAAGAATACAACAATTATTGAATATCGAATATCTTTTTTGAAAATTATCAATAAAAAATTATGCTAAAAATATAAAAAACCATTTGACAAAACCTCCGTAGGATTATATAATCTACACATAAATCACAATTTAATTCAAAAATGGAAACGATACCATGAAAGAAAGATACAAATGATCGTGTTTTTTAATTGGATTTATTGGGTAGAATAGTAAGTATATCTAAAAAATGAGCTGAAGGGTGGATTTTATATGGGAAAATTAACAATCCATTTTAAGAACTTTTTTCACGAAGTAAAACGTAAACGTGTGTTGTTCTTAATGATTTTACCGGTTGTAGTTTACTTTATCGTCTTTGCCTACATACCGATGCCGGGTGCGTATATCGCCTTCGTAGATTATAGCATTGGTAAGGGAATATTCGGCAGTCCTTTTGTAGGTCTAAAGAATTTTGAGTTTCTCGCAAAAACAGGTGACTTGTGGAGGATAACTAAGAATACGCTTCTTTACAATTTTGCCTTCCTGGTTTTGTGTAATTTGTTTCAAGTGGCATTTGCCATTATGCTTTCCGAATTGGGCAGTAAATGGTTCAAAAAAATATCCCAGTCCGTTATTTTATTACCGTATTTCATATCAATGGTTATCGTAGGATTTTTTGCCTATAACTTCTTTAATTATGACCATGGCTTTGTTAATACATTATTCTCAAATTTGGGACTTCCCAAACATGATTTTTATTCCGATCAGGGAATATGGAAATATATTATTGTATTTTTCAAGGTATGGAGCCAGACCGGTTACGGTATGATTATTTATCTTGCGACCATTACCGGTATCAGCCAGGATATCTATGAGGCCGCAGCCCTTGACGGAGCCTCTCCTACACAGAAGATAAGATACCTGACGGTGCCGTTATTAAAGCCTACTGTTATATTGCTTTTCCTCTTTGGTCTCGGCGGAATTTTAAAGGGTTCCTTTGATTTGTTCTATAACCTTATTGGAACGAACTCAGTATTATTCAAGCAGACGGATATTATTGATACGTTCGTATTCCGAAGCCTTGTGGGGCAGTTTAATTTCTCCCAGGGTGCCGCCGTTGGTTTTTACCAGTCAATTTTCGGATTGATACTCGTGTTGTTGGTTAATACTGTTGTTAAAAAGATAGAGCCGGACAGCGCATTGTTTTAGGAGGGGTCAAATGAGTAATTCTAAAAAGATAAAAAATAAAAAAATAATCGGCAGAGAAGAGAAGGTAATGAAGACCGTCTTCTATGCACTGATAACAATTTTTGCATTAATATGCCTGTTTCCCTTTCTTTTGCTGATATCCTCATCCTTTATGAATGAAAAGGAAATACTGACAGAAGGTTATAAATTAATACCAAATCAGATCAGCTTTAGTGCATACAAATTTTTGGGAAGCAATATGACAAAGCTTGCAAATGCATATAAGACCACCATAACGATTGCAGTGGGAGGAACCCTGCTTGGTTTATTCCTGATGTCAATGGGCGGTTATGTATTGTGCAGAAATGATTTTAAATTCCGTAACCAGATTTCATTCTTTATTTACTTTACAACCTTGTTCAGCGGCGGATTGATACCAAGCTACATTTTAATGGTAAATGGCCTCGGATTAAAAGACAGCCTTTGGGCTTTGATATTACCGGGACTTATGAGCCCCTGGTCCATTTTCCTTATGAGGAATTTCATGAAATCCATACCGGATTCCCTATATGAATCTGCCGCCATTGACGGTGCCGGTGATTTCAGGATTTACTGGAAGATATTTATGCCTTTATCAAAGCCATCTCTGGCGACCATCGGCTTATTCCTGACCCTTGGCTACTGGAATGAATGGTATAATGCCATGCTTTATATACAATCGACCAATAAATATCCCCTCCAATTCTTTTTGCAGAAGATAGTTACCCAGGCTAATGTTCAGCTGCTGGTTCAACAGGGGTTAAGTATCAATACCGCAGACCTGCCTTCAGAGTCCATAAAAATGGCAACGGCAGTAGCGGCAATCGGTCCTATTATTTTAGTTTATCCATTTGTGCAGAAGTACTTTGTAAGTGGTTTAACAATTGGGGCTGTAAAGGGTTAATGCTTATTAATCGTGGTAATATGCTGTTTAACAGCTTATTATAAATTTTTTAAATATGAAGGAGGAATAACATGAAGAAAATTATCGCATTGTTATTAGTGGTAGTTTTGTCAGTAGGAATGCTTGCCGGATGTGGTAAGAGCAATAGCGGAAACAATTCCGGAACAACAAAAAATGATGGGGCAGGAACAACAAATAACGGAACAGATGATTCCAAGGAAGTAAATCTGGTTCTTTACTTATGGGGCGGCGAAGGTGTTGCCAATAAGGATATACTTGCCAAGCTCAATGAAAAATTAAAAGCAAGTATTAATACTACTATTGAAGTAAAGTATATTGACTGGGGCGATATCGCAACAAAATATCCCTTATTATGGTCATCAGGTGAGCAGTTTGATATGGCTTATGTATCTTCTACTGCAAATGTACCTTATTCTACACTTGTTAAACAGGATGCACTCTACGATATCACAGATCTGATTGATAAAGATGCTCCTGCTCTTAAGACCGAGCTGGCTGATAAGTGGAATAATGTTAAGGTTGACGGAAAAATCTATGCCGTACCTAACAACTATTCTGAATATACAGCATATGGCTTTGTATCCCGTAAAGATTTAATGGATAAGTACAAGGTGCCCACGATCGGTTCCATTGCAGATATGGAGAAATACATGGATGCAGCAGTTGCTGATGGCAAGGTTCCTTTAAACGGAAGTGTTAACCTGGCAAACGATCTTTACAGAATGCTTATCGCAACCACAGGCGGATGGCTTAATGCACCTGGTATCCCTTCCAGTGAGTTATACTTAGCAGCTGATAAGGGTGATACCAGCAAGATATTTGCTCCGGCCTTTACAGATGAATTTGAAGCATTTGCTGTAAAGATGAATGAATGGGCTAAAAAAGGCTACTGGTCAAAGGATATTTTATCTTCTTCCCAGGATGATAAGGATAATTTCTACAATGATCTGTCTGCAGCTTACATCAGCCATCAGCCGGACTGGACAGGTAACTATGGTAATCAGGTACTGAAATTACCCGGTGTTGAAACAGAATTCTATTGCTTCCCTGAGGCAAACGGAAAGATTGTAAAAGCTACCGGTGTCGGTGCTGCTACCGGAATCAGCAAGAATTCCAAATATCCGGACAGATGCTTAAAGGTAATTGAGAAATTAATGACAGACAAAGAATGCTACAACTTATTCCAGTATGGTATTGAAGGCAGAGAATATGAAGTAAAAGACGGTAAGATTACACAGCCTGCTTCTTATGATGCTACAAAGGATGGCGGCGGATTTGCTGCATGGGCATTCCGTACAGATGCTTTAAATATTCCTCAGGCAACAGAAGATCCTCGCCGTTATACTTTAAATGAAGCTTGGTCCAAAGTAGCCATTGACGATCCTTTCATTGGATTCAACTTCGACACTGCAAAGGTTAATACCGAATTATCTGCTATTGCCAATGTAGATGCACAGCTTGGTATCCAGATACTCTTAGGTAAGACATCACAGGATCCGAAGGCAGCAGTTGCAGATTACAGGAAACAGTTAAAGGCTGCAGGAATTGACAATGTATTAAAGGAATTAAATGACCAATGGGCAGCCTACAACGCTTCTAAATAATGGTTTTAAAGTTCTGATAAAATATAAATAAATAAGGAAAATGGCAGGGATGCATAATCTTACCAGTGAAAGCTGAGAGAGGAATAGTTCCTGCCAATTTCCTGTTACAGAGAAAAATTCCGCCTGTTTTGTTGGTGCAAAGCCGGACGATTTGTAGTATAATTATAAATTAAGTATAAAACAGGAAAATGTACTTACAGGATATAGAAAAATAATTAGTATAGGATGAGGAATATGGAAGTAACGATTAAAGAGATAGCAAAGCTTTCAGGAGTTGGAATAACAACCGTATCCAGAGTTATCAATAATTCAGGGCCTGTAAGCCCTAAAACAAGAGAAAAAGTCATGGCTGTAGTAAGAGAATATAACTATATTCCTAATAACAGTGCCAGAAATCTGAAATCCAACCAATCCAAAAGTGTGGCATTGCTGGTAAAATCCATAACGAATCCTTTTTTTCAAAAGATGATAAAGGTAATAGAGCAAAAGGTAGCTTTAAGAGGGTATCAGCTTATTATACAAAATGTCACAAATCTGCAGAATGAGCTGGATATTGCGATTTCCGAGGCAAAGGACAGGAATCTTCAAGGGGTAATCATTATGGGAGGTTCCTTTAATTATACTGCCTCGAAATTCAGTTGTTTAAAGATTCCCTGTGTATTGCTTACGGTATCGGCAGGAGAGGAAGTGTCCCTGGAAAGCTATTCCAGTGTCCGTATCAATGATGAATTTGAAGCCTTTAAGGCTGTGGAATACCTGATTTCCCTTGGCCACAGGCGGATAGGCTTTATTATGAATGCACCTGTGGATGAAATGACTCCCAACTCTTTGAGATATAAAGGATATCTAAGAGCATTGGAGCAGTATAATGTTCCCTTTGATTCTTCCCTGGTAGCATCGGAATTCTCTTCTTTATCCGGTTATGATTTTGGTTTTAAAATGATGAAGCAGCTGATAGAGCAGAATAAGGATATGACGGCAGTTTTTGCTTTTGCGGATATCGTAGCGATCGGAGCCGCCAAAGCAATACTTTCAAGCGGGCTTAAGATACCTGAGAGCATATCTCTTATAGGCTTTGACGGTATTGAAGAGGCTGAATTCTATCATCCCTCCATCGATACCATCTCCCAGCCCGCCGAGCAAATGGCCTTGACCAGCGTGGAGCTGCTGTTTGACATGCTGCAGGGGGGAGAGACAAGACATATTGTGTTTGAGTCTTCTTTATTAAAAAGAGGCTCCTGTGTAGCAGTCCATAAATAAACGGCTTATCCTTTTTTTATTTTAAGCTTGTCTATTAAGAAGGAAAAGCTTAAAATGGATGGCGTAGCAAATTGCAAGGCTAATAACATAATGCGTAAAGCAGACGCAGGAATGGAGAGAAAGATGCAGGTAGTAACCTTTAATATTCGGTGTGATTACGGACAGGATGGTTCCAATAATTTTCAATTCAGAAAAGACCTTATATTAAGAAAAATCAAGGCAGAACAGCCTGAAATCCTATGCTTTCAGGAGGTTTTGCCTCATGTTTCCCAATGGTTAAAGGAGAATTTAACGGACTATTATCTGATTGGCTGCGGCAGGGAAAGTAACCTTGGAGGTGAAGATACCTCCATTGCCTACCGCAGAGATTTGTTTAATCTAATCAAAATGGAGGTATTCTGGCTGTCTGATACACCGGGGATACCGGGAAGCCGTTATTCGAACCAGAGTGACTGCCCCAGAACCTGTACCTGTGCTTACTTTCAGGAAATCAAGACCGGAAAGGTATTCCGAATCTACAATACCCATCTGGACCACATCGGAAGTGATGCCAGAAGGCAGGGCCTGTCATTAATATTAGAAAAAATCGCCCAGGCAGATTTTCTGGGAGAGGTGCCGGTCATCCTGACCGGGGACTTTAATGCTTTTCCGGAGTCAACAGAGCTTGCTGTTTTAAAGGATTACCCGGAATTATATGATTGCACGGAAGAAATGGATGGAACATTTCATGATTTTGGCAGATTAAAAACGCTGGAAAAGATAGATTATATTATAGCGGACAAACATTTTACCTGTATAAAGGCAAGCAAATGGACCGATTGCGAAAATAACGTATTTTTGTCAGACCACTATCCTGTAAGTGCCGTCTTAGAACTTTAAGGAGCGGATAAGAGGATTACAGGGAGGTTAAGACAAGATGAAAAAGCGGGGCCAGATGTCGGAATCAGTCATTGTGATAGGACTTTTATGCATATCGGGAGGTTTTCAGGATGCCTACACCTATATATGCAGAGACGGTGTTTTTGCAAATGCCCAGACCGGCAATATCGTACTGATGGGGCAGCATTTTGCAGAGGGTGATTTAAAGCTTGGGCTTCGTTACCTGTTCCCGGTAGTTTCATTTCTGCTTGGCATCATCCTTGCGGAACTGATTAAAAAATACTGCAAGGAATTTGATAAGATACATTGGCGGCAGATTGTTTTGGCAATAGAAATATTGATATTGTTCCTGGCAGGCTTTATTCCGGAGAAAATGGATTTGCCCGCCAATATGCTGGTGTCCCTGGTGTGCGCCATGCAGGTACAGAGCTTTCGTAAGCTGAACGGAAATGCATATGCCACAACCATGTGTATCGGAAACCTCAGAACGGCTACGGAGCTGTGGTTTTCCTACCATACAACAAAAAAACCGGAATTAAAGAAAAAATCCATGCTGTATTATGGATTTATTGGAATCTTTGCAGTAGGGGCAGCAGTAGGCAGTATTATGGCAGGGCTTTTTGAGAAGAAAGCAATCTGGTTCAGCTGCCTGGTCTTGATTGCTGCCTTTTGCCTTATGTTTATGAAGGAAAGCCAGGAGGAGGGCAGCCAGACCGATTTAAGATAGACTATTACGGAGGATTATAGGATGACCCAGAAAAAAACAGGAATCCCTTTAGAAGGATTTGCAGAATTCAGCAGGAAAGCGGCAGCAGAGGGAGCTGTTTTGTTAAAGAACGAGGGCATGGTACTTCCCGTTAAGCCGGGTGAAAGAGTATCCATATTCGGAAGAATTCAAAAGAATTATTACAGGAGCGGTACAGGCTCAGGCGGCTCAGTGAATGTAGCCTATACCACCAATCTTTTGGACGGAATGAGAAGTAAGAAGAACATTATTGTTAACGAAGAATTGGCAGCGATATATGAAAAGTGGCTCATTGACAATTCCTTTGACAACGGAGGAGGAGTCTGGGCAGGCGAACCCTGGAACCAGAAGGAGATGCCTATAAGCGAAGAAATCGCCGGTGCAGCCAGAAAGCAATCGGATAAGGCCATTATTGTAATCGGACGGACAGCGGGTGAGGATAAGGATAATGATGATACTCCCGGCAGCTGCCGCCTGACAGAGGAAGAGCAGGCCATGATAAAGGCAGTAACCGGTTATTTTGAACAGACGGCGGTTGTATTAAATGTTTCCAACATTATCGACATGAGCTGGCTGGATTCTGCAGAATACAAATATCCCATCAAAAGCGTAATCTATTCCTGGCAGGGAGGTATGGAAGGCGGAAATGCCATTGCGGACGTTCTGGCCGGAGAGGTAACACCAAGCGGAAAGCTTACGGATACCATTGCATACTCCATACAGGATTATCCGTCAACGAAAAACTATGGCGGTGAAGACAAGAATCTCTACCAGGAGGATATCTATGTAGGTTACCGTTATTTTGAAACCTTCTGCCCGGAAAAGGTGCATTTTGAATTTGGCTACGGAATATCCTATACGGACTTTTCCAGCACTGTCCTGAAAGCAGAAAAGGTCAGGGAAATTGGCGGAGATTATTTCGTATTTCAGGTAAAAGTGAAAAATGAAGGCGGAGCTTATTCCGGAAAAGAAGTAGTAGAGGTATACTATGAGGCACCTCAGGGCAGGCTTGGCAGGCCCGTTAGAGCATTAGGCGCTTTTGGCAAGACAGCTCTGTTAAGGCCTGGGGAAGAAGAGGTTCTTACAATAAAGATGCCGGTGGCTGCCATGGCGGCCTATGATGACAGCGGTGTTACCGGCAATCCCTACTGTTATGTGCTGGAAGCCGGAGAATACCGCCTGTATGTGGGAAGCAGCATAAAAAAAGCTTCACTGGTTAAGATAGACGGTAAGGAGAGCTGCCAGGTTGAGAAGCTCACTGTAATTGAAAAATTACAGCAAGCCATGGCACCTACAGAGGATTTCACCAGATTAAAGCCGGGAAAGAAAAAAGAGAACGGCTCTTATGAAATAACCTATGAAAATGTGCCGAAGCTTGCTTATTCCATAGAAGAGAGAATTAAAAACAATCTGCCTGAGGATATTGAAGATGCAGGAGAGATGAAATATCTCCAAGGTAGGAAACATCTTAAAGATGAGAAATATTCCCAGGATATGAAACAACCCCAGAATAAGGGATATCTTCTGAAGGACGTGGCAGAGAAGAAAGTAACCATGGAAGAATTTATATCCCAGTTGTCCAATGAAGACCTTGCTGCCCTGGTAAGAGGAGAAGGCATGTGCCATCCTTCGGTCACGCCGGGTACAGCTTCTGCCTTTGGCGGGGTGACTGACAGGCTCTTAAGCTTTGGAATTCCCTTGGCCTGCACCTCCGATGGGCCTTCCGGCATCCGTATGGACGGCGGCTATAAGGCGACACAGGTACCGATCGGAACCCTGCTTGCGGCTACCTGGAATCCTGAGCTGGTAGAGGAATTATATACGCTGGAAGGAAAGGAGCTCTTAAGCAATTCCATTGACATGCTCCTCGGACCTGGCTTAAATATAAGAAGAAGCCCTCTGAACGGCCGGAATTTCGAGTATTTTTCCGAGGACCCGCTCATTACCGGTAAATTTGCCAGTGCTGTTGTGAAGGGAATTATGAAGGGCGGCTCCAACGCTACCTTGAAGCATTTCGCCTGCAATAACCAGGAGAAATTCCGTGCGAAGGTCGATGCGGTTGTTTCCGAACGTGCCCTTAGGGAAATCTACTTGAAGGGCTTTGAAATAGCAGTAAAGGAAGGCGGAGCTAATGGCGTCATGACCTCCTATAACCCTGTAAACGGCCACTGGGCTGCCTCTAATTATGATTTGACAACCACAATCCTAAGGGAGGAATGGGGCTTTCAAGGCATCGTTATGACGGACTGGTGGGCTATCATGAATGATGTGGTTTCCGGAGGAGCTGCTGACAGAAAGAATACCCATTTCATGGTAAGGGCGCAAAATGACCTGTATATGGTGGTATCAAACTTTGGTGCAGAGGTTAATGCCTACAGAGATTTGACAGAAGAGGCATTAAAGGAAGGCACCTTGACCAGAGGAGAATTGCAGCGCTGTGCTAAAAATATCTGTGAATTTCTTCTGAAATCACCGTCGTTCAAAAGAGAAGAAAGCTTCTCGGAAGAGGCGGTATTTGTTGCACCCGGTACTTTTGATAGAGAAGCCGGTAATATACTGGAGGGTGAAGATACCCTTGTACCTGTTCATGAAATCCCGCAGAGCGTGATAGAGGTCAAAGAAGCCGGATTTTACCGGCTGTTGGTCAAAATCAGGTCCTTTGGAGACGAATTGGCTCAGACCTCCTGCAGCCTTCTGTTAAATGATACACAGGTTGCTACGATTCAGATTGGCGGAACAGACGGACATTGGATGAAACAAAAGCTTGTAAAGGTAGAGCTGAAGGAAGGAATGTACTCCGTAGAGCTGAAGGATGTTAAGCAGGGATTGGAAATCGAGTGGGTGGAATTTAAAAGGATTTCATAAGAAGGAAAGAACAAACAGTTGTATAAAATAGACAGGCTATGCTTTTCAATAGGAAAAGCATAGCTTTTTTTAATCCAAGTTGCTTGGTTTTTAGCTTAGAAGTGGGGGAAAAGGTATTATTTTTCATTGGATTAGTGCCTTGCGAATATAATAAACCAAACGATATCCATTGAGGTACATACTTATGGGATACTATATTACCGTTGCAGATAATGTAAACATATACGTGGAAGATCTTAATCCTGAATGCAAAAAAACGATTCTATTCATACATGGCTGGCCCGGAGACCACAATCTGTTTGAATACCAGTTCAACCAGCTTCCTAAACTGGGTTATAGGTGTATTGGAATAGATGTTAGAGGGTTTGGTAAATCGGATAGGCCATTTAACGGTTACGATTTCAGCACTTTATCAGACGATGTGAGAGCTGTCGTGGAAGCATTGCATTTACATGACTTTACTTTAGCTGGGCATTCCAACGGAGGTGCAATTTCAGTAAAATATATGGGACGCCATAAAGGCTACGGCGTATCTAAACTGGCACTTTTTGCAGCAGCGGCTCCCAGCCTGATTAAACTCCCTGATTTTCCATATGGGGTGGATAAAGAGGGCGTAATTCAAATGATTGAAGAAACCTATAATGACCGCCCCCAAATGCTTCGGAATTTCGGCAATCGGTTTTTCTTCCAGCATATCACGGAGGCTCTTTCCGATTGGTTCTTTCAATTGGGTCTGGCAGCTGCAGGCTGGGCGACTGCCTCCATAGAAGAAACATGGATTAAAGAAGTATTATTTACTGATTTGGAAGCTATCCGCGTACCCACTTTAATCATCCATGGAATACATGATAAAGTGGTTCCATTTCAATTAAGTGAGATACAAAATAAGATGATCCCAAGCTCTAAACTGATTCCATTTGAGTTCTCCGGTCATGCCGCCTTTTATGATCAAAAAGATAAATTTAATGAGGTATTAGTGAATTTCATTGAGAATGCATACCAATAAAAATGTCATAAATACTTATACATATGGATTTCAGCAGAAAAGGCCAGGTAAAACCCGTATTACCTGGCCTTTTAATTTACTTTTTAAGATTACTTTTTAGGAATAGCTGTTGACGTTGACCTTAGGTCAAGATGTATAATGACTGGGATGAATTCATTCAGCAAGCTTGCTTACAGTAAATAACACAGTACCTATACTGCAATAATTGCATAATCGTAAGTACATTGAATAAACCAGGAAAGGAATATATCATGGAAGAATTAATGAGTATTTCCGAGGTGTGCAGGAAGTTCCATACTACCTCCAGAACACTGCGGTTTTATGAAAAAGAGGGATTAATAAAGAGCTTTCGTGAGAAAGAGACCCTTCCACGCAGATATACACCGGAGGAAGTGGAAAAGCTCCGGAAAATTCTGATTCTGCGTTCCCTGAACCTTTCGGTTAAGGACATTAAAGAGCTTTTTCGCAGTGACCAGGGGATATCCGTTGCCATCCGTTCTAAAATAGTGAAAATAAATACAGAGCTCCATGAAAAGGAAATCCAGTTAAGAAATCTGGAACGTGCTGTTACACTTCTGGCAGAGAATAAAGACATTTTTGAGGAAGAGGATGAAGTGGCAGTAAAGACCCGGCAGATGGAGCTTGCATACAGTGCCACGGAAAAGCTGCTGGAGGAAGATTTTACAGGCTTTACGGAATTCTTTTCCCATGATACCAGAAAGTACCTGACCAGCGGATTCATACAGGCTTTTGCCGAGGACATGAAAAAGCTGAACGGAAAGCTTTATAAGATTAAGGAATGCCTGATGATAGAGGATAAGGTTCATGTCTATATAGCCGGTTCCAGCCGCACCTTATTGGTTAAGTATATATTTCATGATGAGTTTATTGTAGCCTTTACCTTTGATTCCCTGTTATTTGATGTCAGAAGGTAGCAATCTGTAGTATTTGTGCGAAAATCAAATAAAGAAAGGATTATCCAGCAGCAGTAAATTGGATAAATAACAGGTATACCTTTATGAATGCTTATAAAAAGCAATTCTACCTTAAAAATAAGCTAAATTTTTTCGCTGCAATTATCAGCTGTATTCTTACTACCCTTTTAAATATAGCTACCGCCTTTATCTTAAAACTCCTGATGGATGTGGCTGCTTCCGGCTCCTCTGAGGACCTGAAAAGAATGCTTTTATACTGCATAAGCTACCTGGTGGCGGCAGCTGCGGTGCTGTTTATAAAACGACGGTATTATAATAATTTTATAAGGCAGGCTATGGTACAGTTTAAAGAGTTTACTTTTTCAAAATTATTGGATAAGAGCATCAATTCCTTTGATAAAGAAGTAACCGGCAGATACATATCCATCTTTACCAATGATATGGCTTCCATTGAGTCCGGCTATATAGAGGCTAATCTGAAAATAACGGTACAGGTTATGAGCTTTGTCTGCGGGATTGCAGCAATGGCTTACCTAAACTGGATTCTGACCCTTACAGTTCTTGGAGCCAGTCTTCTTCCGATTCTAGTTTCCGTAGTATTTGGTAAATCCCTTGAAGAAAGGGTCCGTATGGCTTCTGCCAAAAATGAAAGCTTTGTTTCTATGGTAAAAGACCTGCTGTCCGGCTTTTCGGTGGTGAAAAGCTTTCGGGCAGAAAAGGAAATACTCACCCTTTATAAAGGGCAGAATGTCCAGGTTGAAAATGCCAGAAACGGCAAACGCAGGACTGGTGATTTTATTGCTCTCCTTTCCAGCACCTCATCCTTTGCTGTGGAATTTACAACCTTTATTCTCGGAGCCTATCTTGCAATTCAGCACATTATTACAGCAGGAACAGTAATTGCTTTTATCCAGCTGTTAAATTTTGTACTTGGACCGGTAGAAGCTCTGGGACCCCTCTTTGCAGAGAGGAAGGCCTCCGCTGCCCTGATTGAAAAGATAGAGAAGGCGACAGAGACAGCAAAAGAAGAAACGGAGCGGATAGAAAAATCTGAATTTGATCATGCGATTACCTTTGAGGATGTTACCTTTGGCTACGATAAAGAGAATACCATATTAAACTCCATCAATCTGACCTTTGAAAAGGGAAAAAGCTATGTTATTGTCGGTGCCAGCGGCAGCGGAAAGTCCACCTTGGTAAATCTGCTGTTAGGCTACCATAATAACAGTTATGATGGGCAGATTCGCGTTGACGGTACCGACTTGGGAAAGCTTTCAAATAATTCTCTGTACAGTATGTTTTCTGTAATCCAGCAAAATGTATTTATATTTGACAGTACAATCAGAGATAATATTACAATGTTTAAACCCTTTGAGGAAGCTGCTGTAAATGAGGCAATTGAAAAGTCAGGCTTAGCCGGGCTGGCAGCGGAAAAAGGCCCCGGCTATCAATGCGGAGAGAACGGAAATTTCTTATCCGGCGGAGAAAAACAGCGTATCTCCATAGCCAGAAGTCTTCTTCGGAAAACTCCAATATTGATCATGGATGAAGCGACCTCCGCCCTGGATATGAAAACTGCCCGGATGGTAGAGCAGGAAATCAATGGATTTGAGGGCCTGACCCGTATTGTAATCTCACACCGTATGGATGAGGGGATTTTAAGGCTTTATGACAGAATTGTTGTACTGAATAACGGAAGGGTGGCTGAGGAGGGCGGCTTTGAAGAGCTGATGGAGCTAAAGGGCTATTTTTATTCCTTGTTCCGGGTAAAGGCAGCCTGAGAAATGCTGTACTTCCTAAAGTACATCCTATAGTATTAAGCCTTGTATACTTTTACTTTTTGGTATATTATGCTATATAAGTTGTATTTTAATTTTTCCTCTTTCGGGTATAAAAAGGGTGGAATATATGGTATTTTTATATCTGGAAGAGGTGAAAAAACTGAATTAAGCTTATATAGACAGGAAAGTACGATAAGAAATGCGAGGATAGTCATGGGAGAAACAGTTTTAATAGTAGACGATGAAAAAGAAATTGCAGATTTACTGGAGCTTTATCTGAAAAATGAAGATTTTACCGTATATAAATATTACACCGGGAAAGAAGCTCTTGCGTGTATTGAAGCCAATAAAATTAACCTGGCGGTACTGGACGTGATGCTTCCGGATATCGATGGCTTTCGAATCTGCCAGAAGATTCGGGAAAAGTTTTTTTTCCCGGTTATTATGCTGACAGCAAAGGTGGAGGATATGGACAAGATTATGGGGCTTACCCTTGGGGCAGATGATTATATTACCAAGCCATTTAACCCCTTGGAGGTAGTTGCCAGGGTCAAGACCCAGCTTCGCCGTTATATGCGCTATAATACGGCAGAGGAGGCGGAAGCCTTTGAATATGATATCAGAGGACTTACCATTAATAAGGAAACCCACCAGTGCATGCTTTATGAGAAAGAATTATCCTTAACGCCCATTGAATTTTCTATTCTGTGGTACTTATGTGAGCGCAAGGGGAAGGTAGTTTCTTCGGAAGAGCTTTTTGAAGCCGTATGGCAGGATAAGTTTCTGGACAGCAATAACACTGTGATGGCCCATATCGGAAGGCTGAGGGAAAAGATGCAGGATAACTCCAAGAATCCCAAATTTATTAAAACAGTTTGGGGAGTGGGGTATAAAATTGAATAAGAAAGCAAGTATCAAGAGAAGGCTTACGGAATACATCTTTACCAGATTTCTTTTATGGGCAGTTATCTATACGGTATTTTTATTGGGCGGCTTTCTTTTTGCCAGGCAATTTCTCGGAAACTTTACCTGGTATGCGGACGATACCCTTTACCAGCTGTTCATCAAAATTCGTGATTACAGCGTGCTGTTTATTGGTTCCCTGTGGCTGCTTGGGGTCGGAATAATCTTTTTGCACTACTGGTTCAAGACCTTGGGCTATATGGAAGAGGTGGTAAGGGCAGCAGGAGAAATTTACAGCCCTACGGAAGAGCTCATTACCCTGTCTGCTGAATTAAAAGAAGTGGAAAATCAGATGAATCAGACAAAATTACAGGTAAAGCACAATGAAAGAGCCGCCAGGGAGGCAGAGCAGAGAAAAAATGACCTGGTGGTATACCTTGCCCATGATTTAAAAACACCTTTGACTTCCGTTATCGGCTATCTGACACTGCTTCGGGATGAGAAGGAGATTTCAAAGGAGCTTCAGGATAAATATCTTTTAATTTCTTTAAGTAAGGCAGAGCGTTTAGAGGAGCTGATCAATGAGTTCTTTGATATAACCAGATTCAACCTTACTAATCTGACCCTTGAATTAAGCCGTATCAATATAACCAGAATGCTGGAGCAGATTATCTTTGAAGCAGGCCCCGCTTTTAAGGAAAAGAATCTATCCTGCCGCCTGTCGGCGGAGGGGGATATCTATATTCGCTGTGATGCCGGAAAGATGCAGAGGGTTTTTGATAATCTTCTGCGAAATGCCATTAACTACAGCTTTGAAGAGGATACAATCGTAGCTGCCATAAAGAAGGAGGGGGAGAATATTCGTTTTATCTTTATCAACCATGGTAATACCATACCCGAGGAGAAGCTGAACAGGATATTTGAGCAATTTTACCGTCTGGATACGGCAAGGCAGTCAAGAACAGGAGGTGCAGGCCTTGGGCTTGCCATAGCAAAGGAGATTGTAGAGCTCCACGGAGGAAAGATAACTGCGGCCAGCAAGGATGAGGTTATCACCTTTGAGATTGTTATGCCGGCGGTTTTATAAGAAATTCAGATATATAATAATGTGATTAGAGTGGCAAAAGGGCAGTTTTTCGCAAGGGGACGGCAGTTTGCACAAAATAGAACGCTTCCTGCTTCATTCCAATGTATAAGAAGTCCTAATTCTCTGAAGATTTTGTGCTGGACATATCATCAAACAGATAACTCGCGATGCTCAGACAATCTGTTTGATGATATAGCACAAAATTTTCAGAGAAAAGGACTTCTAATACATTTCCATAGGCGCAGGAAGCGTTCTATTTTGTGCAAACTGCCTTAGTTATTGAGAAACAGGGTATTTGTCGGGATAATTATAATATTCAGGTGTATTAGTAATTTCTTATTTTGTCAATGTATATTTGGGGTGTAAAATGCAGCGAAGTGACTTTTGTGGAAGGGAGTGTGTTTTTATACTTCAAGTATACATTCAAAAAACATGACATTGATTTATAGCACCCGATTCAATTATGAAATGTCAGAAAATTTTAAGAAATTCCGTATAAAAAAGAAGGAATTTTATAATGGAAAACGAAAAAAGGCTGTCCGTTGTTTTGATATGATGATATCAAAGCAGCGGACAGCCTTTTATTTTATCAGGTAAAAGTACTTTTTAAGCTGCAAAGCTTGAGTATCAGATTATAAAAGCTTCTTACAGGCTGTCCTTATATGTCTAACATCAGGAGGAATGAAAAAAATGAAAAAAAACATTGCGGTTATTTTTGGAGGATGCTCTTCGGAATATGAGGTGTCACTTCAATCTGCCTATTCTATTTTAAAAGTTTTGGAAGGGATGGAGGATTATACTGTCATCTGCCTTGGTATTACCAGAGAAGGCGTATGGTACCGGTATTCAGGGCCTTTGGCAGGCATTGAAAATGATACCTGGAAGGATAACAGGGAAATGCTTCATCCTGCGCTTATTTCTCCGGACAGGAGTCTTAAGGGAATGATTGAGTTTACGGAGAAAGGCATGAAAACTATTCGTCTTCATGGGGCCTTTCCCGTGCTTCACGGTAAGAATGGTGAGGATGGCACGGTACAGGGCTTAATTGAGCTGGCAGGTATTCCGCTGATTGGCTGTGATACGGAAAGCTCAGCCCTCTGCATGGATAAGGACAAAGCCCACAGACTGGTAAAGGAAGCTGGGATAAGGGTACCAAAAGCCATTTTATTGAAGGGGAAGGTAGAGGAGCAGTCTGTTTTGGAAAAGATAAGCGGAATGTCCTACCCCCTGTTCGTAAAGCCTGTAAAAGCAGGCTCTTCTTTTGGAATCACCAAGGTTTTCTTAAAAGAGGAGCTGATGCCTGCGGTTAAGGAGGCTTTTAAGCATGATTCGGAGGTACTGCTAGAGGAAAATATCACTGGCTTTGAGGTGGGCTGTGCCGTAATGGGCAAAGATGACCTGGTAATCGGAGAGGTAGATGAAATTGAGCTGACAGAGGGCTTCTTTGATTATACGGAAAAGTATACCCTAAAGAGCGCAGTTATTCATATGCCCGCCAGAATTGACAAGGAGACAAAGAACAGAATCAGGGAAAGTACGGCAATTATCTATAAAACCCTTGGCTGTAAGGGCTTTGCCCGGGTGGATATGTTCTTAACGGATAAAGGAGAGATTGTTTTTAATGAGGTGAATACCATACCGGGCTTTACCTCCCACAGCAGGTATCCCGGTATGATGAAGGGAATCGGCCTTTCCTACAGGGATATCATAAGCAGGCTTATAGCAGAGGAGGTGGAGTAGTGGAAGAGGTTTTGATAAGCAGCGGGGATATTTCTAAGGGCTATCTGATACTTGTCAATAAGGAATATCCCTTAAAAGAAGCAAATGTGAAAGAAAAGTACTTTCACACTCCACTATTAAAGGCTGTACCGCAGGCAGGTCTGCGGTATGCAATGGGAGCAAATGTGAAGAAGGAGGGACTTGCGAGAGTCGGAGGGGAGGTTTATCTGGAGAACCGGACAGCCTCCATGCTGATGCAGCTTCTGGATGATATACAGGCAGGGAAAAAAATTGCAGCCGTCAGCGGTTACCGCAGCTTTCAGGAGCAGGAGAGAATTTATATGGATTCTTTGTCTGAAAATGGCAAAGAATTTACGGAAAAATTTGTGGCTCTGCCCGGTTCAAGCGAGCATCAGACCGGCCTTGCCGTAGACCTTGGTGAGGCAAAAGAAGAAATTGATTTTTTATGTCCGGAATTTCCATATGAGGGAATCTGCCAGGATTTCCGGGAAAAGGCGGCTTTCTTTGGATTTATCCAAAGATATGAAAAAGAAAAAGAAGACATTACGAGTATAGGGCATGAGCCCTGGCATTTCCGCTATGTCGGGTATCCCCACTCAAAAATTATGGCAGAGAAGCATCTGTCTCTTGAGGAATATGAAGAGGTGATAGAAAAACATCCCTATGGTAGGGAGCCCCTGGTGTTTACGGAGGGAAAGCAAAGGGTTGAAATCAGTTATCTGGAGATGAAAGAAGGAGAAGAGACAAGCTTAAGCTTTCCGGTGGAGACGCTTTATCAGATATCGGGGAATAACAAAAAGGGGGTAATTATTACCCAGTGGCAGAGGCGGTAGGAGCATGGGAAAGACAAATAAATATCCGGATATTGATAGGTTCCGGCTGGCGGCGGCCCTTTTCGTAATTGCCATACACACATCACCTTTAGCCACCTATAGCCCTTATGCAGACTTCTTAGTGACCCGGGTGGCGGGAAGAGTTGCCGTACCTTTTTTCCTTATGGTTTCAGGTTTCTTCTTATATGGCAGTCAGGGGTGGAACAGGGAAAAGCTGATTACCTTTGTCAGAAAAACGGCCATTTTGTATGGCATTTCTATTCTTATTTACCTTCCGGTTAACTGGTATACCGGATATTGGAGGGATAAGAATCTTGTCCTTAAGGTCTTTCGGGATATTATGATGGATGGAACCATGTACCATTTGTGGTATCTGCCGGCAGCTATTATAGGAAGCATCATCAGCTTTGCCTGTTATAAGCTTCTTGGAATGAGAAAGGCACTTATAGTTACCGCAATTCTTTATCTGATTGGAGTGATGGGGGACAGTTACTATGGCATAGTCTCGGAAGTCCCTGTCATAGGCACTTTTTACCGGGAGTTATTTAAGGTGATGGATTATACAAGAAACGGAATTTTTTTTGCTCCCCTGTTTTTCCTGTTAGGAGGATTTTTTAAAGAGCATAGGTCTTTAAAGCTTAAGTATAGCAAATGGATGTTCTGGTGCTTGTTTTTGATAATGGCAGCAGAAGCAATCTGGCTGAAAAGGGCAGGCGTTATGCGTCATGACAGTATGTATCTGCTGCTGCCGGCGGTTATGTTCTTTTTATTTATGATACTGCTTCATAAAAGAGGAAGAGAATACAAGAGTTTTCGTGTAATTTCCATGGCAGTCTACATTATCCATCCATGGGTAATTATCGGAGTGAGAGGTGTTTCTAAAGTCCTGAGAATACAGAGCTATACTGTTAATAACAGCATAGTACATTTTCTTTTAATATCGGCGGGTTCCTTTTTACTGGGAGGAATCTATTATCTTGCGGACAGCAAATTTAGAAGAGAGAGGAAGCGGGCATAGTTGCAGACAATTGAAAAAGAAAAGGTGTTAAAGAAGGAATGGGTTAAAAACAGGGACAGGGCCTGGTTGAATATAGACAAAGAAAATCTGCTCCATAATGTAAAGGAGCTCCGGAAAATCATGTCAGATAACTGCAAACTCATGGCCGTAGTTAAGGCAAATGCTTACGGACATGGAAGCATTATGGTATCTTCCCTGTTAAACAAGGCGGGCATCGGAAATTTTGCGGTAGCAACGATTCAGGAAGGAATTGAGCTGCGTCATTATGGCATCAGGGGAGATATCCTGATATTGGGCTATACGGAGCCTTTCCTTGCCAGAGAGCTTTCTGAGTACCGGCTGACTCAGACGGTAATTGATTATAATTACGGAAGAGAGCTTGACAGTATGGGAATTCCTCTTAAGGTTCAGATAAAGATAGATACGGGTATGCACAGGCTGGGATTTCAGGCAGAGAACATAAGGGAGGTCCTTGGTATATTTGAAGCCTCAAACCTGAAGATAACGGGAATGTTCACCCACTTAAGCACGGCAGACAGTACAGAAGCGGAGGATATTGCCTTTGCAAAGGGACAGATTGACCGGTTCTATACCCTGGTAAAGCAGCTTAAGGAAAGAAAAATACAGGTACCGGTTCATATACAGAGTACCTATGGACTTCTTAATTATAATGAGCTTACCTGTGATTACGCAAGGATAGGAATTGGGATGTACGGTGCCTTAAGCTCCGCAAAGGATAAGACAATAATTCAGCCGAACCTGCGGCCGGTGTTATCCCTCCATTCCCGTGTTGCCCTTATAAGACAGATATCCGGCGGGGAAAGTGTAGGCTATGGAAGAGCCTATTGTGCGGATGGTGAGAGAACCATTGCAGTTATTACTATCGGATATGGGGACGGATATCCCAGGAGCCTGTCAGAAGGAAAGGGAGAGGTTATAATTAAGGGAGTTAAAGTACCGGTTATCGGACGCATCTGCATGGATCAGCTTATTGTCGATATAACAGGTACAGAGGGCATTAACAGAGGGGATATTGCCACCCTCATTGGAAAAGAGGAGGAAACCTTAATCCTTGCAGAAGAGGTGTCAGATAAAGCCGGAACCATAGCCAATGAGCTTCTGAGCAGACTTGGGAGCCGGCTTCCGAGAATTTTTGTATAACGCTTACTTTTCTGCATCATTCGTGCCGGTTTCCTTTTGAGAGGCAATATAATATCTTGCAAGAAGAGTATAGGCAAAGGCCAGGGCAATGGTCTGTATGATATCTCCGGGTCTTCTCTCGATGGAATGCTCCTTTTCATCAAATGCCATTGCCAGGGCAGCTTCCAGTTCATCACAGAATAAATTATAGGACTCTTCATTTGTCTGGTTATTCTGCATAAAGGAAATACCATTGCTGATATCCGTAAGGCTTAGCACCGGCTTTAATAAAAACAGGACATAAAGATAAGCCAGGTGCTCCCTGCGGTATTTTTTATTCTTTGAAGGTACAATGATTTTCTGCTTTACATAATTATTAATCATGGTAGAGGTCACGGCCTTTGCCGGTAAATCCTCATAAAACGGGGAAACACTCTCCTCTATCAGGCTGATGACCTGGTCCATATATAGATCAATGCTTGGCCAGTCCTTCCATCTCGGACAATGATAATTTCGTATATCTTCCAGTGTAAACATAATATGATCTCCTATAACAGGTAAAAATCGAATAATATGGTAATATATAAGAGATTATATAGTATTAAAAACCATAAGTCAATGCGGTAAAGGAAATCAATCACAGCAAATGCATAAAGACTGCATAAAGGAAGTTGATGGCAGCGGACGATGACCAAGGGGGTTGTTTTGGAGTTTTGTTACGCGAGAACCCTTATTCCACTAAAGGGGCAGAAAACGTAACTGGCAGGTAAATCAGCGCCAAACTCGCTGTAACAAATATGGCTGTGTTAGTTATCGAGCTCAAACAGTGGCACTGCTTTACCTAGTCACGTTTTCTGCCCCTTAAGTGTCATAAGGAACCTCTTGAGACAAAACTCCAAAACAACCCCCTTGGTCATCTGTTCATATCCATTATTGGGTCTATGCGTTTGCCGTGGGAAATCAATGCAGAATACCATTAAAATAATATCCATGAGACAGGCAAAAGGATTGATTTAATATTTTAATGGATTATAATTTATCTTAAAATAATAAGGATTGATTCGGATGACATAATGTCACGCTTATTGAATGTATACTTTGAGTAGTTTGAAAAATATGATACATTTTTCAAATTTCTATTTAAAGCAGTATCGTATGCAAGCTCGCGAAATGCATGATGGTTCGTGATCAATACTTATTTAACGAAAAGGAGAATATTATGGAAGATGTAACCGTGCTGCTGAACAGCCAGAGAAGGTTTTATGGGACTGGCAAGACAAGAGATATTGACTTTCGCATCAGGCAGTTAATAAGGCTTAAAGAGAGCATAATAAAAAAGGAAGCAGAGATAATGGAGGCTTTGAAGAAGGATTTGAACAAAGCACCCTTTGAAGCCTATGCAACAGAAATCGGCATGGTCCTGGAAGAAATAAATTACCTCATAAAAAATATAAAAATGCTGGCAGGAACAAAAAAGGTCAGAACACCTGTTACCCAATTTCCCTCTGCCAGCAGGATTTATAAGGAGCCATATGGTATTGTACTGATTATGGCACCCTGGAATTACCCCCTCCAGTTATCCCTTGCTCCTCTTGCAGGTGCCATAGCAGCCGGCAATTGTATGATTCTAAAGCCCTCCGAATATGCCCCCTGCTCCTCCAAGGTCATCGGGAAGGTGATACGGGAGGTTTTTCCGGAAAAATACATCGCAGTAGTGGAAGGCGGCATGGAGGTAAACCAAAGGCTGCTTCAGAATAAATTCGACTATATATTCTTTACGGGAAGCGTTTCGGTTGGAAGGATTATTATGGCGGAAGCGGCAAAGCATCTGACGCCGGTAACCCTGGAATTGGGAGGAAAAAGCCCCTGTATCGTAGATGAAACGGCTAATATATCCCTTGCTGCCAAGAGAATTGTCTGGGGGAAGTATCTCAATGCCGGACAGACCTGTGTGGCCCCGGACTATGTTCTGGTACAGGAAAAGGTGAAGGAAGCTCTGATAAAAGAGTTGAACAGATATATCAGGAAGTTCTACGGAAAGGACGCTGTTCATAACGAGGAATATCCCAAAATCATAAATGAAAGGCATTTTAACCGACTCCTATCCCTTATGAAGAATGAAAAAGTCAAAGGAGGAGGAAACTACAGCAGAAAGCTGCTAAAGATTGAACCGACTGTTCTTGAGCCTGATAGCATAGATTCTCCTATTATGCAGGAGGAAATCTTTGGACCTCTTCTTCCGGTGCTTGCCTATGAAAATATCCAAGAGGCGGCTGCCTTTGTCAATAACAGGCCGAAGCCTCTTGCTCTGTATCTTTTTACCACCTTAAAGAGAAATGAGAGTTATATTATGAAGAACACCTCCTTTGGCGGCGGCTGTATCAATGACACCATTGTACATCTTGCAACGTCCCATATGGGATTTGGAGGTGTGGGAGAGAGCGGTATGGGAAGCTATCATGGGAAGGAAAGCTTTTCAACCTTCAGCCATAGCAAAAGTGTATTAAAAAAGAGTAATTTTTTGGATATACCCTTAAGATATCCGCCTTATAAAAAGAAAATAAAGTTGTTAAGAAAGATTTTATAAAGTCATATGCTTAAAAAAGTTGTAAAATGGCCTGCCAAATGATAAAATGAAGAATAAAAACCAAAGTAAAAACAGAAAATGCGGAAGAAATACAGATAAAGGAATGATTTGCAGCTGCCCGTTCTTCCGATTTTAAGCGGCAGTCTGGCAGGAAATACCTGCTTTATGCAACTGGTAAAAAAATGATTGCAGATCCTTACAAAGCATTGGGGGTATCTCCCAATGCATCTAATGATGAAATAAAAAGAGCATACCGTGAACTTAGTAGAAAATATCATCCGGATTCCAATGTGGATAATCCACTTGCTGACCTTGCTGCCGAGAAGTTCAAGGAAGTGCAGCAGGCCTATGACCAGATTATGAAGGAAAGAGAAGGCGGCAGCAGCGGTTACACAGGGGGGAATCCTTCCTATGGAAGACCTGACGAAGCCTACGGCGATTCCGCCCAGCTGAACAGCGTCTACGATTACTTAAATGCAGGACGTTACAGGGAAGCTTTAAATGAGCTGGACAGAATTTATCCCAGAACGGCCAGGTGGTATTATTACAGTGCTATTGGTAATAATAGAACCGGAAATAACTATTTGGCTCTCAATCATGCAAGGGAAGCCGTTAATATGGAACCCAATAATATTGAATACAGGAACCTTTTAAACCAGATGGACTGGCAGGGCAGACGTTATGATAATACCAGACGCCAGACCGGAGGCTATGGGGATGGTTGCGGCAGCGGTAATTTCTGCTGTGATCTGTGTATAGCTGACAGCCTTTGCGAATGTATGGGAGGGGATTTGTGTCCGTGCATCTAGGAACTAGAAAGCTGGCATTTTTAAGTCTGTTAATGGCAATATCGGTAGTGCTTATGATATTAAGCGGAGTATTGGAATTTAATACGCTGTTCTTATTGGCACTGGCATCTTTTGGCGTGGGCATAGCCTACAGGGAAGGCGGCTTTTCCATAGGATTTGGTTTTTTGGCAGGGAGTATGATTCTTGGAGCTCTCCTTGCACCGAATAAGCTCTACTGCATTACCTATGGGGCTATGGCTCTTTATCTGCTGGCTTCGGAAGCTGTATATGACAAACTTTTTCAGGTAAAGAATATGGCTGTCAGAGGCAAACTTCTCTGGAGCCTTAAATATCTTATTTTTAATGTGCTGTACGTGCCGATGCTTATTTTGGCTCCCAAACTGATCTACGCAGGAAAGGTGGACACAAGGCTGTTTTTATTGATGTTTGCAGGCGGACAGATTCTATTGTTTCTTTATGATAAAGGCTACCGGTATTTCCAGGGAAATATCTGGGAGAAGGCTAGGCTAAAGCTAAAGTTTAAAGAGTAGTTTGATAAATGCGCTGCATTTACAAATTTCTATTTCAGCAGTATCTCAAGCAAGCTTGAGATATGCATTGGGAGTAGCTTTAAAAATGCGCTGCATTTTCAAATTTCTATTTCAGCAGTATCTCAAGCAGGCTTGAGATATGCAACGGGAGTAGTTTAAAAAATGAATATAGGATGCTGCATAGCCGGAGGGAATTGTTACTTAGCGTGCAGCATCTTTTTTATTTTATTGTTAAGGATTAATTTAAATAATACGGTGCATTTATCAAAATCCTCAGCGTTTGTTTGTAAAAGTTCTTGACAAAGAGGAATAGTATAATTAAAATAAATATGAAGGTACCTTTGCATATTATCGGATAAACCTAATGCGCATTTGATAAGTAAGCGCGGGTAAGATAATAATAACAAAAGAAAGGATGATGCTATGGAGCTGTTTTACGGTGTTCTTCTTATGCTGGGAGCAATACTTCTGTCGAATCTTATTAACCGGTTTGTTCCTGCCTTTTCTATTCCTATCATACAGATTATATTAGGAATCGTCTTGTCACTTTTTCCTTCTGTGTATCATTTTACGCTTGATCCGGAGCTGTTTCTGATACTTTTTCTTGCACCCCTGTTATTTCATGACGGGATGCAGGCAGATAAGATGTCCTTATGGAACTTAAAGAAGCCTATCATTATGCTGGCTTTGGGACTTGTATTTTTTACAGTAGTTGTAGTGGGAGTATTAATTAATTTTATGGTTCCAGCTATTCCTCTTGCGGCAGCTTTTGCCCTTGCGGCAGCTCTGGCACCTACAGATGCGGTTGCTGTCAGCTCTATAGGAAAGAGGATTAAAATACCGGAAGGGATTAAGAATCTTTTAGAGGGTGAAGCCTTAATAAATGATGCTTCCGGTATCGTAAGCTTTCAATTTGCGGTTGCTGCCATGGTTACCGGAACCTTTTCCCTGCTGCATGCGGGAATCCGGTTCCTTTATGTTGCTGTGGGAGGGGTAATTATCGGCATTGTCTTGACAATATTGAAATACCTTCTGGTAAAATGGATTCGCTCACTGGGAATGGAAAATGTCACATTTCATTTGCTTTTAGGCATACTTACTCCTTTTATCATATACATGGCGGCAGAGGAATGCAGGGTCAGCGGCATTCTGGCAGTTGTCATTTCCGGAGTTATTCATTCCTTTGAGGGGAAAAAGCTGAATCCGGAAACTGCAATACTTAACGTTGCCTCAAAGAGCATATGGTCTACCTTGACCTTTGTATTAAACGGACTTGTATTTTTAATTCTGGGCATGCAGCTTCCGGTAATCATAAAAACCATATGGTATGATTCAAAATTCAGCAACCTGATAACCATAGGATATATTTTAGTGATAACAGCAGCAATGATGTTAATCCGGTTTTTATGGTCCTTCTTTACTGTGGGCGGTAATTCAAAAGTATATGAGATACAAGGAGAAGCAGTGCAGACATCCGGCTTAAAAGCAGAGGAGGGTTTAGGAAGAGCAAGGGCAAGCCTTATTATAAGTATGGCAGGAGTAAGAGGAAGTGTAACCTTGGCATCCACTCTGGCACTTCCATTTGTGCTGGGCAGCGGTAAGTCGTTTCCTGAAAGAAATCTTATTATTTTCATCGCTGCCGGAGTGATTTTATGTTCCCTTCTTATTGCAAATTTTATTCTGCCTCTTTTACTTAAGAAAGAAAGCACAGAGGAGGTCAGTTCAGAAGAAAGGGAAGCCTGCCTTGAAATCATACAAAATGTGATCAGGCAATTGAATGAACTGGAGACGGAGGAAAACAGATTCAATATTGGGCGGCTTACAAGGAATCTGGCACTAAGAGCAGAAGAGATAAGGAACAAAAATTATAAGAAAACCAGTCTGAAGGAAGAGAGAAAATTAAGGCGGGAGGTGCTGAGCTGGGAAATAGAGTATACCAGGACTTTGCTTGAAAACCATGAGGTTGATGAAGGTATTGCCTCCAAGTATCTGGATATCCTTGATGGTATTATCAGAAAGAATGACAGAAAAAGATTTCTATTCCATCCAAATATCAATAAGATACTAAGAAGCTTAAGGATTATGAAAAAGCGGCAGTTCAGGCCCTACGGCTTCCCCGGCAGAAAGATGCAGATAGACAAAACACAGCAGGAAAAAATGCAGCTGGATAGAATGCAGCTGGATAGAATGCAGATGGAACGGGTGAGGCATTTGAGCAGCGAGCATGTACTAAAGCTGTTATATGAGCGGAAGGAAAAGGAGGATACCTTTGCCGTCAATAAGTTGATTGCGGAATATGAAAGCCTGAAAGCTTTGCTGATAAGTAAAAACCTCCTCTCGGAAAATATGCAAAGGGGAGAAAACGAGATACAGCCGTTATATGAAAATTCCACTGAAATAAAGGATCTGGTGCCTCTGAGCTTTCAGATAGAAAGAGATGAAATTCAGGCTATGTATGAGCGGGGCAGAATATCCTGGGAAACTGCCCAGAAAATGCGCAGTGACATAGCCATGATGGAATTACAGTTAAAAAAAGGTTGAATAATAGCAGGCAGCTATTGCTTCATAAAGCGTTTTACCAAGGCGGACATTGGCTTATAGAGAAAGCTTTCCAAGGAAGCAGTTGTGTTTTTGAGTTCCTTGGGGATTGCTATGCTTTGAGGACAGTGCTTTTCACATAAGCCGCAGCCAACGCATTTGCTTGCATTATGCCCGGAGGTTCGCAGGATGTAGTTTAATTGGGAGTGTAATTTTCCGGAAGTGGCTGTTTCATTGTAGCTGCTAAAGCAAAGCGGAATATCCACTCCCTGGGGACATGGCATGCAGTAGCTGCAGCCTGTACAAGGCACCAGAAAGGATTTATTCAAGGCCTCTTTTACCCTGCCGTAAAGGTCAAGCTCTGCCGGAGTAAGAATCCCAGCCTCGGCCTTGGAGGCGGAGGCTGCGTTGGCAGCAAGCATTTCCTGGGAATTCATGCCGGAAAGCACGGTAAGCACCTGAGGCTGGTTCCACAACCAGCGGAAGGACCATTCTGCGGGGGTATGCTTTTCCTTTGACTCCTCAAAGACAGAGAGGGCTTCCTTGGGCAGATTTACAAGCTTTCCGCCTCGTAGGGGTTCCATGATCATGATGGGGAGACCTTTCTCCGCTGCATAAAGTAAGCCGTTTTTGCCTGCCTGGTTGTATTCGTCATAGTAATTATACTGGAGCATGCAGAATTCCCAATCGTAGGCATCTATAATTTTTATAAATTCCTGCTGACCGCCATGGTAGGAAAAACCAATGTTCTTTATCTGCCCTTTCTCTTTTTTCTCTTTGATCCATTCCAGTATGCCAAGGCTTACCAGCCGCTGCCAAACCTCCAGATTAGTAAGCATATGAATAAGGTAATAATCGATATAGTCTGTCTTAAGCCGCTCCAGCTGTGTAAAAAAGAGCTTATCAAAGTCTTCCTTCTTTTTTACAAGATAGTGTGGCAGCTTTGTAGCAAGCTTTACTTTTTCACGGTAACCCTTTGAAAGAATTCGTCCGAGAGTGGCTTCGCTGCCAGGATATATGTAGGCGGTATCAAAATAATTAATTCCCATTTCTATCGCTTTTATTATCTGCCGTTCCGTTTCTTTCTCATCCCTCTTAAAACGCATACATCCAAAAGCCAGGACCGATATCATATCTCCGTTTTTCGGATTCCTTCTGTACTGCATCGCAACCTCTTTTCCTGATATCTGAAATTCTCAGATACTAATTTAATATTCTTAAGTGTATTATAGGATAACGATGAATGAAGTCAAGAAAATTATTTGAAGTAGTTCCATTCTAAGGATTGACAAGAGAAATGGGCAGGTATTAAAGTATACTGTGTAAGTCGAAAAAACGGAAATTCAACTTATTATAAGAAATTTTGGCTGGTTTGGGAGGTAGAAGGCATGAAGCTTAAGAATATATTAAACACAAAAGGACATAATCCGTCCTTTGGCTTAAGAGAATTACTAGGTTATATCGGACCCGGGCTTTTAGTAACGGTGGGATTTATCGACCCGGGTAACTGGGCGTCTAATATCGCAGCCGGGTCTGAATATGGATACAAACTTTTATGGATGGTCACCCTTTCGACCATCATGTTAATCCTGCTCCAGCATAATGTTGCCCATCTTGGGATTGTAACGGGGGATTGCCTTTCGGAAGCAGCAAACAAGCATCTGAAGCCCTGGCTTTCAAAAACGGTTCTTTCTACGGCCCTGTTGGCAGCGGTTTCTACGGCTATGGCAGAAATACTGGGCGGAGCCATTGCATTGAATCTGCTCTTTAAGGTACCGATTAAAGTGGGCTCAGTCATTATCTTAGTTGTTATTATTCTGTTACTTTTTACAAATACCTATAAGAAGCTGGAAAAGGTAATCATGGGCTTTGTATCCATTATAGGGATATCCTTTCTGTATGAGCTCAGCGTAGTTCATATAAGCTGGCCTGAAGCAGTGAGAGGCTGGACAACCATTCAATTTCCAACCGGATCGCTGCCAATTATTATGTCCGTACTGGGAGCGGTTGTTATGCCCCATAACTTATTTCTTCACTCTGAGGTCATACAGAGCAGGCAGTGGAATCTGGAAGAAGAGTCCGTTATTAAGAAGCAATTGAAATATGAATTCTTAGATACTCTGTTCTCCATGATCATAGGCTGGGCAATTAACAGTGCTATGATAATACTTGCGGCGACAACATTTTTTTCACAGCATATTAAGGTATCGGAACTGGGTCAGGCACAGCAGATGCTGGTTCCGCTGGTTGGAGGGCTTGCAGCAATTATCTTCGGAGTAGCATTGCTCTTTGCCGGTATTTCTTCCACAATGACGGCCGGTATGGCAGCCGGAACAATCTTTGCCGGAATGTTCGGAGAGCCCTATGATATCAAGGACAGACATACAAAGATAGGTGTTGTCGGAATCCTGACCATAGCTACCCTGATAATATTCTTTATACATAATCCTTTTCAGGGACTGGTATACAGCCAGATGTTACTCAGTATACAGCTTCCGATAACGGTATTTTTGCAGATTTACTTAACATCCTCCAAAAAGGTCATGGGGAAATATAAGAACAGCTTATTCAGCAATATAGTCCTGTGGTCCATTGCAATCATTCTGACAATTTTAAATCTGATGCTTTTTGCAAGTTATCTGGGTTAGAAAAAATCCGGTTTCTTTCAAAGGCAAAATAAGAAGTCCCCTGTCTTTGTGATATGCTGCCCTCAATATAGGAATTATATTTCAATGTCCTATAGAAGGGGAGCATATCAAAGACAGGGGGCTTTCTGATAATTATCGGCGGAAATTAAAATGTGAAACTAAAAAAATGCCGGATAGATGCTGAATAACAAAGCAAAATGGCAAAGCAAATCAGATAACAAAATAATAAAGCGGTTAATCATTATTCAACAGTTAATCTGATACCTTTTTTATCTAATTCGCTGGCATTTCCGATTAATTTTTGAATCAAACCAATAAGCTCGGAAGATAGGCTGTGTGCTTCCTTTAAAATGAGGGAGGATTTCTCTTTATCATTTTTCTCTATAGCCTTAATCATATCATCGCCTTTTAAATGGAATTCTTTATGCAGTTTACCGATGGTTTTCCAATCCTTCAGGATGGAAGGATGGTTCAGGTTCAGGGTATTATAATAGTGGCCGAAGCTGCATTTGCTGGGATTTGTCTGAAGGGGCAGCAATGCCATGGTATTTGCCATGGATTCGAGCTTATCCATCCATTCCTTATGGGCATTGATTGCTTTTTCTAAAATGCTGCATACTTCCTTATTGGATATAGAATGAGTAGTACCCTTTAAACCCTTATATAAATTGCCGGCCAGGGCGGACAATTTATCATCTATATTTGAAATGCTCTTAGCATAGCCAACACTTTCGGAAGCATCCTTCTGAATATTCTGGGTCATGGCGTTGAGCTTTTGAGCATCCTCACTGGAGGCTTCCATAGCCCGGTTAATTTCAACGGAAGCAACCTTTACTCCCTGCATGGAATCGTTAATGGTTTCAACCGTATTGATAACGCCTTCCAGCATATGGATATTTTCACCCACGGTGTCTGATACCTGGTCTATTTTTTCACTCATCTGGCTGGTGGAAGTTAAGGCACGGTCAAGACTATTTTTACCCTCACCGGCAGCAGTCTGAATGTTGCCTACGAATATCCGCATATCATCAAGGTTATGCTTGGTGTCGTCTGCCAGCTTTCTTACTTCTTCCGCTACGACGGAGAAGCCCTTGCCGTGTTCACCGGCTCTGGCAGCTTCAATTGCAGCGTTTAAAGCAAGTAGATTTGTCTGGTTGGCTATAGTTTGGACACTGTCTACGATTTTTCCGACTTCATTGGCAAGCTGCAGCAGCTGATCGATTTTGCCGGCCATATTTTTGGTGTCTGTCACAACATTTTCTTTTAGACCGCTTACTTCCATGAGCAAATCCTTACTTTCCTTATTGCGGGCAGCAAGGGTCAGGGAATCTTCTGATAATTGCTGCAAGGTAGCAGCTGAATTGTCTATGGTATCGGAAACAGAATTCATGGTGGCTGTAGTCTCTTCCACAATTGCAAGATTTGACTCGCTCAAATTTGACAGTTCCAGGGAAAAGCTGCTTAATTGGTTGGATATGTAGGTCATTCCGACATCGAAGGTGCTTATAGAAGAGGCCAGATCCATGATATCTTTTACGGCACCTGACATTTTATGTTCATTGTCAAACAGTTTATTGAAATGATTGATTGCCTGCTGGTGAATTGGATGATCACTTTGCGGAGATTCAAGTTCTTTTCCGGACATCATATTTTCTACATAGTGGAGAATTTCTCCCATTTCTGAACACGCTTTTTTTATCTTTGGCATAGTATTTTTCCTTTCTTTCGTGTAGAGGTTACTTTTATTATAATCTGCCCGCTTAACTTGTGCAACGGATATTTTTTTACTATAGAAGGTTGAAATAATACATTGTAATCGTCTGTTAAAAAGTTATAATTAGAATTATGATTCAAGTGTCATAAGTCGATTCCATATTGAGATTAACTTATGACACCCGAATCAGTTCTATATTAAAAATGGTAAAAACATCAAAAGGAAAGAGGTCAGGTGACATGTTAACGAACACAGAAGCCTTCAGAATTAGAAAAGAAATTGGCAAAGCAATTGAAAAGTATGAGATTTCCGGCGCTAATTTGCTGGTTTTTAAGGACGGAAAAGAGATATTCTACCATGAGGATGGTTTGGCATCAAGAGAGGAACAGCTCCCCATAAAGAGGGATACCATATTCCGCCTGTATTCCATGACCAAGCCCGTTACGGCTGCTGCTGCAATGATATTAGTGGAAAGAGGGGAGATAGACCTGTATGAACCCGTGGGTAAATATCTGGAAGGCTTTCACAACCAGCTGGTTGAGGATAACGGGTCCCTGGTTCCTGCAAACAGAGAGGTATTAATAAAAGACTTGCTGAATATGACCTCTGGTCTTCTTTATGGAGGAGAAAGTAAAGCCGGTAAGGCAGCCGAAGCAGTATTTAAGGAAGTGGAGGATAAGTTTCTGACAAAGGATGCATTAAGTACCGTTGAAGTGGCAAATAAGCTCGGAAAATGTCCGCTGGCGTACCATCCCGGTTCTTCCTGGAGCTATGGCTCAAGTGCGGATGTTATCGGCGCTCTTGTGGAAGTCGTAAGCGGCATGAAGTTTGGTGAATTTTTAAAGAAAGAAATCTTCGAGCCACTGGGAATGAAGGATACGAGCTTTTATGTACCGGCTGAAAAGAGGAACAGGCTTGCTAATACCTACCAAGCGGACAGTGTAAATGGGCTAACCCTGTATACCGGCAATAATCTTGGAATTATTCAGAAAATGGACAGAGAGCCTGCCTATGAAGCAGGCGGAGCCGGATTAGTATCAACGATTGATGATTATGCAAAGTTTTCCTTGATGCTTTTGAACGGCGGGACCTATGAGGGAACTGCCATACTGCGCCCCAGAACTGTTCAGTATATGACGACAAAGACATTAAATGAGGAGCAGTATAAAGGTATGGAACCCTGGCTTACATTGGAAGGCCACAGCTATGGTAATTTCATGAGAATCCTGACGGATACCACGAAAGCCGGAAGCCTCGGAAGTCCTTTCGAATATGGCTGGGATGGCTGGCTTGGCTGCTACTTTACCAATTGCCCCAAGGATAACCTTAATATCCTGTTCATGACCCAAAAGACAGATGCAGGGACCATGGCGATTACCAGAAAGCTGAGAAATATAATTTTCAGCAGCTGCTGTGATTAAAGATTTGTTTATTGCTTTATACTTAAAAGAAATTTTATTTAATAGATTTGATTTGGGGGCGGAAGGGTAGTCTTTCAAAAGGGGACGGCAATTTGCACAAACCAGAAAGACTCATGCTTCGATTCCAAGGTATAAGAAGTCCTAATTCTCTGAATATTTTGTGCTGGACATAATATAAAACAGATAACTCGCTTGCGCTCAAACAATCTGTTTTATATTATAGCACAAAATTTTCAGAGAAAAGGACTTCTAATACCTTTCCATAGGCGCATTCGTTCTTTCTGGTTTGTGCAAATTGCCTGTGTTTTTTTTGAAGCAAGGTTTTTGTCACTCAAATCAGATTTATAGTTAAAAGAATGATTCCGAATGGTAATCTGTTACCAATAAACCGAAAAATAGCTGGATAATGAATAAAGGGGATGCTATGAAAGCAAAATACAAATTAAAGCTGAAATATTCAATCATGGGATTATTTTTAATCCTCTGTGCTTATATCATTATTTCCTATATTTCAGGCGCAAGGTTCTCACCGGATCAGGCAGCTAAAACCAGCCGGTGGGTAGAGAATACCTCAGTCTTACTTGGAACAGCCGAAACCCCTCCATATAAGGCATATATTTATGAAAATCAGGATAAGTACCGCACCATCCTCACTGGTTATAAATTTCCTTTTTGGAGGTACCGGGGCAGTTCCTGGGCCAATAAAACAGAGGATAAAGTAAAGCTGGTGGGGTGGTGCAGCTACTCAGACGGGGGAGCTGGAAAAGGCATTACAGTGGTACCGGTTCAAAGCTTTGATGATAGGGTAGCATTTATTGAAATGGGCAGTGGCCCTGATTTGCAGAGAAAGCCGGTTAAAACAGGTGAAGTACTTCTGTTTTCCTGGGAAAAATCAATAAAATGGAATAACCTGAAAGCAATTGCCTGTTCGGGTGATAATAAAGTACTGTATAAATTGGGATATGAAGTCAACAATTCAAAAATTAACATGGATGAATTAAGGTGGCTTCCAAAGGATTAATGTTGTCTAACTGCTCGTATATTATTGAGGTCTCGTACATATCTTTTAAACATAAAGTAATTGTAATTGAGGGCAGCAGGATGAATATTATCTCCATGCTTTTGGCTATTTTAGCAGGAGTATTAACGACCATTGAAGCTACAATAAATTCCCAGCTTGGAAAATATGTGACACCAAGTATTGCCACACTTCACAGTTTAATGACAGGATTGACCTTTGTATTATTGATTAATCTTGTTGTCGGCAACCTGCCAAGGTATACCAGGGTCACTTCCGTTCGCCCTGTCTGGCTGATTGGAGGTTTCTTCGGAGCGTCCATTATCTACCTGACTTCAAGGTCGATTCCCTCCCTTGGGATATCCAATGCCTTAATCCTGATTGTGGCTGGCCAGCTTACCAGCAGCCTAATCATGGATGTATTTCTTAATAATTCAGAAGTAAGCCTTAAAAAAATGGGTGGTATGATATTATTTCTGGTCGGTACCATAATGTTTCTCCGCGAATAGCAAAGAAAGCCATGGCAGCAAATAGGCATATAAAATAAATTTTCTGTTAAAATGTATAAAAATAAATCAGTGCTTGCAATTCTTATAATTCTATGTATAATTACATTAAATGAATTATAAAGGGTGATTTCTTTGGAATATTACAGACACAATTTCATGATAGACATTTTGGGAAAGACGGGCTTTGCAGCCTGTCTTTCTTTTTGGCTTTAACTTAATAAAGTATAAAAATTCATTTTCAAAAGTTTATTGAAAGGAGCTACTATGAAAATTGCGGTATATGAATTAAGGCAGGATGAAAAGAATAAACTGGAGGAATTAAAAATAAAGCATGGTCTTGACCTGGTTTCCACCGGAAAGACATTGAATAGGCAGACCTTAAAGCTCTGCGCAGGCTGTGAGGGAGTCAGCGTTCTTGGAAGAAGCTCTCTTGATAAGGAGCTTTTGGAAGGACTTAAAAAGCAGAGAGTCGGTTATATCTCCACGAGGACCGTAGGGTATAACCATATTGATACCGCCTATGGAAAGGAAATCGGGCTCAGGATGTGCAATGCCGGCTATCCGCCAAAAGGAGTGGCAGAATTTGCCGTTATGCTGATGTTACTGACACTGCGCCACTATAAGCCTGCCATGTGGCGGCAGAATGTCAATGACTATTCCCTTTTTGGATTAACGGGACAGGAGCTGGGCAATCAGACAGTGGGAGTAATTGGTACGGGGAATATCGGTACGGAAGTACTAAGAATACTCTCAGGCTTTGGCTGTAAACTGGCAGCTTATAACAAGGGTGTAACAGAGGAGGGGAAAAGGTATGCCCGGTATGTATCCCTGGATGAATTGTACCGTGTTTCTGATATTATAACCCTTCATGTGCCCTTAACGGAGGAGAACAGACATTTTATCAACAGGGAAGCCATTGATAAGATGAAAACAGGAGTTATATTAATTAATACTGCCAGAGGGGAATTAATGGACATAGAAGCGCTGACAGAAGGAATTGAGTCACAGAAAATCGGCGCTCTTGGACTGGACGTATTTGAAAAGGAAGAGGGAATCTATCATGCAGACAGAAAGACAGATATTCTTAAGAACAGGGATATGGTTTATTTAAGACAGTTTCCCAATGTGGTAATGACCCAGCATATGGCATTTTACACCAGAGCCAATATTGACAGCATGGTTACCTGGGGCATTGAAGGACTGTTGGATATGTACCATAAGGGAGTGTGCAGGCAGGAAATATAAATCTTTAAGAAAATATTAAATTTTTTACAATAAGCTGGTTGTTATTGACAACCGGCTTTTGTATTACTATACTAAGTGTATTAATGGTAATAGTACACTTAGTATACAGACGTGACTTATGTAAAGAAAGGAGTGCCATATGATAATTATTGACTATAAAGACCGCAGGCCAATCTATGAACAGGTGGAAGAACGGTTTGAGGAGTTAATTCTAAAGGGCGGGCTGGTGCCTAAGGAGCAGCTTCCTTCTGTACGCAATCTGGCTATGGAATTGTCAATAAATCCGAATACTATTCAGAGAGCCTATATGGAGCTGGAGCGAAAAGGCTTTATCTATACGGTAAAAGGCAGAGGAAGCTTTATTGCAGATACTGAACACCTGGTGGATATCAGAAAGAATGAGCTGCTGAATTCTGTTGCCGGGCTTCTGAAGGAAGTGAAAGAAATCGGCATTAGTAAAGAGCAGGTTATGGAGAAAGTAGAAGATGCGTATGGGGAAAGATAATTTGAAACGGTAAAGGGGAGCTAATGCGTATAAAAGAATATCAAATAGAGGATTTGATATGTGGGAAAGAAGTTAGGTTGAAAAAACGAAAAGCTGTTTTTTCAACTACTGATTAACGAATATTCAATTGAATTGGATATTCAGAAAAGAGGTTAATATGATAGAAGCACAATGCTTAACCAAGCAGTTTGATACAATTAAAGCAGTGGATAACATTACTGCTGTCATCAAGGAAGGAGAAGTCTTTGGGCTTGTCGGAACCAATGGAGCGGGTAAAAGTACTTTTCTGCGTATGATAGCAGGCGTTATAAAGCCCGATGCAGGAAGGGTTATGGTAGACGGGTATCCGGTATTTGAGAATCTCAATGCCAAGAAGCTGCTGTTTTATATTTCAGATGACAGCTATTTTTTCAGCAACAGTACACCAAAGGACTTAAAGAATTACTATAAGGTAATCTATACGGATTTTGATGAGCTGCGTTTTGAAGAACTGATGAAGCAGTTCGGCCTGGATGGCAAGCGCAAAATAAATACCTTCTCAAAGGGAATGAAGAAACAGCTTACAGTTCTTTTGGGAATTTGTGCCGGTACAAAATACCTTCTTTGCGATGAAACCTTTGACGGACTTGACCCGGTCATGCGCCAGGCAGTGAAAAGCCTGTTTGCAAAAGAAATTGCCGAGAGGGGTCTGACGCCTATTATAGCTTCCCATAATCTAAGAGAGCTTGAGGACATCTGTGACCATGTAGGGCTGCTCCATAGAGGCGGAATCTTGTTATCAAAGGATCTCTTTGACATGAAGCTCAGTATTCATAAGATACAGTGTGTATTGAAAGAAGAAGTAGAGCTTAAAGAGCTTTTTGGGGATATTGAGATTCTTAAAACAGAAAGAAGAGGTTCTCTCTATACCATAACTGCCAGGGGGAACAGGGAAGAGATTGTAGCTAAAATTGAGAAGTCAAATCCTGTATTTTCAGAAGTTCTTCCTTTGTCCTTGGAGGAAATCTTCATCAGTGAAACGGAGGTAGCCGGTTATGACATCAAGAAACTTATTTTTTAAACTTCAAAAAGAAGATATAAAAAGAAGAATGTGGGTTGTTGCTTTGTCAATGCTGATATTTTTCCTTTTTGGCCCCGTATGGCTGGCATTGGAACTGGAAGGCATGACAGACAACGCTGCGGCGAAGAATATAATAGCCGAAATAACGACCGTTATAGGTCCTGGTTTTATTCTTCAGTATTTAATTACTATAGCAGGTGCTCTTATATGTGCCTGCAGCGGATTTTTCTTTCTGCATTCCAGAAAGAAGGTAGATTTTTTCCATAGCATACCGGTTAGAAGAGAGAGGCTCTTTTTCGTTAATTATGCAGATGGAATCCTGCTTTATATTATTCCTTATTTTATCAGCATGCTGTTGAATTTTCTGGTGCTGGCCGTAAACGGATTTATGGGAGCCGATGCTGCAATTGCAGGATTTCAGGCTTTAGGAGTGAATCTGCTATACTTTCTCGTAATCTATACCCTGACGGTTCTGGCAGTTATGCTTACGGGAAACGGTATTGTAAGTATTCTGGGAGCAGGCGTATTTTTTGTTTATGGTCCTGTGGTCATGTTCATAAAGGATGCATACAGTCATGAATTTTTTAAAACCTATCATAGTATTACGAGTGATGAAAATTTTTTAACATTCCTGTCCCCATTGGGTAAATATATTTATAAATCCCGGCATATTCAGAACGGCGATTATAAAGGACTTGGCTTAAGTATACTTATGACTGTGGCAGTTATCATCCTGCTGCTGGTACTGAACCTTTTATTTTATAGGAAACGCCCGTCGGAAGCAGCAGGAAAAGCAATGGCTTTTGATATAGTAAAGCCGGTTATTAAATTCCTGCTGCTCATTCCCATAACTCTTGGAGGCGGATTGGTCTTTCGAGGAGCTGCCGGCAGTCATTCAGATGGCTGGATGATTTTTGGACTGATACTTGGCTTTCTGATTACTAGCGCAATTGTGGAAGTCATCTATCAATTTGACTTGAAAAAGGCCTTCTCCCACAGGCTGGGCCTGGCAGTAGCCGCTCTTGTTACAACAGCTGTCGTCTGTGTCTTCCGCTTTGACCTATTTTCCTATGATACCTATATTCCGGATAAGGATAAGGTGGTATCCATGAGTATTAGAATACCGGGAATTGACGAAAATAAAAACTATGTAACTTTGAACAAAGAGGGAACAGGTTATGACCATTATTTAAACTTTGAGTACGAAGAGAAATACATGCGGCTGAAGAACTTTGATGCGGCTTATGACATTGCAAAGCTTGGCATCAGGGAAATCAAAAAAACGGATAAGGATAATGCTTCGGATAAAAATTATTCCAGTATGGTGGCTTTTCACCTTAAGAACGGCAGGACTGTAATACGTAATTATCCAAGGGTTGCCGATAAGGATTTCTCCTTATTAAAGCAGATTTATAGTGACGGTGATTTTAAAGAAGGCTATTATCCCATCTACCGGTGGAAGAGCGACAATATAACCTCTGTTTCTGCTTTTAATTACCTTGGCGAGAAAGAATTTACGCTTACAGAAAAGGAAAAGGAAGAATTGCTGGAAACCTATAAGGAAGAATTGAAAGCCCTTACAATTGATGACATTATGCGCAGCAAGCCCTTGGGAAGCCTTCGGTTTACACTGGTCGACAATAGACCATTTGAATATGATCTCTTACCTGAGTTCACAAGGACCTTGGAATTTCTTTCTGCTCATGGTTTTCAGTCCGATAACCGGATAAAGGCAGAGAATATTAAAAAGGTGACTGTAGTGAAACAGTTTCAGGATGATACTGTTAATACAGAAGCACCCTCCATTAACAAGGATGCACTGGAGCAGGTTGACTATACAGGGAAAGAACAGATCGAAACAATCCTGCAGGCGGCTATACCCTCAAACTATGGCAGTGAATTCTATAGTATCCTGGATATAAATTATGATTTATCCGTAAGTATCGTATTGGGTACGGATACCTATGGCAATGAAACGACCCAGACCTACTATTTTTCAAGGGATAATGTACCGGATTTTGTGAAAAAAGATCTGAAATATAACCCGCAATAGTCAAAAGAGGATTTATTTACAATATTTTTCCTGAATGTGTTTAAAAATAAAGAATATGGTATAATAATAGAGTGGAGAAGACATAATACTCCGCTCTTTTATTATAATGACAAATATTGCAGAAAGGAAATATTGGGTTTAGGGATTGATATGAAAAAAATGATAGTGGTCGTGCTGCTGCTTTTTCAAATGACGATTCTGATGTCTTGCAGAGAAAAAGCAGGTGAGAAGGAAAATACTCTGCCCCAGGGAGAGTTATCGGAAACAGCAACACCTTCCGTTGCCGCAAGGGAGACGGCAGTTACTTCCGATATTTCAAATGAAGATGTGAAGAAAGAGAATGTTCTGGAATATTTTCCGGACAGAGAAAACAAACAGTACTTTTATGAAGGAAAAGGAAACGAATATGCTGCCTTCTGGAGCTATGCGGACTATCAGGACAGGGACAGCGGCAGAATCCAGCTTCGGACAGACAACGGAGGTACGCAGACGGTTCAGGTAATGGAAGGGAACAGTACAAGCCTTTCTGTCATAGTCAGCAAAGAAGAATGCTATTACAGGGATAACCTGTTAAATTACAACAGCGTAGAAGAACCGGAAATCCTATTAAAAGCTCCCCTGGAAAAAGGCACGGAATGGACTCTCGCAGACGGAAGGAAGCGTTATATATCGGATGTGGAGAAGAATATTAAAACGCCTTCCGGGGATTATAAAACAATAGAAGTGACAACGGAAGAAAAGGAAGGACAAACCAGGGACTATTATGCAAAGGGAGTGGGCCTTGTAAAGCGGGAATATAGTACGGACGGTCTGACAGTTACCTCCCTGCTTAAAAAAATCAAAGAAACTCCTTTGGTACAAAGCTTTACCCTTTACTATCCAAATGAGGATGAGAAGCTGCTGGAGGAAGTAAAAGACTTAAAGTTTAACACCAATGATATTACCCGTTTTAAGGTACAGGAGCTGCTTCGGGAAAAGCATGGAGGAAACCAGGGATTAATCAGTGTCGGAACGAATCTTAACTCCTTATATAAAGGTTCGGACGGGATTGTGTATGCGGACTTTTCAAAGGAGCTTATTAATGAAATGAATGCAGGAGCGGGCTTTGAACAACTCATTTTGCAGGGAGTTGCCGATAGCCTTGGCCGTTATTATGATGCAAAGGAGGTCTATCTTACGGTAGAGCAAAAGCCCTATGAGTCCGGACATATTCTCCTGAAAAAGGGTGAGACCCTAAAGGTAAGCAAATAGCAAGGAAAAAATCATTTAATTGAAGAAAGGGATCGTATATGGGAAAAACAGTATTGATAACAGGAGCCTCAAAGGGAATTGGGCGGGAGCTTGCCATTGTATTTGCCAAACAGGGATATGAGCTTATACTGGTGGCTAGGAGCAGAGAATTATTGGAGGATTTAGGAAAAAGGCTCAAGAAGAAGTACGGTACGGATGTTACAGTGATAGAAAAAGATTTGGCAGAGAAAGAAGCCCCGGAAGAAATATTTCAGGAATTAAAGGGCAGGGAAATTGAAGTATTAGTCAATAATGCCGGTTTTGGAGACTATAAGGAATTTGCCCACTCGGAATGGGAGAAGCAATATGTCATGATACAGCTTAATATAACAGCTCTTATGTATATGACAAGGCTTTTTCTGCCGTCAATGGTAGAAAGAGGCCATGGGAAGATATTAAATCTTGCTTCTACGGCCTCTTTCGTGCCGGGACCTAACATGTCCGTATACTATGCTACAAAAGCCGCGGTCCTTTCCTTTTCACAGGCAGTGTCAAAAGAAGTAAGAGGAAGCAATGTTACAGTGACGGCACTTTGCCCCGGGCCTACCAGCACCAATTTTGAAAATACCGCCGGGCTTGTAAATTCCAGACTTTTTCACTCGCTGAAGGTAACAGATGCCAGAAAGGTTGCTGTCTGCGGGTATAGGGCACTTATGAAAGGAAAGCCGGTAGCAGTAGAGGGGATGTCCAACAAACTTTTAATCTTCGGCATAAAATTAGCTCCCAGAGGGGTGTCTCTGACCATGATTAATCAGATACAGTCAAAACTGAGGGAAGGAAAGCCTGCTGATCAGTAAACGAGAGATGAAAATAGTATCAAATGCTGTAAGGAGTTATAATTTGAGAACAAAATAACATATTAAATAATCCATAAATGAAATAATTTATAAGTTATATGATTTAAAAGTTACATGATCTATTAACTTATTAGAGGTATCCAGAGAATACAGTAAGCTTTGGATACCTCTTTTGTATGAAATAGATTATTTAATATTGACAATCAAATAAAATTGAGTACAATTAAATGAAGAGTAATCATTACGTAGAAAATTTAATTTTATCATTTGATTATGTGATAATCATTGACAATCTTAAACGAAAAAAAGAGGAAAGGAGAAGATATGAAGAATTTGGATTTGATGAAAACGATAAAAAGATTCCAGGCGGATGAGTTACTTGAATACTATGTATATATAAAAATTGCCAGGTTCGTTAAGGATAAAAATGACCGGGACATATTACTGAAAATTGCAGGTGAAGAGCAGAAGCATTATGGAATATGGAAGCAATATACCAAATGTGATGTGAAGCCAAATATGCTTGTGGTCTACTGGTATGTAATACTGGCAAGAATATTAGGTTACACTTTTATTATAAAGAAAATGGAGAATTCGGTAATAGAATTCAAGGAAGTATTCAGCGGAAAGCTGGAGAAAGAGCTTACGGAAAAGATTCCCGACCTGAAGATTATTTTGCAGGATGAAACAGAGCATGAAAATGAGCTTATTGACATGATTGATGAGGAGAAGCTCAGATATGCCGGTTCTATGGTACTGGGATTAAATGATGCCTTGGTGGAATTCACCGGAAGCTTGGCAGGATGGACCTTTGCCATGCAAAGCAACCGTCTGATATCCCTGGCGGGCCTGATAACCGGTATAGCGGCCACTATGTCCATGGCTTCTTCGGAGTATTTATCCGTTAAAAATGATGCTGGGAAGAATGCGCTGAAATCCTCCTTCTATACAGGAGCGGCTTATCTGGTCACAGTCGTGATATTAATCCTTCCTTATATACTCTTGCCGGATAAGGAGTATTTAGCAGCCCTTCTTATAATGCTGGCGGCAGTTATCCTGATTATAGCAGCATTTAACTACTATATTTCCGTTGCCAGATCCATTTCCTTTAAAAAGAAGTTCCTTGAAATGAGCCTTATCAGCTTATCCGTAGCAGCAGCCTCATTCGTGATCGGTCTTCTGGTCAAGAGATTTTTAGGGCTTGATATTTAAATAGAGATTAGGTGAAAAGATGAAAGATAATAACGGAGGGAGACTTTGAATTAGTCAAAAAAAAGTCAGACAAAAAATGCAAACTAAAAGTTAACCAAAAGAAAAGGAGAAACTATGTTTCTGGCGTTGAAAGAATTAAAACACAATAAGGTGCGTTATGCACTTATCATCGTATTACTGACACTCCTGCTGTTTCTGGTGCTGTTCTTATCCGGCTTGGCCAAGGGGTTATCGGCAGCTACCAGCTCTGCCATAGACAATGGGGCTGCGGATTATTATATCCTGGATGATTCGGCAGATAATTTGATTACCAGGTCGTCCCTGGACAGTGGCAGCTTGAATAAAATCAAGGGATTTACGGAAAATGCGGCAGTTATAAACCTGTACCGTTCGGCAGCTACCAGGAACGGGGATGCTACAAAGCTCGATATTACCTATATGGGCATTGATACGGACGGCTATTTAATGCCAAAGGTTACGGAAGGAAAAGGGATTTCGGAAGCAGGGCAGATAGTACTGAATAATTCCTTTAAAGAAGAAGGCTTTCAGGTAGGAGACAAGGTCAAGGATGCCCAGACAGGCTATGAAATGGAGGTTACAGGCTTTACCAGGAACCAGATGTATGGCCATTCCTCCATTGGGGTAATAGCCTTAAAGGATTATGAAGAAATACAGAAGCTGTACACCGGCAGGGATTCCGTCTCCAGCCAGGCGGCAGCTGTTAAATTAAAGGGTTCGGAAAAATCCTATGAGGAGCTGAAAGATTTTGCTGACAGTGAATTAAAGGGTAAGGTTCTGCTTTCTAAGAGCGAAATCATCAGTGACATTCCGGGGCATTCCCAGGAGCAGTCGACTATCATGATGATGCTGGTTTTTCTGCTGCTGATATCTTCTTTTATTGTAGGTGTATTCTTCTATGTAACTACCATGCAGAAGATACCCCAATTTGGTGTTTTGAAGGCAGTGGGGGCTGGGATGAGTACGCTGGCCTGGTCATTGGCCGCACAGGTACTGCTGTTGTCAGTTATCAGTATGGCAGTGGGAAATATTCTTACCTTTGGAATGGCCAGTGCTTTGCCTGCGACCATGCCTTTTGTCCTGACACCAATGAATGCAGCGGTGGTTTCTGTTCTATTTATCATAATTTCACTACTTGCCAGCCTGTTTTCTATGGGAAAGGTGGCAAGGGTGGATGCTCTGACCGCAATAGGAGGAAATGAATAATGGAAAATAATGCATTGGAATTAAAGCATATAACAAAAAGATACCACGACGGTGAGGAGGAAAATACCGTTCTAAAGGACGTTTCTCTTTCCATTGGCTATGGTGAGTTTGCCGCTATTGTAGGCCCATCGGGCTCCGGTAAGAGTACCCTGCTGTCCATAGCAGGAGCCCTGCTCAGTCCTACTGACGGTGAGGTAAGAATTGGAAAGACCCTGTTATCCGATAAGAATAAAAAACACTGGGACAAGGTAAGAAGGGAACAGATTGGTTTCGTATTCCAGTCCCATCAATTATTGCCTTACCTGAAGGTAATCGACCAGCTGAAGCTAATCGACTGGCTGTCTTCCGGTAAGGCAAGGAAAGAGCAGGCGGAGCATGCGGCTAAACTGTTGGAGGACTTTGGACTTGAAAGCAGGCTGAATTATTATCCCGACAAACTTTCCGGTGGAGAAAAGCAAAGGGTGGCAATCGCAAGAGCACTTATGAATCACCCGGACATACTGCTTGCCGATGAGCCGACTGCCAGCCTTGATAAGGAAAGAGGCAGGCAGGTTGTGGAAATGATTCGGGATGAAACGAAGAAATATAAAAAAGCCGCTTTGATGGTCACCCATGATGAAAGGATTCTTGACCTTGTGGATTCTGTATACAGGATTGAAAATGGTGAAATAACCAGGCAGAGATAAGTTAAAGGTAACTAACCAAAAGAAAATTTTTTCCCCGGGATTAACCGGGGATTTTTTCGCTCATCTTATTGGATGCCATTGATTACCATTTGGATTTTTTGCAGTCTTCGCCAATGGGATTTTCAATCAGAGTAGCAACCCTAAATTCATGTCTGTGACCATCATTTACGCTAGTTACGGACTCTAAAAAATGCACATGCCTGCCTCCGCCAACCGGAATCGCACCTGAAGTTCTTCCGCTGAATTCATGAAAATGATCTTCATAGAAATCCGTATGGAATGCTACATCATGAAAGTGATTTCCTTGTCCGTAAGGGATTGCTTCACCGGAAACGGTAGCAAATCTGTGATTATGAGGATCTTCCTCACGTTCTGCAATTTCTACAGAACCCTGGACTTCGTGGTTGTGTCTTTGTTCATGTTTATGACATGGGTCATGTCTGTCTTCTTGATTATAGCGTGAATCTTCATAACTCATAATTAATACCTCCTGTATATCGAATGGGAATTATCGGATTCCAATATAATAATATGTTTGTGAGCCATAAATGTGACTGTTTTCTGTATAATATATTATAAAGCATCATATTAGCCACCATGAACGGATATTCTCAGAAGGGATATCCCCGCAGCTTTCCGATAGACAAATAAAAACAAATATTCGCACTCCTGACAATATCTATCCCAAGGCTTATGGAATATAATAATAAGTATTGAAATCAGGAGGTGTAATTACATATGAGGTATGGCTATTTTGACAATGGGAACAGGGAGTATGTCATAGAAAAGCTTGACCTGCCCACATCGTGGACAAATTACTTAGGGGTAAAGGATTTGTGCACTGTGGTAAATCATACGGCTGGGGGGTATATGTTCTATAAAACACCGGAATACCATAGAATAACACGTTTTCGTGCTAACAGTATTCCTATGGACAGACCGGGACATTATGTGTATTTAAGAGATGATAAAACAGGGGATTATTTCAGTATTTCCTGGCAGCCCGTCGGCAAACCTCTTACAGAGGCTTCTTATACCTGCCGCCATGGTTTATCCTATACAAAGTATCAATGTGAATATCAGGGAATTAAGGCTGAGCATAAGCTGTTCATTCCTTTGGAAGACAATGTTGAGATATGGGATGTCACCATTGAGAACACCGGTAAGGAAGAAAAGGATATCAGTGTTTTTTCCTATCTGGAATTCTCTTATCACCATATTGACATGGACAACCGTAATTTTCAGATGAGCAACTATGCGGCAGGTTCCTCCTATGAGGATGGGATTATTGAACATGATTTATTCTATGAAGAGTACGGCTATCAGTATTTTACCTCTGATTTTATACCGGATGGTTTTGACTGCTTAAGAGATAAATTCATTGGTTTATACCGTACGGAGTCCAATCCCCTGGCAGTTGAAAGAGGCTATTGCGAGGGCAGCTTTGAGAAGGGCGGTAATCATTGCGGTTCTCTTCATAAGAAATTAAAGCTAAAACCCGGTGAGAAGACAAGGATAATCTTTCTGTTAGGCGAAGGTGACAGAGAAGCCGGACGTGCCATGAGAAAGAAATATTCCGATACCGATACCGTTGACAGGGCTTTTAAAGATCTGGCCGGGTATTGGGAAGAAAAGAGAGAAAAGCTTCAGATAAAGACGCCAAATGAAGGGATGAATACCCTTATTAATATCTGGACCCTGTACCAGGCAGAGATTAATGTTATGTTCTCCCGTTTTGCTTCCTTTATTGAGGTAGGAGGGAGAACAGGCCTTGGCTACCGGGATACTGCACAGGATGCTATGACAGTACCCCATTCCAACCCGGAGAAATGCCGTCAAAGACTGGTGGAGCTGCTAAGGGGGCTGGTATCGGAGGGATATGGCCTGCACCTGTTCCAGCCGGAGTGGTTTGACCCGGATAATTCTGCCAAGCCCTTTAAATCTCCTACCGTTATTCCGGCACCCAATAAAAAGGATATGATTCATGGTATAGAAGATGCCTGCTCCGACGATGCCCTATGGCTGGTCAGCTCAATTGTTGAGTTTGTAAAGGAAACAGGGGAATATGAATTTTTGAATCAGGAGATTACCTATGCAGACGGCGGCAGCGGAAGTGTTTATGAGCATATGAAGAAAATTCTTGATTTTTCCCATAAGCAGATCGGGGCCTCCGGAATTTGCAAGGGACTTAGGGCAGACTGGAATGATTGCCTGAACCTGGGCGGCGGTGAAAGTGCCATGGTTTCCTTCCTGCATTACTGGGCATTGGGAAATTTTCTGGAAGCGGCAGCTTATCTTGGGAATTCAGAAGATATAGAAAAGTATACCAACATGAGGGAGCAGGTTAAGAAGGCATGTGATGAAGTACTTTGGGATGAAGAATGGTATATCAGAGGGATTACAAAAAATGGAAGAAAGATTGGAACTATGGCCGATATTGAGGGTAAAATCCATCTGGAATCCAATGCATGGGCAGTACTCTCCGGTGCTGCGGAGGAAGAAAAGGGCAGAAGGGCTATGGATTCCATTGAAAAGTACCTGTATACGCCTTACGGCATTATGCTGAATGGACCTTCCTACACAGTTCCGGATGAAGATATCGGTTTTGTAACAAGAGTGTATCCGGGACTAAAAGAAAATGGTGCTATTTTCAGCCATCCCAATCCCTGGGCATGGGCTGCCGAGTGCAAGCTTGGACGGGGAGACAGGGCAATGAAGTTCTATGATGCACTTTCACCCTATAATCAGAACGATATCATAGAGATCAGAGAAGCAGAGCCCTACTCCTATTGCCAGTTTATTGTGGGCAGGGACCACACTGCTTTCGGAAGGGCAAGGCACCCTTTTATGACAGGAACCGGGGGATGGGCTTATTTCTCCGTAACCAGATACATGCTTGGAATCAGACCGGATTTTGAGTCGTTAACGGTTGACCCTTGTATCCCGGCAGACTGGAAGGAATTTCAGGTTCAAAGAGAGTGGAGAGGAGCAGTTTATCATATTACGGTTCAGAATCCTGAGGGCGTGATGAAGGGTGTAAAAGAAATCCTGTTGAATGGTGAAAAGACGGACAAAATACCGGTGCAGAAAAGAGGAAGCGAAGCCCATGTCACTGTAATTATGGGGTAGATTTACAGGAAGGAGAAATGGGTTGAAAAGAAAGCATTTTTTGCACTTTTCAGCTACGAATCAGAGAATGACCAATCAATTTGGTTATTCAGGAAAGAGGTTATTATGATAAAGTTTGGTACAGGTGGATGGAGAGCCGTAATAGGAGAAGACTTCACAAAAGCAAACATTCAGCTCCTGGCGAAAGCGATGACGGACAAAATGAAGGCCGAGGGTGTAGACGGGGATGGTATCGTAATTGGCTATGACAGAAGATTTCTTTCCAAGGAAGCCATGAGATGGGCTGCTGAAGTTTTTGCAAAGGAAGGCATTAAGGCAATCCTGATCAACAGGTCCTCGCCCACTCCTCTGATAATGTATTACTGCATGGTTCATGGGTTCCATTATGGCATGATGGTCACAGCAAGCCATAATCCTGCTGTTTATAACGGTATCAAGGTCTTTACCTATGGCGGAAGGGACGCGGATGAATCCCAGACAGCGGACATAGAGAGGTACATAGGGAAGGCCGATGCGGACGGCATAGGCTTTATGGAGTATGATACAGCCCTTAAACAGGGTCTTATTGAAGAAATGAACCCTTTAAACGAGTATCTGGATAATATCATTAATACGGTGGATATGCAGGCAATCCGCAACAAGGGCCTGAGGGTAGTATTGGATCCCATGTACGGGGTCAGTGAGACCTCCTTAAAGACCATTCTGTTAACAGCCAGATGTGATGTGAGCACAATACATGAAAGGCATGATACCCTCTTTGGAGGAAAGCTTCCGTCCCCTTCTGCCCAGACCTTAAGGAGCCTGCAGAACAGCGTTTTAGACAAAAATGCGGATATCGGAATTGCCACGGACGGTGATGCGGACCGTATCGGTATTATCGATGATACGGGAAAATTCCTGCATCCCAATGATATTCTGGTATTACTTTATTACTATCTGTTAAAGTATAAGGGCTGGAAGGGTCCTGCTGTCAGAAACCTTGCCACCACCCATTTGCTTGACCGGGTAGCAGAAAGCTTTGGTGAGAAATGCTATGAGGTTCCCGTTGGATTTAAATATATTTCAGCTAAAATGAATGAAACCGGTGCGATAATCGGCGGAGAGTCCTCCGGGGGCCTGACGGTCAAAGGGCATATTAACGGCAAGGACGGCATTTATGCGGCAGCCCTGCTGGTAGAAATGATATGTCTAACAGGCAAGAAGCTGTCGGAAATCGCAAAAGAAATTGAAGAAGAATACGGAACCATTTACCTGGAAGAGAGGGATTATAAATTCAGCCAGGAAAGGAAAGAGGATATTTACCATACTCTTATGGCAGAACGCCGGCTGCCCCATCTTCCTTTTGATGTGGAAAAGGTATCCTATCTGGATGGTTGCAAGGTATATTTTGCCAATGGAGGATGGATTATTATTAGATTTTCCGGAACGGAACCGCTGCTAAGAATATTCTGCGAGATGCCAAAGGCTGGTCAGGCAGGAATCGTATGCGAAGTAGTAGAGGATTTCCTGGCGTTATCCTAGCCAAATTTTAAGAATACATAAAAACATACCTGCTGTAGGATGGTCTTATTAGTACTGTCCTGCAGCAGGTTATTTTTTAATAAAGCAATTGGTTGTTTTATTTTGGAGATTTCTTATCCAGCAGGAGATTATAAGTAAAACCGGCAACTACAAAGAGGCTTCCGATAAGCTTTAGAGGAGAGAAGTCCTTTGACACAAGCCAGTCTATAAGAATACCGACAGCCAACTGGCCTAAGAATACCAGCAGGGTGAGGTAAAAGGCAGGAACACGGGGTGTTGTATAGTTGGAAATCATTATGATGGCAACGCCCAGAATACCCCCTAAGTATGCCCAAAAGGGAAGCTGGGAAGGATGGCCGGTAAAAGAAAGCCCCCTGTTCATAATCAATAAGAAGAGGAAGGAGAAGAAAATTCCAACTACATAATTGATTACAGTTGCCTGAACGGTGCCTATTTTCTCGGCAAGCTTTGCATTAAGGATTCTCCCGAGTACGACGGTGACACCTGCTAAAATAGATAATATTAAATAAAATACCAGCATAAATTCTCCTTTCGATTTATTGAAATGCCATAATACAGATACCAATGCCTATGACCCCAAGACCGATAAGCTTCTTGGGGTTAATCTTTACCACCTTCATGCCAAAGAAGCCAAAATGGTCCGTAAGAAGAGAAAATATGGTCTGCCCAAGGAGCCCAAGTGCCAGAGGCAGGGACACACCAAGCTTGATATAGCTTATATTAGTCAGCATTACGGTTCCAATTCCCACAAAGCCTGCACTGTAAAGATATAGGGGGAGCCCTTTGGGAAGCTTCATTTTGGAATGGGTTATAACCATAATCAGCAGGATTGCTATTAATCCCACCAGATGAATAAGCACGGTAGATAAAAGGTTTCCATATCCGTCTGACAGGCTGCCGTTAAAGTATATCATAATGGAGGTCAATGCCCCCACTATCAATGAAATAATATAATTCATACATCCTCCTTTTAAATTGCTAAGAACTTCTGTATCAAATGTAACATAAAAAACTTGTGTTATACTATGACATATGTCACAATAAAGAAAATGGGATGAAGAAAAAATAAAGGCGTAAAATAATGAAGTAAAATAATATGATTACAGTATGCAATGGGAGCAGGAATAATATGATAAAATTAAACGACCAGGAAAAGCTAATGGAATATGTCAGGCGGTATAAAATGAATAACATATTTACAGAAGATATGACACCCTATATGGAGCTTCTCTCTTATAGAAAAAATGAATTTATGGTAAAAGAGGGAGAGGAAATTCCCTATCTGCTGTTTTTAACAGAAGGAAAGGCAAAGGTATTTACCTCGTTAAGCAATGGAAAATCCCTTCTGCTATGCTTTTATCAGGGCTTTAAGGTGCTGGGGGATGTGGAGGCGGTGGACAATGTCAAGGCAGTAACCAATGTACAGGCAATAGCAGATACCTACTGTGTTGGAATAGCTTACCGGAATGTGCGGAGATTTCTGCTGGAGGATGCAAAATTTCTGCGGTATGTCTGCTCTTCCCTGGGAGGAAAGCTGAACCGCTGCTCAAAGAACAGCTCCATTAATCTGTTATACCCCCTGGAAAACCGGCTGGCAAGCTATATTTATACCACCGGTGAGAGAATTACTGACACTCCATTATCTATGGCAGTACCGCAGACCAGTCAGCGGTATGCAATGGGAGCAAGTGTTAAGAAAACGGTTATCCGCTTTGATGAGAATCTGACGGAAATCGCAGAGCTTCTTGGAACAAGCTACAGGCATCTGCTCAGGACTCTCTCGGAGTTCTGTGAAAGAAGAATATTAAAAAAAGAAGGCAGCTCCTATATTGTCACTGAGGAAGAGACCTTAATGGAGCTGTCCGTGGATTTATATAAGTGATTCCATTACTTCGCCAAGAGAAGCCGTAATTAAAAGATCAGCTTCTGAGTCCAGGGGAGTTGCGGATTTATTAATCAATACCAGCTTATTGCCGGAGTAATAATTGATAAAGCCGGCAGCAGGATATACACTTAGGGAAGTACCGCCTATTATCAGCATATCGGCAGCAGTAATTGCAGCTACTGCCTGGTCAATAATATCTTCCTTTAAGGCTTCTTCATAAAGGATGACGTCAGGCTTTATAATACCTCCGCAGGAACAGCGGGGGATGGGAGCCTTGTCAATAACCTCCTGTAAGCTGTAGAAATGGCCGCATTTTGTACAGTAATTCCGGTGGACACTGCCGTGAAGCTCAATGACATTTCTGCTTCCGGCAAGCTGGTGGAGGCCGTCGATATTCTGGGTTATAACTGCGTTAAGTTTACCCTGTTCCTCCAGAAGGGCCAGCTTTTGATGGGTAATATTGGGCAAAGCCTTTGGATACAGCATCTTGTCATAATAGAACTGAAAGAAAGCTTCCGTGCTCTTTTGGAAGAAGCTGTGGCTTAATATTTGCTCCGGTGGATAGGCATATTTCAGATGATACAGGCCGTCCACACTGCGAAAGTCAGGAATGCCGCTTTCGGTGGATACGCCGGCACCGCCAAAGAAAACAATATGCTCACTTTCTTTTACAAATTCTTTTAGCTGGTTTATTTCATTCATTCATCTCACCTCTGTATCGTTATTTGACCTTTTTATTCAAAATAAGCAGGATGCCGCCAAATACTGTAAGGAGGCATCGTATAATAAAAAGCATTATGGTAACTAAACTGCTGCACAATGAAACCAAAGAGTGCAGGCCCCAGGTTATAGCAGTTTTTGGATATCGCTGATGTCATTACATACTGTAAAATCCTCAGGCTCATTATATCATGCCGGTATAAATTCTTCCAGCAAATATACAATGCAAAACCGAAAGAATAAAAGAAAATTTCTTATAAAAATTTTAAATTTTATTACAAAAATCTTAATAGAAAATTATGACAAATGTAACTTGTTTATAGAATCGTATTCGGATAAGATTGTTTATGGAAGAATTTATCATTTTATAGTGATAAAGGAAGGAAGTCACATTATTATCTATGTTGCCAGGAAGGAGTGTTTTACGATGGAAATTGTATTACAGACAGTGCAGGCAGAAAAGGTCTACGGTAAAGGGGAGCTTGAGACCAGAGCTTTAAAGCCTGCGGATATTGAGATTGAAAAGGGAGTATTCCATGCAATTATAGGGAAAAGCGGATCTGGAAAATCCACTCTTTTACATATCCTTGGAGGACTGGATAAGCCCAGCGGAGGGAAGGTTTATCTGGAGGGACAGAGTATGTTCGACTTAAAAGAGAAGGAGTTAGCCCTCCTTCGCCGCAGGAGAATCGGCTTTGTATTTCAGTCCTTTAACCTGCTTTCCGAACATACCGTGCTTGAAAATATTCTGATGCCGGTGCATCTGGACAAGAAGAAGGAGGACAGGGCCTATCTGGAGAAGGTGCTTCGAACTCTGGATATTACAAACAAGCTGCCCTATTATCCGGACGAGCTCTCAGGGGGAGAACGGCAGAGAGTTGCAATAGCCAGAGCACTGGCAACGAAGCCGGCTATTCTTTTAGCGGATGAGCCTACCGGAAATCTGGACGAGAATACGGGAAAGGAAGTTATCAGTCTATTAAAGCAGTCTGCAAAGGAATTCAGACAGACTGTTGTACTGGTAACGCATGACATGGAAATTGCGGCGAATGCGGAACGGGTAATTACCATAAGCAATGGAGAGGTATTGAAATGAATTTAAGAAAGATTGCAAGGAATGGAATGAAAGGAAGAAAAAAGGATTCCCTCCTGCTTAAACTGGTCATATCCCTATCCTTTGCTTTTATTTCAGCAGCCTTGATATTTCAGGCAAGCATGGAAAAGACGAAAACCGCACAGCGGGAAGAGCTGTATGGCAGCTGGCAGGGCGCTTATCTGGACGGAAATGAGGATACCTATAATAAGCTTGCCAAGGAAAATGAGGTAAAGGAAATTACCTGTTCCAGGAACCTGGGAACCTCAGAAAAGCTTGGTATTATCGGTACCTTTCCCAAAGAATTTCAAGAGATGGGAAGCTTCACATTATATCAGGGAAGGTTTCCGGAAAAGGATAACGAAATAGTAGTAGAACTGAACCAATTAAGCAATGCGGGCATGGAGCTTTCAGTCGGTCAGAAAATCAGGCTGGATATGAATACAATAACTGTTGATGATAATCAAAGCCAAAAAATATCAAAAATGGAACAGGATGCTTATAAGAAGGGAAATTATCTTGAAAGATATGGCTATCATGATAACCCGAGTACGGATATCGGTGATATCCATGTGGTGGTTTCTACGGATTATGTCTATCTTTTTAAAAAGGGAGAGCCCTCAGATTCAAAGACAATAAAAAAGAAGGGAATTCTTACCCATCAGGAAATAACACTTCAGAAGGAATTTACTATCTGCGGAATTTTAAATACCTATTCGGATAAATGGGATTTAGGCGGGCTTACGGTGCCCAATGCCTTTGTCACGGAAGAATCGGGAAAGGCACTGACAGAAGCCTTTTACAATAATAGTTTTATTAACGTGGATAACAAGAAGCAGCCCATGGACATTTTCTTTCAGCTCCGGTCCCTGGATAGAAATACCTTTCAAAAACTGGCAGTAAAATATCCGGATAAAGCAACGAAAGCCGAAAATCTTAATGATTTCATCGGAAGGATATGGGGCGGTATTAATAAGAGCATATCAAAGGCTGAAGATGAGAAGATTTCAAAATATTATGCAAGTAAACAGGAAGAACCCTCAGCAGAAGACACCGGCTTGATAAAGGAAAATGTCTCAAAAGGGGGAGATTCCACCTCCAATTTCAGGAGAAACAGCTTTACCTATCCGGATACCGGAAATTCCATGGAACATATTATAACGGTTTCCATCCTTGGGATTATCTTTATTACTACAATCTGTGCGGTATTTCAGATATTTTTGACTCAGATAAAAAGGAGAAGCAGAAAGCTTGTATTATTAAAGTCCATTGGAGCTACCAAGGGACAGTTGTCGGGTATCCTGTTCTGGGAAGCTCTTTACCTGTGGCGGACAGGTATGGTATTTGGTATTCTTGGAGGAACAGGTGTATCGGCGCTTATCCTGTTTATTATGAAGCATATGGGTAAAGAGAGTATTGTAATTGCAATTCCCTTAAAGCTCCTGCTAATAGGGATATTGATTGGTAGCATATCGCTTTTTACCGGTGTATTGCTGCCGGCAGTGAGGGCAGTAAATATCCCTCTGACAGGAAACATGGTAGAAAAGCAAAAGCATATTAAATCTGCCCATGTAAGAAACAAAAAGCAAAAGAGCAAGTATGTGAAGCAGGATTTCCTGCATATCACCCGGCGTTACTTAAAGAATAACAGGGAAAAGAATCTGCTGTCTTTTGCTATTTCCCTCTTTGTTATCAGTATTTTAACAGCCTCCCTTTACCTCTCCTACAATGCTTTTCAAAGGTACAGGGATTCCGTTTTGGATACCGGGAAGCCGGATTATACATTAAAGGCTGTGTATGGGGAAAATCAGAATAAGCTGCCTAAGATTGAGGCAGAGTTAAAAGAAATCAAAGGTGTTAAAGAAGTAACGAGCTATAAATACGGAAAAAATCTGTTTTTCTGGTATGACGGTATAGACAGGGATGTCCTCCTGAATACCTTCAAATCCCTGCTGCCGGATAGATTAAAAGGAGAACATTTTTCCCAATATGTGCCCGATGTAAAAGACCAGCCTGAATACATAAAAAATGCCTACTATTCATATTACTATGGCATTGACCCTGATGCTAAGGCATCCAAAGCCATATATTCGGCAGTGGAAGAGGGCAGTGTGGACATGGAGAAGTTCAAAAAGGGAGAAGAGGTCATCCTTTTAGTTCCCTTGTACGAAAAGGCGGCTAAAAAAGCCGCAGCGGACGGCACTCAGACAGAATATAAGAAAGTAAAGGCTGCCGCTGGCGTCGACAAACGCCTTCACTGGTTACTGGATGAAAACAAAGCTTACTACACCTCAGTGGACCCCAGGTATAAAAAGCTTTATGACAGCGGCAGCACTCTGAAACCGGGCGATACCCTGTACCTGTCAGCGGACAAGGAGCAGCTTTCAGACAGCGGCAAAATCATAGGCTATAACAAGACCCAGGTTAAGGTGGGCGGTATTATTCACTATTTTTCAGAGGATGGAGTATGGCCCTTCTCCAATCTGGTACCCTGCTACACCGTAATTGGCTCCATGGACGGAATGGAAAGCCTGTATACAAATTCAAAGATGGGCCTATTCCGTGTCAACATCGAACAAATGACGGAAATGGTGAAGGTTCTCTATCCCTCCAGCTATGGCCGGACCCTGTGGAATATTAAAGCAGAGGACAAAGAGAATCAGGAAGTACTGGATGCGGCGCTCCTGACCTTTGCCAATAAATACGGCTTTACTCTTTATAATTATAAGGAAAGCAGCGAGAGAGTACTGGACGAAGCCTTAAATAATGTTCTGGTTATCGGCCTGCTGGGGATAATATCCTCCGTCATTGCCCTGATAGCATTTTACAACACTTCTGTTTCCGGGATGGAGCAGGAAAGGAACCGTATCGGAATTCTTCAGTCCATGGGAGTGACAAAGGGACAGTTCACCTGTCAATATCTGATACAGGGAGTAATACAGGGGACCCTGGCAGTGATTCTGGCAAATGCAGTGCTCTTTCTTATACTCTTAATAACCGCATCCTTGACGACGGATATTCGGATAGAAAGCTTTGCCGGGCTGTTCAATATAATGATGGCCGAAAAGCTTTGGCAATATCCGTGGATGGTCCACATAGCGGTAAGTGTCATATTTATAGCAATTATAACTGTCTTACAGACAATACCGGCAATACGGATTGCAAAGCAGTACCCGGTGGTAAATATCAGAAGCCTGGGAAGGTAGCAATTTATAAAAATAATGGATAAGGATATTGTGAAATTTGTAGAGAACTGCCTGTTTACTACTTTGACCAATGTGAATTTTGATGCAGAAGCCCATGTAAGGCTGTTAAAGGAATCCCAGAGGATAAAGGAAGCCATAAGAGAACAGGCACCGGAAGGGGAATATGCACAAGCAGCTGTTTATACCTTAAGTGAAACCAAGGAAGACATGCTGAAGGATTCCATAATGGCTGGAATAATGTATGACCAGAACCTGGATGAGGATATACGGTCCCTGCGCTCTACGGTTCTGTATGGACTAAAAGGAATCAGTGCCTACGGACATCAGGCAAGATTTATCGGATACCAGAACGATCAGGTAGACCATATGTATTTTCTGGGGCTGGAGGCGACTACAAATGATAAACTGACCCTGGAAGACATGATACGTATGACAATGCGGGTAGGAGAAATGAGCGTACAGGTCATGAAGCTGTTGGATGAAGCCAATACTACAAGATTTCAGAATCCTTCACCCCATAAGGTCAATGTAACTAGAAAACAAGGTCCTTTTATCATTGTATCCGGTCATGACCTCCATGACTTGGAAATGCTGCTGGAGCAGACAAAGGGAAAAGGCATCAATATTTATACTCATGGAGAAATGCTGCCTTCCCACGGGTATCCGGAGCTGAAAAAGTATAAGCACCTGGTTGGCAATTTCGGGTCCGCCTGGCAGAACCAGCAGAAGGAATTTGACGGAATACCGGGCTGCATCCTGATGACTACCAATTGTCTGATGAAGCCAAGGGACACCTATAAGGACAGAATATTTACCACCAGTGTAGTAGGCTGGGACGGTGTGACCCATATTGGTGTAAAAGAGGATGGAAGCAAGGATTTTCATGAAATTATTGAGAAAGCCCTGGAACTTGGAGGCTTTCAGGAAGAGGAGGATAAGCAGGAAATTCTGGTGGGCTTCGGACATCATGAAACACTGTCCCATGCAGAAGATATTGTTAAGGCTGTAAAGGATGGTGCTATCAGGCATTTCTTCCTGATCGGAGGCTGTGACGGGGCAAGACCCGGAAGAAGCTACTACACGGATTTTGCACAGATGGTGCCAAAGGATTGTGTTATTCTTACCCTTGCCTGCGGCAAGTACCGTTTTAACAAGCTGGATTTTGGAACCGTCGCAGGTCTGCCAAGGCTGTTAGACGTGGGGCAATGTAACGACGCTTATTCTGCAATCCGAATCGCTACGGCTTTGGCAGATGTTTTTGAAACGGATGTGAATTCCCTGCCCCTTACCATTGTTCTGTCATGGTATGAGCAAAAGGCAGTTGCAGATTTGCTGGCCCTCTTATCCCTGGGGATTAAGGGTATGTACTTGGGACCCAGCCTGCCGGCCTTTTTATCGCCGGATGTCTTTCAATATCTGGTTGATACTTTTAATATCAAGCCGATCAGCACACCGGAAGATGACTTGAAAGCAGCATTAAAGCAGGCTGTTTTATAAGAAAGTCCGTATGAATATGAATGAATATAGGAATATAAAAATGGGTCTGTCGCATTAAAGCGACAGACCCATTTTTTGATTCCTGCAATCTTTGATTTTATAAAGGTATAAACTTTCATCTTAGGTATGAAAATGATTATTTGTGAATTACGTATAATAACAATATAATTTAGTTGTAAAAGCAAATAACCGAAAGGAGAGGTTACTGTATGGAGAAATTAAATGTTTTGTTAGTATGTGGGTCCGGAGCTTCCAGCGGTTTTATGGCGGCTAATATCCGAAAGGCTGCTTCAGCCAGAGGATTGGAAATCACCGTAAATGCAAGAAGTGAATCGGAAATTGAAAATTATATTGAGGAAATCGACTGTCTGATGGTAGGTCCTCATCTGGCATATTTACTGGATGAAGTGGATGAAATCATAGGTGATTCCAAAGTAAAAGTAGCATTAATGAAACCGGAGTATTATGCAACCTTAAATGGTGAGAAGGCATTAGATCATATTATGACGTTATTCAAATAGAGAGGAGATTCTATTATGAACGCAATTGTTAACTGGCTGGAGACAAGCTTTGCTCCGAAAATGAGTAAAATAAACAATAATGTATGGGTAGTAACACTAAAGGATTCCATTATGCAGACCCTTCCCTTTATCCTGCTGGGCTCCGTATTCTGCTTATTGGCTATCTTAAATAATTATTTTCCCGCCCTTCCCTCCTTCTGGACACCATTTGGTTGGACCATGGGTAAGATTTCTTTATTTGTAGCATTTTTAATACCCTTTAATTTAATGGAAAAGAAACGTCTGCGGAAACAGCGTTTAATCGCAGGTATGACCAGCGTGGTTTTATACCTGATGGTTATTACTCCCCAGGTAGTAAAGGACCAGGTTATCGGTTTTGGCCACGACGCCCTGGGAGCAGGAGGTATGTTTATCGCAATTTTCTGCGGTATATTTACCGGTATAATTATGGGAGCCTTCGGTAAGTTTTCTTTCTTTAAAGAGAATTCCGTTATCCCGGATTTTGTCAGGTCCTGGTTTGACTCCATGCTGCCTATTGGTATCGTGGTATGTACCGGTTGGATTGTAGTCTTACTGCTGAATGTGGATATCTACAATATAATATTATCCATTTTTATGCCGCTGGCAGGCTTTTTGGAAACACCATATGGATTTACGATTGTTATGTTTGTCTATTGTTTCCTTTACTCCATGGGTATATCCAGCTGGGTATTGACACCGGTTACCAAACCTGTACTGCTGGCAGCTATAACTTCCAATGTTGCTTTGGCAGCAGCAGGTACGACGGCTGTCTCTGATTTACATGTGGTAACTTCCGAAACAATTTTTTCCGCTTATTTATGGGTTGGAGGTATCGGCTGTACCCTTCCTCTGGTATTGATGATGGTATTCTCAAAAAGCAAATCCCTGGGTGCTTTAGGGAAAGCCTGCCTGGTACCGGGTATCTTTAATATTAACGAACCGGTGGTATTTGGTGCTATTGCCTGGAATCCAATCATGATGTTCCCTATGTGGCTGCAAGGAATTATCCTTCCCATTATCGTATGGATATTTACCAAGGTAATTGCCATTGCCCCCATTCCTACCATTGTATTTGACATGTGGTATTGTCCTTTCCCTATTTCAACCTGGATTACAACAAAAAGTATTACCGGATTTATTCTGGTAGTGATTATAATAGCCGTATCTACGGCAATTTGGTATCCTTTCTTTAAAACCTATGAAAAACAGAAGGTTAAGGAGGAAATAACAGCAGAACAAAAGGAGCTTGCTTAATGGAAGAAGATAAATTAGTAAATGCGGCTATGGGAATTATAATAAGCGCAGGAGATGCAAGGCTGCATATAGCGGAAGCAATCAGCGCCATGGCTGAAAACCAGTATGAACTTGCCGGTGAAAAATTAAAACTGGCTCAGAAAAAAATGACGGAAGCTCATGGAATCCAGACGGATATGATACAGGGCGAAGCAAGAGGCGAATCTCTGGGATATTCCCTGCTATTTACCCACGCCCAGGATACCTTGATGAGCATATACAGTGAACTTAACTTGACCAAACAGATGTACAAGGTATTTGAAAGCTTTGAGAAAAGAATCGAAGATTTGGAGAAAGAGGTGTCAGGGCATGGGAATGAATAAAATTACCGGTTTTAAAAAAGATTTCCTTTGGGGAGGTGCGCTGGCGGCGAACCAATGCGAAGGCGCCTGGAAGGAAGGCGGTAAAGGCTGGTGTGTTTCGGATATCAACCGCTTTCGGGAAGATATACCCCTTAATAAAAAGTATAATGAAGAAATTACAACACAGGATATCCTGGAGTCTATGGAAGATAAGGAAGGTATATATCCGAAAAAATGGGGGATTGATTTCTATCATACCTATAAGGAAGATTTAAAACTGCTGAAGGGACTTGGCATTAATACCTTCCGTACCTCCATCAATTGGGCCAGGATCTTCCCCAACGGGGATGAAACGGAACCCAATGAAGAGGGGCTGAAGTTTTATGATGACCTGATTGATGAAATTTTAAGGAACGGAATGGAACCACTTATGACCATTTCCCATTATGAAATGCCTTTAAATCTGACACTGAAATATTCCGGATGGTATTCCAGAGAAGTTATTGATTTTTTTGTAAGATATTGCAAAGTTTTATTTGACCGTTACAAAGGCAAGGTAAAATATTGGATAATTGTGAACCAGATCAACCTAATCGTTCACGAATCCTTTAATCATTTGGGGATTGCAGAAGATAAGGTGGAAAACTTACTGGAAGCTAAATACCAGGGAGTCCATAATGAAATGGTTGCCTGCGCATTAGCCACAAAATATGCCAGGGAAGCGGATAAGGATGTCCATATCGGTATGATGTTCTGCGATGGCATCAGCTATCCTGCTACCTGTAAACCGGAAGATGTACTGGCTACCTATAAGAGAAATCAAATGGAATATTTATATGGGGATGTTCTTTTAAGAGGAGAATACCCCGGATATGCTTTCCGGTTCTTTGATGATAATAATATTCATATAGAATTTGGGGAAGGGGATGTAGAAGCCCTTAGGAATACGGCGGATTTTATGTCAATTTCCTACTATTACACCAGGATAAGTGACGCCGAGAGTGTGAAAAAGAAAAAGACCTCCTATGACAACCCTTATATTAAATCCAGTGACTGGGGCTGGGGGATTGACCCCATTGGGCTTCGGACAAAGCTGAATATGTATTGGGACAGGTATCAGCTTCCGATTATCATTGCAGAAAATGGATTAGGTGCCTTTGATAAATTAGAAGAAGACGGAAGCGTACATGATGATTACCGTGTAGCTTACCTGAAAGCCCATATCGAACAAATGAAAGAAGCGGTAATGGACGGCGTTGACGTAATCGGCTATTATCCTTGGGGCCCTATTGATATCATAAGCTGTTCTTCTTCCGAAATGAGTAAAAGATACGGTTTTATCTATGTCGATTTAGATAATTATGGGAAAGGCAGCGGAAAAAGAAGCTTCAAAGACAGCTATAAATGGTATAAGAAAGTAGTGGAAACCAACGGAGAAGTGTTGTAGCCCTGATACTTTATTTTTTAGTATTTTACCTTTCCATCAGCTGCGGCTGAGGATGTAAGAAAAATACCAGTTTCCGGGAACATCTTATACTGTAAGATTGAAATGCCTGTAAAAAGGCAGATAGGAGCTTTATGTGAATAAAAAAAAGATGGCCCTCTTGTTTGTAATCCTGGCGGCATGTATGTGGGGCACCTTAGGGGTCACGGTAAAGATTCTTACGGGATTTGGCTTTTCCCCGGTTCAGATGGTAGTGGCAAGATTAAGCATATCCGCAATCCTTCTTGGATTATTTCTTTTATTGACAGATAAGGAAAAATTATATATCAAATTCAAGGATATAAAATGGTTTTTTGCCACAGGCATTTTAAGTATGTTATTTTTTAATACCAGTTACAGTGCGGCGGTTTCCTTAACGTCCTTATCCATTGCAGCTGTACTTTTGTACACTTCTCCCATATTTGTTACTTTATTTTCCGTTCCGGTTTTTAAAGAAAAGCTTACAGGGAAAAAGGTAACAGCCATGCTGTTTTCTGTATTTGGGTGTGCACTGGTATCCGGCATTTTAACCAGCAGTACTTCCGACCTTTCCGTAAAAGGACTTGTGCTGGGTATCTGTGCGGCAGTGGGCTATGCATTTTATGGTATCCTAGCAAGATTACTGGTAAAAAAATATCATCCCCTTACTATTCTCTTTTATACTTTTTTATTTGCTGCAGGGGGAGGTTTATTTGTCGGTGACGTGAAAGGAATAATGGAAATCGTAACGGAAAAGAACGCTGTGCTGCCGGTCTTAATACTGATAGCATTTTTATGCAGTGTATTACCGTATATTTTATATACCAATGCTTTAAAATATGTGGAGGCAAGTAAAGTAGCCGTTACGGCATCCATTGAACCGGTAGTTGCCACCATATTAGGAGTCCTTTTTTATAAGGAAAGAGTTACTATCTCAGGCATCATGGGAATCGTTTGTGTGTTGTTTGCAATCGGTTTACTAAATAGAGAATAAACAGGAATGGCTGAAAATAAACAGGGGAAAAGGATGGCAGACATGAGGAGTAAATGCACGGAGCTTATAAAGATAATGTTAGAGCATGACAAATATATGACTGCAGGCCAGTTAGCCGCCTTGTTATCGGTTTCCGAGAGAAGTGTTATAAATTATATCTCGGAAATCAATTACCAGGAAAAGGGGCTGATTACTTCTTCTCGGAAAGGCTATTCCATTGAATCCGCTAAAGCAAGAAAAGTTCTTGACAATACCGGTAAAGGACTGCCTCAGACCTCAAAAGAGAGAATAAATTATATTATCACTAAAATAATTACCAATGATGCCAATGGTGATAAAAAAACAGACTTATATGAGCTGGCAGACGATTTGTATGTGAGTTTTGAAACTATAAAAAAAGATTTAGCCAAAGTGAAAAACAGGCTTATGGAATTTGACCTGGTGATTTCTTCGGTCAATTCCTATATAACTCTGGAAGGGGAGGAATTAGACAAAAGAAAGTTACTGAGTCTGATTTTGTATGAAGAATTCAGCAGCAATATCATGAGCCTGGATATCATGAAAAAGGAATTTCCGGATTATGATTTGGAATTACTGCAAACTATTATTCAGGAAGAATGTAAAAAGTGTCATTATTTCATCAATGATTATGCTCTCCTTCACCTTGTACTGGACATTCTTATCGGTATGGACCGGATTAAAAAAGCAAGGACGTCCGTACGTTCCAGAAACGAAGGGAAATATTTCGGAATCCGGGAGCAGGAACTGGCCTTAAATATAGCCGCTGGAATTGAAGAGAACTATAATATTTCTTACAATGCCGTAGAACTGGAAGAGCTGACTATAATTTTAATCAGCCACCTGATGAAGGTAGATTTTGACAACTTAAACAGCAGCAATATTGAAAATGTGGTGGGGAAGGAATGTGTCCGCATCGTAGAAGAAATAAGGGAGCTGTTAAAGAAAACCTACTATATTGATACCAATAATCAGGAATTTATTGTAAAATTTACACTTCATATTAAAAACCTGATGAACCGTATGGCTTATGGCTACATGACCAAAAACCCCTTGCTGGAGCACATAAAAAATACCTGCCCTCTGATTTTTGAAGGTGCCGTAGAGGTTGCCAAACGGTTAAAAGAAGTAACGGAATATGAAATTAATGAAGATGAAATTGCTTATATCGCCCTTCATATCGGAGGAGCCTTAGAAACCCAGAAATCCAAAAGGAAGATAATCAGCTGTATTATACTTTTCCCCCAGTATTACGATTTCTCTAATAAATTACTGGAGAAAATGAAAGAACACTATGGGGAACGTTTGGAAATCAAAACGGTTATTACTTCCATAGATGAGTTAAAAAAAGCCGAAAAGGCGGATTTAGTCATTTCCACCATTCCGGTATATGAGACCATCCGGATGGAGTGGGTTATGATAACCCCCTTTTTAAGTGACCGGGATTTTGAAAATATAGATGACAAAATTCAAAAAATTCATTTAAGAAAAAAGAAAGCCAGCCTGAAAAAGCATTTAATGCAGATTTCCAATCCAAAGTTTTTCTATAAAAATCAGGATTTTAAGGATAAAGAGGAAGCGGTCCGGTTTATGACGGATATTATGGAACGGGAAGGTTATGTAGGCGATACCTATTATAAGGATGTTTTTGAGCGGGAAAACCAGGCGTCTACAGCCTTCGGACATATAGCCGTCCCCCATTCCATGAAAATGAATGCGGTTAAAACCGGAATGTTTGTTTTATTAAATGAAAAAAAACCTTTGGGCTGGGATAAGAATCAGGTAAATATAGTCCTCCTCTTTGCCATAAACGAAGATGAAAGAGCAATTTTCCATGACGTTTATGATAATTTAATTGTGCTGCTGCTGGAAAAAGACAATGCATCTAAGGTGACGGGCTGCAATACTTATATTGAATTTATAGAAGCAGTGGTGGAATGCTTTAAATGATATTTCAAGGGTGTAAAGTTTTTTTATTATGCCGTTTAATCCTGAAACAATGAAGAAACCCATGCCATTTAACAGGAAACAGTTAAAAGCCGTGGCAGGGATAATAATAAGTAATATATGGTTATAAGATGGTTAAAAATTGAAGTAAATATTAACAAAGGCATAACTCACCCATACTGAAAAATATGGATGGTTATGCTTTTGCTTAATTTATTGGCTGGGTTCGCCGGTTTCATCTATTAAATAAACTTCAACATACAATTCTTTTCGTTCTCTGTCATCATAGGTAATACTTAGTCCATTTAAAAGCCGTTGGAGTTATTAAAGCTGGTGATACGCACAAAGCCCGGCAGAGTAGTTGGAAATTAAATACATAATGCAAGAATATCGGAAGAATATAATGCAAATATATGTAAAAATTTACAAAAACATATTTACATTTGGAAAGAAAAGTATTAATATAGACTATAATAATTGTTTTTAGCAACCCATATTCAGCAAAAATGATATTACAGCATATAGTTAAAAAGTTTAACATTTCAGCTGTTTTGCACGAATACCGTTCTATGGCTAATCCTTTAATCGCTTATCTATTTTATAGAATATCTTTCATCTGAAATATTCAAACACCCTTAACCTCGACATAATATTGAAAACACAAAAAGAGATGGATTAATCAGCTATAATTAATTCATTCAATGAACAAAGTATCCGCATAATGGCCCTGCCACTTTATATAAATGGATAATAGGAAAGGAGATTCATTAGGAAAGGAATGGATAATGTGGTTAGCCATTATATAGATAAAACAATTTATCAGGAGGTAAAGTAATGATTAAGGGAAGAAACAAAACTATTTTTAGTGTATTTATGGCGGCAGTCCTGTTATTTACATCAACAGCCGGCCCGATGCCTCAGGCATCCGCTTCCGCCGGGGTTACAACGGAGCCTTACACATGGCAGAATGCCCAGATTGGAGGGGGAGGCTATGTTGTAGACATTGTTTTCAACCAGGGAGAGAAGGATTTAATCTATGCACGTACGGACATGGGCGGCGCTTACCGCTTCAATTCTTCCACCGACAAATGGATACCTTTAACGGATACAATAGGCTTTGATGACTGGAACAACCTAGGGTGTGACAGTATAGCCGCTGACCCTGTGGATACCAACCGGGTATATATAGCCGCAGGGACCTATACCAATAACTGGACGGCGTCCAACGGCTGCATTTTGCGTTCAGAGGATAAAGGCGATACCTGGAAAGTGACCAAGCTGCCCTTTAAAGTCGGTGCAAATATGATGGGACGTTCCATGGGTGAACGGCTGGCAGTAGATCCTCACAGCAACAATGTGCTGTATATGGGGACACGCAGTGGAAACGGCCTTTGGAAAAGTACGGACTATGGTGTGACCTGGAGCCGTGTAACTTCCTTTACAGAAGTGGGAGATTACGCTCCGACAAATGATGATTCCACACTCTATGACAATACCCTGACCGGTGTGGTGTGGGTTACCTTTGATCCATCCTCCAGCCAGGCTGGGACTCCCTGCCAGACTATCTATGTGGGTGTGGCCAATAAGGCGAAATCCGGCGGAGCTGCTGAAAACACTATCTTTTATACAACGAACGGCGGTGCAACCTGGAGTCCTTTGAAAGGCCAGCCCACAGCCGGATATTTTCCTCACCACGGTGTATTATCCTCCGATGGCATATTATACATAACCTACAGTAACGGTGTTGGCCCCTATGACGGCTCCAAGGGAGATGTATGGAAATACAATACCAAAACCGCAGCCTGGACACAGATCAGTCCGGTTCCCTCCAGCAGTGAAGACAATTACTTTGGTTACGGAGGCATATCGTTAGATGCAAAGAATCCGGGCACATTGATTGTTACCACTCTAAACAGCTGGTGGCCGGATGCTAATATCTTCCGCTCCACAGACGGAGGCACGACCTGGTCAAGATTCTGGAAATGGAACGGATATCCTGACCGTATTCTGAACTATACCCAGGATATCTCCGTTTCTCCCTGGCTGACTTTTGGAAAACAGCCCCAGCCCCCTGAGCCGTCACCTAAGCTGGGGTGGATGATGGGAAATATTTCGATTGATCCTTTTAATCCCGACCGCATGTTCTACAGTACCGGTGCTACTGTTTACATGGCGGATAATCTGACTGCCATAGACCGCGGCGGAAAAGTAAATCTAACGGTAAAATCTTTAGGAATAGAACAGACAGCCGTTCTTTCCCTCATAAGTCCGCCTTCAGGAAGTGCACATTTAGTCAGCGGACTTGGAGACGTAACCGGTTTTGTTCATAATGACCTGAAGGCAGTACCGAAAATGATGATGATTACTCCCAATTTTTCAAGTACCACCAGTATGGATTATGCGGAGCTTAACCCCACCAAATATGTAAGGGTCGGTAATACGGATGCCGGGACGGCCTCCAGAATTGGTATTTCCTATGACACCGGTAATAACTGGTCAGCCGGAACAAACTGCTGGTCTGCTGCAAGTAATGATTCTACGGGAGGCGGTAAGGTTGCAATGTCAGCTGACGGGAACACCATCCTATGGGCTCCTCCCGGAAAAACACCCAGCTATTCCACCACTTCAGGAAGCAGCTGGACGGCATGCACCGGGCTTCCTGCTGATGCAGCCATTGCTTCAGACCGTGTAAATCCAAAGAAATTTTATGGCTTTTCGGGCAGCACCTTTTATGTAAGTACGAACAGCGGAGCTACCTTTACGGCTGCTGCGACCGGATTACCTGACCCTTCAAGCAGTCCCTCCCCTGAAACCACGCCTGTCAGCTTTAAGGCAATGCCTGGAATGGAAGGAGATATCTGGCTGGCTGGCGGAAGTGAAGGTTATGATTACGGGCTGTGGCATTCCACAAACTCCGGAGCTGCCTTTACAAGAGTGTCCAGTGTGGAAGAAGCCGATGCGGTAGGCTTTGGTATGGCAGCACCCGGACAATCCTATATGGCACTTTATATTTCCGCACAGGTGAATGGAGTAAGAGGAATATTCCGCTCCGATGATGCCGGTGCTTCATGGGTCAGAATTAATGACGATGCGCATCAGTACGGCAGGACAAATATGTGCATTACCGGTGATCCAAGAATTTACGGACGTGTATATCTTGGTACCAACGGACGGGGAATTTTGTATGGTGATTCCTTGAACACTGAGAATTCCTCCGTTATTTCACCTACCACAGCAGCCTTTGATAAAAACACGGCAAATCAGACGGATATTACTGTTACCATGACTCTTAACGGGAATACCCTTTCCAATATTAAGAATGGCTCGGCGATACTGACCAACGGGAAGGATTACACGGTATCCGGCAATACGGTTACCATTAAAAAGGTTTACCTCGCAGCATTAACAGTCGGTACCGCAGCTTTGACCTTTGATTTCAGCGCAGGGACAGACCGTGTACTTAGTATAACGGTGTCAGATACGACAGGAGTTAATAACTCCTCCATATCACCAACTGCTGCTGCTTTTGACAAGAATACAGCAAACCAGGCTAATATCCCCGTTACCATGACCCTAAATGGAAATACCCTTACCAAAATAACCAATGGTTCAGTTGTTCTAACAGCCGGGACAGATTATGCAGTTTCCGGCAATGCGGTAACCATTAAAAAGGAATACCTTGCAAACCAGCCGTCAGGGACCACGAACCTGACCTTTGACTTTAGTGCAGGGATTGATCCGGTCTTGGCCGTTACCATAACAAATTCTTCAGTCAGTCAGGGTAATCTGGAAGTTCAGATGTATAATTCGGGACGGACGGACGCCTTAAACAGTCTCTCTCCTCAATTTAAAATTATCAACACCGGTATGGTTCCCATTGCTCTTTCCAATGTAAAATTAAGATATTATTTTACAAAGGAAGGAACTGCTTCCCAAACCTTCTGGTGTGATTGGTCCAATGCCGGTACCTCCAATGTAATTGGTACTTTTACGGATATGACAGCACCAAAAGCAACGGCTGACTGCTATCTTGAAATCAGCTTCCAAAGTGCAGCCGGAAATCTTGCAGCCGGGGAAAGTGTTTACATACAAACGAGAATTACAAAATCCGATTGGAGCAACTATACGCAGGCCAATGACTATTCCTATAATTCCGCTTCGACAGCTTATACCTCCTGGACAAAGGTGCCGGCCTATGTATCAGGAAGCCTGGCATGGGGAATTGAACCTTAAATGAGCTGTTTAATGAAATTCTATCCGGTATTGCAGGCTGTTTAGTTGAAAAAACGAAAGACTGTTTTTTCAACTCCTGATTAGTGAAGAGGATGCCGCAAAATTAATTTTTCATACAAGAGAAAGAGAGCAGACGAAGCCTTATGTTCTTAGGCTGCGGTCTGCTTTCTTTTTAAGCCATTAAATGGAGAAAAAAAGAAGGATAAAACATAGAATTTCATGCTTGGATATTGTATAATAATACCAATATAGAACAATGACTTTTGAATAATGAACTGAAACTGACGAAACTGAAACAGGCCGGAGGAAATCATCATAAGGGAAGAAGGCACAGGCTGGCAAAAGATTAAAAGAAAGAGAAAAGGAGTGTACTGTATGGCCATTTTTACACCGAATTTTAACTTTGCAGGGGATTGTGAGGAAGCAATTTATCTGTATCAAAAAGCCTTTCAGGGAAGGATAGGCTGTATGCTGCGGTATTCTGATGCAGATAAAAATGATTGGGATAAGGACTTAACCCCGGAGCAGGAAAACTATATCTACCATGCAGAGTTGTTTCTGGGGGATCAAAGAATTATGCTGTGCGACAATCTGGATGTGGAATTTGTGAAAAGCACCGCACTGTCACTTACCGTAACCCTTGATACAAAGGAGGAAGTAGCTGGGGCTTATGAAATTTTAAAGGAAGGTAGTACGACAATATATTCCCCCCATTCTACGACCTACAGCTCTTGTGTGGTAGTATTTATCGATAAATTCGGTTTTCGCTGGGGGCTGATGACAGAGCAGACAGAAAGGTAGCTGGAAGTTTAATTCGGGTGCCAGAATGTCATGTTTATTATGATTCTGACATCCAGATCAAATTTGAAAACAGATTGGAGATAAAAATTGAAGAAGCTGGGATTAGAAGCATATCAGGAAATAAAAGTATGGATGCATAGAAATGCAAGGCCTGTTGAACTGGCGGTATGGCAGTATTTCTTTGAAAACGGGAGTAAGGAAGCGGTACTATCAGCTTTGTCCTATTACCAGAATGAAGACGGAGGATTTGGAAATGCACTGGAGGCCGACTGCTGGAATCCGGAATCTTCACCTTATACAACTTTATATGCCATAAATATATTAAAAGCCATCGATTTTAAGGATGCGGCTCACCCTATGCTGCAATGCATATTCAGGTTTCTGGAGAGCGGAAAGTATTTTTTAGAGAATGGATGGCTTTTTAGTATACCATCCAATAATGGTTATGCGCATGCACCCTGGTGGACATATAACAGTGAAGCGAATGAAGTGGAAAGCATTGGTGTTACTGCAGAATTATGCGGTTTTGTTTTACAGTGTTTCCCTAAAAGCTCTAAGCTATATAAATGTGTCATACCAATCATAAATAGCCTTATAAATAAACTGGATGCCCAGGATGGCTTTGGAGATATGGGCATTGGGGGATATTGTGTCCTTTTAGATGCTATCAGGCAGACTGGTTTAGTAGAACAGTATGATATTAACAGAATGCAGGATACGGTTAAGAATCTGGTATATCATTCAATAGAGAGGGACACTGCCAAATGGTCTTCCTATGGTGTCCGGCCTTCCAACTATATAACTTCTCCTGACAGCATGTTTTATCCAGGTAATGAGGACATCCTTCAAATGGAGCTTGATTATCTGATTGAAACAAGGGAGAAAAATAATGTCTGGAATATAACCTGGAGCTGGTTTGAAAACAATGAAAAATACCAAAAGGAATTTGCTGTTAGTGAAAACTGGTGGAAAGCAGAGAAAGCTATTGAAAAGGTCCTTTTATTAAGGAGTTTCAACCGTCTTTATTAGAAAGGGATGCTTCGCTAAAGGAATCTAATTCTTTGTTGGTCTCGAAATTTATTGCAATGGGGAATGAAAGAGAGAAGTCAGGAGAAGTGGATGAATGAAAATCACAATAAAAGAGCTGGATACCGCTTATTGCAATGCTATGGCTGAATTGCTTAATTCTGATGAAAAACTGCACCTGGCGCTTTCACCCAATAACCCCCATATAAATATTACCGGAAAAGAATATTATGATGGCTGTAAGACGTGGGAGAAAAGAAAGAACGGGAAAAATTTTGTTATTCTGGATGAGGACAGGCTTATCGGCTCCATATCCTACCATAAGATTAGCCATTTAACAGCAGGGTGCGGATATTGGATTAAAAGCAGCCTGTGGGGGAAAGGATATGGTAAAGAAGCCTTTGCCGGTTTTTTACCGGTTATAAAGAAAGCCGGCTTTGAATATGTAACAGCAGGCATATGGAAGGATAACATAGCATCCTTAAAAATATGGGAGAAGTATACCAGTGACATAAGGGAAGAGGAAGGCAGGTATATACCTTTGATTAAGCTGGTGTAGATGGAAATCATCCCTGTTGCTGAAGCTGTTATGAGTGAGGAATGAACAGTGAAATAAATGCAAGAGGGATTGTTGAATGGCGGTATGAGCTAGGATAGCTTGAACGCAAATAAGCCATAACAGCCTGACAGCGAATATTCCTTCAGTTAATATTGAAACCGACAAGCAGTACAGAATGGAGATCGTATGAAATTATATCTAATCAGACATGGGCAGACGGACTGGAATGTAGCAGGAAGAATTCAGGGGAGCCATGACAGTGAGCTAAATGAGAATGGAATCAGTCAGGCAAAAGTCTTGGGAGCCAAATTATTGAAATCCGGGCTGAACTTTTCTAAAATATATTCCAGCACACAAAAGAGAGCCTTTAAAACGGCAGAAATCATTAGTGGAATTATGAAAAAACCTCTTGAAGCAGTAAAAGGGCTGGAGGAGATCAGTCTTGGAGCGTGGGAAGGACTGACCTGGGAGGAGGTTATTCAAAAATATTCTGCTGAATATAAAAGGTGGCGCCAGGACCTAAGGTATGCCAAGGCACCTGAGGGAGAATCCTATCAGGAAATGCTGGAGCGTGTACTTGCCGCCCTACAGAGGATTATTCAAACAAACAGCGAAGATGCCGCAGTTGTAACCCATGGTGCGGTTATCATGTGCCTGCAGTGTTATATTACCAATACGCCTTTTGAGAAAATGAGAGAATTTCAGGCAAAGAATACCTCGGTATTGGAAATAAGCAGTGAAATGCTGGGATAATTGTAATGGGGTCTGTAAAGGAATAAATATAGCTGTATGAAAACGGAGCTGAAAGAAAAATTGAAAAGAGGAAGCCACGGAGTTATTTCTTTCAGCCGGTAATGTGGCCGTATCCCCGGTGTTTTTACCCTGGGATATGTTAGGTGCAGAAGTATGCAGGAAAGTAAATGGTGGAAAAATGCAGTTGTTTATCAGATATATCCAAGAAGCTTTAAGGACAGCAATGGAGACGGAATCGGTGATTTACAGGGAATTATAAGAAAACTGGACTATCTGAAGGAGCTGGGGATAGATGCCATATGGCTGTCTCCCGTATGCCGGTCTCCCCAGGATGATAATGGCTATGATATTTCGGATTACAGGGATATTGATTCCATGTTTGGTTCTTTAAAGGATATGGAGGAGCTGATAAAAGAAGCAGGAGAGAGGAACATCCGTATTATTATGGACCTTGTATTAAACCATTCCTCTGATGAACACCCATGGTTTAGAGAGGCAAGAAAGAGCAGGGAAAATCCCTGCCATGACTACTATGTGTGGAGGGATGGCACAGAAGGGCTGCCGCCCAATGATATGAGGGCATGTTTTGGCGGCTCTGCCTGGGAATGGGTGCCGGAGCTGTCCCAGTATTATTTTCATCAGTTTTCCGTGAAGCAGCCGGACTTAAATTGGGAGAATCCAAAGCTGCGGCAGGAAATCTATGATATGATTCTGTGGTGGATGGAGAAAGGTGTGGGAGGCTTCCGTCTGGACGTTATCGACCAGATTGCCAAAGAGCCGGATTTAAAGATAACCAATAACGGTCCAAGGCTTCATGAATATATCAGGGAGCTTAGTAAAGAGACCTTTCGTAAAGGGGATTTAATTACGGTGGGGGAAGCCTGGGGTGCCAATACGGAGCTTGCAAAGCTTTACAGCAATCCCGACGGCAGTGAATTCTCCATGGTATTCCAGTTTGAGCACATCAATTTGGACCAGCAGCCGGATAAGGAGAAATGGGACCTGGCTCCTCTTGATTTTCTGAAATTAAAGCAGGTATTTGCAAAATGGCAGAGGGAGCTGTACCGGACGGGCTGGAACAGCCTTTTCTGGAACAACCATGACCTTCCCCGAATTGTCTCCAGATGGGGAAATGACAAGGAATACAGGGAGAAGTCTGCCAAGATGCTTGCAACCCTTCTTCACGGTATGCAGGGGACACCTTATATTTATCAGGGAGAAGAGCTTGGAATGACCAATGCAGAATTTGGGATAGAGGATTACAGAGACATAGAGACTCTTAATGTATACCGTGAACGTCTGGAAAAAGGGTATCAGAAGGAAGAAATTCTAAACTCCATTCATGCCAAGGGCAGGGATAATGCCAGGACTCCGATGCAGTGGGATGACAGCCCCAATGCGGGATTTTCAGAGGGCACTCCCTGGATACGGGTTAACGGAAATTACAGGGAAATAAATGCAAAACAGGAAATGGCAGATAAAGGTTCGGTATTTCATTATTATAAAAAACTGGTCGGACTCAGAAAGACTTACGAAGTATTTGCAGATGGAAAATTTGAACTTTTACTGGAGGCAGATAAGGATATCTTTGCCTATACCAGAACTTCTGAGGGCGAAAAGCTGCTTATAGTCTGCAATTTTCATGAAAAGGAGATTCCCTTTCTTCTGCCGGAGGGCTGGTCGGGAGAAGAAGAGATTCTGATAGCGAACTACGATAAAATAGCGGAGACCGAAAAGCTCAGGCCCTATGAGGCGAGAATTTACCGAAAAGCTCAGGCATTCTGAAAAATGCTGTATGTATAAAATGAAGAAGGAAGCCAAAGAAAAGGCATTTACAAAACTAAAAGCTCTGAAGCAACAATATGGGAAGTTTGTTCAGAGCTTTTTGCAAATTAATCAATATAGGGGGCATTCTTTGGCATGGTCTTAAAGGCTTTCTTAAAAGCCCTGGAAAAGGTGGAATAATTCTTAAAGCCGCTCTGGTAGCAGGCCTGTGTGGAAGTGCAGCCTGCCTGCACATAATGTCTTGCAAGGAGCAGCCTTTTATCCGTAATATAATTTCCAACGGTATAGCCGGTGTGCTCCTTAAAAAAGTGCATCAGGTAATAGCGGTTCAGGTAAAAGGTATTTGCCAGGGTATCGATGGTAATATCTTCAGTCAGATGGGCATTGATATAGTCTATGATGGCAAGGAGCTTGTCATTTGCCATATCGCTGTCCAGATAGTTTACATGATTGGCCAATACGGTACGGTTTAGCTGAATCATAAATTCCAGGAATAAAATCTTCTGGTAGAGTTCTCTTGCAAAATCATTGTCCTTAAAGGAAAGCTCCAATTCCCGGCATACATGATAGAGCTTGGATTTATCCAAAGAAGGAATGCGGAGAACATTGGAATGTTCCTTTCTTGCCTTTTCAAAGCAATGGTTAAGGTCATAATCCTCACCCTTGTAGGAGGCCAGAAATTCCGTAGACACATATACAATAATTCTGTCATAAACAGAATTATCAAGGCACACGGGACGGTGTACTTCGCCTGCGTTGACCAGCAGGATATCATAGGGTTTAAGACGGTAGTTCCTGCCTTCAATGGAGTAATTCAAATTACCGGATAAGAATATCATGATTTTGTTAAAATCATGATAGTGGAAATTAAACTCCTTTTTCTCATTGTCAACCAGGTGAAATATTCGAAAATCATCCTTCAGATAGCCAAGCTTCTCAAAATTCCCCATTTCTTATCTCCTTCCTCCTATAACATTTATACTCAAGGTTTCGCTATTATATATGTAATAAAATTCTAATTAACTGCTGAACAGGAATACCGGTGAATATCTTTTCCCTCCGGTGTTCCCTGGTATAACCCTGGTGAATAGTCTTAGCAGGTATTTTAAGTATACAGCACTATATGCAATAATGGAAGCATTATAGTAATATTTTTACGAAATAATGTTTTGTATAATAGAGAAAAAGATGAACAAAGGATCTTACTTAAGCAACAGTTTAAGTAACACATCTTTTCATTTACGATAGAATAATAGTGAGAAGAAATTCGAATTCAGGAGGTAATATTATGTCACTTAACGGTGTATGGCTGCCCATCATTACGCCCTTTAGAGAAGGGAAGATTGACTATAAATCCTATGAAAAGCTGATAAATCATTACGCAGAAACCGGAATATCCGGCTTTATACCCTTTGGTACAACAGGTGAGATTCCAACCTTAAGCGAATATGAGTTTGAGGAGATGATGGATAAGACCCTGGAGTACAACAATGGACGTCTGCCGGTTTTCGCAGGAATAGGAGGAAACTGTACAGCCAATGTAGTTAAGAGGGCAAAACTGGCTGAAAAATATAAGATAGAAGGCATCCTGTCTGTCTGTCCTTATTATAATAAACCGAATCAGAATGGTATCTACAGCCATTTTAAGAATCTGGCGGAGGAAACTTCCCTTGATATCATTATTTATAATATTCCTTACCGTACCGGTGTCAATATCACCAACGACACCATACACAAGCTGGCGGAATTCAGGAATATTGTAGGGCTTAAGGATTCCTGCGGGGATATTAAGCAGACTATGAACCTGCTTCTTAATACACCGAAGGATTTTTCGGTGCTTACCGGAGAAGATTTATTGTTTTATCTGACGCTTACCCTGGGAGGAGCAGGCGGTATTATGGCCTCTGCTCATGTTAACACAGAGAAGTTCGTTAAGATTTATAAGAATATCAAGGAGAATAATGCAGAGGAGGCTCTTACGACCTGGAAGGAGCTGTACCCTTTAATTCCTCTTTTGTTTGAAGAGCCGAATCCGGCACCGATAAAATATTGCCTGAACAGCCTGGGACTTATTGATTCACCGGAGCTGAGACTTCCCTTAACGGAGATTTCAGAGGAATTAAAGGCTAAGATCGATAAGGTACTGGAGGTACAGGAAAAGGTAAAAATAGCAGGTTAGGAATTATAAATTAATAATGATATTTAAAACTGCCGCAAATTGCTTGATTGGAATAATCCTCAAAGCTTCTTGCGGCAGTTTTTATATTCCTTATTTATATAGAAATATTGATTCGTGACATAAATTAATCTCTGCTTTCGTTTATGTATATTTGAAGTAAAAAATGCAGCGAAGAGATTCTCACAGGAGCTTATTTCATTTTCATACCGCAAGTATATATTCAATGTACATACATTCAGCCGCCCAATCAATCTTTAGAAATTCTTTCAATTTATCTGCCGGAATCTTTTATTTTTATCCGCTACAATAATAAAAACAATCGGAGGTGTGAAATGGAAAATAGCGGTGTGAGAGTAAGATGCTATAAAAAATCAATTCTAAAAAGAAACTCATCTACAAGGAATGTTGCCCGGAAGTCTTTCTTTTCTTTCCTGAAATGTTGTATAATAAGCCTGATTAAGAAAATGAAATTATTTGGGAGGAACTATGGAGGCTTATCGTATATTAGTGGTGGAAGATGATAAAGAAATCTTAGAGGGGATAGGAATATATCTTAAAAATCTGGGATATGCAGTGTTCAAAGCTGAAAACGGAAGGGAAGGGCTCTCCATAGTGGAAAAGGAAACAATCCATCTGGCAATTGTGGATATCATGATGCCTGGAATGGATGGAATTACCATGACTATGAAAATCAGGGAAAAATATGATTTCCCTATTATTATGCTGACAGCCAAATCGGAAGAGATTGATAAACTGACGGGATTTCAGTGCGGCGCAGATGATTATGTAACCAAGCCCTTTGCTCCGTTAGAGCTTTTAGCAAGGGTGAATTCCCAGCTTCGCAGATATCGAAAATATCTGGATGCCATAAGTGATAAGGAAGAAGTAAAGGAAAATGTATATGAGGTAGGAGGGCTGGAACTGAATGAGAATACCGTTACCTTACATGTGGACGGTAATCCTGTAAAGGTGACACCTCTGGAATTTAAAATACTTGCCCTTTTGATGAAGAATCCGGGAAGGGTATTTTCGGCAGAGGAAATTTATGAAAAGGTCTGGAACGAGCGTGCGGTGAATACCGATACCATTATGGTACATATCCGCAATCTTCGGGAAAAAATTGAATACAACCCGAAGGAACCAAAATATTTAAAGGTGGTGTGGGGTGTTGGATACAAAATTGAAAAACAGCAGCGATAGGAAATATGCCGGATTATTTGTAAGCATAATTATTCTTGCATTATTGGCAGCAGCCGTTTTGCTGTTTTACAAGCCGATTGTTGAAAATGCAAAAGGCTTTATAAAGCTTGACGAATCGGACAAGGAAAAGGAGCTGGCAGAGTATAAGGAATCGGCAGAGGTCGGTTTCCTGGAAGATTTGTTTAAAGGAAACTATGTATTAAGATGGGAAATGGAACGGCAGATAAATAATAAAAAGCTGGATGCAAGCGAGGTTTTCCTGAATGGAAACCAGGGCACGGATGTTGATGATATCAATACGGATGACGGAGATAATTTTGAAACCTTCAGAAGTGACTTTTCAGATCTTATGAATAGCTGGTATTACGACTTTTTTTATAATACCCTGTCAAATTACGGACTTGAATATTATGCAGTGGACAATAAGACCGGGACGTACTTAACCAATACCGGAGCAAAGCTTTCGGCATTTCTTGGAAAAGAGGAAATGGAGGAAGCAGAAAAATTAAAGAAGGAATATTATTTCTATGCCGTGATACAGTTTGATGAGGATGGAAATCCTAAAATTCCTTTTTATCAGGGGATTTCAAAGGAGAATGCGAATACCTATCTGGGCTTTAACCTGACTCAGGAAATGGTGGACAGAAGCTGGAACAATGCCGCATGGTATGCCAGCAGGGTTAAGGCACTGGCTGGTATGAAGGTGGTGTATGCTATAAAGTCGGAAGCTTCTCTGCAGCGATATTTTCTAGACCAGATCGGTTATACGAATTACCATATAATGAACGAAGCCTATAACAGGGGAGGTGCGGCCTATTTATATGCAGTCAGCCTTATTTTAGTTTTATTGCTTGGTTTTTTACTTCCCTTAATCAAGCCCTTAAGGATCGGAGAAGGGATATTAGCAAAGATTCCTGTAGAAATTTGGGGACTTGGAATAGGGTTTACTGTTCCACTGTTTGAAGAAGGAATTTCTTCTTTGATAAAGGAAACCGTAACGGGAGACCTTTTCGACTTAAATAGAAATCATATCATGACAGAGGGGATGGCAAGAGTAGTTGTTAATTCCTTTAATGTCCTGATCTGGCTAGCAATCTTCCTTACCTGGTTTGCAGCAGCCCTTTCCATACGTCAGTTATTCATCAAAAGGCCGGTCAAATTCCTGAAAGAAAATACCCTTACCTTCCGCTTTTTGTTCTGGCTTGGAAGGGTCATAAAGAAAGGCTATGGCTATGCTATTACCTTTGATATGAGCAGGAAGGACGATAGGAAGCTTGTATTGCTTCTGGGAGGCAATATGCTGCTTATGATGCTGTTCTGCGCCATGGGGGGAGCGGGTATAATAGGAGCTATCATATATACCTGCGTGCTATTATACTTTATTACCAGATATAAGAACAAAATAACCTCCGATTACCGGGCAATTATGCAGGCGGCAGGCGGGATTTCCGAGGGAAACCTGGATATAACAATTGAGAAGAATTTGGGAGTATTTAACCCTTTAAAAGAGGAACTCATGAGTGTACAGCAGGGCTTCCGTAAGGCGGTGCTGGAGGAGACCAAAAGCCAGAAGATGAAAACAGAGCTGATTACCAATGTATCCCATGATTTAAAGACCCCTCTGACTGCTATTATAACCTATGTGGATCTGTTAAAGAATAAGGAGCTGACAGAGGAACAAAGAGATTCCTATGTCGAAACCCTGGATAGAAAAGCTCTCCGTCTGAAAATCCTCATTGAAGACCTGTTTGAAATGAGTAAGGCGGCCAGCAATACCATAACCATGAATCCGGTGGAAGTAGATTTAACGGCAATGATAAAGCAGATTCATTTTGAATTAGGTGACAAAATTGCCGGAGCCGGTCTTGATTTTCGGGTAAGGGTACCGGAGGACAAGGTCATTGCATGGCTTGATAGTGATAAGACTTACCGGATATTCGAAAACCTTATTATAAATATGTGCAAATATGCACTCCCCGGTTCCAGGGCGTACCTGGATATGGAGGTGCTGGATAAACAGGTATCGATAACTGTGCGTAATATATCCCAGGCAGAACTGGACTTTACGGGAGAGGAGATCGTGGAGCGTTTTGTCAGAGGTGACAAAGCAAGGAATTCCGAAGGCTCAGGTCTTGGTCTGGCCATTGCGAAAAGCTTTACCGAACTGCAGGGAGGCAGCTTCCATGTAATAACGGACGGAGATTTGTTCAAGGTCATTGTGGGATTTATGATACTTGAAGCATAGGAAGCCAAATTATCATCGTGGTTAAAAACAGCATTACTTGAGAATTGGAAGCTGAACTCCGGCAGCATGGTGCAGGCAAATAGTATTATTAATTGGTAAAGCCAATGTTATCCAGTTTGATATTCCCGGTGTTAAGCTTGTCAAAATGAAAGCTGATACTCTTGATGGAAGACAGGTCCAACTTCTCATTATTTTTTTGAAAGGCAGTTTTGGGAATACGCACCGTCTGAAAATAATGCTTGTAAACCGGGCTGTTTGTAATAAACTGAAGCTTAGTGGTCATCACCGGCAGTGAAGGATATACCCTGGCAAAATCAGATAACAGGGCATGAGCGGTTTCTCCCTTTGTATCCGTAATATTTACGGTCAGATCAAGGGGAGAAATCTTTTTTTGTCCCTTGGGGTATTCCCTGTCATCCATGATATCAAACTGAAAAAAGCTGCCCTTTTCCTCATAGGGAAGGGTAAACTGCATTTCATAATAAGAGCTGAGAGAATTTTTCCAGGCATAAGCCAGAGCATAATTATCCCTGTCCGGGCCGTCCAGTTCATAAAACAGCCTGGTCTCATACCAGTAGGAGGCACCCAGGGAAGAAAGGCTGACGTTTTCCATGGTGGCTGTAGTAAGGTCCGTATCCTCCTCATAGCTGCAAATATTCTGCAGGGTACTGGCTTCATAACCGTTCAGATAGAGATTTTCCGGCAGCCGGGAGCGCAGCTTATTGTAGTCGCTAAAGAAGCTCCTTGCCTCATTATCCTGCTTTATAGTGGCATCCAGAAAATTTTTCACCATTGTTTTTAAGGTGTTTTGCTGCTTATTCTCCGAAATCAGATTTTTTGTATTAAGCATCATATGAAAGGGAGTACTTAGGTCAAATCTTCCCCATTCAGAGTTAAATTGTCCATGGTTGGCATCCGCTATGTAAAGAAAGGCCTTAAAATAATCATTGCCGCCGGTAAAGGAAATGTTGTGATACTGCTTTTCCCCCATCATATAGGACACATCCTGGTCATTGGAGCCGTGAATCAGAAGATAATTGACATCTTTCAGTTCCACATCCCTGCCGGAAGGACGGTACTGGTCGGAGCAGGGGGCAATGGCTATCAGGGACTTAATATCAAAATCGTAGGAAAGACGTATATTTCCATTCTCCGGAAGGACCTTCAGGGTGTTATAGAGTGCGGCGATGGAAACCGCTTCTCCCCCTCTGGAGTGGCCTGCTAGGGTCAGATTCTCAAAATCCATCTTATTATATAAGGGATTATCTTTCAGGTTATTATCTTTCTCCATTTCCCGCATATTTTCAAGCAGAAGAATGGCTCTGGCATCATTTTCTCCGGAAAGGCCTTTGTCAAGATAGCCGTTTAGAAAGCTTTCATCTACGGATATCACAACATAGCCATAACTGGCAAGATATTCTCCCAGATAGGAATAACCCAGATAGGAGTCTGCTGTCATGATGTGGTTCCCATGAACAATAAACATAACCGGATAATTCTGTCCCTCCCTGGGATACCAGATCTTACCCTTTAAGGGGACCGTATCGATGCTGTAACCCCAGTAGAAATCCCTTAACCTCTTGGAGAAGCCTGTATAATCAACATAACTGGAAAGATTGGTGTTTCGGGACTTTATTTCTTCCCCTCCGATACCGTATACGATGGAAGCTGTTTCCAGGGGACCGAAGGCAGGAGCTTTTTCCGTTCCCGATACTTGTTTGTCCTTCTGGATCGAGAGGTAGTTCCTGACATAAGGATAGGAAAAGCCGCTGCCTGCTGCAAACCAGGTTCCGGCTGCTGTAAGCAGTAAGGAAAAGGTAAGTATTATCAGGAGGGAGGGGCTCTTTCTATGTAAACGGAATACTGCATAGAAGCTTCTTATAAAAGTGAGAAAAGCCAATGCCAGAAAAACAGCCAGGACCTGGGAGAGCTTGTAAGCGGAATCGCCGCCGCTGCCGGAGGAAATCTCCCATAAATAAGAAAGCACCAGGAAAAGCTCCACAAGGAGATAGATGCTTCTGGCAGAAAGCTTCTGAGCTATCTTTAAAAAGGGGAGTAATATAACCCGCAGCAGGTTCAGTAAAAGAAAGAAAACAGCAAAAGCCAGTAAGACTCCCAGGAGCTTTGGCAAACCGGACTCCAGGAACATCAATGCCAGGAGGATACCGGTAATGATATCTGTAAAAGGAGCAAGCGGTTTCCCGGTTCCTCTGAAATTACGCTGCCCCCAGGATTTTATTTTTTCTATAAGCTTTCCAAATAATTTTTTACCATTTTTTATGACAGTCTTTACAATGGGCTTTATCTTAAAATTGCTACTCATAACAAATCCTTTCCGCCAGCTAATGAAATAAAGTAATTGTAAATATTATAAATCAACCTGTGAAAAAGTTCCAGAAGTATTTAAATTATTGATAAACGATAATTTATTTTTACATAATTATTGACAAACGATAATCTTACACATATAATTATTGCAAAACAATAATTATGGTAAAATAAGGGGGTCACAATGAAGAAAATTCGTATAGGACTGGTCGTAATGGCTATTCTATCATTTGTATTGGCATGCATTGTATACTATGGATTTTCCTTTGAAGACGGGGCATATCTGCTGATTCTGCCCTTTAATCTGCTTGGAAGGGGTCTTGGCCGGCTGTCCTTTCACTCTGCTTTTACAAATATCCTTGCCTTTATCCTGTACTTTGGAATATCGTTGATTCCGCTGGTTTTCCTGCTTGTTAACAGGAAAAGGGGAAAGAAGAATAAGGCAGATATTATTTTGCTTATGATAACAGCTTACCAGTTCTATTTATTTTACTTTTTTGTAAATCCGTTAACAATGACAGGAAGATTTTTTTCCTATACGGATAGTACGGAAATGCTTCCGGCTCTAAAGGTATCACTGGTTGTATTCTATATCAGCCTCTGGCTGGGCTATTTATTTATCCGCTTTGCGGAAGCCGCATTTTTACCCGCTTCCTACCATAAAAGCTTATCCATGAACGGACTGCTGAAAAAGCTCCTGCTGGCGGGAGCAGGATTTTATACGGTGCTGTATTTTTACTATAATACGGTAAAAATGTTTCAGGCAATTGATAAGGCAGCAGGGGAAGCCTTCTCCCAAACAGCGCAGATTTATCCCCTTATAGACTATATCTTATCAGGAATTCCGGTGGTATTTTCAGTAATGATTTTTCTTTGCGGAGCAGAGCTGGCGGATGCCATGAAAAAGGAGCACTTAAAGGATGAAGAGAAGAAAGCTGCCATAAACCTGGGGGAAGCAGGTAAAAGGTGTATATATGCTACGGTCGGCTGCAATATCCTGTTCAATGTCTTACAGCTTCTTTTGGCGAAGCAGCTGAATAACATTATTTTTACTGTGAACATTTCATTTTTTCCTCTGATAACAGCGCTTTTTTCTATGATTTTGGCTTCCTATTTTAAAGAGGCAAAGGAACTGAAGGAAAATGATGAGTTATTTATATAAAGAACAGAAAGCAGGAAAGGAATAGTATGGCTATAAAGGTTCATTTGGAAGAAATCTTAAGAGAACGCCGTATGACATCCAAGGAATTATGCAGTCTTATTGGGATAACAGAAGCAAATCTGTCCGTATTACGAAGCGGAAGAGCAAAGGGTGTCCGGTTTGAAACACTGAATAAAATCTGTCATTATCTTCATTGCAATGTCGGGGATATCCTGGACTGTGACGGAGAGCTGAAGGAGGATAATTATGAAGAAGAGAATTAGATTTTACCGGTACACGGCTGGGTTCCTGATTTTAGCTTTGCTGTCAGGACTTACCGGCTGCCGGCTGGCTGTGGATAAAGAAGGCGGAAAGCTTTCTGTAAATGACGTTCTCTGCGGAGCTTTTTTAGCCTTTAACGGAGAAGAAATCAATAAAGAAGCAGATAATACGGCCATGGGACCTTCTATGGGGGGCGGGGTAAAAATCAGCGGGAAGGCGCTTTTTGAAGGAAAGGACATTGTGAAAGGAGTACAGGAAGACAATACCGTCAGTTTTGAGGGAGTAAAGGGGTACTTTTTCGGAATTATATCCGAGAAAAAAGAAAATGTGGAAAATTCCGTACTGATGGCAGATGACGGCTTTACGAATGTAGGGCAGAATGTGCAGGATAACGATGGGAAGACAGAAACCATTTCGGAAGCGACCTTCCTTGTTCCGACCGATAGTACAAAAAGCTATTATATCTATCCGGTTTACAGGAAAGGGGATGGAACCTATTATACCATGCTGGAAAATGCCAGGGGAACCTCCTTTACCGGAGAAACGGTGAATATTTCTACAAGTACCAAATTTGACAATGTCATGGAAATACGCTCCGACGGGCTTACGAAAAAGTATACGAAGCAATCCATAAAGCTTACCTTAAAAACCGTTGACCCGGCAAAGAAAATTGTTATTAAGGAAATGAACAGGAAAGATGAGGTCATAGCGGCCGCAGAGCTTAAAAATAACGGCGGTACTACGATTCAATATAAGGCGGCACCGGCAGCGGATTATGTGATTGTGGAGGAGACGCTGCATAATAATAGGACGGGGGATTATATACAGAGAAGTGTATACAGCTTTGGAAAGGAAAAGAAGTTTTACCATCAATGCAGTTTTCCAAGTGAGAAGGATGGGATTGGGGCTGTTCATTTGGAGATTTCAAAATAATGAAAAGTTGCCTGGGTAAAGGGCAGATTTTCGCAATAGGACGGCAGTTTGTACAAAATAGAAGGCATGAATGCTTCGATTCCAATGTATAAGAAGTCCTAATTCTCTGAAGCTTTTGTGCTGGACATATCCTCAAACAGATAACTCGCGAAGCTCAGACAATCTGTTTGAGGATATAGCACAAAAGCTTCAGAGAAAAGAACTTCTAATACATTTCCATAGGCGCATTCATGCCTTCTATTTTGTGCAAACTGCCTGCTGATATAGAAAATGGTATTGTAACTGGGCATTTGTTGGGTGAATTTATTTAGGATTTGAGGGATGTAAGGAGATGTCTGATATGAACTTTAAAATAGATAAACCCGTATTATAATATCGGACAGCTTTGTCAAAGAAAAGTCTGATATGAACCTTTAAAATAGATAATCTCATTTAATAAGTGTGAAATCTGACAGCGAATTAATATAAATTGTAATAAAACTGGGATATACCTGTGACATAACTGTAACATTGGGCTCCGATGTATGTAGAGTAATAAACATTACTGAAAGGAGCAAAAATATGATCCAATCAATTAGTTCCAGTTCAAACCATTGGTATCAGAAAACAGGGAGCCTTGCAAAGAAATTAGAGAGCAGTGACAGCACGGTAACTGACGATACGCTTGTTACGGAGGAAGGTAAGTCCGTAAGAAAGGGAGCACTCTCCCTTAGGGATATCATGGGATTAATGCAGAACAGCAGCTCTGCCAAACAAGAGGAGATTAAGGAAGATGCCAAGGATGGCGATAGCAGCACTTTAGACACAGATGGGGATGGTACCATTTCAGAAGATGAGTACAATAACCTTATTTCTCAGCTTGGACTTAAGAATGCCTTAAGTGCGGAGGACTTTTTTGCAAAATTTGATACTGACGGAGACGGAGAAATTACTTCTGAAGAATTGGGTGCCGGGAATACCGGCAGAATGATGCCGCCGCCTCCGCCTTCTGTTGAGGATGAGGATTCCGGGGATAGCTTTTCCTCCGGCACGGATACCGATGGTGACGGGGTAATCTCTGTGGAGGAATATGAGGCTTTTGTAAAGAATAATAACATTACAGATGCCTTAAGTGCAGAGGATTTCTTCAATCTTTACGATACGGACAAGGATGGAAAAATCAGTGTTGATGAAGTAAGGCAGGGAGCAGCAAATGCAGGCGTGGAGGATGCACCTTCCAAGGCTTCCCTTCCTTCCGAGATTGATACCGATGGTGATGGCAGCCTTTCCTCCGATGAATATGAAAAGCTGGTTTCGGCACTGGGAATTGAGGATGCACCGGATGCAGACGATTTCTTCTCCCAGTATGATACCAACGGAGACGGAGAAATCAGTGCGGAGGAAGCAAATGCAGTGCTGTCACAGGCAGCCGCTGCAAGGCTCCAGGCAATGAATTCTTATGAGAACAGCTACCGCTATCTGGAAGGTGATGAGGGTGGCGGATGGAGCAGTGAAATTTAGTAACGAAATTAATAGCAAAGGCATGCTCACCTTATGAATTGGCATATTTAAAAGAAAAGCATTTTCACACTCCATTATTTTAGAAGTATTGCAGACAGGAATGCGGTACTGCAATAGGAGCATATGTGAAGGAAAAAAGGATGCTGTACTGAATGGATTATAAAGTACAGCATCCTTTTCATACTTTGACCACATATTCCTGTTATACTGCTATAGAAAGTTTAGAACAGGTTATTTACGAATGGAAAAGGCGGTACCGATATGCTGCAGGATAAAACCATATTGCTTGTGGATGATGAACCTAAAATCAGGATTCTTCTTCGGGATTTTCTTGAAAAAGAAGGCTATAAGATAATGGAAGCCAGTGACGGCAGGCAGGCGCTGGAGCTGTTTCACAGCAGAATACAGGAAATTGATATGCTTTTGCTGGATGTAATGATACCGGAATATGACGGCTGGACAGTCTGCAGGGAAATACGCAAGGTCTCACAGGTTCCGATTATCATGCTGACAGCAAGGGCGGAGGACTTTGATGAAGTTCACGGCTTTGAAATCGGAGCAGACGACTATATTAAAAAGCCTGTTAAACCCACTGTATTGGTAGCAAGGCTAAAAGCCTTCTTTCGCCGGCAGGATAAAGGAAGTCTTAGGGAGAGGCCCCTGGAGTTCGGGGAATTGATGATAGACACCGGCTGTCATCAGGTAAAGGTCGGAACGGAGGAAATAAGCTTAAGTCCCACGGAATACAGTATTTTAATCACGCTGGTACAAAACAGCAGGCAGATTGTATCCAGGGAGCAGTTAATCCGGCAGGTATGGGGATATGATTATTACGGAGGGTTAAGGACCGTGGATACCCATATCAACAGGCTGCGGATAAAGCTGAAGACAAAAGGAGATGCCATTACCACTATAAGGGGCTTTGGCTATAAATTTGAGGGATAAGCGTGAGTGTTAATTTCAGAAGATCGATACGTATGAAGCTGTTTACCTATATGCTCTCTACGATTCTTATATTTGCAGTACTTCTATTGGGGTTTAATACCTTTTTCGCGGAAAAGTACTATATCCATCATAAGAAGAATACCTTAATGACAATCAGCAAAGAGCTGGAAGCTTACATAGAGGATTACGGACAGGAATTGGGTAAAGAAAAGGACAGGGAATTTTTTAATGAGACTTCCCTGGTCAATAAAATAAATTCTCTGGAAAAGAAGCTGGGAGGGACCATTGTTATCGGCAACGGCAGGGGAGAGGTATATTACCCTGCACAGAACATGCATGGCGGAATGATAGCCGGACCGGTTCATTATGATATGAGAATTCCGCCCCATGGTAAGTTTGAGGAGTGGAAGAGACAGGATAAGAATTCCTTTTTTATGATAACAAAGGACCCCGGATATGATATTAATACTCTCCGTTACCAGATTCAGAGAGAGGACGGGCTGATTCTGCTGATATGGGTTCCAATGGCAGAAATATCGGAAAATGCTTCCCTGTCGAACCGGTTTACATTTTTTATCGGTTTGTTTACAGTTCTTCTTACGGCTGTCCTTACTCTGCTGATATCAGGTAAATTCACGAAGCCTATAAAGGAAATGAACGATATTACAGGACGAATGTCAAGGCTTGATTTTTCAAAGACCCTCCAGATTCATACAAAAGATGAGCTGGGAGAGCTTTCTCAAAGTATCAATGAGCTGTCCTACGCACTGGGAGAAGCCATCGGAAAGCTTAGCCACGATATTGACAGGGAAAGGCATATGGAAAAACTCCGCAGGGAATTTGTTGCCAATGTATCCCATGAATTAAAGACGCCGGTCTTTTTAATACAGGGCTATGCGGAAGGGCTTAAGGCAAATATTGCGGACAATGCGGAACGAAGGGACTTCTATTGTAATGTTATTATGGAAGAAACGGATAAAATGGATGCTTTGATAAAGGAGCTGCTGGATTTGTCCAGGCTGGAGCAGGAGGGCTTTACCGTAGAAAAAGAAAGCTTTGATTTCTCAGAGGACTTAAAGGAACAGCTTACTAAATATCAAAAGGTATTAAAGGAAAAAGGACTCTGCCTGAAGACTGATATACAGGCGGGTGTTGTTATTGATGCCGACAGGCAAAGAAGCGGACAGGTGATAACGAACTTTGTCATGAATGCAATAAATTATGTGGATGAAAAAAGGCAGCTTAAGGTATCCCTTATGCAGGACACCTGCAAAGGGAAAGCGGTGCTTTCCGTATATAACAGCAGCCCGCCCATTCCGGAGGAGGAATTTCCAAGGCTGTGGCAGAGCTTTTATAAATTAAATCAGGCCAGGACAAGAGAGGATACCGGAACGGGACTTGGACTTTCCATTGTCCGGGCTATCCAGGAATCCCAGGGCTTTTCCTATGGGGTCTATAATACGGAAGGCGGTGTGGTATTCTGGTGTGATTTTGAGCTTGGTACGAAAAATTAAAGATGGATAGCTGGTTTAAAAGGGCTTGCTGCAAAAAAAGCTTCAGGGGCTGTCGCAAAATACTAAAATTCAACAAGATATGAATCCTGACCACTTGGTCAGCATCCATGTTTAGTATGAAAAATTCATTTTGCTACAGCCTCTTTGTTGTTCTTTTTGCGGCAGGCCTTTATTTTTTTGCAGGACAGAATAGATACAATAAATGCCCCTTAAAATCCAAAGGGATACCCCTGTTTTCCTTCACATGGAAATGATATACTTTCTTCAGAAACAAACAAGAAAAGTAAGCAGGAAAGACAGGGATAAAAATGCAGGAAAAACTGGTGGAAATACGAAATATGAATAAAAGCTTTCCAGGAGTTAAAGCGCTTGTTGATGTATCACTGGATTTGTATAAGGGAGAGGTGCTTGCATTACTTGGTGAAAATGGAGCCGGTAAGTCTACACTGATGAAAATACTAAGCGGTGTATATCAGAAGGATGACGGAAGCATTAAGGTCTATGGCAAAGAAGTGGAAGATATGACAGCCAAACGGGCCAGAGAACTTGGAATCGCCATTATTCATCAGGAATTAAATATGTGCAGCCACCTGTCGGTGGCAGAGAACATCTTCCTTGGAAGAGAAAAGCTAAAATCCGGAATACTCTCAGATAATGAAATGAAGCGTGAAACGGAAAGGATATTAAAGAGGTTTCAAATGGATATCAGCCCCGATACCATTGTGGGAGATTTGTCCGTATCCAAGCAGCAGATGGTTGAAATTGCCAAGGCACTTTCAACCCAGGCGAAGATATTGATCATGGATGAGCCGACTTCGGCTTTGACCTCCAAGGAGATTAATGAATTATTTCATATAATAAAGCAGTTAAAGGCGGAAGGGTGCGGCATTGTCTATATATCCCACCGTTTGGAGGAGCTCAGCCATATCGTTGACCGGGTGACCATCCTCCGTGACGGGCAGTATATCAAGAGTATGGACTTTGCAGGTACTACGCTGCCGGAAATCATTACTTACATGGTGGGAAGAGAGATCAAGGATAAGTTCCCCAGAGTGGAAAGCCGGCGGGGCAGAACAATTCTTGAGGTAGAGCATCTGAACGCGGGAAAGATGGTAAAGGATATAAGCTTTCAGCTCCGTGAAGGGGAAATTGTGGGAGTGGCCGGCCTTATGGGAGCCGGGAGAACGGAAATGACAAGGGCGGTTTTCGGAATCGACAGCAAGGATTCCGGTGACATCCTGCTGGATGGAGAGCCGGTGATAATACATAAGCCGAAGGATGCAATAAAGGCCGGGATTGTCCTTGCCCCGGAAGACAGAAAAAAGGACGGATTGTGCACCAAATTAAGTGTGAAAGAAAATATCTCCCTGCCAAACCTGGATTTGCTTTGCAATTTACTGGGCGTAGTAAATAAGTCAAAAGAAAACGGGATGGTAAGCAAGACAATTAAGAGCTTGAAGATAAAGCTTCCGGAAGATACCGTAAGGGCAGAAAGCCTGTCAGGAGGGAATCAGCAAAAGGTCGTGGTAGGTAAGTGGCTGGCCAGGAGTTCAAGAGTAGTCATCTTTGATGAACCTACCAGAGGCATTGACGTAGCTGCCAAGGTTGAGATATATAATATCATGAATGAGTTAAAGCAGCAGGGGGTCGGGGTAATGTTCATATCCTCTGAAATGCCGGAGGTAATGGGAATCAGTGACAGGATACTGGTGATGTGTGACGGCAGAATTACCGGAGAACTTGATACAAAGGATGCAACCGGTGATATCATTCTATCCTATGCTACAAAATTTGATAACAAACTCGAAGAGAAGGAAGCAGATAAGAAAAACTGGAGGCAGGTATGAATTTAGCAAAAAAAATGAAAGCATCCCGTGGCATGGGGCAGGTAATAACGGTTACAATAGGTCTTATCATACTTTGTGTTGTATTTGGCATATTAAATCCGAACTTCTTTTCAGGGAGAAATGCCGGGAACCTGTTCCGGCAGATAGCTCCCGTACTATTGATCGGTGTGGGGCAATCCTATGTCCTGATAACCGGAAATATTGATTTATCCATAGGCTCCCTTGTAGGGATGAGCTGTATGGTATCGGCAACCCTTATGACAAAGGGAATGAATCCCTGGACAGCGGTGCTTTTAACCTTTTTCTTTTGTATACTGGTAGGTATATCCAACGGGCTTTTGGTGGCTAAGCTCAAGCTTCCGCCCTTTATCGCAACCCTTGGTACCATGACCATTGCCAGAGGAATCGCACAGATTGTTAACAATAATTATAACACGGATTCTATCGGGGAAAAGGCGGAAGGCTTCCGGAATTTCTTTTATTACGGTAAATCCCTCGGGCTTTACAATACCATATGGATAGCCCTGGTCCTATGGGTGATTTTTGACTTTATTTTAAGCAAGACAAGGTCAGGACGGCATATTTACGCCATAGGAAGTAATCTGGAAGCGGCAAAGCTCTCCGGTGTGGATATCGTAGGAACAACGATTAAGGCATATATTGTCAGCAGTATCTGTGCCTGTACGGTAGGCTTGATTATCTGTGCCACCAGCGGAATGGGTACCATGGATGCCGGAAACAGCTATGAGCTGTATGCCGTAGCAGCATCGGTTATCGGCGGAGTGTCGACCCTGGGAGGACAGGGTAATATTTTAGGAACTATTATAGGTGCTGCCATTTGGGGAGTACTGCAGAATGGACTGCAATTTGTCGGGGCACCGGTAGCAATCAGAAATATTGTAATAGGTATTATCGTAATTGTTTCCGTACTGCTCGATGTCATTGTCCGGAGTGGAAAGTTCCACAATAAAGCAATTAAGGTATAAGGCAGTGCTATAAACTGCTTATATTATAAAAAATGGGAGGTTTACAATGAAAAAGAAGGTATTAAGTGTTTTATTATGCTCAGCAATGGTGGCAGCAATGCTTACGGGGTGCGGTAAGGATAAGGAAACCGCAGCTACGGAGGACGGTACAAAGGGTGACAGCTATAAGGTCTATCTGATAACAATGGATCAGATGGACCAGTACTGGGCCAACGTGGATAAGGGCTGCAAGAAGGCAGTGGATGAACTGAAATCCGGCGGTGTAACAGTGGATTACAAATGGTCCGCACCGGATAAGAAGGATGATGCCCAGCAGATTGAGAAAATCAACAATGCGGTAGCAGACGGTGCCCAGGCAATTCTATTGGCGGCAAACGGACCCACAGCTGTGAACGAATCCTTAAAAGAAGCGGAAGCAGCAGGCGTAAAGATTGTTTATGTGGATTCACCGGCAGATTATCCGGCTGTCAGAACCTTAAGCACCGATAATGAAGCAGCCGGAAAAACAGCCGGAGAAAAGCTGATTGAAGCATTAAAGGCAAAGAATATTACCTCCGGTGATATCGGAATTATCAGTGTTAATACCTCAACAGATTCCACCATGAAGAGAGAGAACGGCTTTCGCAGCGCTTTTGCTGGTACGGAGTTTAAAATTCTGGAAACCCAGTACTGCGAAGGAGAAGCTGCCCAGTCCCAGAATGCGGCATCCAACTTCCTGGCTCAGGGTTGTGTAGGATTATATGGCTGCAATGAAGGCTCCACCGTCGGTGTAGGAAATGCAATCAAAGAAGCAGGTGGCAAAGCAATCGGTATTGGCTTTGATACCTCCGATGCTATATTGGATTTGATTGAACAGGGAAATCTCTTAGGAGCTATGGCACAGAACCCTTCTACAATGGGATATGAAGGTGTGAAAACAGCTATCAAGGCAATAAAGGGAGAAGAGGCAGGCGAGAATCTGGATACCGGTGTTACAGCCGTGACAAAGGATAATGTAGCCGATTACAAAAAATAGTCAGAACCGTAAATAATATAACAATAAAGAGATAGCGTATTATAATACCTTTTTGCAGGACAGGTGTATTATGATACGCTAACTCTTTCGTATGGGAAAGGGTAAATCTGCCTGGAAATTAATTCGCGAAGGAAGGCTGTGACCGGATAGAAGCTTGCCATAACTTAGAAATTATAGTATGATTATTGTAAAATATTTATAAAACATATACATAAAATAGAATGAGTATTATACAAAATAACTTAAATAGTATGTCTGTAAAAGGTATTCAAAATTAAAATTGCTGAAGAGGTGTTGGGATGTTTCGAGTAATCATAGCAGACGATGAGAAAAAAGTATGTCAATTAATTCGGATGTTGGTTGATTGGGATAAATTCGGTATGGAGGTAGTTGCTACGGCCGGAGACGGGATGGAAGTTCTTGACAGGATTAAGGAATATAAACCGCACTTAATTATATCAGACATCCGTATGCCCGGCCTGAATGGCCTGGAGATGATTAAAAAAGCCAGAGAATTGGAGAAGGAACTGGAATTTATAATAATCAGCGGGCACAGGAATTTTGAGTATGCCCAGACAGCAATCAAATTTGGTGTCAACGATTACATTTTAAAGCCTGTAAACAGGGAAGAGCTGCAGGTTACCCTTTTACGGATGAGGGATAAACTGCAGGCAAGGGTTGATTCACAGATTACCAGCAGGCAGATTGTAACCGACCTTGCGGCTAATAAAGGCAGGCTTCGCAACAGCTTCTCCAGCATGCTTTTTATGAACCTGCTGGAGAAGCAGAAGCTGAAGATAGAAACGGTTAATTCCGAGTTTCATTATAATTTTAAGGAGGGCGTTTTTCAGGTGGTATGCCTGAAATTCTACCATGTAAAAGCGGCGGAAAGAGAAATTTATCCGGCCCTGGAGGGAAAGGCCAGAGAATGGTTTTACCGCCTGTTCCATGAGCTTACATATGATTATGCCTGCAGTTTTCAGAATAATATCCTTTTTGGCCTTATCAATTACAGGAAAGAAAACCAGCTTACGGTTAAGCGAAATCTAAAAGCCTTTGTCAATGAGGTAATCTCACAGGATGTCATTCTGAACCTGGTCGAGGTTACCGTAGGTTTAGGCAATGCGGTAAGTGACATGGAGCAGGCAGAGGAGTCCTTGAAGAAAGCCCTTTACGCTATCCGGCAGCGGATTATTCCGGGAAGCCTGAAGGTATTGGAATATGAACAGAAGGACAGCCGTCCTTTTACGGAATCCAGAGAATTCAGTGAATTCAATAGAAGGATAATAAGCAGTATTGAGAAGCTGGAGCTGGAACAGGTGAGAAAGGAAATAGACGGACTTCGAAGAATTCTCCTTGAATATCCGGGAATCACCGGGCATGAGATTTTACAGATGACAAAGGAGGTACTGAATATATATCTGCTGACCTTAAAGGAAAATAACATTCACATTTCGGGAGGAGAGAAATTACTGCCGGAATTCAATGAGAATGCAGACGACTGCGTTAGTATACAGGAATTGTTCGGGCTTCTTAAAAAAACCCTGGAAGACTCCATGAAACAGGTCCTGGAGGATAAGAAGCAGGCAAGTATCCGCCCCATCCGTATTGCAAAACAGTATATTGAAAGTAACTTTAAAAATTCCGTTACCTTAGAGGAGGTCAGCAGCCAGGCAGGATTTAACACCAGCTATTTCAGCACCATTTTTAAAAAGGAAACGGGGCTTACCTTTTTAGAATATGTAACAATGCTCCGGATGAATGAATGCAAGAGGCTGTTAAGAGAAACGGATCAGAGCATTGCCAGCATTTGCGAGGAAATCGGGTACAGTGATATGAAGCATTTTGCAAAGTGCTTTAAAAAATATACGGGACTAAAACCCAATGAATTCAGGAAGCTGTATGCCTAGGAAACATTCAGGACTTTAAAAGTTGATTAAGAGGGAAGAACTAAGCTCCATAATATTTAATCAACAAAAGGTTCCGCATTTACGAAAGGGGTCATGATGAAAAGAGAAGGCAGAAAATATCTTATATACCGTCAGACCATACTAACTGTATTTTTGGCAGTCTTTACCCTGGGACTGCTCTTAGGGCTGCCGGCAGCCTCAGGCCTTGACATATTTCCTACCATACTTTTGTTCCTGTTTTTCATCTATTTTATGATTTTATATGGATATTACCGGCTGGTGTTTAAGCCTTACCGGGAAACGAAAAAGATGATGGAGCTGTTTTCAAAGGGCTATATCTTACAGGGAATATTCGAATTGCGTTATCCTTTATGCCCGGCAACGGAAAAAATGAATAATAAATTTCGGGAGATGTTAAATACCAAGGAGCTGATCAGTGCCTCCAAAAAGCAGGCAGAGTATCTGGCCTTGCAGAATCAGATCAATCCGCATTTTTTATACAATACGCTGGAAGGAATACGAAGCGAAGCACTGTGCGCAGGTATATCGGAGGTAGCCCGTATGACGGAGGCACTTTCTTCCTTTTTCCGTTACACCATATCCCATGTGGAGCATTTGGTCACCCTGGAAGAGGAGCTGAACAACGTAAAGAATTACTTTATTATCCAGCAGTTCCGCTTTGAAGACAGATTGAGCATATCCATTGATACCGGCAGTGAAGAAGAGGAGCTGCTGTCCGCCAGGATTCCCAAGCTTACACTTCAGCCTGTGGTAGAGAATGCTATTTATCACGGTCTGGAAGAAAAGATAGGAAAAGGAATCGTGGGCATTAAAATTGAGGGTACGGGAAAGCGTCTGATTATAACCATATCGGACAACGGTCTTGGTATGCCGGAGGAGAAGGTAATTGCATTAAATAAGAAGCTTAGGGCAATTTCCCTTGATGGAATGAAGCAGGAAGATACCGGAAAAAGCGGTATAGCACTAATCAATGTTAACAGCAGAATCAAGCTCCTCTTCGGAGATGAATACGGGTTATATATCTACAGCACGCAAAACGAAGGAACCGATGTTGAGATTACCATACCTTTTCATACAGAATAGCAGATTGGAAGAAGGAAAGCCATGAAAGAGGAAATCCTGAGAATTGAAAATGTGACAAGGAAAAAAGATGGCGTAGTCTGCCTGGATAATATCAACCTCCATATATTTAAGGGTGAGATTATGGGCATGATTTTTTTGACTTCCCGCGGAAAAGACGAACTGATTGAGCTTTTGTGCAATAATTATCCCATTGAATACGGCAGGATTTATTACAAAGAGGAATTGGTAAATTATTATGAATACAGCAGTATGTCCATGAATCAGATTTATGTGATAAGCCACAACAACGGATTAATTGGGAACCTGTCGGTTGCGGAAAATATATTTGTAATGCGCAAGGGGTTAAAGAAGCATATCATAAACCAAAGCAGGCTGAATAAGGAATTTTACCGCCTGTTTCCCGAGGGGCTTTCCGGTATAAGCCCGGAGAAGCCTGCTTTTGAGCTGACACATTACGAAAGGTGCCTGGTAGAATTGTACCGTGCAGTGGTAGCTGACTGCAAGCTTATTGTATTAAGGGATTTGGCAAGTTTCTTAAGCCGGGTGGAGCTTATGAAATACTATGAATACATTCGTGAATACAGCAGCCTTGGCGTTGCCTTTTTGTATTTAGGAAATCATCATGAAGAGGTTTTTTTGATCAGTGACAGGGTTGCGCTGGTGAGGGAGGCCAGAATCATCAAGATACTGTCAAAAGAGGAAATGGTGGACGAACATATTCTGCCCTATACGATTCCTTTTGAGGTGGGAGAGCCCATACCGGGAGAAGCAGCCGGAATACTTACCTTTAAACAGGTCAGTTCAAAGAATATGAAGGGGGTATCCTTTTCCGTACAAAAAGGTGAATGCGTTGTCCTTTTGGATAAAGGCAGTGATATTCATGAGGACTTTTTGGATTTAATATATGGAAGAAGTAAGGTGTTAAGCGGAAGTATTATTTACAAGGGAAAACCATATACCCGCAAAGAGGCCGGAAAAGCCCTGCTGCAGGGAATTATGACGATTAATAAAAATCCCATCAGGACCATGCTTTTTTGGGATATGAACTATCTGGAAAACCTGACCTTCCTTTCCGACAGGAAACTGGGATGTTCTGTTATAAAGCACCGGATTCTGGAGAGTATTGTAGAGGAGTATCAAAGCTATGTTGGCAGGGAAATCTATACGCGCAATCTAAAGGAGCTGGAGCCGGCATCTTTGTATAATCTGGTATACTACAGAGTACATTTATATAACCCGGACCTGCTGATATGTATCCGGCCCTTTGCCGACGCAGACATGTATCTGAGAAGACATATTGTGGAGCTGCTTTACCAGTTAAAAGAAAAAGGAATCACAATTATCATACTGTCACTGAATGTTGCGGACAGCTTATCCATCGCCGACAGGATGATGCTGATGGAAGACGGACGTATTATAAAGAATTACGAGAAAAAGGATTTTGATATGTTTTTCTAAAGATAGGAGTGCCTGCGGGAGTCTCTCGCGGAGTTTGCTGAGGAGTTTCCCGTGGAGTTTGCTGAGGAGTTTCCCGCGGAGTCTCCCATGGAGTTTCCTGAGGAGTCTCCCGTGGAGTTTCCCGTGAAGTTTCCTGAGGAGTCTTCCGAGGAGTCTCCCGTGGAATTTCCCGCGGAGTTTCCTGAGGAGTCTTCCGTGAAGTTTCCCGAGGAGTTTCCTGAGGAATTCCCCCGGGAAAATTTCACGAGGGCAGTTTCCCTGAGTACTAAGCCGCAGGCTTGTTAAGACAGTAATAGATCAGGGATACCGCCATGCCGGTAAAAGCTGCCAGGGCTAACAGAATATAGGCAGCAAGATAGGAACGGCCCGCTGCCAGGCTTCCGGTGAACATGGGAAAGAGAGTCATCCCAAGAGCATATACGGCCTGATAAAATCCCATAGCGGTGGATTTTATTTTCGCAGGTATTCCCTTCATGGCCTCTGAGGTCAGATTGGAGAATAATATTCCCGTTGCCATACCGGGAAGAATCTGCAAGGCAAGAAGCAGAGGGATATAAGGAGTAATGGGAACCAGGATGCAGTATAAGCCCAGGGTAAAAAATACGATGGGTATCAAAGTTCCCGACCCAATCTTAACAGCCTTTTTCGAGGAGGAAAAGGCGGAGGTCAGCACGGCGGACACCATATAGATAATAGAGGAAAATCCAATAAGAAACGCTGAGGCACCTCTTTCCTTTAAAATCTGCGCGGTAAAGGACATTGCGGTTGACATCTGGACTCCCTGCTGGATTAAAGCCAGAAGGCTGAATAATATTAGACGTTTATGTAAGCAGACCTTTAAGGAATCAAAGGAAATATGTGAAAATGCACCCGTTCCTTTCTCTTCCTTTAAAAAGAAAGCCAGGAGGGTTGCCAGGACACCTGCTCCTATGCTTAAGATACATAATAAACGCATACCAAAATTTTTATAAAGAAGGGAGCTCATCAAGAATCCCAGTAAAATTCCAAGATTATTGCATAAAATAATTCTTCCGGTTGCCTTTTGCTGTTCTTCCTCCGGGAAAAAACCGGTGTACATAACCATAAAGGATATCCACATGGAAGATGCCATACCGGATAGAAGGTTAGCGGCCAGAAATCCAGTGCCTCCCGGCAGCAAAAAGCGGATAAGGGAAGCTGTTCCTGCCGCCAGAGTTCCGGAGAGTATAAAGATTTTATGCCTGCCGACAGAATCAGCCATTACCCCTATGGGAAGCCGCATCAGCATCTGGGTGACGCCGTAGGCGCCGAGGATACTTCCAAGAAAAGCTTCGGAAACCTGTATGGACAGGAGGTAAGGCGTTTGATAAGGAATGTACACATATTGGGCAAACCAGAATAATATTACAACAGCAAGCAGTAATGCCTGTTTCTTTTTTGTATCGGCAGTCATAGCAATTCAGTTCCTTTGTAAGAGTTTTAGACAATTATATTACTTTCTCTTTTTAAAAACAAGAGAATTAAGGTGTTTGAATTGTATAAAAGAGATACATACTTAATGTAAAGGTTAGGATTGTATTTTTAAACCGGAAGACATATAATGTAGCTGTCAGTATCAAAAGACTGATAAAGATATGAGTACTATTGAAAAGAGGGATTTTTACATTGAGTGAAACAGCAAACTCACAAGAAGGCAAGGCAGATATATCGAAGCTGCCTGCGGAAAAGGTATATGAGCTTCTTGGCTCGTCGCCGGCAGGACTTACAAGCGGGCAGGCGATAGATTACCAGAAAAAACAGGGCAAGAACCTGATTGAAGAAAAAAGGAAAAAATCGGTCATCCTGATATTCCTGGGGAATTTTACCCATCTGATGGCCATATTATTATGGATAGGCGGTGCCGTGGCTTTTTTTGCAGGCATGCCCCAGCTGGCCATAGCAATCTGGCTGGTTAACGTCATTAACGGTGTGTTCAGCTTTATGCAGGAGCACAGAGCAGGAAAGGCAACAGAAGCCCTTAAGAATATGCTACCCTCTTATGCCAGAGTCATAAGAGACGGAGAAGAGCAGAAAATTCTAGCAGAGGATCTGGTTATTGGAGATATTATTCTGTTGGAAGAAGGCGATAAAATATCCGCTGATGCAAGACTCCTGGAATGCAGTGATTTACAGGTCAACCAGTCTACCCTGACAGGAGAGTCAAATCCTGTCAGAAAGATAAGCGATCCAATCTTTCGTGAGGATCTGACAAAGGCGGAAAGGCCAAATCTTATCTTTGCAGGAACGAATGTTTCGGAAGGAAACGGTAAGGCTATTGTAACAGAAATCGGAATGAAAACAGAATTTGGCAAGATAGCGAACCTTACTCAGAGCATGGAAGCAGACGAGAGTCCTCTCCAGAAGGAACTTGACAGGCTTACGAAACAGATATCCGTCATTGCTATCACCTTTGGTATATTCTTTTTTGTTGCCGCAATCTTTTTTGTAAAGGAAAAGGTAGCCGCATCTTTTATTTTTGCGCTTGGTATGATTGTAGCCTTTATTCCGGAGGGACTGCTTCCCACGGTTACACTGGCACTTGCCATGGCAGTGCAGCGTATGTCAAAGAGAAATGCCTTGGTAAAGAAGCTTTCCTCTGTTGAAACCTTGGGCAGTACTTCTGTAATATGTACCGATAAAACAGGTACCCTGACCCAGAATGAAATGACAGTAAGCCATTTGTGGCTGGCAGAAAAAGAATTTCAGGTAACGGGAGTGGGATATGAGCCCAAGGGAGACCTGCTGGAAGATAATAAGAAGATAACCGCGGATAAGAGCCCGGATATAAAGCTGCTCCTGTCGGCAGCTGCTCTTTGCAGCAATGCAAGGCTTCTACCTCCCAGCGAGGAGAATTTACGCTATACGGTACTTGGTGACCCTACAGAGGCATGCCTTGGAGTAGTGGCTAGAAAAGCAGGCCTTGATGTAGGAAATTTATGCACACAGATGCCAAGACTGAGGGAGCTTCCCTTTGAATCCAGACGTAAGAGAATGACAACAATACATCAGCTGGAAAAGCCCCAGGACGGAACTAACCGTATTGCCTATACCAAAGGTGCCCCGAAGGAAGTTATGAAATTAAGCCAGTGGATACGCATTAACGGTGAGGCCAAGCCAATGACAGAGGAAATGCGCAGCCGGATTATGGAAGCCAATGACAGGTACGCAAGGGAAGGCCTCAGAGTTCTTGCGGTTGCTTACAGGCTTCTCCGTAAAGAGGATAATCTGCCCAAGGCCATGAGTGCCTATACTCCGGATATTATTGAGCAGGATTTGGTGTTTATCGGACTTGTAGTTATGGCAGACCCCCCGAGACCAGAGGTGGCCGCTGCGGTGGAAGAGTGCAGAAGAGCCGGAATCCGTATTATAATGATTACGGGAGATTATGGGTTAACGGCTGAAAGCATTGCAAAACGTATCGGCATTGTAAAAGGACCGAATCCAAGAGTTATATCGGGACTTGAATTGGAGCAGCTTTCCGATGATACCTTAAAGGAATATTTAAAGGATGAAATCATCTTTGCCAGAGTTGCACCGGAGCAGAAATTAAGAGTAGTAACCAACCTTCAGGAAATGGGTGAAATCGTAGCGGTGACCGGAGACGGTGTTAATGACTCCCCTGCCCTCAAAAAGGCGGACATCGGCGTGGCAATGGGTATTGCCGGAACAGACGTAGCAAAGGAAGCTGCGGATATGATACTTACGGATGATAATTTTGCGTCCATCGTTCATGCCATTGAAGAAGGAAGGGCCGTGTACAGCAATATCAGAAAGTTCCTGTTATACATTCTAAATTCCAATATGCCGGAGGCGGTACCATCAGCCCTGTTCCTATTTTCAAGAGGAGCTATTCCGCTGCCTTTGACGGTAATGCAGATACTTACCATTGACCTTGGAACAGATATGCTTCCTGCGCTGGGCCTTGGAACAGAAAAACCGGAACCGGGAATTATGGACAAACCGCCGAGAAACTTGAAGGAACCGCTGCTGAACAGAAAGCTTGTTACGAAAGCCTTTCTTTGGTATGGTTTATTGGGCTCTCTGGGTTCCGTTATGTCTTATCTGTTTGTGAATATTCAGAATGGATGGCCCAATGTACCCCTGGCGGGAGGAAATGACCCTGTCTATATCAAAGCAACCGCCATGAGCCTTGCGGCAATTGTGTTCTGCCAGATTGGTGCGGTGTTTAACTGCAGAACAGAAAAGCAGTCGGTATTTGAATCCGGAATTTTTTCCAATAAGCGCGTTAACCTGGGTATTGCAGTTGAAGTTATTTTGATTACATTACTGATTTATCTGCCGCCATTACAGAAGGTATTCCATACGGCTCCCTTAAATGTTTCGGACTGGCTGTTCCTGTGCATCTGGCCGCCGATTATTCTGGCAGTGGAGGAAATAAGGAAATTCTTTCTTCGTAAAAAATCATAATAAACAGTCAGGCAATGTAAAATTATAAATAGAGAGGTGAAGGACATGAAAGTTATTGTAGTGGGACTTGGACGAATGGGTACGGGACTGACCTTGAACCTGGTGAAAAAAGGCCATACAGTTACCGTAATTGATTCGAATCCGGAAGCATTTGAAGGCTTGGGGAAGAATTTTAATGGAACAAAGGTTGCAGGTATTGGTTTTGACAAGGAGGTTCTTAGCAAAGCGAAAATTGATAAGGTAGATGCCGTAGTGTCCTGTACTGCCAGTGACGAGGCAAATGCTGTAATTGCAAGGATTGCAAGGAATATCTATCATGTCCCCAGAGTAATCGCAAGGCTTTATGATGCAAGAAAAGCAGAAATATACCACAGAATCGGAATACAGACCATATCCACTACTACCTGGGGAATAGAAAGGGCTACGGAATTTATTACCCACAACCATCTGGACAGCGTGTATGAAATGGGAAATGGCAGTGTAAATATGGTTCGAATTGAGGTTCCTGCTCTTTTGGTAGGGCATCAGGTAAAGGAAATCAGCGCAATCGGTGAGATACAGGTGGTTTCCATCAGCCGTGGCAGTAAAACCTTTATGCCGACCCTTGGAACCGTACTGGAATCTGAGGATATTCTTTACCTTTCAGTGATGGGCAATGCAACTCGTAAACTGAAGTCAATGCTTGGTCTGGGCTGAAAGGAGTGAGTAAGGATGAAAATTGTAGTCATAGGCGGAGGACAGGTAGGTTCTTACCTTGCCAACCTCTTATTGTCAAACGGTCATGAGGTAAAGGTCATAGAGCACAGGGACCGTGTATTTGAAAAGCTGGAAAAAGAACTTCCCGGTGAGGCATTGATATTTGGTAATGGTTCCGATCCTGTCGTTCTGGAAAAAGCGGGAATAGAGGATGCGCAGGTCGTAGCAGCAGTTACAGGAGCAGATGAGGTAAACCTGGTGGTTTCTACTCTTGCGAAGATGGAATTTGGAGTGCCCCGTGTGGTCGCACGTGTGAACAATCCTAAGAATGCATGGCTTTATAACAGCAGTATGGGAGTGGATGTCGGAGTAAACCAGGCTGACCTGATGGGACATTTCGTAGTAGAGGAAATGGATTTAAAGAGCATGTTCACCCTCTTTAAACTAAGCAGAGGAGATTATGCCATTGTTCAGATAAAGGTATCAGAGAATGCAAAGGCAGTGAATAAACTGGTAAAAGACCTGTCAATACCCAAAAAATCGGTTTTAATTGCTGTAAACCGGCAGGATAAGACCATTATACCAAAGGGCGACACTGTAATCCAGGCAGAAGACGATATACTCTTTTTAACGGATGAAACAAGCAGGAAAGTATTAAATGAGATTTTCGATTAATGATTTGGGAAAAAACGGCACAGTGGCTTAAATAATTACTGTGCCGTTTTATTCTATAGATTGACAAAAACTTCCCTTGGTAGTAAAATCAAGTACAGTTTAATTTATAGTAAACATATATGAATTATTGAATACAATAAACTATACTAATCAGGAGGATATTTTATGAAAAGAGGATTAACTAAAAGAGCGGCGGCATTATTATTAAGTTTTCTGCTGATCCTTACTCTGACAGCCTGCGGCAGCAAGACAGACAACAGTAAGACAAACAACAATAAGGCAGGAGTAACAGAGGCCGGTAAGGATGCGGGAAACAAAGAGAAAATTGTAAATATCGGTATGACAGATACCTTGACCAGTGTAAATCCCCTTCTTATGGATGCGACAGAAATCTTAAAGTATGCCGTAGCCTTTGAATTCCTTCCATTGGTAGAGCTTAACAGCAAGCTGGAATTCCAGGGAATGTTAGCATCTTCCATTACGACAAAGGATAATAGAAACTTTACCGTAAATATTGATAAGAATGCGGTATGGTCCGATGGAACACCGGTTACGGCCGATGATGTGGTTTATACGGTATTAAAGCTTGCAAGCCCTAAACTTGCCAATGCCAGTATGGCACTCTATGCCTTTGAGGGAGTAGGGGACGATGGCTTTGTAAAGGAAGGTGCCACCGAAATTAAGGGCGTAAAGGCAATTGATGACAAAACCGTTCAGTTCACCACAAAATATGACATGGCACTCACAACCTTTGAAAATACCTATGGAAGATATATTCTTACAGTTCCAAAGCACATATTAAAGGATGTACCGGAGGACCAGCTGGCTTCCTACAGCTGGTTCAATGCACCTACGGTTGTAAACGGCCCATATAAAATTGCAAATGTGGATTTGCAGCATTATGTATCCTATGAAGCCAATGATAAGTACTTTAAGGGTGCACCTAAAATCAATAAGCTGAATATTAAGATTGTAACCGCCGCACAGCTCTTAACAGGGCTTCAGTCCGGTGAGATAGATTTTGTACAGCAGACAACAGGCGGTATTCTGCAAGAGGATTATAAGGGCGTAGAAGGCTTATCCAATGTAACGGTAAATTACGGAGCCCCTGTTACCAACCAGTCCATTTTCTTTAATACGACCTCTGTAACAGATGCCCGTATCCGCCAGGCAATACTCTATGGTATTGACAGAAAGAAGCTTGTAAGCGGTTTTATGAACGGTAAGGGAGAAGTAGTTGACGGCTTTTTATCCAGTGCCAGTCCCTTTTACGATGCATCCCTGGTACCTACGGCCTATGACCCGGATAAGGCAAAGGAACTGGTGAAGGAAGCAGTAAGTGCCGGCTGGGATTCCTCCAAGCCTTTACAGTTCTATGTAAACAGCGGTGATACCACCTTTACCCAGGCAGCGGATTATATTACGGCAAGCCTTGCTGATATCGGCATTAAGCTTCAGGTAAATACGGTGGATTTGGCAACCCTGATGTCCAAGGCCGGAAGCAAGGATTTTGACCTTATGGCAGTGCAGTATACCTATGCGCCGGTGGACCCTTATCCGGATGTTAACTGGCTGTTATCAGCAGACGGATGGACCGGCTATGCCAACAGCAAGATAACGGATGCTTTGGCAGCAACACAGAAGACCAGCGATGCAGGCGAAATCAAAAAGCAATATCTGACCATTGACAGTGCCGTACAGCAGGATGTGCCGATGATTTCAGCCTATGTAATCAGTGCCATGGGTGCTGTAAATAAGAGATTGGTAAATGCAGCACCGGATGTATACGGCTCCTTTATTAACGTAAATGAATGGGATGTGACAGAATGACACATTTATTGGAAGTAAAGAACTTAGAAGTGAGCTTTCGCAGCGGAAAAGAGGTCTTTACCGGTGCATCTGATGTCAGCTTTCATGTTGACAGGGGTGAGATTCTCTGCATTGTAGGAGAGTCAGGCTCCGGTAAAAGCATAACGACCCTTTCCCTTATGGGACTCCTTGGAAAGAATGGAATGGTTGACAAAGGAAGTATCCTCTTTGACGGGGAAGAGCTTTTCGGGAAAAAGGAGAAAGAGCTTGATAACATCAGGGGAAGTAAAATAACCATGATATTTCAGGATGCCCTTACCAGCCTGAATCCTGTCTTTACCATAGGGAACCAGATGCTGGAAGCCATTCAAAGCCATTCAAAATCATCGAAAAAAGAAGCGGAGGAAAAGGCAAAATATCTCCTCGGTAAGGTGGGGTTATCGGACACCGAAGCACTGCTTAAGAAATATCCCCATACTTTATCGGGTGGAATGAGGCAGAGAGTCATGATTGCCATGGCTCTTGCCGGAGAGCCGAAGCTCTTAATAGCGGATGAGCCTACGACCGCCCTTGATGTAACGATACAGGCCCAGATAATGGAGCTGTTAAAAAGCCTCAATAAGGAGCTTGCCATGTCTGTCATTCTGATAACCCATGATATGGGTGTGGTTGCTGAAATGGCGGACAGGGTATTGGTAATGTATGCCGGTGAGGTGGTGGAGGAGGCACCTGTTAAAGTACTTTTTCATAACCCGGGGCATCCTTATACCAAAGCACTGCTCCGTTCCATTCCCGGTGTCAGGAAAGAGGAGGAAAAGCTGGTTCCCATAGAAGGCTCCGTTCCGGAGGATTATGACCGGATCAGGGGCTGCCGTTTTGCCAACCGTTGTGCCTTTGCAGAGGAGGCTTGCAGCCTTCCCCAGAAGCTTAGGCAGGCAGAGGATGAGAAGGCTCATTCCATCCGATGCTGGAAATATGAAAAATTATAATTTTCGACTGGATTTTTCACTCATAATAGATTATCTTATTATTTATACTATTTAAAATAAGTACTTATCACCTGGATCCGGGCAGCGCCGCAGGCAGGACATCGGCATGCGCGGATTAAGGTCTATTAGAACTTGTCAGGCGGACAGGAGGAACATATCAATGGAATTACAGGAACAGCCCCTTATGAAGGTTACCCACTTAAAAAAGCATTATGCTGTCCGGGGAGGAATCATTCCTCACACGGTAGATGTAATCAAGGCTGTGGATGGGGTTGACTTTACAATATATGGAGGAGAGACTCTTGGATTAGTGGGGGAATCCGGCTGCGGAAAATCCACCATAGGCAAGCAGCTGGCAGTCCTGGAAAAGCCTACGGAGGGTGAAATATACTATAGAGGGATGGATCTTGCTTCGGGCAGGACCAGGCTTACAAAGAATCTTCGCAGAGAAATACAGATGGTCTTCCAGGATCCCTATTCTTCGTTAAATCCAAGAAAAAGCGTAAGAGATATCCTTGCGGCCCCCATGCTGTATCACGGGCTGATAAGCAGGTCAGAGCTTGACGGCAGACTGCGTGAGCTTATGGATATGGTCGGACTGCCGGGGAATGCCCTGTATAAATATCCGTTGGAATTCTCAGGCGGGCAAAGGCAGAGAATTGGTATCGCAAGAGCACTGTCCCTCAAGCCCAGCCTGATTCTATGCGATGAACCGGTAAGCGCACTGGATGTATCCATTCAGGCACAGGTACTTAACCTCCTGAAGGAGCTGCAGAAGGAGCTAAAACTTACCTATCTTTTCATAGGTCACGGCCTGGATGCGGTAAAGTATGTAAGTAATAGGATAGCGGTAATGTATCTGGGGAAGATTGTAGAGATAGCAGAGGCCGGTGAGCTCTTTCAAAATCCGGTGCATCCCTATACGAAAGCCCTCATAAGTGCCGCGCCGGTGCCTGATCCTGAAGCGAGAGACAGGGAAAGGCTTGTATTAAAGGGAGAGATTCCTTCTTTGAACCATATTCCCACCGGCTGCCGCTTTCACCCCAGGTGTCCCTTTGCTACGGAGAAATGCAGCAGAACAGAGCCGGAGCTTCTTGCTCTGAACGGGGATAGCAGTCATCTTGCAGCCTGTCCTGTTCTGATGAATGAACCAGTAAGAGAGGAGGCTGAGGATGCTTAAGTATATTATAAAACGTCTTCTTATTGCTGTTCCGGTATTGATCGGCATTACCATTATTGATTTTTTTCTGATGAGCCTTGCGGGAAATCCCCTGCAGATGCTCCAGGGAGCCAGAGTGTCCCAGGAAGCAGTGGAGATTAAGAGGATTGCCCTTGGCCTTAATGAACCTGTATATATCCAGTACTTTGTGTGGTTAAAGCAGCTGCTCCATGGAAATCTCGGAGTTTCCATGAAAAATTACCAGCCGGTAGCCAATATGATTAAGACTTACATTGGTCCCACCCTTTTGCTGATGGGAACCTCTCTGATAGTCAGTATGATTATTGCAATACCTGCCGGTATTTACAGTGCGGTCAAGCAGTATTCACCCGGGGATTATACGGTAGTGACCCTTTCCTTTTTGGGAACCAGTGTACCCGGATTCTTTCTGGCACTGCTGCTTATATATGTATTCACCATTAAGCTCGGAATACTGCCTTCCAGCGGTATGACCACCCTGGGTACAAAGGCAGGCTTCCTGGATGTGGCAAAGCATATGGTTATGCCGGTCATTGTGCTGGCCTCTTCCATGGCGGGGAATAATATCCGTTATATCCGAAGCTCCATGTTGGAAATTCTGGACAAAGAATATCTTAGGACTGCAAAGGCCAAGGGAATCGGGAACTTTAGGGTGATTAATAGGCATGGGCTTCGCAATGCCCTGCTTCCGGTTATTACAGTCTTTGGAATGGAAATTCCCATCCTTTTTGGAGGAGCCATTATTATTGAACAGGTCTTTAGCTGGCCGGGTCTTGGACTTATGACCATGAGCGCAATTATAAACAGGGACTACCCTGTGATTATGGGAGTGTGCCTGATATCGGCCCTTGTGGTTCTGGCGGCTAATCTCCTTACAGATATCCTCTATGCCATTGCAGACCCGACAATTCAGTATAAATAGCAGCGGGATAGCAGAATTAAGTGTAAAGGAAGCATGAAGCAGAATAAATCTCTGTATGAAAGAGGAACAGGATGAAGAATAAAAAGACAGATAACAGTGGCAAAAAGGCCATTCGCGGAAGGGTATTAAAACGGTTTTTCAGACACAGGCTTGCGGCAGCAGGATTGGTGTTTGTAGTTATTGCCGTGGTCTGTGCTGCGCTCGCACCATTTATTGCCCCTTTTGGCCCCAATAAGGTAGTGGGCGATTTTGGCACACCGCCGACAAAATCCTTTCTTCTTGGAACAGACCAGGTGGGAAGGGACGTTCTGAGCAGGCTGTTATATGGTATGAGAATATCACTCTTTGTAGGAGTGGCGGCAACCTTGGTATCAACAGTAATAGGAGTGATACTTGGCCTGCTGTCCGGGTATTTTGGCGGAGTGCTGGATATGATTATAATGAGGTTTACGGACATGGTCATGTCCTTTCCCTACATATTGCTGGTGCTTGTGGCAGCCGCAATCTTTAAGCCGGGCCTTAATACGATTATATTAATCCTTGGCTTTGTAGACTGGCCGGGAGTAGCAAGGCTTGTAAGGGGCAATGTGCTTTCCATTAGAGAAAAGCCCTATATCCAGGCCGACATAGTAGCAGGAATGCCCAAGCGGTATATACTGTTTTCAGAAATACTTCCCAATACCATAGCACCCATACTGGTGTATGCAACTTCCGTAATTGCTATCTCCATGCTGGACGAAGCTGCCCTGAGCTTTTTAGGAATGGGTATCCAGCCTCCCCAGGCAAGTCTTGGAAATATGCTGAACGGCGCCCAGTCCTTATCCATTCTTACCTCCAAACCCTGGCTCTGGCTGCCCCCCGGCATTGTGATAATCCTTCTGGTCATTAGTATTAATTTTATTGGGGATGCGTTAAGGGATGCATTTGATCCCTCCAGTAAATAATAAAGAAATGAGTGCCGTGTCTGGTTGCAGCTGCGGCAGATTTTTTCACCGGGAATTCAGGGAATATCAAATATGAAATCAGACATCCGTGAAAGGGGTTAACATGAAAAATGTATTGAGTTATCAGACATCGGAATATGACTGCGGACCGACCACGCTCTTAAATGCTATGAGATACCTGTTTGAGCGGGAAGAAATTGTGCCGGACATATTAAAGGCAATCTCCTTATACACCTTGGACGAATATAACAGCGAAGGAGAATCCGGTAAGAGCGGTACCTCAAGAATGGCAATGATGTATTTGTCCAAGTGGTTCAATCAATTCGGTGAGACCAAGCATTTTCCAATCTATACGGAAATGCTCCTGAATGAGCTGGTATGGATAAAACAGAACAGCAGGATTATCGGCTGCCTGCAGCAGGGTGGAACCGTAATTATAAGATGCTGGCTGGAAGGCTATCAGCATTATGTTCTGCTGACCGGGATAGAGGAAGAGTATGTCTGCCTGTTTGATCCCTATGATTACGACAGTTCCGTGGATGGCATAAATATTATAAAGGTAAATAATGAACCCAGAAAGATGAACCGTAAGGTCAAGATGGATATTTTTAATGAGGAAAGTACACGGACTTATGCTTTTGGCAATATCTCAAACAGGGAAGCCATGCTTTTATATAATGCCAAATCCAGAATAACACCGGAGAAATCCATCGAATATTTTATATAGCAGGGAAAAAGTATATAAGTTTTGAAGAAAGTTTATTTAACAGACAATGAAAGGATAGTGTTAATATCACGGATTTTATGTCAAATAAAATATAATAAGGTTATATTCATAGGGCTGCCTACTTGAAATGACAGATTCTTTTTACTATAATAGTTGTAAGTATAAGGATAGGAGAAGAATATGGGGAAGAGCAAGATAAGTGGGGCAGCTTTATTCTGTTTAGCTATAATATTTCTGTTAACAGGCTGTACCGGCGTGCAAAATAAGGAAACCAGGAAACAGGAACCAAAGCATATTACGGAGGAAGGACCTTCGGCAACAACCAAGGCGGCAGAACCCACGAAAGCGGATTCTATTGACAGGGGCTATCTGGATACTACGAAATCCATAGAAGTCAGAGTTGAAATATTACTGAGCCAGATGACCTTAGAGGAAAAGGCCGGGCAGATGCTGCAAGCCGAAAGGAACACCGTGAAGGAAAGTGAAGTAACAAAGCTTGCTCTTGGTTCCGTCCTCAGCGGCGGAGGGTCCTATCCCGGTAAAAATACACTGTCAGATTGGAACAGTATGATACATAATCTTCAAGCAGCGGCTATGAAGACAAGACTTGGTATCCCGCTTTTATACGGTGTGGACGCAGTACACGGGCAGAATCTCTTAAAGGGTGCTGTGGTATATCCTCATAACATCGGCCTGGGAGCTGCTAATGATGCGGACCTGATGTACCAGATGGGAGCGGCTGTTGCGGAGGAGATGAAGCTTACAGGCACCCTTTGGAATTTTGCCCCCTGTGTGGCTGTCGGTCAGGACCCCAGATGGGGAAGAACCTATGAAAGCTTATCCTCTGACCCTAAGATAGTTTCAACTCTGTCTTCTGCTTATCTGAGAGGCTTGCAGGAGCATGGAGTGGCCGGAACAGCAAAGCATTACGTAGCAGATGGGGGAACCTCCTACGGAAGCGGGATTATCAATGGTATCCTGGACCGCGGGGATACGGATATTTCAAAAAGTAAGCTTTATAAGATCCATCTGGCTCCCTATAAACAATTGGTCAAGAGCGGAGTAAAAACTGTTATGGCTTCCTTTAGCTCCTATCAAGGAACCAGCATGCATGAGAATAAATACCTGCTATCGGATGTTTTAAAGGGAGAATTAGGCTTTAAAGGCTTTGTTGTATCAGATTGGGAAGCGGTAAAGGATTTAGAAGGAGATTCCTTTGAGGAGAAAATTGCCTTTGCTGTTAATGCAGGTGTGGATATGCTTATGGAACCTTTTGATTATGCGAAAGCAATTGATGGCATTGTAGCAAACGTAAACAAGGGAACCGTCGCCATGGCAAGAATTGATGATGCGGTAAAGAGGATATTAAGGGTGAAGCTTGAGATGGGCTTATTTGAAGACCCTTATATGGAAAAGCTTAACCATCAGGTGACGGAGCTTGGAAGTGATGAATACCAAGGCCTGGCAAAGCAGCTGGTGGAGAAATCCCTTGTTCTTTTAAAGAATAAAAAAAATATACTTCCCTTAAAACAGGGCACTACGATTTTTGTTACAGGCCCGGCAGCGGATGATATGGGAGTACAGTGCGGCGGCTGGATGAGTACCTGGCAGGGCCTTTCTGATAAGGACGGAAAAAAAGCAGCAGAAGGGACTACCATATTGGAGGGGCTGGAGGAGTATGCCGAGCAGTATGACCTGAATATTATTACGGAGAAGGACAAAGCAGGAGAAGCAGATGTTGTAATACTTGCAATAGGAGAAATACCTTATGCGGAATATGAGGGAGATACAAGGGATTTGTCCATAACCGGTGTAAAGGGCTTAGAAGAAAATAAAGAGGCAATCAAATTTGCAAAGAGCCTTGGAAAGCCCACAGTTGCGCTAATAGTAGCTGGCAGGAATGTACTCATATCCAATCATGTGAAAAATTGGGACAGCATTGTAATGTGCTACCTTCCCGGTACCCAGGGTGATGGAATAGCCTCCGTATTAACGGGAGAGACCAACTTTACAGGAAAGCTTTCGATGCCGTATTATAAGAGTATAAAGGACATTGGGAAAAAGGATGCGGAGTATCTTTATCCGCTGGGGTATGGGTTGACCTATAAAGGTAAAAAATAAAACTTATGGTTATAATACATAATTTCAATTTTATGAACCAGAAATGATTTGAGGGTTAGTATATCAGGGGTATTGAATTTATTCTAGTAGGTTTCCATGACAAACGCATGAAGGAAGTTTATGGAACCGGACGATGACCAAGGGGGTTGTTTTGGCCTTTTGTTACGCGAGAACCCTTATTCCACTAAAGCGCCAGAAAACGTGACTGGCAGGCAAAGCAAAGCCAAACTCGCTGTGACAACTATGGCTGTGATAGTTATCGAGCTCAAACAGTGGCATTGCTTTACCTAGTCACGTTTCCTGCCGCTTAAGTGTCATAAGGAACCTCTTGAGACAAAATGCCAAAACAACCCCCTTGGTCATCTGTTTATATCCATTATTTGGTCTTGTGATTTGCCGTACCTAAAACCCTATAAGGATAGAACAACACAACAACTGTCCAAGAGTTTATTGCCAATCCCCAGATGATTTTGGCTTACCTTTCGTAATTTTCTATTGAGGAGTTCCCTAATGACACTTAAATGGCAGCAGCTGTTCCTAGGTAAAATTATACCACTGTCTGAGCTC
>JAEYPZ010000162.1:0-8348 GCA_023410275.1 Bacillota bacterium
GAGCTCAGACAGTGGTATAATTTTACCTAGGAACAGCTGCTGCCATTTAAGTGTCATTAGGGAACTCCTCAATAGAAAATTACGAAAGGTAAGCCAAAATCATCTGGGGATTGGCAATAAACTCTTGCATGGTTGTTGTATTGGTTTGGTTTTATAGGGTTTTGGGCACGGCAAACATATAAGACCCAATTATGATATACATAGATGACCAAGGGGGTTGTTTGGGTGTTTTGTCTCAAGAGGTTCCTTATGACACTTAAGCGGCAGGAAACGTGACTAGGTAAAGCAATGCCACTGTTTGAGCTTGATAACTAACACAGCCATAGTTGTTACAGCGAGTTTGGCATTGGTTTGCCTGCCAGTCACGTTTTCTGCCGCTTTAGTGGAATAAGGGTTCTCGCGTAACAAAACACCCAAACAACCCCCTTGGTCATCGTCCGTTTCCATAAACCTCCTTCCTTTTTTGTCGTGAGCTTCAATTTATTTGACTTGTCAGGTGACAAGACATGTGCTATAATGGCGAAAAATACAAATGGGAAGTGATGAGTGATAGATAACATAAAAAATAAGATAGAGGAATTGAAAAAAGAAAAGGATATAGCGGTACTGGCCCACTATTACACCGACGGGCAGATTCAGGCTCTTGCTGATTATGTCGGAGATTCTTATTATCTTAGTAAAATAGCAACAGAGATACCTCAGCAGACGATTTTATTCTGCGGTGTATCCTTTATGGGGGAAAGTGCAAAGCTGCTTAATCCCGGGAAAACAATTATTATGCCTGACAGTTATGCCGATTGCCCGATGGCGCATATGGCTGATATTGATGAAATAGAAGAAGTCAGAAAAAAGCATAAGGACGCAGCGGTAGTCTGCTATGTGAATTCCACTGCTGAGATTAAGGCCCACTCTGATGTCTGTGTGACCTCAGCCAATGCCTTAAAGATAGTAAAGGCCCTGCCAAATGAGACGGTTTATTTTATACCTGACGGGAATCTGGGAAGATATCTTGCAGGGAAGATTCCCGAAAAGAATTTCATATTAAGTGACGGATTCTGCCATGTACATACAAGCATTACAAGAGAAAATGTTGAACGTGCAAAACAGCTGCATCCCCAGGCAATTGTTTTGGCCCATCCTGAATGTACATGGGATGTATTGGAGATTTCGGATTATATCGGAAGTACCTCAGGTATTATAGAGTATGCCACGAAAAGTGAAGGGGAAGTTTTCATTATTTGCACTGAAATGGGAGTACTTTACGAGCTGGAATTAAAGAATCCCCAGAAGAAGTTCTATTCGGTAGGGCACAGGCAGTTTTGCCCGAACATGAAGAGGATAACCCCGGAAAAAATTTTGGAACAGTTACAATCCATGAGCAATGTAGTTGAATTAGACGAAGAAATGTATGACAAAGCAAACAGACCCCTTGAGAGAATGCTTACTATGTCAAAGTAAGGGGATTCGTGAAAAGTTGAAAAGCATAATTCACACCCTGGTTTATGGCAGTGCCCCATTTGCAAGCAGATGGAGCATACAATGGGAGCTTGTGTGAATGATTGAGAAGCATAATTCACACCCTGATTTAAGGCAGTGCTCCATCTGCGAGCAGATGGAACATGTGATGGGAGCTAATATGAATATAAAAGCAGATGTTGTTATAGTAGGAAGCGGCGCAGCCGGTCTGTACTGCGCACTTAACCTGCCGGAGGATAAAACAATCCGGCTGATTACAAAGAGTTCCCTGGAAATGAGCGATTCTTATCTGGCCCAGGGAGGAATATGTGTACTGAAGGAAGAAGCAGATTATGAAAGCTTTTTTACGGATACTTTAAAAGCCGGACATTTTGAAAATGACAAGGCAGCAGTATCCCGGATGATACGAAAATCCCCGGAGGTTATTCAAGATTTGGTTTCAATGGGAGTGGAATTTGAGCAAAGAGAAGGAAAATTCCTTTACACAAAAGAAGGCGCCCATTCCCAGCCAAGAATTTTATACCACAAGGACATTACCGGGCAGGAGATTACACAAAAACTCCTGGCACAGGTAAAAAAGAAAAGCAATATTATCCTGATGGAATATACCGAAATGATAGATTTGATATGCAGTGACAACTGCTGCAGCGGAGTTGTAATCCGCACGAAGGAGGGTATTAACCTAAGACTGGATGCGGATTTTACAGTGCTGGCAACAGGGGGAATCGGAGGCTTATACCAGGCTTCCACCAATTATCCTCATTTGACGGGGGATTCCCTGGCACTTGCTGTCAGACACCATATCCGGTTAAAGAATATTAACTATATACAGATTCATCCTACCACCCTGTATACGGAAAAGCCTGGAAGGCGCTTCCTGATTTCAGAGTCTGTAAGGGGAGAAGGCGCTTACCTTCTTAATGGGAAAAAGGAGCGCTTTGTCGATGAGCTTTTACCAAGGGATATTCTGACACAGAAAATCTTTCAGCAGATGAAAAAGGAAGGCAGTAAGCATGTATGGCTTTCCGTTGCCCACATGGGAAGTGATGTCGTGACAGGGCGGTTTCCCAATATATATATGCGCTGTAGGGAGGAAGGAATTGATATTACAAAGGACTGCATTCCTGTCACACCTGCACAGCATTATTTTATGGGAGGAATAGAGGCAGGCTTAAACAGTAAGACCTCCATGGAGCACCTGTATGCAGTGGGAGAGACCAGCTGCAACGGAGTGCATGGGGCAAACCGTCTTGCCAGCAATTCCCTGCTGGAAAGCCTGGTTTTTGCAAGGGAAGCTGCAAAGGATATTTTGGCACAGCATCAAAAGATAAGCTTTTCCCCGGTAGCGGTAGACCTTGCCCAGTATTATGATTATGGGAAGCTGCAGGCAAAAAATAAGGAACTGGTATTAAAGGAAATAGAAAGGGCAGAGCAGAATGTACAACGAAATAACCTTCAAGTTAAATATGGATGAGCTGATATTGCAAGCATTGAGGGAGGATATTTCCAGTGAGGATATCACAACCAATGCAGTAATAAGGGAGAAAAAAACAGGCAGGGCAGAGCTTCTATGCAAGCAGGATGGTGTCATGGCAGGGCTTGAGGTCTTTTTCCGGGTATTTTTTCTCTTAGATCCGTCTGCAAAGATGGAAGCCTATGTAAAGGATGGGAATAAGGTGAAAAGCGGTGACCTCCTTGCAGTGGTAACAGCCGATGCCAGGGCATTGCTCTCAGGGGAAAGAACGGCACTGAATTATCTCCAGCGTATGAGCGGAATAGCGACATATACAAAGGAAGCGGCCGACCTTTTAGAGGGAAGCAATACCAGGTTACTGGATACCAGAAAGACAACGCCTGGTATGAGAATATTTGAGAAATATGCAGTCAAAGCAGGAGGAGGCTTTAATCACAGGTATAATCTCTCTGACGGAATTCTGTTAAAGGATAATCACATAGCGGCTGCCGGCGGAGTAAAGCAGGCAGTTGAACTGGCAAAGGAATACGCTCCCTTTGTGCGGAAAATCGAGGTGGAGGTAGAGGACCTGGAAATGTTAAAGGAGGCTCTGGAGGCCGGTGCGGATATCATTATGTTAGACAATATGAGCATCGATATGATGAAGCAGGCGGTGGAAATCACAGCTGGCAGGGCTAAGACAGAATGTTCCGGCAATGTAACAAAGGAGCAGATTATGAAGCTAAGGGATATAGGAGTTGATTTTATTTCCTGCGGAGCCTTAACACACTCCGCCCCCATATTGGATGTGTCATTAAAAAATCTTGTTATAATAAAGGAATAGTCTTTAAAAGCATTGCTTTGTAACGATAACCAATACTCAGTATCAAAAGGGCCGCTGTAATACATTGACCTGGCTGTCATCAAAATGCCAGTCAGGTCAATGTATTACAGCAGCCCTTTTGAATTAAAGCTATGAGCTTCTTGTGAAGCTTACTGTTACTTAGCATCATACATTCAATAAGTATAATATTCTGATACCTGAAGCAATAATGGCATGTATAAATTGTTTCAATCAATTTACAGGTATAAATCACCTCACTATATTGACATATATAGATTATCTATATATAATAACATATATAGATAATCTATATAAAGGAGAACGATATATGGCTATTGATAAAAGTCTGCTGACCGGCAGTACAACGACTCTTATTTTAAAGCTGTTGGATGAAAAAGATATGTACGGATATCAGATGATTGAAACACTTGCCAGGAAATCGGACAATACCTTCAATCTTAAGGCAGGGACATTATATCCGATTTTGCATGGACTTGAAAATGACGGCATGGTGGAGTCCTATGATGAACAAACAGAGGGAACCAGAATAAGGAAGTATTATCATATCACTAAAAAGGGCAGAAAGCTCCTGAAAGATAAACAGCAGGAGTGGATAGATTATACCTCCGCAGTTAATAAGGTATTGAAGGGAGGTGCAGGCTATGCAGCCACTTGATGAAATCAAAAAATACAGTGAGACTGTCTGTGAGCAGATAAGGTGGAAAAAAGCACATCCTGTCATTGGAGAGGAAATAGAGAACCATCTTTGCGACCAGAGAGATGCCTATATTTGCGAAGGGCAGGGGGAAGATACCGCAACCCGTAATGCAATAATTCAAATGGGTGATGCAGTTGCGGTCGGAATGGCCTTGGATAAAACACATAAACCAAAACCTCAATGGGCATTGATTATTTTAACGTTGCTTTTAATGGGAATTGGAGCCGGAGCCAGTTATTTAACCGATACCCCAGGGGATACCCGGGGCAGCTTTAGCCTTTTCCCGTACATAGCCGCAGCGGCTGTATTTTTTATTACCTATTTTCTTGACTTTTCAATTTTAGGAAAGTATCCGAAACAATCTTATTATTTTGTTTTGGTAATTGGTGTGCTGGGCGTCCTGCAGTCTTCCCAGATTATTGGCAGAGCCTGGTTTGTCCTGGGGCCATATTCCGTGAGTTTAGCGTATTTATCATTGATATTTCCGCTGACATATTCGCTTTTTCTCTATGCTATGAGAAACAAAGGAGTTTGGGGGATTCTTTGCTGCGGGTTAGGTTATTTGCCATATGCGGTCATTTTATTGCTTATTCCATCAGCTACAGGCTTTGTAATGTTTACTCTCATAGCTTTCATACTACTTGGGATTGCGGTTGCACGAGGGTGGTTTGGTGTCAGCAAAAAAACCGGTATGCTGCTGGTGCTGCTTCCTGTTGCTTGTTCCGCTGGACTTACGTGTATCTGGCTTTTCCAGAACGCTTACCGGATAAGCCGGCTTAGTACCCTGTTAAATCCTTATTCTGATCCGAGGGGGTATCAACTCGTATTAATTCGGGAACTGATGTCCAATGCGGCATTTATAGGGGAAGGCAGTGTTCCACGGCAATATGGGGAGAATGTATTATCTATGTCGTATTTTGGAAACGACTTTATTCTTACGACTATGGCCCATCATTGGGGATGGGTTGCATTCTTTGGAGTTGTAATGATTTTTACCGCTTTTTCTGTCCTGGGTTTTTTATATGTATCCAGGCAGAAAAGTGTCCTGGGATCAATGGTGTCAATGGCAATTCTGCTTACATTTATAATGCAGACAGTTATTTATATTGCCGGTAACCTGGGGTATGGTTTATTATCCGTACTTTCTCTGCCCCTGGTATCTTATGGAAAGGCGGCACTTCTCATCAATTCAGGTTTGATTGGATTTATGCTTTCTGTGTTCCGTACTGGAGATATTAGGAAGGACAGCTATAAACCATATATTAAGAAAAGTTCCTTTATTGCTTATGAAGATGGAAAATTAATCATCAATTTAAAGGGGTAATACAGCACTCCTATGAATCTTTCATTGTTCTTTTAACTATATATTCTATCACTTTTAATCTGTACAACTTTTTCCTTAGGAGATTAGAGAAAGTTTCAGTAAGGGCAGCGCATCTAGCTGTCCTTTGTTTTGCTGCTGATTGAGTTCACCAATGGGGCAGAATTTTGTCGAAGAGTTCTAAGATTTTTTTCATAATGGCAAATGCTATATTTTTCTGTTATTTCAATCCTACTAACAATAAAAGTAAGGGTAGTTGCTAAACCAAATCAAACTATATACACTATATTTTTATGATTTATACAAATTTATGCATACATATACCAAAATAGACAAATACAGAATAATGCTTGACTTGGAGTGGGCTCCAGATGCTAAAGTTAATTTATAGTTAGTTTATAGTATAATTAACTTCAGAGAAGTTGGGGACCGCTATGTTTACAAAACAACCACTTGGTAGATTAATCATTCCCATATATGTGAATAGTAATGGAAGCAAAAAGGAGGAAGAAAGTAATGACAATCGCAGAGGCGAGCAGAAAATATGAATTATCCCAGGACACGCTGCGCTATTATGAACGTATCGGCCTGTTACCAAGAGTTAACAGAAATAAAAGCGGAATCAGGGATTATACGGAAGAGGACTGCGGATGGATTGAGTTTGTAAAGTGCATGAGAAATGCAGGGCTTCCCATTGAAGTATTGATTGAATATGTATCTCTGTACCAGAAAGGCGATAGTTCTCTTGAGGCCAGAAGGGAGCTTTTAGTCGAGCAGCGGACGTTACTGATGGCTAAAATGGAAGAAATGAAAGTAACCCTGGAGCGTTTGAATGGGAAGATTGACCGATATGACCAGATATATATCCCAAACCAGAAAAAGCAAAAATCAAAAGAATAGGCTTTGCCTGATTCTGTTGAGCCATAGAAGTTAAAGCTAATCATAATTGTAATGCCAATTGGTACTTCAATAACTTAAGTTTTATACTGATAAAACAACCTGTGGAGAAAAAATAAATCCCCCCAAAATGGACATTTGGGGGATTTGAAAAACAGGACATACCGACTATGTTAATGAGTGCGTTATTTATTTTTGGATATTTTTAACTCTATTTTATCCTTTCCTATAGCTATAACCATCCTATTGTAAGGATATCCATCATCCTTTACATAATTAATTAATGTAAATTTGTTGCTTTCTGTATTTATATAATTTCCGCCAAAACTCAAACCATTACTCTTATAAATTGTGATTACATTATCAGATATTTCTTCATCACTAAATTTGTTCATCATTTTATTATTTAAGCAAACAACTTCACCCTTAAGAATTATATCATTATTTGCTTTAGAGACTTCGAAGGAGGTTTCCCAATATTTATCTTTGGATATTCCATAATAAGAACCCAAGGTTGATGAATGTGATGATGAATAAAACATATAAATGTAAAAAAATAGACATAAAAGCAATGATATAATAAAAATAACTAAAATTCGCACTTTTTTCATTGGCGAATGCCCCCATAAGTGTAAAAACATTTCTAAAGCTCCAATTAATGTAATTATAATACAATAGGGAGGAAAATGAAATGAAAAAATTTTATAAAGAAGTATGAAAGATGAATATGTTATTAGTTTCACTGAAAAATATTCATCTACGCCTAAGTATATTGATGAAGATACTGTTTTCATCTATATACTTAGACGCTTTTTATATCTTTAAGCTACATAAGAAGCAAATAAATCATAAAGCTCAGGAAGGACTTTCTTCAGTGAAACCGGGCGCTTTCTATTGGAGTCAAAATAGCAGTGGGTACTTTCACCTGTTGTCCGAAGTTTACCGGTTACAGCATCCGTAATCTGATAGTGAACTGTCATTTTGGTCACCGTCAGGGCTGAAATCGAAACCTCAATGTTAACGGTATCCCCAAAGGAGACCATGGACTTGTACTCACAGGATAAACCTAGCAGTGCAAAGTCGATGCCTTCTTTTACTGCCCGGTCATATCCAAATCCAACCTGTTCCATAAAATCCACCCTTGCTTCCTCCATCCAATGGATATAATTGGCATGATGGATAATACCCATCTGGTCTGTTTCATAATACTGTGCTTTTCTAACATATGGTTTAATATTCATGAGATTTCTCCTCTTTCCATTCAATATCCTAAATTACTTTTATTATTGCGCTGGAAATATTTATATGCTACAGATATATTAACGTAAAAGATTCTTTATTGCAATTCATAAGTTCATGAATTATTCTGTTTTACATAATGATTCCAGATTAATTCATGGTAATTAACAGGCAGAAATACAGCTGGAGCAAGGGTTCAAGAAGCTATTATTGCTGCTGGCGTAAACTTTATTTTGCTGCTTTTGATTATATTTTTCATTTTTTTCTTGCATTAGCTGCCATTATATGTTAACATACTCAAGAATTAATTTGAAGAAAAGGAGGTCAGGCATATGTTTATTATTACAATGTTAAACACAAATCAACAGAATAAAAGATGCATGACCGGCCTGTGTGAGAG